>CALRVC020000091.1:0-5000 GCA_943371515.1 Synechococcus sp. UW140 | reverse complement strand
TTACCCGACAAGGAATTTCGCTACCTTAGGACCGTTATAGTTACGGCCGCCGTTCACCGGGGCTTCAGTCGCCAGCTTCGCTTGCGCTGACCAGCTTCCTTAACCTTCCGGCACTGGGCAGGCGTCAGCCCCCATACATCGTCTTGCGACTTAGCGGAGACCTGTGTTTTTGGTAAACAGTCGCCTGGGCCTCTTCACTGCGACCACCTTGCGGTGGCACCCCTTCTCCCGAAGTTACGGGGCCATTTTGCCGAGTTCCTTAGAGAGAGTTATCTCGCGCCCCTCGGTATTCTCTACCACCCCACCTGTGTCGGTTTCGGGTACAGGCCGTCATGCCTTAACGGGTATAGGGCTTTTCTTGGAAGCTTGACATCACCCACTTCGCTGCCGTAGCAGCTCGTACTCACGCCTCAGCTCAGGGTGTTTTCACCACCCCTCAACGCCTCGAACGCTTGAACCAGTAACCAACATCTGGCTGGGCTAGCCTTCTCCGTCCCCCTTCCCAAAACATGACAGGTACAGGAATGTTGACCTGTTGTCCATCGACTACGCCTTTCGGCCTCGCCTTAGGTCCTGACTAACCCTCCGCGGACGAGCCTGCCGGAGGAACCCTTAGGGTTTCGGGGCATGGGATTCTCACCCATGTTTTCGCTACTCAAGCCGACATTCTCACTTCCATGCAGTCCACGCCCGCTTACGCTAACGCTTCGCCCCACATGGAACGCTCCCCTACCATTTGAATGTTCCTAAGAACAATTAAATCCGCAGCTTCGGTACAATGCTTAGCCCCGTTCATTTTCGGCGCAGGATCGCTCGACCAGTGAGCTATTACGCACTCCTTTGAGGATGGCTGCTTCTAGGCAAACCTCCTGGTTGTCTGGGCAATCCCACCTCCTTTATCACTCAGCATTGATTTGGGGACCTTAGCTGGCGGTCTGGGCTGTTTCCCTTTCGACCATGGAGCTTATCCCCCACAGTCTGACTGCCTAGTTTCACACAGGGTATTCAGAGTTCGTCTCGATTTGGTACCGCTCTCGCAGCCCGCACCGAAACGGTGGCTTTACCCCCCTGCTATAGCACTAGACGCTACGCCTCAACGTATTTCGGGGAGAACCAGCTAGCTCCGGGTTCGATTGGCATTTCACCCCTAACCACAGCTCATCCGCTGATTTTTCAACATCAGTCGGTTCGGACCTCCACTTGGTATCACCCAAGCTTCATCCTGGCCATGGTTAGATCACCCGGGTTCGGGTCTATAAACACTGACGATCGCCCTATTCAGACTCGCTTTCGCTATGGCTCCACCATTCCCGGTTTAACCTGCCAGTGCCTATAAGTCGCCGGCTCATTCTTCAACAGGCACACGGTCACCCGATCAGTCGGGCTCCCATTGCTTGTAAGCTCACGGTTTCATGTTCTATTTCACTCCCCTCCCGGGGTTCTTTTCACCTTTCCCTCGCGGTACTGTTGCGCTATCGGTCACACAGGAGTACTTAGCCTTACGAGGTGGTCCTCGCAGATTCATACGGAATTTCACGTGCTCCGTACTACTCGGGATACAGCTAGGCCAGATTCGTTTTCGCGTACGGGGCTTTCACCCTCTATGGCGCGCCTTTCAAACGCTTCCACTAACGTCACTGGTCCACGTTGCTGTCCCACAACCCCGATGGTCGAAACCATCGGTTTAGGCTCTTCCCCGTTCGCTCGCCGCTACTTAGGGAGTCGTTTTTACTTTCCTTTCCTCCAGCTACTAAGATGTTTCAGTTCGCTGGGTTGGCTCGTGCCAGCCTATGGATTCAGCTGGCCGTTCTAGGGGTTGCCCCATTCGGAAATTCCCGGATCAAAGCGTGTTTCCAGCTCCCCGAGACTTATCGCAGGTAACTACGTCCTTCATCGCCTCTGTGTGCCAAGGTATCCACCGTGAGCCCTTTGTAGCTTGACCAATTTATCTCCACACCACCTTGCTGCGGTTGTACGCAGATTCTCCTGCTTTCAACGACTGCAACTGATTTGTCGAATTTCTCCTTTCCATCACTTGCTGTTTATGAAAACAAGATCAAACCCGATTCTTTCGGCAAGAACCAGGAGCAATGTGGAGTCTCGGCTCCTACTCTAGAATCACTCCAATAACAAACCTTCATTTCAGCGACCAAGGCCACTGGAATTGTTGGCTGCTATTGAAGCATCCATGAGATGCTTTATTTACAGACTTACCTATGCAGTTGTCAAGGTTCTACTGAACACCACAAACATCGACCTCGCGGTTGATCCTGCTGGAGTCCAGCGTCTTTTCAATCACGGCTGACACCTGAATCTGTTTCAAGGATTTCGGCTAACCATGAGATGAAAGGAAGCTAGAGTCCTTCTCTCAGTACAAAAATCTAAAATCACCACCACAAGCTCTCCCGTTGCTTTCGCGATCCGGATGGGTTGGTCAGTGGAGGTTAGCGGACTCGAACCGCTGACATCCTGCTTGCAAAGCAGGCGCTCTACCAACTGAGCTAAACCCCCAAACACGAATGGGCCATCCTGGACTTGAACCAGGGACCTCACCCTTATCAGGGGTGCGCTCTAACCACCTGAGCTAATGGCCCAGGGATACCCTTGCGGGGTGACCTAGACAAAGTTTAGGAACTGAAAAGACATCCACGACAGCTCATCAGCTTCTCCATTGCTAGAGTTGCTTTTGGCTTCGCTTTTGTCGGTTGAGGTACCGATTAACCATCGAGATGACAGGATCATGGCCTAGCAATAATTTAGCCAGACATCACGATCAGTTATTGTCTCCCTGTTAGGAGGTGATCCAGCCGCACCTTCCGGTACGGCTACCTTGTTACGACTTCACCCCAGTCATCAGCCCCACCTTCGGCGTCCTCCTCCCTTGCGGGTTGGAGTAACGACTTCGGGCATGGCCAACTTCCATGGTGTGACGGGCGGTGTGTACAAGGCCCGGGAACGTATTCACCGCAGTATGCTGACCTGCGATTACTAGCGATTCCTCCTTCACGTAGGCGAGTTGCAGCCTACGATCTGAACTGAGCCACGGTTTATGGGATTTGCTAGCTCTCGCGAGTTTGCTGCCCTTTGTCCGTAGCATTGTAGTACGTGTGTAGCCCAGGATGTAAGGGGCATGATGACTTGACGTCATCCACACCTTCCTCCGGTTTATCACCGGCGGTCTCTCTAGAGTGCCCAACTGAATGCTGGCAACTAAAGACGTGGGTTGCGCTCGTTGCGGGACTTAACCCAACATCTCACGACACGAGCTGACGACAGCCATGCACCACCTGTCACTGCGTTCCCGAAGGCACTCCCTCGTTTCCAAGGGATTCGCAGGATGTCAAACCCTGGTAAGGTTCTTCGCGTTGCATCGAATTAAACCACATACTCCACCGCTTGTGCGGGCCCCCGTCAATTCCTTTGAGTTTCACACTTGCGTGCGTACTCCCCAGGCGGAACACTTAACGCGTTGGCTACGACACCGGAAGGGTTAATTCTCCCGACACCTAGTGTTCATCGTTTACGGCCAGGACTACAGGGGTATCTAATCCCTTTCGCTCCCCTGGCTTTCGTCCATGAGCGTCAGTTATGGCCCAGCAGAGCGCCTTCGCCACTGGTGTTCTTCCCGATATCTACGCATTTCACCGCTACACCGGGAATTCCCTCTGCCCCTACCACACTCTAGCCTTGTAGTTTCCATTGCTTAAATGGAGTTGAGCTCCACGCTTTAACAACAGACTTTCAAGGCCGCCTGCGGACGCTTTACGCCCAATAATTCCGGATAACGCTTGCCACTCCCGTATTACCGCGGCTGCTGGCACGGAATTAGCCGTGGCTTATTCCTCAAGTACCGTCATGTCTTCTTCCTTGAGAAAAGAGGTTTACAGCCCAGAGGCCTTCGTCCCTCACGCGGCGTTGCTCCGTCAGGCTTGCGCCCATTGCGGAAAATTCCCCACTGCTGCCTCCCGTAGGAGTCTGGGCCGTGTCTCAGTCCCAGTGTGGCTGATCATCCTCTCAGACCAGCTACTGATCGAAGCCTTGGTGAGCCATTACCTCACCAACTAGCTAATCAGACGCGGGCTCATCCCCAGGCGAAATTCGTTTCACCTCTCGGCATATGGGGTATTAGCGGCCGTTTCCGGCCGTTATCCCCCTCCTGAGGGCAGATTCCCACGCGTTACTCACCCGTCCGCCACTAGCCCGAAGGCTCGTTCGACTTGCATGTGTTAAGCACGCCGCCAGCGTTCATCCTGAGCCAGGATCAAACTCTCCGTTGTATTCATCATTCCTTTAAACTCTAATCAACTTAATTCTCGCTTGCGCTAAAATTAAAATGATCTTCATCGCAAATGATGTCGCCATTACCCAATTGACTGACTTGCATCAGCCATCAGTTAAGGCCTCCTTCTAGCCAGAAGGGTTCGAGAGTGCATCACACGCTTTACTGATTTTAATTACGACTACCTTCATAGATAACCTTTCGCGCTCATTCCTCACCAGAGTCTCCCCTGACAATCGAGTCTCGATCACTCATCCATCCGGCCGTCACAACTTCTTTCAGTTGCTTTGCAACGACTTTCCAAATCACTCAGATCCGGTCGCATCGTCTCTCACCTGAACATTCATTGATAAATTCACCCGTGAAAGTGACCCTATCAACATTCAGGCAAAATCCTGATGCTTGTTTCTTTTGACGGGACCTCACACCTCTGCTGCTATCTCGTCAGACTCCTCAGCTCTGCTCACAAGCTGTGCCTCCCTTCCAGGAGCTCACTGCTCTTCCCTTCACTTCGGACCCCGACGCAGCAAAAGCGTCAGTTCCTAAACTTTTTAGTTGTCCAGGTGCTCCTCCTTCTGCCTCTCGGCTTCCGGCGGCTCGCGGTGGTCTCCCAACCGCTTTGGAAACTTACAACACCGGCGGCAGGCTCTCGCCCCCTCTTCAGTTGCAAGCCCTGCAGCGCTCACCTTCCGGCTCACGCGCAGTCCAAAAACATACCACA
>CALRVC020000090.1:0-3027 GCA_943371515.1 Synechococcus sp. UW140 | reverse complement strand
CGCGATGCCTTGCGCACCTACGCCGGGATGCTCTCCTTCCTGGAGTACCTGGCCCTGCCGCAGTCGTTGCAGCGGGTGATCTCCGATGTGGACGGGCGCGGCACCGATCTGGGCGTGTTCCTGTTCATTGCCGATCTGCTGGTGCTGCGCGATGGCGGCTGCTTGATCCTGGTGCTGCCGCCCCTGCGGGGCTGGCCATCAGAGGGGCACCGCCTCGATGCCATCCGCCGCGGTGATCGCCTCTCGCTGCCGCGGCTCTCCTTGGTGCCGCGTGGTGATCTGCTCGATTGGCACCTGCCCAGCCCCGACAGCCCGCCGCACCGACTGAACTGGCGTCAGGACCGCAGGGCTCCCCGGCAGCCGCTGTACGACAGCGCCATCCCGGTGCATCATTTGCCGCCCGATGGGACCGAGGCGCCGCGGCTCGAGGACTGGCTGTACCACCAGGCCACCCTCGGTGATGACGGCCTGGCCGTCGAAACCTTTGCCGCTGTGCCGAATGGCGCGGTCGCCAGCAGCAGTGCCGCCAGTGGATACGAGGCCCAGCGGCTTGGTCCACCACTGCTGCTCCCCCGCCAGCACACCATGCCGGTGGTCTGGTATGCCGCCGATGGGGCGGCCTTCGGTGAGGGCGATCTGCCCCACCTGGGCCTCGCCAACCAGTACCTCACCCACTACCGGCTCAAGAGCGAATACGAGGACCTGCTCAGTCGCTGCGCTCTGCCGGTGGGTGTGCGCAGCGGTCTGGTGGATCAGTACGGCTTCCAGCGCAGCGAGGACGGTGAACCCCGCGCCCCCGAGCAGCTGGTGCTCTCCACCTCCACCTTCATGGACCTGCCCGAGGGGGCGGACTTCAACTGGAAGGAGATCCGCGCCCGCTCGCTCGCTGAGCACCGCGCCTACCTGACGCTGCTGGATGAAACCATGCGCCGTGATGCGTTGGTGCCGACCCAGAACCGCGGTGCCGGCCGCAGTGAAACCGAGATTTCGCTTACCGCCGGCCAGGCCTACGCCCTGCTGCAGTCGCTGGCCACCCAGAAGACCTCGGTCTTCGCGACGGTGCTGGAGCACTGGTGCTCGCTCACCGGTGACAGCCTGGTGCCAGGAGCCGGCCTGGCGCTCACCGTGACGCCGCTTACCCCGCCGCTGCGGCCCCAGCCGAGCGTGGGCGAGTGGCTCACGCTGCATGAGCGAGGTGTGATCAGCACCGCTGAGCTGCGCCACCAGCTGTCGCTCGCCGCCGCTCCGGGTGTGGTCAACCCGATCAGCGGCTCGGCGACGGAATCGTTCGCCGTTCCCTGCCCGCAGCACAGCTGATGACCAACCCACTTGCCAACCCCACCCCCAACCCAAACGCCTGGCGTCCTGCTGATCTGGAGGCGATCCGCCGCGCCCTGCTGATCCCCGTCACCGCGCCTGCTCTGCGCGCCATCAACGACGCCATGGCCCAGTTGGAGCGCAGCTACCCCGAGGCGATCCCCGCCGCCAAGGCCTCGCTCGACGCCATCGCGGTGATCGATGGAGGCCTGGCCGCTGGGGGCACGCCGGTGGAGCCATTCGTGATCAAGACCACCCGCAAGGCCGCCGCTGGGCCGGTGCCAGCTGAGCTGCCCAAGAAGAAGCTCGATGTGATCGAGTACGCCACTGAGCTGCTGCTGGAGGAGGTGTCGACGGAATACGCCGAACCCACCGCCAACAGCTATGGCCTCAGCTCCGGCCCCCAGCGACGCGGCCATGTGGCCAACCTGCTGCTGATCCTCCCCGGCCTGGTCTCCTGGTGCCCCCCGGCGCCGACGCCGTTCTCCGGCACCTTGATCCGCTCCTGATGAGCGCCACCCCGGTCACGGCGCTGCAGGAGGTCGCCAATGTGCGCCTGATGCTTCAGCAGCAGCAACACCCGGGCGCCAAGGTTCCGGTGACGGTCTGCCGTCAGGTGATCGACTGCTCGATTCAGCAAACCAAGCTGATCTCCAGCCGCGACAACGGCCCCGGCATCGACACCGGCGACATCCTCTGCGAGGGCTACCTCACCCGCGCCGCCTTGCTGCCGCCAGCCACGCCCCAGTCCAATCCCTGGGACTGGCTGGCGGCCGATCAGGCCTGGCAGCCCCCAGGCCTGCGAGCCACCTATCAGCCGCCAGTGGTCCCGCCAGCCACTGAGCCACCACGCCCGACCACCGTGCAGGTGCCTGCCGAGGGGCTGTGCTGGCTGGGGGATCTGGCCCTGCTGCAAACGCCGGGCGTGCTGCCGCTCAGCCCCCGCGCCGTGTTGGCGGGCGCCAGCCTGCTGATGATCGGCCAGGCCTATGGGCCCGGTGGCATCGGGCTGCAGGTGCAGCCGGAGCTGGGGGAGGCGATCAGCTTTGCCCTCAAGCCCAACCGCGTGCTGGTGATCGAAACCGGCGACAGCTTGAACCTGATCGCCGAGCGCTACGGCACCACCGTGCAGACCCTGCGGGCGATGAATCCGGATCTGGCCCAGCAGGGGCCGATCACCACCGCCACGGGTGACACGCTCAACGTGCTGGCCGCCCGCCATGGCACGACCGTCGATTTCTTGCGCAAGCTCAACCCGTCGCTGCTGCGCGCCGATGGCCACACCACCGCGGCTGGCGACACGCTCAAGCAACTGGCCATCGACTACGACACGACGGTGGATTGGCTGCGGCTCTACAACCCGGACTACGACCGCTGGCCGCGCAGTGATCCGCTTCCTGTTGGTGTGCTCCTCGATGTGCCGGCGATCCGCCCGTCCGATGAGCTGGATGTGGGCCAGGTGCTGCAGGTGCCGCTGATTCGCCCCGCGACTTTGCTGCCTGCCGGCGGCTGGATCTACCTGCCGCCCCTTCGGGGTGTTTCCACCGCAGATGACCTATGGGATGTGGACCTGACGCCGGATCCGCCGCCCGTCACGCCGTGACCGGCCAGGCCGGCTCTGGCTGGCAATAGCTGGGGTGAGTGCAGCCCGGATGGGGCGCTCGCTTCAACCACAGCCGTGATGGGTGGACCGATGACCAAACGCCTTCT
>CALRVC020000089.1:0-3116 GCA_943371515.1 Synechococcus sp. UW140 | reverse complement strand
CCCGGTGGCCCCCAGCGGGAGCCACCGGGGGCTGCCAACAGATCAAGGCGCTGGACTCAGAGCGCTGACGGTGGAATCGCAGCAGGTCCGAGCCACGGCATGGCTTTCACGGCAGAGCTCACGGATTATTCGTGCAACAGCCTCCTAGTGGCTCCGCCACGCTCGGCCTCCGGCCTCGGTAAGGGTGGAGCTGGGGGCATTGATGATCGTGGCATCAAGGATCGTGCCTTCCCTCAGCATCACTCCCCTCTTGCTCAGCATCTGGTTCACACCCTCGAGGATCTGCTCAGCGATCCGGTGCTCTTCCAGCAGATGGCGAAAGTTGAGGATCGTGGTCTCATCAGGGATCCTCCCTTCCATTGTCTCGATCCCTGCGAAGCGGCGGAAGCAGGGCGTATCGATCAGCATCGCCTCCATCAAGGGGTCTGAAAGTGTGAACCACTGCTGCAGCAGATGGATCCGCAGCATCACCTCCAAGGGAATCGGCGGACGGCCTCCTTTGCTGGACGGCTTGTGATACACGGGCCTGATCAGGGCCAGAAACGCTTCCCATGGAACTGTGATCTCCATCTCATCCAAGAAGCGCTGGCGACGCGTCCTCTTTTTGGCATAGATCTGCTCGTAGTCCGTGAAGCCCAGCTGGAGAGGGTCGGCCATCCGTTCCAGTCTCAGTCTTGGATCTGGACTGATTTTAGCGGGTTTTTCAGATGTTCCTTAATGGACCGGCCAGCCGCAATTAATCATTTGCCCGGCTTGGACGGCATCAGGCTGATGTGCGCAATCTTGGTTATATTCTCGCACTCCTATCTCCTTGCTACCGGGTCTGAGGAGACTGAACCCCTGCATCAGCTGTTGGGCGAAAAAAATATTCTAGGTCTGTACGCAGTATTTACTTTCTTCATCATCAGCGGCTACTTGCTGACACGGTCGCTTGCCGGAACTCGTCTCCAGTAAGCTACTGCATTAACAGGCTACTTCGGATTGCCCCAGCATTTATCCTATGCGTATTGCTGACCGCATTTGTTATTGGTCCAATTTGCTCTTCTTTAACGCTTCGCGAGTACTTCCTGAGTCCATTGACTTATGACTACATTCGTCAATCTTTGAGGACTCTAGGTGACTGGAATTTGCCAGGCGTCTTCTCTTACGCAAGCACTCCTCTTGCAGCTGTAGTTAATGGTTCGCTTTGGACGCTTAGATATGAGGCCTTGAGCTATCTAGTGTTGCTCGTTCTCTTCGTTGCTCTTTCATCTTTGAATCGCGTCACTCTTTTCATGACAGTACTCGCAGTAGCTATAAGCATTTCCGATAGGTTGTCCAGTCTTGTTCCATCACTTTCATTCACTCTCCCATATTTCGCGGGGGGTGTATTAATGTATTGGCTTTCTACCTGGCATCCATTCAGCTCAAGGGTCTTTTTAATTTGCCTTATGGGGCTAGTCCTAAGCGCTTCCATTGGCCTACAGAAGCCGGCATTTGCTGTATTTGGGGCGTATTTAATTGTCTATATGGGCCAACGCAGGAATTTCCTAAGCGATGTCATGTCAAGAACTGGCGATTTTTCATATGGTCTTTACCTTTACGGATGGCCAGCACAGCAAATTGCTATGCAAATCTTGGGGGCTACCAGCCCTTTGGTGCTATTCTTTGTTTCTGTTCCGATTGCCTTTGTTCCATCTATTGCTTCCTTTACGTTTGTAGAAAAGCCAGCATTGGCAGCAAAAAACAGGGCAAGATCAATTGTTGATGCAGCCTTGAAGCGGTTGATGTCGATTCCATCGTTTGAAGCTAAAGTTGGGTTCAGATTCGCAAGAATTGCCTTTATCCTCTCAAGCCTGCTGGTAATCTTTTCGAAAGAACAGTGGTTTTGGCTTGCCGATAGCGTACTTGCCATTTCAGTTATTTCCGCATCAGCGCTGATCCTTGTAGGCTTTTTGTGGTGGAAAGTCAAGTCTCTTTTGCCCGTGGTTAATTCATGACACTGATGCCTGACTTCGCCTCTGGGATGGTCGCCGGTCATTCCACCTTGTTCACTCTCGAATCAGGGCAATCGGGTCTCGTTTTCCCATCATGCTGAGGGGCGCTGTCCCCATTTCGAAGGCCTCGACATGTTTTCTCCATTTCTTCGGGGCTGAGGTGCTATAAGTAATTATTGATATGGTTCGAGTCAGGGAAGCGGTCCTGTCTATCCCATACGCCAGCTTTCGCTTGATCTAATCGTTAGTTGTGATTTCCCACCAGGTTGTTCATGCCTGCAGCTGATCAAGCCGCTGCTGGAGGGTGAGGCCACCCAGGGCCATGTGGTACCTGCGGCCGTTATAGATCCGCAGGCAGGCCGGCCGCAGCTCGTTCCTGGCGGTCGAGCTGCCGTACGGCATCACGTAGGCCCACTCCTCCAGCAACGTCTTGATGAACCGCTCCGCCTTGCCGTTGGTCCTTGGGGTGTAGGGCCTGGTCTTCTTGGCCTTCAATCCCATGGCCAGGCACGCGTTTCGTCAGCCGTGCGTCTTGTAGGCAGAGCCGTTGTCGCTGAGCACCAGGCGGCACTCAATCCCCTGGCCGTTGAACCAGGCCACCGCCTGGCTCAGGAAGCCCACCGTGGTGGGCCCCTTCTCGTCGGGCAGGACCTCGACATACGACAGACGGGTGGCGTCATCCACCGCCACGTGAACCTTCTCTTAGTGTCCGCCGACCATGAAGTTGGCCGGTCGGCGATATGCGCGTTGGCCGGTGGGGTGAGTGCTGGAGACCCTGGCGTCAATGCGCAGGGCTCAGGGGATGTGTTCGGGAGCGATCTCTCGGAGTCGGCGCCTGCACTTGGCCTCCTCAAGATCGACGACCTTTCTTCCATGGCGTTGGCTGCTGCGGCGCTGGCCCACCGCCCGGAAGGCGAACCGCTCGGAAACCCTGAAAAAGGGGCGGAGGGCATCAACAGCCCTACGAGGCCGTTCCGAGCTTAGAAGCTTCCTGAGGTGGATGGCTTTTATTGGACAGATTCGGCCCCTGACATCGTTAACTCCGGGCGGGAGGAACAGGGTTTATTCTCAGTGTAGACCTCATGGGGAGTTTTGCCTCCCAGGGAGCTGTGTGGTCTTACATGGCCATACCTCCAGAAG
>CALRVC020000088.1:0-3148 GCA_943371515.1 Synechococcus sp. UW140 | reverse complement strand
TCTGGATCGAGGGGTACTACAACCGTGAGCGACGGCACTCATCGATTGAATACCTCAGCCCCATTGTCTATGAAGCACGGGCTCGAAGAGCCCGTATAATGTCCACAATGGTGGCCTGAGGACTGTCCACAAAACCGGGGGAAGCCCAGCACTGTGACCAGTAGGTGATTGCGGCGGCGCTCAACAGGCTGAACCAGGGTTCCACGCCTTGGGGTTGATTCTGGCAAGGTCATCCCCTTCCTTGGTGGAGCATCGCCTCGGCCGGGAGCTGGCTGGCACTGAGGGCTGACACTGGATCGGTGACACCCAGCTGCATGAGGACGCCCACCGCTACCGGGGCAACGGCGCCGGAGCGATGACGACGCTGAGGACAGCAGCGTTGAACTCGCTGCGGCTGGCAGGTTTCATTCGATCCGAGCCGGAATGCAGGCCGTAACTCACGACATCACGGCTCTACTGGCGATGGCGACGAGAAAGCCAGAACCGAGCTTGAGTTAAGACTTTGAATCCGCCCTGGCCGATCGGAGGACCGGCGGCCAGGGCGTTCAGTGGCCTGAGCGTTCAGGCGATCACTTGCACTTGCTCGGTTCGGTGTAGGTGATCGACTGATAGCGTCCGTCGGTGGTGCGCACCGCAATACAGTTTTTGGTGCGGGGCTGCTGCCAGTAGGTGAAGGCACTGTCGCCGATCTGGTCGCCGCCCCGGTAGGTGTACCCCTTGCTGGTCAGCTCGCTCTCGGCACTGGCGCCCTTCACCCCAACCAGAGACTGCAGGGAGCTCACCGGGGCCCCCACGCGGGCGGCTTCGCTGCTGCCACCCTTGTTCGATCCGGCAATCAGAGCCCCGAGCAGCCCTCCCAGCGCGACACCGACCACGGTGGCGCTGGTGGCCTTCTGGGGCTTGTCCTCGAACGTCACGTCAGGATTCTGCACGTTGTCGAGCTTCACCGAGAGGCGATGTTCTCCCCCGTCTGCGTTCCACAGGAACAGATCGTGGTCGGGCTTGGCGTTGTGGCGCACGTTCACGATCCCGTCGTAGGTCTGCAGTTGCAGGGCCTGAGGGTTGGGGCCAGAGAAGTTGAAGTCGGTGCCGTCATCGAGCTTCACCACAAAGGCATCGGTGCCGCCGGCCGCCTTGTGCTTGAAGCTGCAGTGGCCGTTGAAGAGTTCATTGCCCGCTCTCTCCAGCTTGCAGCGGCCCCCGGCTCGCACCAGCGTCTCGGCGGACGCGAGCTGGTGGAACGGAGCGGACGCAGTGAACACCAGGAGGCCAGGTCCCAGCAGGGCACCGCCGCGTTGGAGGAGGATCTTCATCGAGATGGTATTAGAGAGATGGCCCAGTGCGATTCGCCTGGTACAGGCTGAGCGTATCGGCTGATTGCCGCCTCGATCGAGCCTTATGACGGAACGCTGAAATCTGCCTGACAGCACCCGCATGGTGGTACTCAGGCCATCACCGACGCGGGTTCAGCAGCGCCCCATTCAGCAGCGTCGGTTCCCCGCTCCAAGTAGTGACGCCGGTCGAACACCTGCCGCACATAGGTGGCTGGCGCGCCGACACCAGGCTGTTTCTGTCCGCATCCCCCGAGTGGGGAGCGCGGAGCCGATCAGCAGCGAGCCTCTGGAGCCCCGCCGCCCGATGCCAGATACACGGACCCCGCAGACAGGCGCAGCGGGCGGCGGTGGCCAAGGTGCGACAGGAATGGGACGACCTGTTGGGCGGCATCGAAGGCATGAGCCCGATAGCTCCCGAACCCCCTTGCAGACGCTGAGCCTGCAGTGGTTTGCGTACCTATCGGGATGAGCGGGTGTTCAAGCGACCACCTTCGCGCTGGAACGGGCGACTTGGTCAACGCCAACGGGCTACCTCCAACCGGCTGGGTCAGACTTGCCTGATGGAGCAGCAGACCGCCGCCGATCGCTTCCTCAGTCTGTCCATGGGGCCACCGATGTCCGCCTTGGGTGCTGGCCCTGGTCAAAGCCACAGCTGAGACACCGGCGGCCCATCAGCCCCAGGATGCAGCTCCTGGACCCTTGGCCCCCCTGCCGCTCAGTGCTTGGCTTTCGGTTCGTCTCTTGGGGCTGTGGATAAAGACAACTGTGGGCGACTGGATCAGTTCCGTTGAGCTGAGCAAATTGGGACCGCCTAACGATGCCCATCACTCGTCGCAGACAATCCTTATGATCCAACCGATTGATTTCAGCGGATGGTGTGCATGGTCAATGTTAGTTGCGTCTCTAGCTGTGAGCAACTGTTACTTGGATCTTACAAAAGTCGGTAAGCGTTGAGTTTCTTGTCTGCACTCAACGGATGCGATCAGCGAACATCAGCTCAAGTAAAGCGTCTATTCAATGACAAACGCAGGCTTGATCTGGGTTACACAGTGGCTATCGGGTGTTTGCTTTGGGTTAGCCAAAAAGTCAGCAGCGATTTGAGTCACACATGCTTCCGCAGGCATGCCCCGCGGCACAAACAGGGCCCCATGCCCGACACCGGGGAAGGTGTACGCATAGGCGGTGTTCATGTTCCTGGCCACGGCTTCCCCGTAGGGCTGGGGCGTGACGGGGTCGTAGGCGCCGTTCAGAACCAGGGTGGGAATGTCCGGATTCTCGTAGACAAACGGCGGCTTCAGCTCGACCTGGAGAACATCACAGGCGTTGGCAACAGCCTTGGCTTCGCGGATGCCAAGGGGGAGCAACGCCGGATAGGGCGGCGGCAACACCTGGTCGGGTGTGACTTGAATTGATTTAGCTCGAGCACAAAGGACGGTGTGATACATCTCCTTCGCCCCCTTGGGTTCGAGATCGGACAGTGGTGCGGCAATCCAGCCGAAGTTCCCCTGCCTCGCGGCCTGGATGAACCTGGGCAGTGAACTGCCACGGGCGGTGGCCGCGTCCCTTCGCGTGGTGTAAATCCCGAGGCCCGATTGCCCTGATCTGAGGGTGAACAGGGGCGAATGACGGGCTGTCATTCGAGAGGCGCATATGCTCCTCATTGTTTCAAGATGAATCCAGACGATTGACTTGTCAAGTCTTTCGTCTGGATTGCCGATCGGTTGTGGGCTACGCCTGCAATCTTGATCGTGACGTCCGCTGTGCCGGCCCCCGGGCGGTGATCGCCGCCGCTGCGCCCTGTGGGGGCGCTACGG
>CALRVC020000087.1:0-3246 GCA_943371515.1 Synechococcus sp. UW140 | reverse complement strand
GCCGAGCCGGTCCTCGCTGCGCTCATGGCGCTCCGCGCCGAGCACGGCAGCGACCTCCAGCTCGATCAGCTGCTGCAGGCCGTGGCGCACCAGCTCGGGGATCAGCTCACCGGCGCTGCTGCCATCCAGTAGCGGCGCCAGCTCAGTTGCGGCACGATTGGAAGTGGGCATGGTTCGTCTGGTTGAGGTAGTGCTCAAACCAGGGTCACGGGCCTGCCCACCCCTTGCAACGCCAGCGGCTGAGCCGGGTCGCTGTGGTGCGCGCTCAACCCCGGCTACGCCGGGGTTGAGGTCCCCAGGGATTTACACCAACACAGGGGACGCAAGCCAGGCCCGCATCTGGTTCCTCGAAGACACCGGCCAGGCGGTGCGTCCCTGCCGCGTGGTGCCCGCACCGATCGCCAAGCTGCGCGGCCACCAGAAGCAGCGCTTCTTTGGCGGCGAGTGATCGCTCTGGATTCGCTGAGGGGCTAACGATCCAGGTCCACTGGGGTGACACGTGTCCTTCCGGACAACCCACGGGATAGGCGGGTGATCGAGTGGCGACCTACAAGTTGCTGTTGTGACTAGGCCATAAAAGTCAGGCGACTACTGCGGATCGCATGGATATTCGCTGCACCCAGCGGGAAAGGCTCAGCCAAAAGCAGACGCTGTGACGAATCGTGGGTCTGACCACCCTGGGAAAACCAACAATCATAAAATCTACGTGTTGCCTTGTGTACATAGGATGGTGGCAAGTGGCGAGTTTCGTCCAAATCTTTCTCAATGGTTGCTCTCAGTCTTTCTGTCGTCGGGGTTCGGATCTCTTGCGGCAGATGGAGTAAGTTACGTAGTACAGGAGTCGTCCCGCAGGAAAGCCGAGCTGAAAATTCTGGATCAACAGTGCCGCTACGCCCCGAACACGTCTAAACCTCTTATATGCGAATACTACTTAGAAAATACAGGTGACTTCCCTACTCAAATTACGAAGGCGATGCTTACGGACCCAGCAGGAAATTCCCGCAGCTGGCCGCTATTCTATACAACGGCTCCACTAAGGCAATGGAACGAAACTACCGACCTTTCGGTTAGGACAGCCCTCTCGTCTGTGGCAATAGCTGAACCCCACAGCCTGTTCATGATTGGTCTACCACTCAAGCAGCTAGGGGATGGAGATAAGGAGGTCGGAGCTGGCCGGTTATGCTTTCTACGCAGAAATGTGGTTCTAGCTTGCACCTCGATGGGAACCTATTTCCAGGAGTATGATCAGTCTGAAAAGGAGCAGGCTGTGCCTTCAAAACCGCTGCCAGAGACTGTCACTCCATTTCCCCTCCCAAGTCCCAGCGCGACACCGTCACCCCCTATTTCTCCTTATCCACTGAAGCCACTTAATCCCAGCCTTTGGCCATAGACTAGCCAAGCCCAAGTCCTTTATATCGCAAAGCTTGATAGTCTTCTTCAGTAATGACACCCCTCTCCCACAGCGTGGCGAGCTGAACAATCTTAAGTTCCACTTGGGGAATGTCAATCGGTGTAGGAGTGGGAGCCTGCTTTTGATCTCCCACAGGTGCCAATGCTTTCACGCCAGGTGGATGACAGCCTGCATCAATCCATCTAACAATGATTTCATCGATTGCTTTTAGGGAACATCTGAAAAAACCGCTAAAATCAGTCCAGATCCAAGACTGAGGCTGGAACGGATGGCCGCCCCCCTCCAGCTGGGCTTCACGGACTACGAGCAGATCTACGCCAAAAAGAGGACGCGTCGCCAGCGCTTCTTGGATGAGATGGAGGCCACGGTTCCCTGGGAAGCGTTTCTGGCCTTGATTGAGCCTGTGTATCACAAGCCTTCCAGCAAAGGAGGTCGTCCGCCGATTCCTTTGGAGGTGATGCTGCGGATCCACCTCAATCAGCCTGTCGCCTGGCGACAACTACCCCTCGCCCTGGCTGCTGGCCTGAGCCCGGCTGGCGGCCTGCGCTCGGCGGTGGCTGTCGCCGGTGATCTCCACGATGCGGCAGTGGTGCACCAGCCGGTCCACTGCCGCCACCGTCATGGAACTGCTGGGGAAGATCTCCTCCCAGGCGGAGAACGGCTGGTTGGAGGTGATCAGGATCGAGGGTCGTTCGTAGCGGTGACAGATCAGCTCAAACAGCACGGCGCTCTCGTGCTCGTCGCGCCGCACGTAGCCGACATCGTCGATCAGCAGCAGGGGGTAGCGATCCAGCCGCTGCAGCGCTGCCGGCAGGGCGTAGTCGGAGCGGGCCTTCCGCAGCTCCTGCACCAGGGCGGTGGCGGGATAGAAGCGGCAGGGCTGATCCAGGCCGATCAGGGCCAGGGCGATGCCGCTGGCGATGTGGGTCTTGCCGACACCGCTGGGGCCGAACAACAGCAGGTTTTCGCCCCGCTGCAGCCAGTCCGGATCCCTGGCAGACCTTCCAGCTCCTGCCAGCGGGCCGGCTCGATGCGGAGGTGGTGGTCATAGTCGGCCAGGGCTTTCGTCCAGGGCAGATGGGCCTCCCGCAGCAGCCTGTGCTGGCGGGTGAGCTGGCGCTGCTCCGCCTCCTGCTCGCACAGGGCGTAGAGGTACTGGCCGTGGCTCCAGCCCTGGGCCTCAGCCTGCGAGGCGAGGCTCTGCCAGTGGGAGCGGAAGCGTGCCAGCCGCAGCTGTTTGAGCAGCATCGGCAGCGTCGCCTCCACCGCCTGCGCTCTGGGAATGGACGAGGAGGAGGTGGTCATAGGTCTGGAGGGTGTGTTGGGCAATGCGTTGCTCGGGAACAGGGCGGTGGGGCGGCAGCCGGAAGCGCTTCTGCAGCTCCGCCAGCGACAGCCGATGCCCCGCTCGGGCCTTCTCCAGCCAGGCGAGCACCGCCTCGTAGGTCGCCAGGCGGCAGCCGACATGGAGGGCCTCCACCATGAGTCGGGCTGCGTTGTCACGGTCGCCGCTGGCGCGCAGCTCCTGCCAGAGGTCCCACCAGCGCTCATCCGGGAACAGCTCCCGCTGGTAGCGGCAGTGCAGCAGCGCCCGCGGCTTGCGGCGCAGGGCATCGATCAGATGGTCCAGTTCGATCGACCAGGCCCGGCCATGTCGCTCCACACCGCCGTGCAGGCGCACCAGCTCGGGTAGCGCCCCTTTGAGTGGTGTAACTCGGGAGGTCCTGTGACCCTCTCTGGAGGGTGAACAGGAGCAGTCAGAGGATGACTGCCTGGAAGCTGATTGAGCAGCTCCATCAATCCACTATGGGCCCTAATCGCTGTATGTGCAACTC
>CALRVC020000086.1:0-3257 GCA_943371515.1 Synechococcus sp. UW140 | reverse complement strand
GGCCCGGCCCCCAGCGGGAGCCACCGGGGGCTGCCAACAGATCAAGGCGCTGGACTCAGAGCGCTGACGGTGGAATCGCAGCAGGTCCGAGCCACGGCATGGCTTTCACGGCAGAGCTCACGGATTATTCGTGCAACAGCCTCCTAGCGACAGGCGAAACGCCTCCCCATCGTTCTGGCCCAGGGGCTTGCCCTGCACCGCGAGCTGGCATTGTCTGGCCACCCTGGCCTCATCGAGGGGCTCGGCCTCGATGACACGCACGTTCTCCGGTGGCGAACCTTCCGGCAGAAGCTGATGGGCGCCTACACAGTCGCGCCCAACCGCCGCCAGCAGCGCCATGGCTCCGTGATGGGCCTGGCCCTCAGGCCGCAAGGGCAACGAGAGCGAAATCGGACGGCAACGGGGTGAAGCCAGCCAGCTGGCGGCGTAGTGGAGACGGTGCTGGCCGACAGGTCAAGACCATGGCCCAACCGAGGACGTGCCATGGCTACCAATCGGCCTGGCACCAATCCATACAGCCGCAGCAGCTGATCCAGTCGGCCAGTTCCGCCGCATCGGTCGGTGATCACGGCGTCTGAGGTAGCCCCAACCGTGAGCAGGAGCAAGTACCGTCTAGTCAGATGACTGGTTATCCAGGGAGGAGAAGGGATGGCGATCTGGGCGGTGCAGCACGCCAAGGCACGGTTCAGTGAGCTCCTCGATGCCTGCGTGCGGGAGGGGCCACAGGTGGTGTCTCGCCGTGGGGCGGAAACCGCCGTGCTCGTGCCGATTGAGGAGTGGCGCCGCCTTGAGGCTGCGGCCCGCCCTTCCCTCAAAGAGCTCTTGCTGGCCCCCTCGGCCCGCAGCGAAGCCCTGGTGCCGCCCCGGGGGAAGGCCCGGCGGCGTGAGCTGATCAGCCTGTAGGTGCTGCGGTGTATCTCCTCGATACCAACGTGGTTTCAGAGTTGCGCAAACCACGCCCCCATGGCGCGGTATTGGCCTGGCTCGATGGCGTAGACGACGCCAACCTGCATCTGGCCACGGTGACCCTGGGCGAAATCCAGGCAGGTATTGAGCTCACCCGTGAGCAAGACCCAGGCAAAGCCAGCGAGCTCGAAGCCTGGCTGGATCTGGTGAGCCTCAGCTACAACGTTTTGCCGATGGATGGATCAGCCTTTCGCTGCTGGGCCCGGCTGATGCATCGCCAATCCAACACCCTCTATGAAGACGCGATGATCGCCGCCATCGCCAAGGTGAACCACCTCACCGTGGTGACCCGCAATGGGGCAGATTTTAAAACGTTTGAGGTGCCACTACTCAATCCCTTCGAAACAGGTCGCTGAAGCTACCGAGCGGACCCTGTCACCCACCCCGCCGTTCCCACAACCTGAACGGCTCGAAGCTCACACTGATCCCGAATTCCTCGGCGAATTCCAGCACCCGGCACCAGGCCCGGTTCTCGCGCACGATGCCCCGCAGGATCAGCGGCGCATCCCCCCGCTGCAGGCCCATCTCGAACAGCGGCCAGCCCACCGAGGGCTGCACCTGGTCGTCCTGAAACGTGGGCGCCACATCGAGGCTGCCGATCAGGAGGCACAGTGCAGCACATCGCGTCGATGCCGATCAGCAGACTGTGCTCGACCCTCCCCCACCTCCTCATGCCGTCCGGTCCGGCGGTCGCATCGATTGGTGCCTGGCCCGCATGCAGGGCTCGGCTGTTGCCGCTGTTCTGCCCTTCGCGCCTTCTGATGGAGGCATGCAGTTTGCATGACTTCTCAGTATGTTGAAGAAGGCACTGCTATGCGCGATCCATGCCCTCCCTGCAGATCCGCGACCTTCCCGAACCTCTGCACACCCTGCTTCAGCGCAGGGCCCGCGCCCACAAGCGCAGCCTCAGCCAACAGGCCCTGGCCGATCTGGAGGCCCTCGCTGGTGGTGATCCGCGGCAACGGCGACAGCAGGCCCTCGAGCGGATCGCACAGCGCTGGCAACAGCAGCCGGCGCTGCAGTGGCCTCAGTCGCCGGAAGCGCTGATCTGTGCCGATCGGGAGCGCTGATGCCTACGGCCTTTGTGCTCGATGCCTCGGCGGCACTGCGGCTTGTGTGCCACGACCCCATGGCCGCCAGCTGGGCTGAGCAGCTGCAGCAGGCGAGCCTGGTGCTGGCTCCTGAGCTCATGCTCACAGAGGTGGCCAATGCTCTCTGGAAGCTGCAACGCGCCGGCAGCCTGGCCGGCCTGGATCCTCAGCTGCTGCTGGCTGATGCCCGAGATCTGGTGGACCAGATCGATCCAGACCGCCATCTGCAGGTTGAAGCCCTCGCCCTGGCCCGCCGGGAAGCGGCCGTGTTGCTCACGGCTGACCAACGCCTGCAACGGCTGGCAGACAAGGTGTTGCCCTGAGCCGCAACTGCGGGCGCTGCGCCGGACTCACCCACCCCGCCGTTCCCACAAAATGAACGGCTCGAAGCTCACACTTATCCCGAATTCCTCGGCGAATTCCAGCACCCGGCACCAGGCCCGGTTCTCGCGCACGATGCCCCGCAGGATCAGCGGCGCATCCCCCCGCTGCAGCCCCATTTCGAACAGCGGCCAGCCCACCGAGGGCTGCACCTGATCGTCCTGAAACGTGGGTGCCACATCGAGGCTGCCGATCAGGATCCGCCGGCGGCTGGCCTCCCATTCGTAGGGGATCTCGTAGAGCTCCAGCAGCTCGGCAGCCAGGGCCCAGGAGCTGCCGTTGCTATCGATCTCCACCGCCAGCTCCCGGCCGCGGGCCTTCATCGTGCTGGCGCGGCGGAACTCCAGCCGGCTCGAGGCGGCCGGCCGCCTCCGGTTCGCTCAGATATCGCCGGATGCGCCGGCGCAGTTCATCACCGCCGGTGGGTGGCCCGTTCCTGCTGAGTTGCAGGAAGTCCCAGCGCTCGCCGCTGCCGCCCCAGATCACCGGGCCGTAGTTGTCGTGCATCCACTGGCCGTCACGGTTCGAGGCGGCCTCGGCGTGGGTCATCACCGTGGCCACGTCCCTTCGTGTGGTGTAAATCCCGAGGCCCGATTGCCCTGATCTGAGGGTGAACAGGGGCGAATGACGGGCTGTTGTCATTCGAGAGGCGCATATGCTCCTCATAGTCTCAAGATGAATCCAGACGATTGACTTGTCAAGTCTTTCGTCTGGATTGCCGATCGGTTGTGGGCTACGCCTGCAATCTTGATCGTGACGTCCGCTGTGCCGGCCCCCGGGCGGTGATCGCCGCCGCTGCGCCCTGTGGGGGCGCTACGG
>CALRVC020000085.1:0-3431 GCA_943371515.1 Synechococcus sp. UW140 | reverse complement strand
GGCTAGGAGGCTGTTGCGCATAGAACGCGCCGCGAGTTCTCCACAGACGGCCACGCATCTGCCCAAAAGCTAGTGACAGCAATGGCTTTGGGCGAGATCATGGGCCATGAGCAAGCCCAAGACCTTCCGCCCCTGGCTGCCTGAGCAGGCCTGGCTGCTGCCGCCCTCGCCGATCGACTGGCTGCCCAAGGACCATTTGGCGTTCTTTCTGCTGGATCTGATCGATCAGCTGGATCTCGATCCCATCTTCCGGCTCTACCGCCAGAAGGACGCCCGCGGCGAGAAGGCCTACGACCCCAGGATGATGGTTGTGCTGCTTCTGTACGCCTACTGCGTCGGGATGCCGTCGTCGCGAAAGATCGAAAGGGCTTGCTACGAGGACCTGCCATTCCGGGTACTGAGCGGGAACCAGCAGCCGGACCACACGCGGATCAGTGAGTTCCGCCGCCGGCACCTGGAGCTGCTGGAGGATCTGTTTGTGCAGGTGCTCAGGCTCTGTCAGAAGTCCGGCTTGGTGCAGATGGGCCATGTGGCGCTGGACGGCACCAAGGTGGGAGCCAACGCCAGCATCCACAAGGCCATGAGCCACGAGCGCATGGAGAAGAGCGAGCAGCAGCTCAGGCAGGAGATGCGGGCCCTGCTGAGGAAGGCCGAGATCATCGACGCTCAGGAGGACGGCCGCTACGGCAAGGGCAAGCGGGGCAGTGAACTGCCGGAGGAACTGCAGCGCCGGGAAAGCCGGCTGGAGAAGATCCGCCAGGCCAAGGCTGAGCTGGAGGCAGAAGCTGCTGCTGCCCAGGCCCGCCGGCGCCAGAAGCAGGCTGATGCTGCCGCTAAGGAGGCCGAGCAAGGCGACGACGACAGCAAAGAGAAGCTCAGCAGCCGGGCGCACCAGAAGCAGCAACGCGCCGATACCGCACGAGCGCTGGCACTGCAGAAGCTCCAGGAGACGGGAATCGATCCGGAAACGGTGGGTCTGGGGGCAGCCGATCCACTGGCCATGCCCGCTCGGGGACTACCGAGCAACGCCCAGGGCAAGCCGAGCCCCAAAGCCCAGCGCAACTTCACTGATCCAGGCAGCCACGTGATGAAAAGCGGCAATGGCTACATCCAGGGCTACAACGCCCAGGCCGCAGTGGACAGCAAGCACCAGGTGATCGTGGCGATCGGGGTGAGCAACCAGGCTCCAGATGTCGAACACCTCGTCCCCATGCTGGAGCGCACCATCGCCAGCACCGGCACCCTGCCTGCGACGTTCATTGCGGATGCGGGCTACTGGAGCGAGGCCAACGCCAAGGCCTGCAGCGATCGGGGCATCGATGCCTACATCTCCACCGGGCGCCAGAAGCATGGCCAGCTGCCACCGCCATCACGGGGTCCGATCCCAAAGGATCTCGACACCAAAGGCAGAATGGCCCGCAAGCTCAGAAGCAAGAACGGCCGCGAGGTCTATGCCAGGCGCAAGGCGATCGTCGAGCCGGTGTTTGGTCAGACGAAAGAAAATCGCGGCCTGCGGCGCTTCCTGCTGAGAGGGCTTGAGAAGGTGAATGGAGAGTGGTCGCTGATGAGCACGGGCCACAACCTGCTCAAGCTATTCAAATTCAGCTGGGCGGTGACCTGAAGGCCCCCGGTGGCCCGGCCCCCAGCGGGAGCCACCGGGGGCTGCCAACAGATCAAGGCGCTGGACTCAGAGCGCTGACGGTGGAATCGCAGCAGGTCCGAGCCACGGCATGGCTTTCACGGCAGAGCTCACGGATTATTCGTGCAACAGCCTCCTAGACAACGCTCCTGCACATGCACCATCACCACTTGGCCCAGCGCCATGGTGAACGTAGTGCCAGGTACGGGGATCAGCTCAAGCAGCTCACATTCCAGGCAAGCGACGGCATCCCGCACGCGTGGGGCCGCGATGCGGCTGCCTGGCACAGCCGTCAGGCCTGCGGCTTCGAATTCATTGGTGCCAGGCGGGTAGTCGGTGGCTGTCATGTTCATCTGCTCGACGAGCCGGTCATTCACCACATGCACCGCAAAGCAGCGTGTCTGTCGGATGTTCCGCAGGGTGTCCTTCTCCCGATCGCGCCGTGCACCGATCGAGACCATCAGCACCACTGGCTGATCACTCACGGCATTGAAGAAGCTGAACGGTGCCAGGTTGGCTTGCCCCTCGCTGCTGATCGTGCTCACCCAGGCAATCGGCCGAGGCACCACCAGGCTGGTGCAGAGCCTGTAGAGAGCCCCACCATCCAAGGTGTCCGGGTCGATGGAGCGAATCGGCTCGGGTTCGAGCATCGACGGGCCGTGGTCAGGGGCACACCATGCTGCAACAACCGCCTACTGAGGTGGATGGCTTTTATTGGACAGATTCGGCCCCTGACATCGTTAACTCCGGGCGGGAGGAACAGGGTTTATTCTCAGTGTAGACTTCATGGGGAGTTTTGCCTCCCAGGGAGCTGTGTGGTCTTACATGGCCATACCTCCAGAAGAAGTGGGCCAGGCTGATCTCAGCTTCCCAGCCATCGCCATAGGCGCGGATGTAGACCTCTTCATATTTGACGGTGCGCCAGAGCCTCTCCACCAGGATGTTGTCAAAGCACCGCCCCCTGCCTGACCAGCTGATCTTGATATCTTCTGCCTTGAGCTGCGCCACGAAGTCTCCAGAGGTGAATTGACAGCCCTGATCGGAATGGAAGATCTGCGGCTTGCGGCCACTGGCCAGGGCCATCTCCAGGGCCTCCAGGCAAAACTCCGTGTCAAGGCTGTTGGAGAGTTTCCAGCTGAGCACATGCCGTGAGAACAGATCGACAACGGCCACCAGGTACAGGAAGCCTTTCCGCAGCGGGATGTAGGTAATATCCGTCGCCCAGACCTCATCTGGGGCCTTGAGCTGCTGGAGGTCCACCAGGCAGGGAAAACGCTCGGATGGGCTACCAGGAACTGTCGTCCTTGGTCTCTGATAGATCGCCCGTAAACCCATGCACCGCATGAGGTTTCGGACACGGTCACGGCTGATCGGGATTCCTTCTCTGTCCAGGTAGTGCACCATTCGCCGGCTACCGGTGGTGGGATCCTCCAGGTACAAGGCATCGATCCTGGCCATGATCCGCAGGGTGGACTCATTGACAGGCACGGGCTTGTAGTAGAGGGTCGATCGTGGCAATCCGAGGAGCTCGCACTGGCGGCTGACCGTGAGCTCAGGGTGGTCATGATCGACCAGTTTGCGCAGTTCACGGGCATCAGAGCAGTTGAGACTTTTTTTTCAGCCACTCCAGCTCCATCTGGAGCTTGCCGATCTGCTGGAACAGCTCAGCCTCCTTGGCCTGGCTCTCGTCCTTGGCCTGCGTCTTGTTGCCACGGGTGAACAGGTCGCTGGCGCCCTCCAGGAGCTGCTTCTTCCATTGGCTCACCTGGATCGGGTGGACCGCGTGGTCGGC
>CALRVC020000084.1:0-3499 GCA_943371515.1 Synechococcus sp. UW140 | reverse complement strand
CATCTCATCCAAGAAGCGCTGGCGACGCGTCCTCTTTTTGGCATAGATCTGCTCGTAGTCCGTGAAGCCCAGCTGGAGAGGGTCGGCCATCCGTTCCAGTCTCAGTCTTGGATCTGGACTGATTTTAGCGGGTTTTTCAGGGGTTCCTTTGCTGAGACCTTTTCCCAGCAAGTAAAGGGATGTCGCTGCGTCTCTCAGGGTCTGTACACGCTGGTCGTGATTGTTGTTGATACAGGCCCACCTCAGCGGCGGCACCAGCTGATATCTCCGGGGCTCAAGGGCCGTGTTACCGAGGCTGTGAAAGCGTCCGCCTTCAGCACGATCCAACCGGAGTTCTGGGGCGTGTTGGTGATCGGTCAAGAAGCGGTCAGCTCAAGGGAGCTCCAGCCAACCCCGCAGGGCCAGATCCAGCCCGATCAGCAGCTGGGGCTCCAGTTGCCCCAACACCGCCCCGAGGGAGCTGATCGGCACCATGAACGACTTGTCGACCATCAGCTGGGACGACTTCTGCAGGCCGTTGCGTGCTGTTGGCTGCACGGGAAGCCTGACCAGGGGAGCCTCCACCAGGGTGCTGGTAAGCGGACAGAGGGTGACGCTGGGATGGGCCTGCAACCATCGACCCGCCTGGGACCACCACCGCTGGCCTGGGTTTGCCGGAGTACGCCCCCGGGCTGGCCACGGTCACCACGGTGCCGCGGCGGAGCGCAGGCAGGCTCACGCGGTCCAGTCGCTCCAATCGGGCAGCTGTTCGCTCCAGTGTTGTTGTGGTTCCCGTTCGGCCAGCCGTTGCGACTGCCGGCGGGCTTCCTAGCCATCGCCGTGGCGCAACAGGTATTGGGTGATGGCGTCGCGCACGCAGGCGGTGCGGCTCTTGCCGAGCTGACGCTCGAGTTCCGGCTCCACCCGCACCCCGATCGCCATGATCCCAGGGTGTTGAACGATTCGTTTTACAGCGTAAGGGGGATGGCCGCTCCCAGGCCAGCAGGTGTTCGATCGATCCGCAGCTGCTGGCGCTGCTGACCAATCAGGGCGTCACCCGTCGTCGGCCCGGAGGCGCTGCTAGTCATGGCAAATATTGACAGTCTTTGCCAGGATCCGTAGGCTCGACATCTTGAGAGTGGTCCGTGGAGCTCGTCATGACCATGAATGTCAGCCTCTCGCCTCAGCTCGAAGCCATGGTGAAGGCCAAGGTCGCGTCTGGCCTCTACACCTCCGCCAGCGAGGTCGTCCGCGAAGCCCTCAGGCTCATGGAGCAACAAGACCAGCTGCATTCTCTCAAGCTCCAGCAACTGCGACACGACATCCAGGAAGGCCTAAGCAGCGGGGAGCCGACCTCCTGGAATGCGGAGGAGATCAAGCAGGACGGACGCAGGAGCAAGGCGTCCCGCCGCGCTGCCACCCAGGGCACGTGAGCCATCCAGGTGATTGTTCTCCAACCCAGTGCCAAGACTGATCTGGTTGAAATCTGGGAGTTCATCGCCGATGACAGCGACGCCCATGCCGATGCGTTCATCGATGTGATCGCCCAGAAGTTCCAGGTGCTGGCACAACAGCCCAGCATCGGCCGACGAAGGGACGAGCTGGCTGATGGTCTCCGCAGCTTTCCGGTGGGGCGTTACGTCATCTTCTATCTCACCGTTCCCGGTGGGGTTCAGATCGTGCGGGTTCTGCATGGGGCCCGTGACCTTGAGACCACCTTCTGTGAGCCAGCACCGGAATAATGACCGAAAAACCTTTCCGGCAGGGAATTTGAGCGGCTCCTGGATCACCAGCCAGGCTGATCATTGAGATCATCCACCGCTGTGGCCAACCCATCGAGGATCGACCCGCGCATCCCCGGGATCGAAACCAGATGCAGGGTTTCCTGGATGGCGTTCCAGTCGGCCTCCGAAAGCAGCACGGCATTGCCGCGCTTGCCGGTGATCTGGACCGGCTCGTGCGTGTCACCCACCTCGTCGATCAGGGCATACAGCCACTTGCGGGCTTCTGTCGCGGAAATGCTGAGCATCGCAGCGAATCGGCTAGCACTCACCTATGGACTGGCTGGGACTCTTGGTCGGGGAATCATTGGCTGCATACCCGCAGGTCAGTGAGCTCGAAGACTGCCGTGGGGTCGGGTATTGAACCCGGTGCCCGGTCCCCCGCCAGGAACTGAATAAAAACTGGTCACTCGGACAGTCGGTGGGACATTGACGGTCGGGAAGCAGCGGCACCAGGCCCACAAGGTCAACCATTACGGACGGCACCGAATGATTCCAAGGGTGATAGAAATAACCTATGCGTCTTGATTGCCATGACGCCTCAACACAGAAAGCGGGTGGCGAAAAACTCGTCATCTGGTTCATTATTGGGGGACTGACCTGGTGGCAGCTTCTTCTAGAATGATTTTCTCTGGATCAAGATCATAGACCCAGGGAGCTGAGTTCTTCCAGCCATTCTTCATCCTCTTCCCGAAAAAGACACTTTCTGGATCCGTAACTTTATCGCCTTCCACGCCATCGATGATGTTGTAGACATTTTTATAGCCAGCATCCGCGAGAAGGTTGATCGCTTTTGCGGCACGTTCACCCGAGCGGCAAGTCACCAAAAGGGTATCAGTTGGCTTCGCATCCGTGGGGTGCTCCGAGATCGCTCTGATCTCAAGCAGGAACAGCTGGATCGCACCCGTCAGCTGATGAACGCGCATGTTCGCGACGCCTTGGTCACCAACTTCGAAGATCTCATCCCGTCTCTGGTCTTGCTGGACCCCGATGATCGTCATCTGCTGGCAGCCGCCATCCGCACATCTGCCGATCTGATTCTCACCTTCAATATCAAGGATTTTCCGGCCGAGTCGTTGGCGCCCTATGGGATCGAAGCCTGCCATCCCGATCCGTTCCTGGTGGATCAGCTTGATCTCGATCCGCAGATAGTCTGCCTGGCGGCAAGGCTGCATCGGGCAAGCCTGCGCAACCCGCCCAAGTCTGTACTGGACTATCTCGCGACGCTCAACCAGCAAGGTCTTCCAGGGTTTGCAGCTCGTCTGGAACGCTTTTCTTCGGTGATTTGATCGTCAGGATTCACAGAGGGTCAAGATCGCGTAGGCCCGCTATGCCTCCACTCTGCTGAAGTCAGCCAACGCATCAAGCCAGGCGACGATAGAGCTCCTGGTTCTTGTCCAGCACGCGCTGCGCGGCAGCATCGAAATCGGCGGACTGGTGTGCCAGCAGATCCAGTACGGCTGCAGCGGCCTCCTCCTGCGTGTCGTAGTCGGGGATCAGGTACAAGCAGGGCTCACTGGCTGCGGCAACATCCACGTCGATGCCCAGCCCCCGAGCCCAGTCGAGCAGTTTCAGGCTGAGGTGGATGGCCTTTATTGGACAGATTCGGCCCCTGACATCGTTAACTCCGGGCGGGAGGAACAGGGTTTATTCTCAGTGTAGACTTCATGGGGAGTTTTGCCTCCCAGGGAGCTGTGTGGTCTTACATGGCCATACCTCCAGAAGAAGTGGGCCAGGCT
>CALRVC020000083.1:0-3566 GCA_943371515.1 Synechococcus sp. UW140 | reverse complement strand
ACCACTGATCGCCTCCATGGCGACCCTGGCCTTGAACTCGGGGCTGTGGGTGCGTCGTTTGCTCATCGATGGGAGCCCCTTCTCAGGGGCGGTGCCCCGCCTCAGAGGTTAACGATGGGGCCTGTCCAGAAAAGCCAGTCCACCTCAGTGATCACCACCACTGCGAGCAACCGGGATGTTGAACGATGCCCCACGTCCGCCCAGAGAAATCGAGCTGAGGCCGCTCTTGCCGAAATTGAATCTCAGGGGGCCCAGGCGGGTGCTCCGGCGGCAGCGGAAGGGCATAGGACCGCACCGGCTCTGGGGCCAAGGGTGAGGTGGATCGGATTGGCGCCGCGGTAGCGATGGCCCGAGAGCAGATTGACGTGGTGCCCACCGCCGCTGCCATCCCAGGGCCTTCGCCAGGGCCGCCGCCAGGGGGCGGCGCCGGCCTCCATCAGCTCGATCAAGGAGTTGACGATTTTCTCTTCTGCTGTGGGGCCTTGATAGGTTTTTCGAGAGCGGGACTTGGACGCGGCCATGGCAGGCAAAGCGCTGACGCTCGAGTGGTGCCCCGCGTAGGCAAGGGCGGCGACGACGCCTGTCGCCGAGCCGCTCGCGTCAGCCCTTGCCCGTGGGGCGACCATGAGGAAGCCCGCGCGCGATCCCCTACGGCCACCAGAACGCGATCCAGCTCGGAGGTGATCCGGGCGCCATGGGCGACTCCAACCAGGAGCATTAGTCTGGTCAGATGACTAGTCAGTGATGACGGTATGACCGGTGCAGCACGCCAAGGCGCGCTTCAGTGAGCTGCTCGACGCCTGCCAGCGGGAGGGGTCCCAGGTGGTGTCACGGCGCGGCACGGAAGCAGCCGTGCTTGTGCCGATCGAGGAATGGCGACGCCTCCAGGCCGCAGCGCGGCCCAGCCTGAAGGAGCTGCTGTTGGCCGCAGAAGCCCGCACCGAGGCGTTGGTGCCGCCGCGGGGCCAGGCCCGTCGGCCGCACCAACGTGGTCTCGGAGCTGCGCAGGCCAAGGCCCCATGGTGCCGTGCTCGCCTGGTTGCAGTGCACCAATGACGCCGACCTCCATCTGGCCAGCGTGACCCTCGGCGAGATCCAGGCGGGCATCGAGATCACCCGCGACCAGGACCCCGGCAAGGCCGAGGAGATCGAGCGGTGGTTGGATCAGCTGAGCGGCAGCTTCAACCTGCTGCCGATGGATGGTGCGGCCTTTCGCTGCTGGGCCCAGCTGATGCATCGCCGATCCGACACCCTCTACGAGGACGCGATGATTGCGGCCATCGCCAGGGTTCACAATTTCACGGTGGTGACCCGCAATGGAGCCGATTTCCAGGAGTTCGGCGTTGCGCTGCTCAACCCGTTCAAGCACCGCTGATCGGCAGCAGTGATGCCCGGACTCTGCAGGGGCCCTGAGGACCCTTTCTCCATGCCGGTGAGGTGTGCGCCTCCGAGCAGGGCGAGCAGCAGGTTGAGGCTGGAATCGAAGCCGGCCTGCAGCCTGAAGGGCCCGAAAGGGTGACGTGAGAGGGGGCGACCATGAGGAAGCCCGCGCGGCGCACCTGAGTCATTGAGAACGCATCAGCAGTGCAGTTCTCTCCAGCCCTCTAATGTAGTCACAAAAGCAGCAGTGCCCATGGCTGATGTAGTCGCAAGCCAGGTGTCGGTGCGGGATCTCAAGACCCATCTCTCCGAGTGGCTGGCCCGCGCCCAGGCCGGTGAGGTGGTGGAAGTCACCTCCCACCGCAGGCCCATTGCCCTCATCACCGGCCTCAGAACAGCGCAGCAGAGTTCGACCCATCGCCTGCAAGCGGCCATCGATGCCGGGATCGTGAGCTGGAGCGACCAGAAGCCTGTGTTTCCCCCGCCGGTTCGCCTCAGCGCTGGAGGGAAGCTCGTGAGTGAGATCGTGCTGGAAGACCGGGATTGAGCCGGTGATCCTGTTCTGCGACACCAGTGCGCTGATCAAGCTGCTGATCAGCGAGCCTGGCTCCGATCAGATGCTGCACGCCAGCACAGAAGCAGAGGTGATTGCGGTGTGCCGGATCACCTGGGCAGAAATCATGGCGGGCATGGCCCGCCGACAGCGAGAGGTCCCCCTCGACGCCGCGATCCTCGAGCAGGGCCGCGCACAACTGATCCAGAGCTGGCCGCTCTGCACGATCGTCGAGGTCAGCCAGAGCCTTGTCGAGACAGCCGGACGGTTTGCTGATGTCTTTGCCTTGCGTGGCTACGACAGCGTGCAGCTGGCAGCAGCCCATGAACTGCAGATCAACAGTGAACAACCGCTGACCTTTGCCTGCTTCGATCGCCGGCTTAAGCAGGCTGCGGCGCTGCTGCAGATGGAGGTTATTTCATGAGCAGCGACGCCCACACCCGTTGAAAGCAGATCTGCTCAGGGATGGGCGGGACCGTGCTGGTGGTCAGCTGGCAGGGGCTGACCGGCATCGTCGAGCAGCTCCACGCTTTCCTGCTCGTTGGGGTCGGAGCGGGTGACGATCGCGATCGCCGGCTCCGTGGCGCTGAGATTCACCGGTTGATGGGGAAGATCGGCAGGAATGAAGATGAAATCGCCGGCGCGGTTCACCACCCGCTGGCGCAGACCGGCGCCATAGCGGGTTTCCACCGTTCCCTGCAGCAGGTAGATCGCCGTCTCGTAGTTGCGGTGGCGATGAGCACGGGCCTTTGCACCGGGCGGTATGACGATGCGGTTGAGCGAGAGCGTGCGGGCCCCGCTGTTGGCACCGGAGATGCCCACGAATCGACCCAGACCCTGGCGGCTGTCGTGCTGCGTGGCCGGCCGCACCGTGATGACCCCGCCGTCGCCAGGACGACCGATCACCTCGTCAGTGCGAGCAGGCGACGCCTGCGCCAGCAGCCCCAGTCCACAGACCAGCGCGAGTACACGGCCATCAGTCAGCACACCCACCTCCGCAATCGCTCCAATCTGTTCCAGATCAGGCGCAGATGGCCCTTTTGGTGGTGGTGGCCACGCAGCCAGCTCCCCCTGGTGATCCGGTCTGGCAAGAGGTGCGGAGAGTCAAGAGGTTCGATGGCCGTAGCACGAGACGCGCTGGCAGCCGTGCAGGGCCAAGCGCCGGCGACTACCTGGCCTGATTCCACCGCACCAGGCCCGCGAGCGCCCAGCCCGCAAGAGCGCAGCCGATCGCAGCGGGCAGGCAGGAAGGAAGCCAAACGAACAGCCTTCAGCTGCACACCACTTCCTGACCAGGAATCACCAGGGGCCGCCGGTGTGGGAGGTTGCCGAAGTGCTCCCGGGCGACAGCCAGCATCTGCTCGTCGCTAAGGCCGCTGTCGTCAAGAGTCTCAACCCCCACGATCCGCTCCATCAGGTCGCGACGATGGGTTTCGAGGTAGTGCAGCAGCACCTGACGCATGTCGCTTTCCCCCGTACCGTGACCGAGCAGCAGCAGGGCATCGGCGTCGGCTATCGCCTCGGTGATGCGTGCCAGGTAGTCGGTGTCGATCGGAGCGCGCTGACCCGCCTGATCCCGGTCATGGCGGTGGGTGAGGTTCTGATCCGTTCCCCAGATCCCGTGCGGACGAAG
>CALRVC020000082.1:0-3787 GCA_943371515.1 Synechococcus sp. UW140 | reverse complement strand
AGTTCATTGTCAGCGCCTGGCCTGGTAGCAGCTGGATCGTCGAACTGGTCGTCAGCGGCAAGCGTGACGGCAAGCCCTCCCTCCAGCGGCACCTCTTTCTCACGAGCCTGCGCACCACGCCCAAAGCTCTGCTGCAACTGGTGAGGGACCGCTGGTGCATTGAAAGCTGGCACTGGCTCCGCGACACCCAGCTTCATGAGGATGGCCACCGCTATGGCGGCCCCGGTGCAGCGGTGCTGGCCACGCTGCGCACTCTGGCCCTGAACCTGCTCGCGCTGCACGGCCACCAATCGGTGAGAGCTGGTCTGGCCGCCGTGGCCCACGACATCGGCAGGCTGCTCGCCATGACAGGGATCAGGCCGGGTTGGGAGCCTTGAGGAGACTTTTAATCAGCCCTGGGTGGCCATGGCTGTGCCAGAAGGGCTGGTCGAGCTCGAGCCCCGCGAGATCCTCCGGACGGTGGGAGTGGAGGTGGTGTGCGTCGCCTCCGGATGGGGCGTGGAAGTGGCGGTGCTGATGTTCAAGTTCGGCGTGGCGATGCCAGTGGTGATGGCTGGATCGCAGCAGCAACCCTGTGCTGGCCGCCATGGCGGCGGCCGCCAGCAGCAGCGATGGCGTGAGCGGTGAACCCAGGAGGGCCACCGCCACCAAGGCGCCAAGGAAGGGGGCCGTGGAGAACACCACCGCCTCCCTGGCGGCACCGAGAGCGGCCAGGGCCACCATGTCGAGCCAGATCGACACGCCATAGCCCAGGCTGCCGATACCGAGCAGGGCGACGCTCATCCAGGCGAACGGAATGGCATGGCCCTGAAGGTGGGCGACGGCCAGCATCGGCAGGGCCGCCCCGAGGGCCTTGGCGGCGGAGATCTGCAGGGGGTTGCGCAGGCTGAGGCGCTGGGAGAGGTTGTTGTCGATGCCCCAGCACAGGCAGGCCATGGCAATCCACAGCACGCCCTGCCACTGGCTGCCGCCCAGCGGACCCGCCGTGAGCACCACAGCGCCGGTGAATGTCAGTGCGGCCGCCACCCAGCCGTCACGGCCGAGATGCTCCTTCCCCAAACCCAGCGCGATCAGCACCGTGAAAACCGCCTCCAGGTTGAGCAGCAGCGCCGAGGCCCCCGGCGACACCAGCGCCAGGCCCTTGACCAGGGCGATCGGTCCGGCGATGCCGCCCAGCAGGGTGATCAGCGCAAGGAAGGGAAGGTCGGCGCGGCGCATCGGAGCGTGCTGACTGCCCGGCGCCTCCGCTATCGCCAGCGGCAGCAGCAGCAGGGCCGCGCCCGTATAGAGCAGGCCAGCCAAAAGCACAGGGGAATGGCCCCGGCTGATGGTGCTGATCAGCGGCGCGCTGGAGCCAAACAGCGCGGCGGCCAGCAGACCGGCCAACCAGCCGCGGCGCTGCTGCTCAGCTGGCAGCGCCATCGATCTGCAGCACCCCCATCAAGCCGAGATCTTCGTGGTCGAGGTTGTGGCAGTGATAAACGGTGCGCCCTGGGAAATCATGGAAGCTCACGCGAAGGCGCACCTCTTCTCCCACTCTCACCAGCACCGTGTCTTTCCAGCGGCGCTGGAGTTCAGGGCGGCCAGCGCGGCTGATCACCTGGAAGGGGTTGACGTGCAGATGGAAGGGATGGTCCATCACGTCGTCGTTGACGATCAACCAGTCTTCCGTGCTGCCCAGCCGCACCCGGGTGTCGATGCGATCTGGATCGAAGGGTTGGCCATTGATCACAAAGCCCATGCCACCCCCACCCATTCCCCCGCCACCCATGCCCATCCCGCCCATTCCCATCCCCATGGCATGGGCCAGGGAAAAGCGGCGTGTGCGCTCCGGCTGCGGCAAGGCCGGTACAGGAAGCAGGGCCGTCGGCAGCGGCAGCGGCGTCACGGCCCCGGCGTAGCGGAGGGTGGCCAGCGTCCGGGGAGCGTCCGAGACAGGCCCCATCCCCATGTGGCCACTGCGTTGGTAGGGCAGGTTGAGCAGGCGGTAGCTGCCGGGGGTCTGGTTGCCCTGCACCAGCAGATCGGCCCGCTCACCGGGGGCCAGCAGCAGCTCTTCGAGCGGCTCAGGATTGGCAATGGCGCCGCCATCGGTGGCGATCAGCAGTAGCCGATGGCCTTCCAGGGCGAGGCGGTAGATGCGGGCATTGGAGGCGTTGAGCAGGCGCAGCCGCAGCAGGCCGCCACTGGGGATCGTCAGGCCCGGGTTGAACTCCCCGTTCACCGTTAGCAGCGGACCTTCCCGGCCGAGCATGCGCCGCATGCCCATCCCCATCCCCATCCCCATCCCCATCCCCATCCCCACGCCCATGCCGGCATCAACTGTGTCGGCAGCACTGGCGAAATCCTTGAGCACCAGCACCGTTTCGCTGGCGGCCGCCACCTCTGGAATCCGATCGAGATCGCCGCGCACCACCAGGACGGCGCCGAGGCCGCCGAACACCTGATCGGCTGAGTGGCCGTGGTGATGGGGGTGCAGATAAAAGAGGCCAGCCGGATGGTCGGGCGCAAGCGTGAAGGCATAAGTGGTGGACCCGCCGGGCAGCACGCTCAGGAAGACGTTGTCGGCGCTGCCGGTGGGGGGGATGTGCAGCCCGTGGAAGTGCAGGTTGGTGGGCTGCTGAAGTTCATTACGCAGACGCAGGCGCACCCGGTCGCCCGCGTTCACCTCCAGCAGCGGACCGGGCGAGCGGCCGTTGTAGGTGAGCACTGCGGCGGGGCCACCTGGAATGCTCCCTGGGGTGAGGCGGGCCACCAGCTCCAGATCAGCCGCGCCGCCACTGGAGGCCAGGCGCGCCGCACCGGCCGGTTGGGCCCGGGCGGCGGTGCGCTGGGCCTGACCCCAGAGGGTCGGCCCGGCCACGGCCGCGCCCAGGCCGGCGAGCCCCAGACCCAGCACCTGCCGGCGCTTGAGGGGAGAGGTCATCAGCGGTTTCTCGAACAGGCCAGCGGGAGAGACAACTCCCTGATCTCAAAGTAGGGCTTCCAGTCGAGGGGAGAGTCAATCCTTAGGAGCCCTGCAACGGCTGCTGCGGATCTGGGGCAGGCAAGACCATTGACTCTTTTGACATGAGGAGTCCATACGGTGAGAAGTCCTGACCTTGCGTCCCTGTGCTCGTCCCGTTTCAAGCCACCTTGATCGGGCCTTCATCGAGCAGATGATTCCCCACCACCGCATGGGCTTGACGATGGTTTCGATGACCCAGACCAACAGCCAGCATCCGCAGCTGCGGACGATGCAGCAGGCCATTGTCAAGGCCCAAAGCCGGGAGATCGAGCAGATGACGCAGTGTTGTCGCAGCTGGTACGGAGCGAGCTGAGTTCGAGCGCCTCTGCCCCCCACCCGGAGCTCAGGGGCAGAAGCCTGAAAAGGCATTAATCCGACAACCCTAAGCAAGGAGAGCGGCCGCCTCTCACCCCCAAGTAGGGCTGGCTGATCCATGGCCGCCAGGTGCTGCTCTTTCGCCCGACCCGCTGGGAGCGCCAGGTGCAACGGCTGGAGATCACCACCGGCGATTTGCTCCCCGATCAGGAGATCCCGTTGCTGAAAACGCGCCGGGAGCTGAGCCGGGCGGAGGCCCTCATGCTCTGGGAAGAGAAGCGCAACGCGGGCTGGGCGCCCTGCAGCCCCCAGTGGTGTGAGGTGGATGGCTTTTATTGGACAGATTCGGCCCCTGACATCGTTAACTCCGGGCGGGAGGAACAGGGTTTATTCTCAGTGTAGACCTCATGGGGAGTTTTGCCTCCCAGGGAGCTGTGTGGTCTTACATGGCCATACCTCCAGAAG
>CALRVC020000081.1:0-3822 GCA_943371515.1 Synechococcus sp. UW140 | reverse complement strand
CGAATCGAAGTGCTCATCGAGCTCATCGTGTGGCTGGCCCTGTTGATCCACCAGGCGGTAGCGCCTTGGCTGGCGGGTGCTCATCGGGGAAGAGGTCGCCATCGGTTCTGGACTCAGGTTGATGGACATGGATCGGTTTTGGGGGTGGTAGTGATCACCACTGAGGGCTGCAGGGCACCCAGCCCGCCTTGCGCTTCTGACCCCAGAGCTTGAGGGCCTCAGCTCGGCTCAGCTCCCGGCGCGATTTCAGCAACGGGATCTCCTGATCGGGAAGCAACTCGCCGGTGGTGATCTCCAGCCGTTGGTAGGTGCGCTCCCAGCGGGTTGGGCGAAAGCGCACCACCTGGCGGCCATGGATCAGCCAGCCCTCCTTGGGGGAGAGCGGCGGCGGCCGGCTGGCAGCAGCTGTCATGCCCCTTCCGGTGCCCAGCCCCGTTGCCGAACCAGATCATCGGTCCAGCCAGTGCAGCTGTGCGTGAGGTGCTCCCCCTGGGTGAGCAGGCCCTGATGCAGCTGACAGGTGAGCAGGGGGATGCAGTTCACCCCGGGGTGATGTCTCAACCAGTAACAGGTCATGCAGACCTTGCGACGTGCGGGTCATGGCCAGCACGTCCTGATCGAGGTAGGGCCAGTCCTCGCAGCCAGGTGAGGCGTCCAGCCCGGGGGACCTTGATCGGGAGAGGACCTGTGCCGCTGACAAGCCACAAACAATGCCTTGAGAAGTACGCCTGTACTAGCACTGTCAGGGCGCCGTGGCCAGGTTTCGGTGGGGTCGCCGCTCGGCGCCGCTTGATGGTGCCCCTGGCGAGGCGCGGCCGTTGATCGTCAGCCACCCATGGCTTCCATCGCCTGCATCGATGGCGCGTTCCTCACCCCGGCCGATCGCCCGGCGCCGATGCCCGGATCTGGTTCCTTGATGCCGCCGGCCCGGATCGACTCCAGCCGTGGACGAACGTAGCCGGAGGCAGCAAGGAGGCCCAACCGCGTCAGGTCTTCAGCAGGTTGTCGAGCCTGTCTCCGCTAGGGTGTCGATGCTCAGCAGCCCCCCAAAGCGGACACCGCTGCTGCGCTCCATCGCGCTCGCCGTCTCCTTGAGCGGTGCCGCACGCCCAAGCCAACCCGAGTGCGGGGCGACCTCAACGCACGGCAGCGATGCTCGAACTCAGCAGGGGATCAGCACGTTCAGGGCTGTGGTGCTGCTGGAAGGCCTGGCGGTGGGTCCCCGGCACGGTGCCCTCAGGGCGCTGCTCGGCAAGGGCAATGCAAGCGGCTCGCTGCGCTCACCGCCCCTGCCTTCGCCATCGCACCCGGGGCAATTCCATGGGGTCCCTCGCCCTTCCTCCCATGGCAGCACCACAGGTGTCGAGAGTCAGCGATCCAGGTCAGAGGCAACATTAGCGATGGTTTGGTCTTGATCCTCCCAATCGATCCAATCAACGGAGTGGACTTTGAGATAACTACTTACAGACTCTCCAATCGTGGCGAAAAAACGATTGTCTCCAAATTGAGAGAACAGCCCAAAGCGCTTGAGTTTATCTTTGACGGGATCTTTCATCTCGGCGAAGCAGAGCATGATTCCGTCCTTCGCCAAGGTGTGATCCAGTTCATCCAGCGTGTCCGCTGAGGTGACATCAATGCTGGTGACAGGCTCAGCCCCCACGACGAGCCAGTTCACCTGCGTTGGTGAGGACGCAACGGCCGTCATCACCCGATCCCGGAATAATTCAGCATTGGCGAAAAACAGGGGGGCATCCCACCGGAACAGGACCAGACCAGGGACCTGGCGCGACTCCGGGTAACGGCTGATGTCGTGATATCCCTTGACACCATCGACCCTTCCAAGCACCGCGGAGTGGGGACGCCAGCCATCCCAGAGAAACTCAACGACGGCAATGGCGATCGCCAGCCCGATTCCAGGAATGGCGCCAAAAACGGCGACACCGGACAGGCAGACCATCGACAACCAGAACTCCCAGCGCTGGATGCGGTAGATGCGTCGCAGGTCAGCCACCTCGATCAAGCCGATCGCTGAAGCCATCACCACCCCTGCGAGCGCGGCGGTGGGCAGATTTCTTAAGAGGTTCGGCGCCGCCAGGAGCAACCCGGCGACCGTGAGCGCTCCCACGACCCCGGTCAGCTGGGTCTTGGCGCCGGCCGCCTCGGCCACCGGCGTGCGCGAAGCGCTTGCGCTGATCGGGAGGCCTTGAAACAAACCTGCCACCAGGTTCGCCGCGCCCAGTCCGACCATCTCCTGATTGGCATCGATCCTGTCCCCGATGCGCGTGGCGTAGGTTCTCGAAAGCACGCTTGTGTCTGCGAACGACACGAGGGCGATGGCGAAGCCTCCGAGCACCACCGGCACGATGTCGCCCGTGCTGACGGAGGGAACAGCCAGACTGGGCAGACCTCTGGGAAGTGGACCGAGCACCGTCACGCCGAATCTGGTCGCAAGATTGAGGGCTGAAACGATGACGGTCGCAGCAACAACCGCCAGCAGAACCCCCGGGAAGCGCCTATTGCGCCTCAGGAACCCGATCATCAGCAAGGTTCCGACACCAAGGGCAAGCGCTACCCCGTTGGTCCTGCCGGCCAGCACCTCCGCAACAAACGCCTGGGCTTCGATCAGCAGCCCGTTGCCCCTGACCGTGAAGCCGAACAGGGCAGGCAGCTGGCTGATCAGCACGGTGAGAGCGATGCCGTTCATGTAGCCGTAGCGGATTGGCTTGGAGAGCAGCTCGGTGATGAAACCCAGGCGAGCGATTCCCGCAAGAACGCATAGGCTGCCGGAGACGAGTGCCAGCATCCCGACCAAGGCCATGGCGCGCTGGGAATCACCCGCAGACAGCGGCAGCACGATTCCGAGGATGAGGGCGACGAGCGAAGAATCCGGTCCCAGGACGAGGATCCGACTGGGGCCGAACAGGGCATAGCCCAGCAAGCCTGAGATGGTGGCGTACAGGCCACAGATGGCCGGCACACCGGAAGCAACTGCATAGGCAATGCCGACCGGTAGCAGCACCGCCGTCAACGCCAGGCCAGCTGCGATGTCATGGCGGAGCCAGGCGATCCTGTACTGGCCGATGGCAGACAGACCAGGGACCCAGCTCCGCCAACCAGTGGGAGCTTTGCTTCGCTTGATGCGTGGGTTGGGAGAAGGGTCGAGGGGCGAAGGGGGCGGCACTGAGGCGCTCATGTCAAAAATGCCTGTTTCGCATTGAACCTGTTCGTTTCCTGTCCAACCTGCTGAGGAAGTAGTAACTTGCCAAACCCAGGAAGACCATACCGAGCATGAATGCTGGATAGGACACACGCCAGTTCTTGGGGCCTGTGATCATCGACCATTCGGACATCCCCCAATGCCGGCAAGCAGTGTCAACGGCATGATGACTATAGTCATCAGTGTCAGTCGCCTGACTGTCACATTCGTCTCATTGACTGCATCTGCCATTTCGTTGTTGAGCATGGACATTTTAGGAAACTCTGATCAAAACGGCTTAATCCAAATAACCTAGTCTCATTCTCGTCAATGAGACGATACTGAGCAGTTTGTGCCCACTTTTCGCTCACAGCAGTCCTTGCAAAGACGTTCAAGCAGTTTCCACCATGCGTTTTGTCTTGATTTCTGAATGATTATCGATCTTTAGACATACTAAGCCCTTGTACTACGCTGGATCAGGTATCCGTTCCCGTACCATCCAGAGATTTGCCAGGGCAAAGAGCAACTTCAGCTTGAGGTCGTTCTTGTGGATGCCTCGATAGAAGACCTTCCGGAAGCCAAACTGGCATTTGATAATCCGAAAGGGATGCTCCACTTTGGCGCGG
>CALRVC020000080.1:0-4212 GCA_943371515.1 Synechococcus sp. UW140 | reverse complement strand
CTTCTGGAGGTATGGCCATGTAAGACCACACAGCTCCCTGGGAGGCAAAACTCCCCATGAGGTCTACACTGAGAATAAACCCTGTTCCTCCCGCCCGGAGTTAACGATGTCAGGGGCCGAATCTGTCCAATAAAAGCCATCCACCTCAGTGCTGCTCGGCTGGATGGTCGCCGGGCTGCTGCTCAGCCAGACCGTCTGTTTCGACCGCTGGAAGACCGTGCTGCCTCTGGGCCCCTGCCTGGCTGCCAGCTGGCAGCGACGCGCTCAGCGCTGGCTGAGCAACAGCCGCATCGACGTTGAGGCGCTCTATGGCACCCCTGGTGCTATGGGCGATCCAGCACTGGCAAAAGTCAGGCCAGGCCTTGCATCTGGCGCTTGACACCACGATGCTCTGGAACCGCTGCTGCGTGGTGGTGCTCTCGGTAATCTGCCACGGCCGGGCGGTGCCGCTGCTGTGGAAAGCGCTGGATCACCCCAATGCCAGCGTCAGCGCCGAGGTCGTCATTGAGCTGTTGGAGCTGGCCGATCAGCTGCTGTCTGGATTTGCCGCCATCACCCTCCTGGCTGATCGCGCCTTCCCCAGTGCCGAGCTGCTCGGCTGGTTCGACGGCAAACCCCGCTGGCGCTACGTGATGCGGCTGCGCGCTGACACCTGGATCCATGGCACCGCAGCTCCGATGGGCTGTGAGGTGCGCCGGCTGCGTGATCACTGCAGGGCAGTGTGGTGCGCTGGATCATCAGGATGTGCGGTGCCATGGGGCGCCAGCGAAGGACGCCCGAGAGACCGCAGCGAGGGCAAGGGCCGGCCACCAGCGGGCTGGAGCAGCCCAGCGCAACAGCAGGCCGGCATGTCTTGACCCTTGCCCCGCTGCGGACCATGAAGATGGCCGAGCCATGCCGGAACAATTGATCCAATCCGAACCGATGGCGCTTCAGGGGCCTTCTGAGACCCGCAGGAACAAGGCCACCAAGGCCGTGTTGATGTAATAGTTGCTCCGACCAGACTTGTGTTTCTCCAGGAAGCCTTTCTCCACCAACTGCTCCAAGTAGTCGGCGGCTGTCTGCCGGGTCACGCTCAGGTCATCCCGGACGAATTGAATCCTGGTGTAGGGGTGGCGGAAGAGATTGTTCAGCAGATCCTGGGAGTAGAGCTTCGGGAGATGGGTGCGCATGCGTTGCTTCACATCTGCCATCTGCTCCCGGATCCCTTCCACCATCGCAAGGGTCGTTCTGGAGGTCTTCTCGACGGCCTCAAGCATGTAGAGCACCCAGGCCTCCCAGCCGCCCTCTTCTCGCACAGATTGGAGCAGCCGGTAGTACTCAGCTTTGTGCTGGTTGATATGGCGGCTGAGATAGAGAATCGGGATGTCCAGCAACCCTGTTCTGGTCAGGTAGAGAACGTTCAGGATGCGCCCGATTCGGCCGTTTCCGTCGGCAAAGGGATGGATGCTCTCGAACTGATGATGGATGAGTGCCATCTTGATCAGCGGATCGAGCCGGCAGATCTCATCGTCGTTGATGAACGCCTCCAGTGCTGACATCGCGGCGATGATCTCGTTGCGGTCCTGTGGAGGCACGTAGATAACCTCCCCCGTCCTGTCGTTCATCAGGGCGGTGCCTGGCGTTGAGCGAAAGCCATCGCTGCGTGCCTTCAGGAAGCGGTACATGTCGATGAGCGTGGCGTTGCGAATCAACCCGCCCGTGTCCAGCAGCTGCGTCAGCCCGAGCTTGAGGGCGTCCCGGTAGCGGGCGACCTCCTTGGCCGCACCCGATTCCAGACCGTCCGGGAACAGTCCCAACTGGAACAACTCATCCTGGGTGGTGACGATGTTCTCGATTTCGGAACTGGCCTTGGCCTCCTGCAGGGCGAGGGTGTCGATCAGGATGCCTTGGTTGGGGATCGTGGCCGCCCGTCCCTTGAGCTCCGCCAAGGCGCGGTTGGCGGCGGCCAAAGCCCGCAGGACCGCCACTGTTTCCAGCTCGACGGCAGGAGGCAGCGGTTGCAGGAAGCCGCGGGATGCTGACACGTCGCTGGGCACCAGTTAAGAAAACGCCATTTTGCTGACGTGTTTTGACGATAGGTGGCCCCAGAGCCCTCCCTGCTGACAAGACGGCCGCCACAGGCCGCTTCCCGGCACGCCGAAATCATCAATGGCAATAGGTGCTTGAGACCCCCCCAGAACGCGGCGGCCCATGTCCTGGACCAGCACCGGCAACATTCGCGGCCCCCAAGGCCCGCAGGGTCCGGGTGGACCCACCGGCGCGACTGGGCCTGCGGGACCGACCGGCGGGGCCGGGCCTCAGGGTTCAGCCGGTGCAGTCGGACCCCAGGGACCGGCGGGGCCCGCCGGCGCGGATGGCCCTTCTGGTCCTGCTGGCGCAACCGGCGCCACTGGCCCGCAGGGTGCGGCGGGCACGGGCATCAACCTCAAGGGCAATGTGGCCACTCAGGCCCAGTTGCCGAGCAGCGAGCAGCTCGATGGCGACGCCTATGTGGTGGCGACGGTGCCGCCCGATCGCAGCAACGTCCTCTTCGTCTGGGACACCGAGACCACGCAATGGGTGGATGCGGGCTCGATCTCTGGCCCGGCTGGCGCTGCAGGCCCCACAGGCCCTGCGGGCCCCACAGGGCCTGCGGGCGGCACGGGACCGGCTGGTGCCACGGGACCAATGGGACCGGAGGGCATCCAGGGACCGATCGGCGCTGCAGGCCCTGCTGGCGGGGCGGGACCACGCGGCACGGGCTGGTTCGTGGGCAGCGGCCCGCCGCCCGCCAGCATCCCCGGCTCGATCGTCGGCGACATGTACCTCGACACGTTGACGGGTGATGTGTACCTGCTGGGCAGTGGGCCTGCGGGCATCCCTGTGGGCGACTTGCCTGCCATCGGTGCAGCCTTCCAGGGCGGCTTCTACGGCGGCCTGATCTCCGCCACGGCGAACGGGGTCGCTACACACGCCCTGGTGATCGCCCCGAAAGCCGGCGGCGAGGACCTGAAGGCATGCAAGACCGCGAACACCGCGACAGCCGGCACCAGCAGCACCTTCGACGGCTATGCGAACAGCGAGGCGGCGAAGGATGCAACCCATCCGGCCAACCAGTGGGCCCGCGGCCTGTCGATCGGCGGCTACAGCGACTGGTACGTGCCGGCCGAGCTGGAGCTGGAGATCCTGTTCCGGCGCTTCAAGCCGGACAACAGCGAGGGCAACACGCCTGGATTCGGCGCCAACGCCTACGCGGTGCCGCCGACCACGGCCAACTACTCGGGATCGATCCCCGGCACCACCACGGTGACGGCGTTCCAGTCGGGCAATGCGCAGGCGTTCGAGAGCAACAACTACGGCACCTCGACGCAGGACGCGGCCACCACGTATCGGATGCAGGACTGGTATTACGGGGCACCGGAGTCGACCTCCAAGACCTTCCAACAGCAGGTGCGGGCTATTCGCAAGGTTGCAGTGGTGCCCTGATGCCCAGCTGGATTCCTCGGATCGACACGCCGCGGCGTGTGCTCGAGGAGCGCACCACAGCGACGGTGAGTGCGCCGTCGGTGCTGGACCTGACCTTCCTGAACCTGGGAGTGGATGGCCGCTTCCTTTCGGTGAGCTGCTCGATCGCCGCCTGGGTGACGTTCTATGCCTCGGTGGCGGCCCGGGCGGCGGATGCGGCGCGGCCGATCACCGATGACCCGCCGCTGTCGGCTGGTGTGCTGCTGGACCTGAAGTTCGGCCAGGGCGTGACGGTGCTGGAGCCAGCGCCGGGCTCGACGTACTCCAATGCAGATGCGCCGGTGCAGCAGCGGGTCTGGGCGCGGGTGCGCACCGAGCTGGCGGTGCCCCACTCGGCCACCGTCGGCGTGCTGGCCCTGGTGGAGTACGACACCGTGCCGTCTGGGCCGGGGGGCGCCTGATGGTTGCGACGATTACGGACCTCAGCCGCCGTAGTGATGGCGGGCCGTTTGCGCTTCCGCTCGCTTTTGCACAGGCGGACGGCCTGCTGCGGACGTGGATGCAAGCGGTGAACGCGCAGAACACGTCTCAGGAGCTGAGCATCCTGACGGGGCCGGGTGGGCTTCCCCCGGTTTTGTGGACAGTCCTCAGGCCACCATTGTGGACATTATACGGGCTCTTCGAGCCCGTGCTTCATAGACAATGGGGCTGAGGTATTCAATCGATGAGTGCCGTCGCTCACGGTTGTAGTACCCCTCGATCCAG
>CALRVC020000079.1:0-4217 GCA_943371515.1 Synechococcus sp. UW140 | reverse complement strand
CCTGCTCAGGCAGCCAGGGGCGGAAGGTCTTGGGCTTGCTCATGGCCCATGATCTCGCCCAAAGCCATTGCTGTCACTAGCTTTTGGGCAGATGCGTGGCCGTCTGTGGAGAACTCGCGGCGCGTTCTATGCGCAACAGCCTCCTAGCGGTGGCCAGTCGCCAGCCGACGGCCTCGGTGGTGTTGCTCAAGGACCGCCAGGCGGGCTATGAGGCCCTCCAGCAAGGCCGCATCGATGCCTTCGCCGACGACGGCATGTTGCTTTACGCCTGGCTGCAGCGTCAGGGCGGTCAGGCTCCCTTTCAGGTGTCGGATGACACCTACTCCAGGGAAGGCATCGCCTGCATGCTGCCTCAGAACAATGCGTCCTTCCAGCGGGTGGTGGACCTGGCCCTGATCCGCTACATGCAGGGATACCTGCGCCAGCAGCCCAGGGAGCGGGGCATCTTCGATCGCTGGTTCGGTCCCCAGGGCAAAACCCCCCTGACCCAGGACGTCACTGGTCTGTTCACCGAAACCATGCAGTTGATGGTTGACTTCAAGGAAGAGGTGCCGACCAGACCCTGAGGCGGTTCGGTTCCAACCTTCTCCTGTACCTGCGATGTCCAACCTTATTCGATCCCTCGGCAGCCTCACGGCCGCCCTGCTGCTGGGAGCCCTTCCAGTCAGCGCTGGCTCCGTCACGGCCGACTCGATCATCGACCAGGACAGTGCCCTTCAGCAGGCCACCAGCCAGGTTCCCGAGGGTGCCACGGTGACCGGCAGCCGTTGCCAGCAGATCGTGATGCCCGGCAACAGCTTCCGGTACCGCTGCAGCGTCGAGTTCAGCACCACCCCTCCCGCAGCTACGCCCGCTCCCTAAGCCCGAGCCGCTCGATTGAATGCCCCAGGATCCCGACGACCTCCAGCTGGCCGATGCGCCCTCCCGACCTCTGGGCCTGCGGGTTCTGGCAGGGGTAGGGGCTCTGGCCTTTGCCTTGATCGCGGTCAATCTGGCCGTGGTGATCGTGCGCATGCTGCTGGAACCCACCCCGGAGCCGAAGCCCCGCTCGCTCCCACCGGTTGCCGATGGAAGCCTGCCAGGTCCATTCCAACCCCCAGGCTCAACCCAGCGACAGAGCTTCCTCAGCGATCACACCGCTGATCCGGCCGGTCAGGGTCGAAGCCTCCAGGCTGCTGCCCAGCAGGAGGGCCTCCAGGCTGCCTCGGGCAAAGATCCCCAGGCCCTCGAGTCCGCGTCCGCCGGAGTCGGTGATGCGGGTGGGTGCCAGGGAAAGATCGGCTGAGTCGACCCCCAGGATCACGATCCGGTCAAGGTCGTCGATTGCTTCGATCACATCCACCTTCTCCCCCAGCAGATTGTCAGCGGCGCCTGAGAAGAACGGATTGGCGAGCAATCGATCACTGCTGATCACCAGGGTGTCAGCGCTTCCATCGACTGACGAGAGAAAGATATTGGTTCCGAAGTCACCGAAGAGGACGTCGGATCCGAGCCCGCCGCTGATCAGATCGCGCCCCCGGCCACCGCGGATCACCAATCGGCATGATCGTCAGCATGGTCGGGTCATGGCCTGGTTCCGTCTGAGCCTCAGCGGCTGGGCTGCCAGTCGTCCGGTGGTTCGGGTTTGCTGGTGTCGGCCAGCGAGGGGAAAGTGCTGCGGGTCAGTGCCAGCACCTCCTGGCGCACCATGGCGCGGAAGCTGGCAGCGGCTTCCGGATCGAGCACCGGATAGCTCATGGGGTTCTCCACCGTTTCAGAGCGCAGGGACTTCCAGCTGGACGTGCCGCTCTGGCGGATGGCCTCCAGCGCCCCGGGGAAATCAAAGGAGAGGGTTTCGCCACTGGCGGCGGCGGCTTCGATCCAGCGCTCCCGGGCGGGCGTGATTGCCTTGGCCTTGAGGGTGTCGGGCAGACCCAGCACCGGTTCGTAATAGGCCAGGGCGCGCAGCTCCTCTTCCAGCACGATCGGCCAGGCACCGATGCGGCCGTTCTCTAGACCCGCCTCGACGGGGCTGCTGCGCATGGCCTCGAGCTGGGCGGTCAGCCAGCGGTAATGAGATTTTTCCTGGATGGTCTTGCGCCCTCCACCCTTGCCATGGGCGACGGGTCTGGGCAGCGCCGCCTCGGCCTGGCGCAGGAACACCCGATCCTCCCGCTCCAGGTTGATCGCACCCCAGCGCTGGCGGTATTCCCAGAGCTCTTCGTACTTCCTGAGATCCTCGGGCGACCAGCCCAGGGCCTTCAGTTCGTCCACCCGGTTGTCACTGACCTTCAGCACCCGCTGATCTGTCGCACTGGGGGAAGAGTACGTGCCCTGGGCTCAGGCCCTGAGCAATTCAAGGTTCTCCAGCAGGGCCCGGTGCTGGGAGATGGGAATGAAGCCATGGGCGGCCATCGCCCCACTGACGGCCACCGGCGGCACCCCGATGCCAGGGAACACTCCCGCTCCGCAGAGGCTGAGCCCCTCGATCGGGGTGGATCCGGAGGGGAAGACGCCCTGGTCGGCCCCCAGGGCGGGGCCATAGCTGCCCTGATGGACCCGCAGGAAGCGCTGATGAGTGCGGGGGGTGCCATGGAGCTCGATCACCAGGCGCTCCTCCAGGTTGGGCACGATCCCGCCGAGCACCTGGCGGAACAGGGCGCAGCGTTCGCGCTTGAGGCTCTCGTAGGCCTCCGTTCCCGGCTCCAGGTCGTGCCACAGCTCCCAGGGTTCGTTGGCGGGGGTGTAACCGTGCAGCCCATGGTGCCCATCGGGGGCCAGGGAGGGATCCAGCAGCGAGGGCATCGACAGCACAAGCATGTTGTGCTCGGCGCCGATGCCCCGCTCCCAGTCGCCCACCCAGACGTGGTGAACCGGCAGATCCTGGAGCCCCTCACCGCGCAGGCCCATGTGCAGGTGCAGAAAGCTGGCGCAGGCCGGGGTGGACGCCCGCTGCTGGCGCCAGCGAGCGTTGTGGGATCCGGGCGGCAGCAGGGCGAGGGTGTCCCAGGGGCTGGCGTTGCTCACCAGTCCCCTGCGGGCGCGGATCAAGCGACCGTCCTCCAGGCGCACCCCTCGGGCGCCACCCCCCTCCAACGTGATCTCGGCCACGGGGCAGCTGGTGTGAAGCACTCCGCCGTGGCGCTGCAGGCCTCGCACCAGCGCGGCCACCACGGCAGGGCTGCCGCCCAGGGGGTACTCAAGGCAGGCACCGGGATCGAACCAATCGGCGAACAGGGTCGCCATGGCGGCGGCACTGGTCTGATCCATCGGCAGGCCGGAGATCAGGAAACAGAGCAGATCCACCCAATGGAGCAGGAAGGGATCGCGCAGGTGGCGGCGTGCCATCGGCCCGAAGGCGCCCCCCAGGGCGGCCAGCTTCGGGGCCAGCCGGGCCAGCCGGGCGGAGCGGCGGGCACCGAGCACGGCGGCCATGCCCAGGCCCGGACGCATCGCCAGCAGGGGCAGGGCCAGGGCGGCCTCGCTGTAGGGCCGGAGCCAGGCCATGAAGGCGCTCCATTCATCGGCGGCCGCCATCCCCCGCAGCTCGCAGACCGTGGCGCGGAAGGGCTCAGGGCCCACACCGACCCGCAGAGAGCCCTCCGGCAGCAGCAGACCCCAGTCGTGATACGTGGCGACCGGCACCGTTTCGCCAAGGGCCCGCAGAACCTGGGCCAGGGGATTGCTGCTGGGCCAGCGACCCAGACCGCTCCAGAGGGAGGGGCCCGATTCGAATTTAAAGCCGCGCCGCTCGAAGCCATGGGCGGCCCCGCCGGCGCGATCGTGGGCCTCAAGCACCACCACATCGAGGCCATGGAGAGCGGCCAGGCCAGCGCAACAGAGCCCGCCAAGGCCGCTGCCGATCACGACCAGATCACAACTGGAGGATGGGGCAGACACGTGCGGGATGGTGGGACCTGACGCTGATGATGGCGAGCCGGCGGAACCAAGGGACTGTAATAATCCGCAATAATGTGTTACGGTAGCTTCATCAACACCAGACACCCCATGGCCCAAGCCACCGCCCCCACCACGGCTCCTGTCAACGCCAGCGAGCGCGCCACCATCCGCGGCGCCACCGTCACCACTGAAGACGGTGGTCGCCTCAATGCCTTCGCCACCGAGCCCCGCATGGAAGTGGTGAGCGCCGAGAGCGGCTGGGGCTTCCACGAACGTGCCGAGAAGCTGAACGGCCGCATGGCGATGCTCGGCTTCATCGCCCTGCTGGCCACCGAATT
>CALRVC020000078.1:0-4231 GCA_943371515.1 Synechococcus sp. UW140 | reverse complement strand
CGAATCGAAGTGCTCATCGAGCTCATCGTGTGGCTGGCCCTGTTGATCCACCAGGCGGTAGCGCCTTGGCTGGCGGGTGCTCATCGGGGAAGAGGTCGCCATCGGTTCTGGACTCAGGTTGATGGACATGGATCGGTTTTGGGGGTGGTGGTGATCACCATTGAGGGCTGCAGGGCTTCTTTCCAGCTCAACTCCCTTCGGTGCTTCAGCAGTGGGATCGCCTGATATCGAAGCCGCCACCGTTGCCGTGAACAGCCAGCAGGGGAACGCCGACGCCCGCCTCCTGAACCTCGATCAGGCCGCAGGGCGTGTCAATCACCCTGCTGCCCTTCCCGATTCGGACCTGGGCAGCTTTGAGGTCAGTGTCGACCGGCAGCCGATCACAGCGGCCACGGACAGAGCTTTGCGAGCTCATCCCATCACCACCTCGAGCGGCCTGCGGGCCGAAAAGGGCAGCCCCGCGCCGCGCCCGAAGCGCATGACGATGTCAGGGCGCCGTCCAGGCAGGCCAACCAACGACGAGAGATCAGCGCGCAGCCCCGGCACCTCGACCGGCTGGTTGAGAAAGGCGCATTTCAGCCCGAGCGCCGTCGCCTGCAGGGCAAACCGCTGGCAGGCCCGCCCGACCTGCACCCAAGATGCCGGGTCCGCCTCGGCCCCAACGAACACAGCGATCCCGGCGGAAGAGGCGATCTGCCTGGAATATCTCTCCGTCTCGGCCTTCACGGTGAAGACCCGATCGAACAGCCAGGGCCCGATCCACTCCGGCAGGGCCGGATTGCCGCTGGCGGCGCTGAACAGCCCGTCACCCGTGCGCAATGCAGCGCTGGGGCTGAAGCGCAGCCAGTGCTTCAGCTCAGCGATGAAAGCCGGCTCGCCGATCTGCGTGGTATTCCCCGCGATGATCAGATCGCGGAGCCGATCCATTAGCGGCCGCTCGGTGATCAGCACCAGATCGACTCTTGGAATCGCTGCCGCCGCTGCCAACAGGCGCAGGTCTGAGGCGCCGACGGACGATCCGTCGTAATCGGCACGCGTCGATTGCCGCTGCGGGATGGCATCGAACAGGGCCTGCTCGCCACCGTTGCCCGTCCCGAAGTGGAAAAGCACTTTCCCGCTGCCGGCTGGTTCGAAGCTGATTTCACCGGCCCGGCCCGCGGCACCCGCCGTAATGGCCAGGTTCTCGGCGGCGCAGCCCAACGACACGAACAGATGGTGATTGTCGGGATCCACCACCGGGGTGCGTCGGCTGAGGTCCGGAAGGATCGCGATCCCGTCCTGGCCCGGGCGGAACAGCCAGGGCTGGGTGTTGTGCCCGTTCGGAGCCAGGGTCGCGTAACGGATCAGATCGCGGGTTTCGGGGACCGTGGGCGGTATCCGACGCATCTCGGCCACCGCAGCCTCGTAATCGACCATCGATCCCATCCAGCTCCTGTTCGTCAAGGCCGCGCCGCCAACAGCCACCAGGGCAGCACCGCTGCCAAGCAGAAGATCCCTTCTCGTCACCATCGCGGTACCCACTTTCGGTGAGGTTCGGCGACACCTTGCTGTGTGGCAGGCCAACCCTTTCAACGTATTGTCCGTTTCTCGGCTCGACTCACCATCGGCATCGGCAGCGCTGGGCGCCGGCTGGGAGTTTGTTGCCCCTTGCAACTGGCGGTTCAGGGTGCAGAGGGGTTCTCCCTGGGGCTGGTCTTTCCTTCAGGCCGCTTCCAGCGTTGGCCTGAACAGCTTGAGGAGGTTGTGGGTGGTGGCCATCAGGGGCCCACTCCCCATTCACCTTCTCCAGCCCTCGCAACAGGAAACGATCCAGCCGCCTGGCCCCTTTGGTCTGACCGAATACTGGCTCGACGATGGTTTTGCGCAGGGCGTAGACCGCCTGACCGGCAACGAGGCTGGTGTTGGCCTCGATCCTCTCGATCAACCGCTGCGCGGAAGACTTCGTCTACATCCGCGGCTCGTACGCCTTCTCACCCCGCGGATCCTTCTGGCGGTAGTAGGCGTGGATCTCCTCGAGATCGAGCTCAGCCGCCAGATCCAGAAGGAAGAACACCAGATGGTTCTCCGGCAGCCACTCCACCGGTGAGGGCGGAAACAGCGGCGTCTGCTCGGGGTTCCAGGGGCGGAAGGACCTGGGCTTGACCATGTCCCATTCTCTTGCTCAGAACCATTGCAGTCAAAGGGATCTGGGCGGATTGGCAGGCGTCTGTGGAGAGGTCCTGCGCGGATCTATGCGCGGACACGCTCCTAGCCGTAGGCCTCCCGGCCTCCGGGGAGAGGCAGGCCGGAGGTGTAGCGATACTCCAAGGAGAGTTACCACCACCGATGCTGCGGATGCTCCTGGACGGTGCCGTCCTCTCGCTTGGCTGGATGGCCTGCGGTCTGGTGATGATCGGCCGCGCCGAAGGCTGGAAGACCTGCGCGTTCAACGACCAACCCATCGGCTGCCGTGACACCCACTCCCCTGATGGCACTGTGCGAATCGTCTGGCAGGACGGCAAGGCTATGACCTACCGCCTTGTGAGGGAGGGTTTCCCGTTCTCCACCCTCCGGGATTCGCTCGGTGGAGTCTGGGAGCGGCAGATCTTCGTCCAAGGAAATGCCGTGTTCACCAACAGAGCGAACGGCAATCGGATTTTTGTACCGTTGCGCCCAGAATCCAACCGGCCATGAAGGACCTCAACGCCTTCCTCCGTTTGCACTCCGGCCACCTGCTGGAGAACCGCACCCGCGGTGCCTATGCCGAATGATTGGTGCACCAGTCCTTGGACCTCGATCCAGGCGAACACCGCATCGAATGGGCCGACATGGATGTCACTGATGGCGCGATCACGCTGGAGGTGAAGTCGGGGGCCAATGTGCAGACCTGGGAGCAGGAAGGGCTGAGTGTGATCAGCTTCCCGATCGAGCAGCGGGTCGCCACCGCCTACGTCTTCTGTCTGTTGGCGGAGCAGGACCCCGAGCGGGTGGAGCCGCAAGACCTCAGCCACTGGCGGTTCTGGGTGGTGCCCACCGGCAGGCTGCATCCCGAACGCAAATCGATCGGCCTGCAACCGCTGATTCGGGCCTACGGGGAAGGAATCAGCTACGAGGAGTTGCCGGCCTGCATCGACGTGTTGCGGCAGTCAGCGCTGCAGTAGCCAGCGCAGCAGCGACAGGCCGATGATCAGGCCGATGCCGGTGTTCCACAGCAGGGAGGGCCGCTGTGAGAGGCGCTGCAGCCAACTCGGCATTCGATCGCCCCAGTGCTCCAGCACCAGCACCGCCAGCAGCAGCAGGGCCACGGGGAATCCGATGGCCAGCACCAGCTCAGGCAGCATTCCATCGCTCGCCTCTATCGACACCGTACCCACCTGGATCCAGAGTTACAGCCGGTTGGCGACCCTGACCTGAGGCTGCGGATCCGCCGCCTGTTCCTACGCAAGGCCCATGACGTTTTCCCCCATCAGCCAGGATCCAGCCGTGATGGGCGCGATCGTGGGGCTGAAGGCCAGTGGCAGCAGCCGCGAGCGGATCCTGCAGGCTTACCCGCAGCTTGAGCCGGCTGACATTGATGAGGCCCTGGCTTACGCCGCCTGGCACCTGGAAGACCGGGAAGAGGCGCTGGTGCTGAGCTGATGGCCGGGCTGCTGGCCGACATGACTGGATGTTGACAAGACCGTGTCGTGAGGTGGGTCTGCTGGCCTTGGCCGCTGTGCTGCGGGCTGTCGTGGGGCTGCTGCTGGAGCCACCCCGCCTGCTGGGCGTGGAAGCCATGACAGCCGATGGCCTGCGGGTGAACGCACTGCTGATCACCGAAGCGGGCCGGCAAGGTGAGGACCGGCGCGAACTGCTGGCGCGGATGGCACAGCGGCTTGCCACACATCAATGAGACATTATTTTCTCGATCGGTGAAGGGCCAGCCATTGCGGCGCAGGCAGTGCGGACGTCACCTGCTGCCAGTTGCGCGTAGAATGCAGCCTTCTGAGGGCACATTATAGCGATGATTGGGGTATCCTGAGATGATTGGGGCATTCTGAAGCGAACAGAATTGTTGATGCGACTGATTTCATGATGGAATTCAGCTTTGAAGAGCTGGTTTTGGGAAACTCTGATCAAAACGGCTTAATCCAAATAACCTAGTCTCATTCTCGTCAATGAGACAATACTGAGCAGATTTTGTCCTCCTTTCGCTCACAGCAGTCCTTGCAAAGACGTTCAAGCAGTTTCCACCATGCGTTTCGCCTGATTT
>CALRVC020000077.1:0-4336 GCA_943371515.1 Synechococcus sp. UW140 | reverse complement strand
CCCAGGCGGTACGTCTCATCCAGCCGGAATTCAGAAAAAAAGCTGAGATTCGGCCCGACGTATCTACCGTAAGCTGCTGGTCTATAGCGAAAAGGGCTAGTCCAACCACCGGATAAGATCGTGGCTGCGCACGATCTATCCTTGTTCGTTCGAAGGTGTCGCTTCTCAACAGGCAGCGATTGCGGGCCTTCGCCTCGCCAGCAGAGCTCAAGTCACCTCAGCCTCACTTCTTACACTGGCGCTCAACTTCAGCCCCAAGGCCGACACGACCTTGAGGATTGTGTCAAAGCTCGGAATGCGGTCTCCCGACAGTGCGTTATAGAGACTCTCTCTGGATAGCACTGCATCCTTGGCCAATTTGCTCATCCCTTGGGCACGTGCGATGTCACCCAGGGCTTTGGCAATGAAGGCCACATCTCCATCAGCCTCCTCGATGCAGGCCTCCAGATAGGCTGCCATCTCCTCCGGAGTTCGTAGATGCTAGGCAACGTCGTAGGGGCTGGTCGTGACTTTCATCAGATCTCCTCAGTCAGGTTATCTGACAGCAGAAGGGCCTCATCAATATCCTTGGCTTGTGAGGACTTGTCTCCTCCAGTCAAGATGATCAAACTGGAGCGCCCCTGCGGGTCTTAAACCTTGGATCTAGGGCCGCAGTTAATGCGCAGCTGCGAAAGTCAGACGCAACGAGCTTGATGACACCAAGAGAAACAGCAATCCCTTGATCAATCACGGATTGAGCCTTTGTCCGAAACCTCAAATGGTAGTGAGCTGTAAGTTGCATGGCAAACAGCTGTGTCTAGCAAACTCTAACCATAGCCGACTGAAGTCAGGCGACTACCTCAACGCAAAGCCACCATGCGGGCTCCAATTGCTTTCAGCTAATCATTCGACCTTGTCGACTGGCAGCACCGCAGGATAGAACATGGTGATAGCCGTTCCACTGACTGGACAGGCTTCATTCGTCCGCCGACTTGATTGTGCGCTTCAGCAGCTGTATTCTAACATCTGAAGTCAGGGGAGCTGTCGCACCTGTTTCGACTCACAAAGGGTTACAAGTATTTCAGCAACTGCAAATCCATGGATTAGCCAGATGCAATTAAGAATGAGAAGTAGGCAATGCTAACGATTAGCAACCACCATGTCGATAGCATAAAGATTGAGGCCGACAACTCCCTACCTACCGTCATTACTACGACCAATCTTCCGAATGCCGGCCCTGAATGGCTATCAAGAAACAATTTCGATCGCACCAAACTCCGCGGCCACCTTCCAACTCCAAAGTCATCACGAATTTGCGCTTCTCAACAGGTACCGTCTGCGGACCTATGCCTCACCAGCAGAAGTCAGGCCCCCTCTACTGCACTGCGGCTCCCATTAGGGAAGCTCTGGGCAACACGCCCACAATCCAAGGTTCAGGCTCTCAAATGTTTGGTAGCTTCCACTCACCTGCCGCATTCTGTGTCACCTGGGTACATGAGCAGATCCACTCCACCGGCCACGAATCCCGCCTGAAGCGGGATCTGGGAGGTGCCTTCGGGAAGCAGCGCTATGGTCGTGAGGAGTTGGTCGCTGAGCTGGGGGCGGTGCTGCTGGGTGATCGGCTGGAGATCGGCAGCGAGATGCAACTACTCCGGTGGAAGAAGCGAACAACCATCATCCAAAGACGTGATCTGAACAGCCTGTGGCCGAAATCCTTCTGCTGTCTGTCCCGGTATTCGGCCATGTCAAGCCGATGCTGGCCCTTGCCCGGGAGCTTGTCAGCCGTGGTCATCGGGTGCGCTGGCTGGCTGGAGCGGCTTTCCGGGACCGCGTCGAGGGTACGGGTGCTGAATTTTGTGGTTTCCAGCAGGGCTTTGATTACTCCCGCCCTGATCTTGTGCCCGAAAACCTGCAGGCTGATCGTGATCGACTGCGCGGTCTTGCGAAGTTGCGCTTTGATCTCGGCACGTTCTTCATCGGCCCCTCCGAGGGCTTCTGCAGGGATCTGATCCGCCTGCACGAGGAGTCTCCCGCTGATCTTTTGGTGTGCGACAGCTTTCTGATGGCGGGTGCCTGGTGGTCGGAATGCACCGGGCGTCCCTGGGTTCAGTTGTGTTGCACCGTCCTGACGTTGCCCAGTCGCGCGCTGGCACCGTTTGGGCTTTCATTGCCTCCGGATGATTCCTGGCTGGGCCGGATCCGCAACCGACTGCTGCAGGGTCTGGTACGCAACGTGCTGTTCCGATCGCTGCGCCGCCGCGCTGAACAAGCCAGAGCAGCTCTGTCTTTGCCACCGATGCGGCCCTGGCTGTTTGATGTTGTCTCACCGCACCTCGTTCTCAGCGGGACGGTGCGGAGCTTTGAGTATCCAAGGCCAGACTGTCCACGCCAGGTGGTCTTTGTCGGACCCCTGCTGGAGAACAAAGATGAAGCGTTCGCACCTCCGGCGTGGTGGGGTGAACTCGATAACACCACGGTGGTTCACGTTAGTCAGGGCACCATCAGCAATGACCCAGCTCAGCTCCTGCGCCCCACGCTTGAGGCACTTGCGGATGAGCCTGTGCTGGTTGTGGCCTGCACGGGCCTCCTTGATGGGGGGCTTGATGCCCTCGGTCCCCTGCCGCCCAATGCCAGGGCGGCTGGGTACATCCCCTATGGAGTCCTGCTGCCGAAAGCCTCAGTGTTTGTGACCAACGGTGGGTTTCAGGGTGTGCAGGCGGCACTGAGCCACGGGATTCCGATGGTCACCGCTGGTGAGAGCGAGGACAAGCCTGAGGTCTGTGCGCGATTGCAGCTGACCGGTGCTTCGCTTGATCTGGCGACTGCAACTCCGGAACCGTCGGCCATTAGGTCTGCAGTCAGACGAGTTTTGGAGGAGCCATCGTTTCGTATCTCGGCCGCAGCTCTCGCCCAAGAAGCTGCTGAAGCCGGTGGAGCCCATGGAGCGGTGGATGCGATCGAAGCTGTTCTGGGCTCCGCCAGGTAGTGAGTGGTCCAGCTGAAATTCAGGAGCTCCAACAGCACTTGCCGGTTTGGTGGGAAATCTATGGCCGTCGTGAACGGGCCCTGAAGCCGTGCATGTTCACCGCACCTGGGAGATGGCCAGAGACTGGTGAGCACTTACATCCCTATCCAATTCACGTGGCCGAGGTGAAGCTTGAGGTGGATGGCTTTTATTGGACAGCCCGGGCCCCTGACATCGTTAACTCCGGACGGGAGGAACAGAGTTCTGTCTCAGTGTAGACTCATGGGGAGTTCTGCCTCCCAGGGCGCTGTGAGGAACCCAGGCCCTCCATCTGTAGTCAGCCGAAGGGTTCTCCTCGATCCGCTCCTCAGGCCCCCCGAGAAAGGCCTCCAGATGCTCCCGCCGGCGTGCACGGACCAGCAGCCGACCACCAGATGGATCGCTCCTGTCGGCCACGATCGAGACGAAGCCCTCTGGCAGGAAGACCCACATCACCCAGCCCCCAGACTATTGAACGCTGATCTCAGGGTGGCAAGTCAGAGCCGTTTTGGCTTGTTGGCGGGCCTGGTGGGGAGGGGATTCGGAAACTGTTTTGAGAGAGGGGAGGAGAAACCCTCCGGTCCGGCCGCCCGATCAGGATCAGGCTGAATGACCCGGAATTCAAGCGCAGGGAGTCACGTTGAAAATGGCTCCAGCTCCCCAGGGCGACGCAGCATCTTGTTGACCTCATCGAGATGCATTTCTTCAAGGACAATCATTTCGCGAGCATACTCTTCCAGCAGAACTGATCGATTCTCAGCAAGAGCAAGTAATTCATAGTAGGCCTTCAGGGCCATCGATTCATGCTCAAGGCTTTCGCGAAGAATATCGCCAATGTCGTGCTTCTGGGTTTCCAGCAGGGTGCCAATGCGCAGCGAGGGATGTCCACCCAGCAAGGTGACCATTTCTCCGGCCTTGTGCGCATGCATCAAACCCTCCGTGGCATTTCCCTTCAACCACGACACAATCGGTATCCTGTTGTAGCCGTACACCATCAGCGAGTAGTGGGTGTACTTCACCACCCCTGCCAGCTCCAACTCCAGGATCCGGTTGAGGGCCTCCACCATGGCTTGCTTCACCGGAATCTCGATCGTTTCCATAACCCACACCTGTGCTTGGAACGGACGAACGCCCCGACCGTAGGAGGGGCTTATGGGCCTTCGCTCAAAATCAATCCTAGTGTACTTTCCCGGAGATTTGTAGGCAAAGTCGCTGGATTTTCTCCAGGATTGAATCGGCCGTTGCGGTCCAGTTGAAAGGGGCCTTGGTCTTGTTGTAGGTCGCCACGAACTGCTCGATCCTGGCGATCAGTTCTTTGACGCTGGAGAAGCTTCCCCGGCGGATGGCTCGCTG
>CALRVC020000076.1:0-4429 GCA_943371515.1 Synechococcus sp. UW140 | reverse complement strand
CGACCACTGATCGCCTCCATGGCGACCCTGGCCTTGAACTCGGGGCTGTGGGTGCGTCGTTTGCTCATCGATGGGAGCCCCTTTCAGGGGCGGTGCCCCGCCTCAAAGGTTAACGATGGGCCCTGTCCAGAAAAGCCAGTCCACCTCAGATCCAGGCGTTTGAAGTCGTTCACGAACTGAGCTGGCTGCTGCTCAAGGATTTCCTTGTGGATCAAGGGGTGAGCGGCATCAGCGGCTCCCGCGATGCTGTCCGAGAAGCAGTTGTGCGCGAGCTGCTCCAACCCGGTAGCGAGGCCACGTGGATGGCCATGATCCGTAGCCGCAATCTCACCAGCCACACCTACAACCCGGGGCTGGCCCATGAGATCGCTCAGGTGATCCTGATGGACTACGCCGCACAACTGCAGGCCCTGCATGTAGCGATGCAGGCCAGAGCTCAAACACGATGACGGAGCCCTGCATGGCGGTGACTGCAGTGATCCCTGGCCTGGACCACGAGCAGAGCAGCCAACTGCTGGCGGTGATCCAGCGGAACCCTGCCGTGGAACGCATCCTGCTGTACGGATCCCGGGCCATGGGGCGTCACCGCTCGGGATCCGACATCGATCTCTGCCTGGAGGCCCCGACGATGGATCTCGGAGAGCTCCTGATCCTGGCGGCCGAACTGGATGACCTGTTGCTGCCCTGGCAGATCGACCTGCAACTGCGTCATCTGATCGACCTTGAAGCCCTGCAGGCTCACATCACCAGAGTGGGCAGGGTGTTGTGGGACCAATCAAAGGAGCTGAATGCCACCCCCCGGCCATAACTTCGCCCAGGCCTGCCCCGCCAGATGAGCCGCCAGCTCAGCGAGGCCCACGGCTTCAACCCCTGGCGCCAGGGGATAGCGGCCCTCGCGGGGGATCACGACAAAACACTGATGGGGGTGCAGGTCGGCGCGGGCCTGATGAAAACCGCGACTGAGGGCAGGCGTGAGGCTGCGCTTCACTTCAATGGCCCAACGTTCACCACCGGGGTGGTCGATCACCAGATCCAGTTCGGCTCCGCCGGCCGTGCGATAGAAGAACGCCTGGCAACGCTGGGGCATCAGCGTGAGCAGGGTTTCGAGCACGAACCCCTCCCAGCTGGCCCCGGCCACGGGATGGCCGAGGAGCGCATCGGCGGAATCAAGACCCAGCAGGGTGTGCACCAGGCCGCTGTCGCGCACGTAAACCTTCGGTGCCTTCACCAGGCGCTTGCATGCATTGGCATGCAGGGGCTGCAGCTGACGCACCAGCAACAGATCCACCAACAGATCGAGGTAGTGGCGAATGGTTTTGCCATCCACCCCGAGGGCGCGGCCCAGGGCGGCGGCATTGAGCAAGCCCGCCTGGCTGTGGGCCAGCATGGTCCAGAAGCGGCGCAGGGTTTCCGCTGGGATGCGCGGCCCCAATTGGGGAATGTCGCGCTCCAGATAGGTGCGAATGAACTGTTCGCGCCAGATACTGCTGCTGGCGTCATCGAGGGCTTGCACGCTGTCGGGGAAGCCTCCCCGAATCCAGAGACGTTCCGTGGCTTCGGCGCCGAGCTCCAGCACCGAGAGCCCGGTGAGTTCGAGGTAGCAGATGCGCCCGGCCAGGCTTTCGCTGCTCTGGCGGATCAGCTACACGGAGGCGGAACCGAGCAGCAGGAACTGGCCGCTGCGGCGGCCGGCGAGGCGGTTGGCATCGATCACACCACGCAACGCCTGAAACAGCCCGGGCAGGCGCAGCACCTCGTCGAGGATCACCAGCTGCTCGCGATGGCGGCCCAGAAACAGCTCGGGTTCCTGGAGCTTGGCCCGATCGGCTGGCGACTCGAGATCCAGATAGAGGCTGCTGCGCTGCTGACCGATCTGCCGGGCGAGGGTGGTTTTGCCCACCTGGCTTGGCCCCAACAGCGCAACGGCCGGGAATCGACCCAACTGCTCCAGCAAAGAACCCTGAAGCCGCCTGGAGATCAAGGCTGAGGCCACCATTAAGCCTGCAAATCAGGAGCGCCACTCCAGCATTGCAGGGATTTATCCCGATCACAGGCCCAGGCTCTGCAGTCGCCTCCAGAACCAGGCTGTACGACACACCAGATGTGGTGTCCTGGGGTCGCTGCTCTGAAGGGTTCCGGCAACCCATCCCCCTCTGCCAGTGGCCCCTCGATCTCGGCGGGCCCCATGACCTGCGCTGACACAAGCCGGTAAGGCCTCCTTACGGCAAGGAGGCATCAGGCCTAAGGTGAGAGAAGGGACAGGCTTGCCAGCGATGGACGTTGCCACACTCACCGCCAAGGGGCAGGGCGACCAGCTCAGTTGGGAACTGGAGGATGGCTCGGTGCGGGTGCGGGCGGTGACGCCGTTGGATCTAGCCTATCTCCAGGGGCTGGAAAAGGGCCTGAGCGAGTGGAGCAGCCCGGCGGACGAGGAAGCGTTCCGCGATCTGTGAGCGCCTTCGAGAGGTTCCCAGAAGCAGCGGCCAGCGGTGGTGCTCTCACAGCCCAGCTTTCAGCGAGGCTGTGGCCATCTGCTGCTAGCGATGATCACATCGGCGCGGCAATCCTCGTGGCCTCTCGATTGGCCCCTTGAAGATCTCCAGGCCGCAGGCCTGCCCCGACCCTGCTTGGTGCGCTTCAAGTTGTTCACCCTTGATGAGCGGCTGGTGTTGGGTGACCTGGGCGCTCTGGCCGCCGCCGATCGCGCCGGTGTGTCGGCCCAGCTGGGCAATCTGCTGCCCACCGGGACCTGAGCGATGCCCCGCGACCATTCTGAGATTGACAGAGGCAGGACAGCGAACGAGGCAGGCTGCCGATCGCACCTCAGGATTCAGGCGGTTTGATGTCTTCCATCAACAAAGCCAAGGCTTCGCTCAGCTGGAGTCGGTTGCGGGAGGTGCCTGAGAGGAGGAATCGGCACTGAGCAACAAGGCATCCAGCCTGGATTCGAGTTCGGCGAGCCGCTCGATCTCTTTCTCGAGCAGCTTCGTTCGCTTCTCGCTCTCGAGCTCTCGCCTCTCGCTCTCGAGCGCGCTGATCTGCGCATCGATCGTTGGATGCCAGTTTAACTACTCCTTCGGAGAAGACTTCGTCTTCGCCAACCAGCGCCGCCAAGGCGGCAACAAGGAAAGGAATTCCGATTTGCTGATTGACCGGGATGTGGATCCTGAGGAGATCAACATGGCTGTAAGATGTGAAGAACGTGATCAGGACGACAAGCAAGCCGCCTGCGAGGGAGGCATATCCGGCGCGATCGAACAGGGGAAACGAATCAGGCTGACCAGAAGCAAGATTCCCTTCATGCCTTGACATCAGCGTAGCGGCCATGCATCCATGCCGAACATCTATAGTACGCCAGTACCAGGCTGCCAACGACGCTTCAGCAAGCGGCTGAGGCCAAGGCGGTAACCCGGAAACACTGCAGGATCCGCCCGTGACCTGCAGGCTGTGGTCACCGCTGCGAGGCGCACACCTCACCATGGCGGGCCTCTTTCCGCGCCTGGTGCCGAGCCTCGAAGCTCACGCTGCTGGATCGGCGGGGTGGGTGAGGCCTGATCAATGGTGTCGCAGATCCCCGTTTGCATTGAGACAGCAGGGATGCGTTGCAGGGCAATCAGATCTCAATGTGTTTGGTGGGATCGAAATAAGAGTGGCCTGGAATGCGGGAGGGCCTTCCCCCTGCCGGGTGGCAAGGCTCCAGCCCCATCGATCGGACCAGACACTCCTGGCGACCGGCTGTATCGCTTTGAGGCACCGGAAAGGGCGATGCTTGGCACAGCTGAACATCGGGCTAGGGGAGAACGCTCTGCTGCTGCCTCCAGAACCGGACTGCACAAGACACCAGATGTGGTGTCCTGCGAGTGGATGGCCTGAAGAGATGGGGCAATCCCCTGCCGGCAGCCCCGCCCGCATTCTGGCGCTGCCGCAGTAATCATGCTGGGGCGAGCGCCATCAGGAGCGAACCTCACCATGCCGGCCACGCCCTACCTGCACTGGGCCGCCACGCCCTACACCTGGGTGCGCTCCGGGCTGCACCACACGATCATCAGCGGTGACGGGCGGCTGAACCGTCTGCACGCCTACAGCGTGGACCTGTCGGCCCACACCTGGCGGCGCAACAGTAATTTCGTGGCCCTCTCCTGCGCCTGCATGGGCGGCCAGCCGGATCCCTGGACGATTCCGCCCACCGAGGCGCAGCTCGAAGCGATGTGCCGCGAGGCGGCCCGAATCGCCGCCAGCTGGGGCTGGAGCGCGGGCGAGATCTCGCTTCAGACGGTGATGCTTGCGTCCCCTGCAGTGGTGTAATTCCCCCGGCACCCGGCTCAGCGGCCGGCGTTGCAAGGGGTGGGCAGGCCCGTTTCCCTGGTTTGAGAACCACCTCAACCAGACGAACCATGCCCAGGACAAATACTGCCGCAACTGAGCTGGC
>CALRVC020000075.1:0-4434 GCA_943371515.1 Synechococcus sp. UW140 | reverse complement strand
CGGTGACTTTCAGGGAAGGTGACACTCCTTGGCAGCCACTCAGGCAACCCGAGTTAATGGTAGCGCCAGGATCGGTTCTGAGTCCTCTGGTGGCTTGTTGATCCACACTTCTTCCGGTTGACGCCAGCAGCGAATGCTTCGGCTCCAGCGTGTTGGATTTGCTCGGCGGGCTGTCTCGTAGACATCAGCTCGCTGCTGGCAAATTGCGGTGGCAGTACCGCTGTGACGCTGGTGAGGCGTGACGAATTTGATCCCGCTGTGGCGGTGCCGGTGGTTGTACCAGTCGACAAACGCTGCCACCCACTCGCAGGCCTCATCTTTGCTGCCAAACGGCCGGCTGGGGTAGTCGGGTCGGTACTTGACCGTGCGGAACAGGGATTCCGAGTAGGGATTGTCGTTGCTGACCCTTGGCCTGGAGAAGGATCTGAGCACGCCCAGCTCCTCCAGACGGGCTTCGAGCGTGGCGGCGCGCATGGCATTACCGTTGTCGGCATGGAGGATCAGCGGCTGCTGGGGAGACTGGTTGGCGCCGAACCCCTTGGGCCGGCTGTAGCGCTCCCTGAGGCAGGCCCGCTGCACCAGGTCAGCTGCGATGTCGGCCGACTCCATCTCGGCCACGTCCCAGGCCACCACCTTGCGGCTCCAGACGTCGATCACCAGGTAGAGATACAGCCACACACCCCGCACTGTGGTCGGCAGATAGGTGATGTCCCACGACCAGACCGCATTGGGGCGATCCGCCATCAGACGCGGCACGGAGCGCGGTTCCTGCGGCAGCCGGGCCCGCCCTCGGCGGTGGCATTGCCCCGCTTGGTGCAAGACCCGATAGAAGCTGCTCTCGGAGCCGATGTAGAGCCCCTGATCCGCCAGAGCCGGCACGATCTGTCCCGGCGGCAGCGAGGCGTACTCCGGTTGGTTGCAAGTCAGCAGGATCCGCTGACGTTCCTCCTCATTCAATCGGTGAACGACGAGGCGAGAACTGCCTTTACGGCGGTCCACGCCGTCCCCATCACCCAGAAAGTCCTTTCGCCAGCGTTTGAGGGTGCGCAGGCTGATCCCGATCTCACGACAGGCGCTAACCAGTCCAGCACCAGCATCATTCGCCTCGCCGATCAGATCGATCACCTTCCGCCGGTGCGCGGCGCACGTCAGCCTTCCTCGTCCTCCGAGCAGAAGGCATCCCACTTTTTTCGCAGCACCAGCAAGGCCGCCGCCTCCGCCAAGGCCTTCTCCTTGCGCTGCAGCTCCTTTTTGAGAGCTTTGATCTCCCGCTGGTCCTGGGCACGGAGCTTCTCGAGCTCCTTCTGCTCTTTCAAGGTCAGCACTGGCTTTTCATTGGCATCCTGGGCTGCCTGCCGCCAGCGGCTCACCTGCTCAGGAAACAGCCCCCGCTCGCGGCAGTAGGCGCTGAGCTCGGTGGCATTGAGTCCGGCGCTCTCCAGCACCACCGTGAACTTGTCGGTAGCGCTCCAGCCGTCAGGGTCCTTCTCGGATGCCGGCACCACTTCCCCCTGCAACCGCCAGGTCTTCCTCCATTTGTAGAGGGTGATCACGTGGATGCCCAGCTCCTCTGAAATCCGGGCCACGCTCTGCCTGTGCGGCGGGCTCATCCGCCTCCTCACATCAGCCTTGACGGCCTCGCTGTATCCGCGCATTGGTCATGTCCTCAAGCCCCCGGATGGAAGGATCAAAGGGGTGACATCTTTCCTGAACCCGGGGGCGATGGCCCCAACCCCTACCGAGCCGGCGAAGCCGAAAAGGTGGCCGCCACACGAGAGGTGATCGATCGTGAGATCAACTGGCCCTGCCAGATAGAACGCCTCTATTCAGCAACCAACCAGGGCTGTCGCCTCGGCGTCAGCCGCCCCATCAGCTGGTTCTTCGAGCAGGTGGAGGAGGGCATCATCCTCGAGGACGACTGAGCGTTCCCCATCCTGACTTCTTCCCCTACTGCGCCACCCTGCTGGAGCGATTCCGTCACGACACTCGTGTGTGGTGCATCAGTGGAGGGAATCGCCAAGATGGCCAATGGCATGGTGAAGGAAGCTATTTTTTCGGTCGAATACCCTGGTGTGGCGCTGGGCAACTTGGCGCCACTGCTGCAAGCACTACGACGCTGACCTCAGCGAGTGGCCCGCCCTGCGCGACTCCGGCCTGCTAGAGACAGTTTTCCAAGATCCGCTTGAGCGAAGCTACTGGAGTGCTATCTGGCAGCGGCTCATGGACGAAGGCCATCCCGATACATGGGACTACCAGTGGGCCTTTACCTGCCTCGCCAACAACGGATTGTCTGCAACTCCAAACAGCAACCTCGTACGGAATGTTGGCTTTGACTGTGATGCGACCCACACATTCTGCGAGCCCTTTTCCACGTCAACTGACAATGGCTTTTCTTATCCATTGGCTCATCCCCGCTTTTTGATCCGGTGCAACCCTGCGGATGTGCACTATTATAAATCGAGGATCTCCAACGGAGGATCAGGGTCAAGGGGCTTGCTATTTCTGGCTCGGATCATGCGAGTCATTGGGTCAAAGAGTGCTCGAATCAAAAATGGCCATCATCGATCGAATTAGAAGTAAAGATGAATAAGATTTCAGTCTGGGGATCGTACCTCTGGGGGAACTTTGGAGACGATGTAATGGGTCTCATGGTTTGCCTCCGGTTGAAATCCCTCGGCTATTCTCCAGTCATCTTCAAGCTCGATCAGCTTCTTGCTGATAGATATGGAGTTGAAACTACCGATAAACTTGATCACCTTTTCGTTGGCACATCGGCGCTTGTGATTGGTGGAGGCGGGTTGCTCTGCGGTGGCAACCTTATGGATTCCGAATGGGCTGCTCTAGAAGCTGCGCTTATCTCACAAGAATTGCCTATTCATATCTTTAGCATAGGCGGGGACGGAATTGATGCTGATCCCCATGTTTCAGCAAGTGCTTGTCGTGTCATGGGCTCAAGACTAGTTCGGTCTGCCACTGTGAGGCTTTCGACTGATATATCCGCTTTAAGACTCATCAGCCCAGCACTAGAGCGCATCCATTGCTTTCCAGATGTCTTGCTAACTGCGCCTGAATTCTTTGAACCATTACCGTGCACCCAAGAGAAACCACTTTCTAGCGAACCAATGATTATCAACACTGGTAAGTCTAGGGCTGTGACTGTCCTTGATTCAATTCAAGTCCATGCGGCTCCTGTGCTCCCACGCCCTATTCTCTTTGCAGCTACTCATCTAGAGCATCTGCGAAGGAGTAAAGGGCCTGTAAGACTTGATTATGAGTACCAAAGCAAGAGCACTGCGCAAAACATTGCATACCACAATATAAATCAAATGGCCTCTGTTGTCTCATCTGCTTCTTCTGTTGTATCTGGCAAGCTGCATCTAGGAGTATTCGCCCTTGCCTACGGCACCCCTTTTATATCAATCAATGGTGCTACTAAAACAATTGCATTCATGAAACAAGCGGGGCTTGAATCCTCCATTCTTGCTATTAACCGCCTATTAAGTCTTAGGCTCCCATGCCTTGTCTTGGCTAGGCATGTAGATGCTCTCGCGGCCAGAGCAAGCAGCTGTATTCCAGTGGTGGCCTCGCTGAAGCGCGAAAGTCATGGTCACTGGAATGAATTGGGCTTGTTTCTTCAAACATTGTAAGGAATGCGATCTTGAACCGCTTGTTTTCTGCTATCTAGGCCCATACTTTCCATGTGGTGGTAGTTCGGCGCCCTGTATCGTACGCTTTTCGCTGCCCTTCCACAGGCCGAGATCGCCATCTGTGAGCCCTACCTTCCCCGCCACGGCATCGAGAGCTGCAGGTAGTTCGCTAACATCCGCTTTTTCCTGAGCTCACCAGCCAGAGCGTCAACATGCTGTGTATACTGGTGTGCTCAATCTAGCACGTGTGCGATCCGCTTGCCCTGTTTGTAGCGATGGTAGATGTCATTCGCCCCGGCTGCCACCTGCTGCATCCAACTGATTTTACCCGGTGATTGCTTGCCATCTGCCCTTCACCTCTCACCTCCGCTACAGTTTTGATGCCTTTTGCCGCGCCCTCGGGCTGGAGGTGCTCGGCCCCTGCGAAGGCAGTCACGACACCATCTATCGGCCGGGCTCAGTGGTTGAGCCGAATCGCCCGCACCTGCGGGCGATTTAAGATTTTGCTGAAAAAACGGTCAGAAGCTCCGCCAGCGGTCTCAGCAGAATCCTTGACCCCAGTCCCCACAGGAGTTCTCATCCACTACATCCTTGCCAGACTGGTTGTTGAAGGGGTTTTTCAGCATACTCTTAGCAGCTCGCGACCCCCGGGTTCAGGAAAGATGTCACCCCTTTGATCCTTCCATCCGGGGGCTTGAGGACATGACCAATGCGCGGATACAGCGAGGCCGTCAAGGCTGATGTGAGGAGGCGGATGAGCCCGCCGCACAGGCAGAGCGTGGCCCGG
>CALRVC020000074.1:0-4481 GCA_943371515.1 Synechococcus sp. UW140 | reverse complement strand
GGCCGATTACGGCCGTGGTGGCAGGAGCATTCCGCCACCCGCCGACCAGCGCGAGATCCGCTGCCTGCTCCGATTCCACCTCCTCTGCGCCCTGCCACCGGCCTGCGTGTGGCCACCGACCTGTTCCATCAGCACCTGCTCGATGGACTTGCCCCTCTGGGCTCGACGCCGCTGCAGTGGCGGAGCCTGACCCAGTGGAGTGAGCTGCTCCGTGTTGGCGAACTGGAGGCGGTGCTGCTGGCGAGCATCTGCCCCGCTCCGGTGGAGGGGATGGCTTGGCTGCCCCTGGGCCGCTCGGGGTTGCTCCTCGCCAGCCGGTTGAGCGGCCCCGATTCAGCCGCCGCGCCACCGCCACGAACCTTCCGGTTCCTGGCACCGCCGGTGGCGGCCGCACCGGCGCTCCATCACGCCCTGGAGAAGCAGCAGCTGGCGGCCATCACGCCACTCAATGCCGTTGCCGCCAGCGATTGGTTGGCGGCATTGCAACGGGGGGATGGGCTGCTGCCGGTGCCGCCGTCGCTGCTGCAGACCAGCCCCTGGCGGGAGGCGGCGCTGACGGCGGTGTGGCCGTGGGAGCCGCTCGTGGAGCGTCTCTGGCTGCTGATCCCCCAGGAGCTCGCCAGCCATGCGGCTGTGCTGGCCATGGCCGCCAGGCTGCGTGAGCGGATCGCGGCGGCTTCCATATGACTGTCTCAAGGCTCACCAAGTGCAGGCGCTGCAAGCGGTTACGTTCAAGCACCGCCATCGCCTCCCCCACCCGCATGGCACTGTCCTCCCCGATCAAGAGCACGGCAAAAGCGACGTCCTGTTCGGTTCAGAGGAGCAGTTGGACCATCACCAGGGCATCGACATAGCCCAGCTGCCTGTGGCGAAATGCCCCCGGCAGGGTGCCGATGATCTGAAAGCCGTTCTGCTGCCAACAGCGGATACCGGCGGTGTTCGTGCTCACCACCAGGTTGAACTGCATCGCTCGGAAGCCCAGCCGCCGGGCGGCCTGGAGCGAGTGCCGGCAGAGGCGGCTGCCGATGCCCTGGCGCCGGCAGTGCTCGGCCACCACGTAGCCGGCGTTGGCCACATGGGCGCCGAGGGCGAGGGAGTTGGGCCTGAGGTAATAGGTGCCCACCACGGCTCCGGTGGCACCGATGGCCACCATGACGGCCTGGCTCTGTTCCTCCCACAGGGCCCGGGCCTCGCTCTCGCTGATTGCCGGATCGTGGGGGAAGGTCTCCCCGGCGCGGAACACCGGCTCCAGCAGCCGCCACACTCCAGGCCAGTCGGCAGGCTCAAACGGGCGGATCTGCAGCGGGGATGCCACCGGGGCCGGGGATGCCGATCATCAGGGCTGTGATTGTCTCGCCCTTTGTTGCCGCCATGCGTGAGCTGCTGCACTTCGCCACCCATCGGGCCCAGGTGCTGGTGGACATCACTGAGGCCGTGACCGCGGTGGTGCGGCGCAGCGGCATCGCCGACGGGCTGGTGCATGTCTACGCCCAGGGCGCTACCGCGGCTGTGATGATTCAGGAGAACTGGGATGAGAGCGTTCAGGAGGACGTGATCGATTTCCTGCGCCAGCAGATCCCGAAAGGTGTCTGGAAGCATGACGCCCAGGACGGCAACGGTGATGCCCACCTCAAAGCCGGTCTGGTGGGGCCGTCGGAAACCATCCCGCTGATCGACGGGCACCTGGGCCTGTCGCGCTGGCAGAACATCTTCTTCTGCGAGTTCGATGGCCCGCGCCAGGAGCGCTCGGTGGTGGTCACGGTGCTGGTCGCCTGATCACCCCATAACGGAAGGCGCCCCATGGGGGGCGCCTTAGCACCGGTTGCGGATCAACGCCTTGGCATCTGGGGCCTGACCGATCGGGTGTCTGTGCTTCACGCATGGCCTGTCTGGGACCTGGCAGGTAAGGGATGGGATCACGTCTCCGGGAAGAGATGCTCGGGGCTTGACCTTCTCGGCTGTGATCCGGGCCCGGGTTATGCAGCCCGGGATTTGAACACGCGGTGAACAGAATTGGCATATCGCTCTCTGCGGCTACGGGATGGCGTTCGCGCTGCGCCATCAAGTTCACGGGTGGTTTCACGCATCTTGGGCGCACCTCCGCTTTGGGCACCGGCTCGGGTGATCCCTGGCCGGACTCTCTTGGAGGGTGAGGGTCGGGTTGGCTACCGGGCCTCCCCTCAACTTCAAATTAAGCCCTCTTGGCAGGCGCGGTGGCCCGCTGAGGTTCCTTTTCCCGTACCCCCTGGAACCCAGTCAGCGCAGGAATTCACAGGCATCCCCGGTGCCGTTGCTGTCCAGATCGATGTGCCCCTGGCGCAGTAGCTCCTGGGCGCAGGCGAAGGAGCCGATCTCCCTGCGGAGGTACCTTCTGCCGCCGGGGGTTGATGGCCCCCTCCACCTGCCAGATCCGTAGCGGTCGGTGGTCTTGACCTCGAGCGTGACCTCCCGCCCCACAGGCAGGCGCTGCTGCTCTGGATGCCAGACCTAGTCGCGACTGCGGCCCAGCACAGCCACTTTGAACGGTGGGCCAGCAGGTTGCATGCTTGAGGCCAGTGAGTCCCCTGCAGCCCATGACGATCCGGCGGACCCGCCTGCTGGCTGGGCTACTGACAATGCTGGTGGCGATGCTGGTGCTGCTGGGGGGGCCTGGCTGGATGGCTGCGCCGGGGACCCCTGCGGAGTCCCCTCCAGGTGTCTGGGTGACGCTCGATGGCCAGCGGATCATCGAGCTGCGGGGCGCTGCTGGCTCCCAGACCCCTGCGGGTCTGGCCGAAAGGATCAGCCGCGAGCTGCTGGTCCTGGCCCGGGACAACACCTTTGCCCCTGGCCAGTTGGTGGTGGAAGAGAAACCTCCCTACTGGATGGTGGCGGAGCGAAAGGCCGATGGAGACACCGTGCCCCGGCTGGCGGTGGATGAGCGATCAGCGCAACGCTTCGGGCTGTCGCAACAGGCTCTGGCCGAGCGCTACCGCGATCAGCTGCAGGCCGCCATCCGCCAATACCGCAGCCGCCACAGCCTGAAGGAGTGGTTGCGCGGCACTGCCCTGGCGCTGCTGGTGCTGGGCATCTACGTCGGCTGGGTGCTGAAGCAGCGCCGCCTGCACAAGCGCCTGTGGCGGTGGCTTGTCGCCCATTGCCCACCCCTCTATATCGGCTCGATCCGGCTGCTGGAGCCGGCCCAGCTGCGTCCGTCGCTGCTGCTGGCACTCAACCTGCTGCACTGGTTTCTGCTGCTGTTGATCAGCTACCTGCTGATCCCCCTTCTGCTGGGCTTCTTCCCGCCCACCCAGGTGCTGGCGGCTGGATTGCGGAGTCAGATCCTCGCGGCCCTGCAGGTCATGGTGGCAGCCGTGTTGGGGGTAGTGCCGGCCCTGGGCTCGATCGGCCTGATCCTTGCAATCACGGCGCTGCTGCTGCGGGCCAGCAATACCTGGTTCCGGGCCCTCGATCAGGAGACGGTGAGATTGCCCGGCTTCTACCCGGAATGGGGGCGACCCACCGGTCGCATCGCCGCCGTGTTGATCGTGATGACGGGCCTGGTGGTGGCCTATCCCTACATCCCGGGAGCAGGCAGCAGCGCCTTCCAGGGGGCTGGGCTGTTTGTGGGTCTGCTGGCGGCCCTGGGCTCCAGCGCGGTGGCTTCCAACGTGATCAGCGGGGTGATGCTGATCTACACGCGGGGCTTCCGAGAGGGTGACCGCGTTGACATCAACGGGGTGGTGGGACTGGTTCAGGACCGGGCCCTGCTGGTGACTCGCATTCGCACACCCCGTAATGAGCTTGTGAGCATTCCCAACGCCGTCGTGATCGGGGCCTCCATCGTGAATTACAGCCTCAGCCGCCGCGAGAATGACCATCCCGTGGCTGTGGCCACCACCGTCACGATCGGCTACGACGTGCCCTGGCGGCAGGTGTACAGCCTGTTGCTGGACGCCGCCCACAATGTTGACGGTATCAGCGGAGAACTGGAGCCGTATGTGCTCCAGACATCGCTCAACGACTTTCACATCAGCTACGAGCTCAATGCCTCGGTGCGCGATGTGCAGTGCTATCGCCAGACCCTTTCAGCGCTGCTCGAGGCGATCCAGGACCAGTTCGCCTCTGCGGGCGTGGAAATCCTCTCTCCCGGCTACCACGCCATCCGCAATGGCAACCGCAGCACGGTGCCAGGCCGCCAGACCTGACCACCGGAGTGAGGGGCTGCCATGGTCGTGATGAAGATCAGCAGCGCCGAAGCAGGAGCCACCAGGATCCAGGGCGATGGAGTAAGGAGAACTGACCATCCACCATCCACCATGCACTCTGCCGCCACCACAACATGCAGCGTGTGTGAGTGATCTCTCGCTCTACGAAGAGCACTCCGCCATCCTCAAACGCCTGTGTGAGGCCCTGTGCTATCTGCAGCCTGCCATATCCATGGCCTGACGGAGACAGTGATTGCAGGTGACATTCCTGGCGTGGGTTCTGCCCATTCTCGA
>CALRVC020000073.1:0-4927 GCA_943371515.1 Synechococcus sp. UW140 | reverse complement strand
CGACGACGAGGTGCCGTTCTGATGGCCCGCACCTCCGACCCACGCCGGCCCCAGCTGCCGCGCTTCTGCCAGCGAGAGCCGCGTCACACCCTGGTGACGATCACCAACCTCCGCTACCTGCACCGGCTGATCTGGCTGCTGCTGCTGTTCCAGGTCACCACGGTGCTGCTGGTGATCGCCGGGCCGGTGCCGCCCAGGCCCCTGCCAAGCCAGCCGGGCAGCACCGGCAACCACAGTTCTGGCCCTCTGATGCCATGACGCAGGCCACACCAGGGCGGGTCTGGATCACCACTGCACAAGCCTGCGAGCTGCTGGGTGTCAGCCGTGAATCGTTGCGCCGTCTGCGGCTTCGGGGGATCCTCAAGCCAGGGCGTGACTTCCGACGCTGGGGCTGCACCGACAGCAAGGGTCCGCTTCAGTGGCATGCCGGCAACATCGAAACCGCGCTCACCAGCTGGAGTCGCCGCAACCTGCGGGCCTGAGCTGGATGCAACGAGCCCTCAGCGCTCAGCAAGGGCGCTGTGGTCTGGGCCCACCGTGGCACCTAGCATCGCCTCAGGAGGCCAGGAGCATGGAGCGAATCGTCGTTGAGCCAGACATCTGCAATGGCCAGCCGACCATCAAGGGCACCCGTGTAACGGCCCGGACGGTGCTGGAGTTTCTTGCTGCAGGCGATGCCATCGAGGATGTCCTTGAGGAGTATCCGACCCTGACCCGGGATGACATCCTGGCCTGCATCCGGTTCTCCTCCGATCTGATGGGCCATCAGTTCTCGCTGCAAAGCGTCGCTTGAAGGGCTTCGTCTTTGACGAGAATGTGCCACGGCAGCTGCTCTTCCAGCCGTCGCTTCCCTTCACCCATGTGGCTGAATTCAGCCGAGGCATGAGTGATGGGGAGATCTGGGAAGTCGCCAGATTGCAGGAGCTGGTGATCGTGACGAAAGACACTGACTCCTCGAATCGCATCATGCTCAACACGCCACCGCCGTGGGTGGTGCACCTGCGCTTCGGGAACATGCGCCGCAGCGAGTTTCACGCGTTTCTTGCCAGGATTTGGACGCGAATCGAGGCGTTGCTGCCTCATAACAAACTGGTGAATGTGTACCTCGATCAAATCGAGGCGATCAAGTAGCAGGCCCTGAGGCCTGGGCCTGACGTTCACCCAAAAGGCGCGCCGCCTTGTCAAAGGCGTCATCCACCACTTCATCTCCGCACCACTTGCTGTAAGCCGCCAGGTGGGTTTCCACGGTGTGGCCCATGGCGGCCGCGACCACCTTCGGCGGTAGGTCGCAGATCACATGGGCGCGGTGCGCATAGCCATGCCGGCAGGAGTAGAGCACCAATTTCTCCCCGTCCAGCGCATAGCGGTGGCGAAGCTGATCCCAGAGGGGGCGACGCCGGAGGTAGTTCTTGAGGTCCTGCGACCCGAAGCCGGGCCGCATCGGTGGCATCCGGGTGGAGCTGAATGACTCCTCCAGCCTCCACTCTTGGGCCCATGCATCGCAGGGAAGAACCCGCAGCGGCCGGGGTCTGGTGCTGCCGCGGGAAGACACCTTGGCGTAGTTGCACCACAGGCGACCTTCCCGCAGCTCCAGATGCTGCAGCTCTTCTGGCCTCAGTCCAAAGCTGGCCAGCAGCTGGACGGCATAGCGCCAGCGCGAATCGGGAATTGATTCCACCAGCAGGAGGATGTCGTCGACACCAATCGGTGTGGTGACCGATTTCGGCTCCCGGCGCCGGCCGGTGTAGCTGGAGAGCACCAGCGGGGGCGCCCATTCCTGCGGCAGCCGCTCGTTGTCCACGGCCCAGCGCAGCAAGGCGGCAGCCTGCTGGACCACCACCTGGCGCCCCCGGGAGCCGGGCTGATCCTTGAGTCGCTGGGTCAGCAGCTCCAGCAGTTGGCGCGGGGTCGAGGGCTTGGTTTTGCCTTTGGTGGCCTCCACCAACCGCTGCATGCGGGCGGCATAGGTCCTCTCCCATGTCGTCTGCTTGATAAGACCGCTACTGATCTTGTGCTCCCGGTACTGCGCGACCAGCCCTTGCCAGTCCGTGGCATGAATGGGTTCGACCACCTCCTCTGGCGTGCTGTCGTCCTCCGCTGGAGAGGCCGATCCTGTGGCCAGAGCGATGCATTGATCCAGAGGAATCCCGCGCGCGAAGGAGGCGTGGATCGCCAGTACCGCGGTGTGGAGGTCCTGCCGAGCATCCGCTTCCCAGGGGAAGGGGAGCACTCGCTGGAGACGCTTGCCGCCCGTGACCCGCTCCGAGAGGTTGAGCAGCGCACGCCCGCGCATTTCCGACAGGCTCCAGCCGCTCCGCGAGCCGAGGTCACATTGGAGAGCTGAACGCAGGGCAGCGACCCAGTGCTCACGGGGCAAAAGACCCCCCTTGCAAGAGAAAGTGCAAGAGAAACTAGCTCAAGCCGTGGCACGGCGAGGCAACATGAGGCACCCAGCGGCACCCCTAAACACAGTGAGCACAAGGCTTTTCAGCCAAGACGCCAGTCAGCAACAACGACCTCCCGAAACGGTTCCACAGAGGTTTGGGAGCACTAGGTCGCAGGTTCGAATCCTGTCGCCCCGATTGCAGTCATACCAAGGGCTCTCGGTGATACCGAGGGCCCTTTTGCTTGGCCCATTTGCGCGGTCTGTACGCAAAATGTACGCAAACCTTCCCTTTGAAGCCGCAGATCGCCTCCTCGAGCACGTCCCAACCCTGCTCCCGAAACCAGCAGGCGATCTGGTTCGCCACTCCAGGCGGCACATCAAACAGGCGGTAATCAGGCCCCGGCCAATCCGGCTTCTTGCCCACCTCCAGCTCGTAGAGGCGTTCGCAGCGCAGCCGGATCAGGTTGCAGCTCATGCCGTCCCCCTCGGCCACAGCACACCCGTGCTCGGCCGCCGGCTGCCGCCTTCTCCTTCTCCCTCTTGCTGCGCGTAGAAGGGGTGCTGGGCCACACCAGGGGCGCCCATCGCCACCGGGCTCCAGTCCGTCAGAAAGTCAGGCCCCAGCACCGGCCCCATCAGAACAGGACCCGGCGGCGCCGCAGGGCAGAAATACAGCCGATCCGGCATCGTCTGCCAGCTGCTCAGCGAACCGATCGTGTTCCAGCCCTCCATCGCCGGCGTGCTCGGTGGCACCAGCACCCAGCAATCCATGCCGCCGGTGTTGATCGCCGCGCCGAGTTGATAGAACGTCCCAGGCCCGCCCGGGTTACTCACCCGGCCCAGGCGCCGTGGATCCGTGATCTGGTTGCTGCCGAACCAGAACACACTCGGGAACGGCAGCCGTTCCTGCTTCGTGCCGTAGGCGAACAGCTGACCAGGGCCGAACCCAGACGGGATCAGACCAACGCCCGTCACCAGCATCTGCTCCAATCCACTCGGCGTGATCGGGTAGGTGGGCGACGCCTGCAGCACGTTGTTGCTGTAGCAGTAGAAGTTGCGGCTCTCAGACATGCCCGCCAGAGCCTGTGAGCGCAGGACTCCTATATTCCAGCCGCTACTTGCTGGCGCACGCCACAGCATCAGCGTGTGATTCTGCGCGTAGGTATCACCGCTGGTCGTGGCAATGTTGTAGCAGAAGAACTCAGCGCCCGGCGTCGTGTCCATCAGCACGATCAGCCGGCCATCCGCGTTGAACGCCGGGGTTCCGCTCGGCCCGTAGTACGACATGCCAGCACTGACGGTCGCCAGCGCTGAAGTGAACTGCCCGTAACCACCGAACGTCCCATCGTCGGTGTAGGCACTCTCGAGCGCCAGAGTGAAAGTCGCCGTCGATGATGATGCGCTCGAGCCCTGGCTCTTGCTGGTGTTGTAAAACCGCAGCAGGTACGGATTCAGCGGATGACCGAGCCGCCAGATGTACCCGAAGTTCGTGGTGCCTGTCGCTGAACTGTGATCCTTCACGATCGACAACTGAGTGCCGGCATTTCCTGGGTTTGCATTCACCGCCGCCGCAAACGCCGTGAAGGCCTCAGTGAGCCGCAAGCCCACCGATCCGGCCGCCTTGCTCAGCCAGTCGATCGCCGGTGTCCAGCTCGCCGCCGAAACAGTCAGCGTCATCAGGCGCCTCCGTCCTTGACTTTCACCGCCAGGCGGGCTGGCCCCAGCTGCAGCCACTCCGTCCCATCGGCGCCGATGAAGTACCCGAAGCTGCTGAAGGTGCGGTTGTAGATGGCCAGATCAGCCGGCAGCACCACCGGATCGAACCACTGCACCGGCGGCTGCGGCGTCTGAGAGGTAATGCCCGGTGTGATCGGGTTCCACTGCACCGGCTGAGTCAGCATCAGCGGTGTGGCTGAGGAAAAGTAATCCAGCCGGATCGAGGTGGAGAGCACCACACCGGGGCGGCTCGCAATCCAGGCCACGGCGCCAAGCACCCCGGCCATGTCTGTGAACGACAGATGCCACTGACCCGAAACCACATCCTTGGCGATCAGCCCCGCCACCGCCTGGCGGTTGGTGAAGGTGTGCTGCGTGATGGCAAAGGCAAAATACATCTGATCCGCCGCCAGGCTGCTCGCCACCACCGCGCCCACCGGCAGCGGCTGCGGCAGCAGGGTGATCAATGAGTTGGTCGTGCCCACCCCGCCCGTGAGCGTGCCGTGGCCGCCCAGGGCGCTGCCGGCCGTGAAGCCTGACGCCAGTGCCCCGTGCACCGTCACCGCGCCCGTGGTCAGGTTCGCCACCCACTGGCTCATCAACTCCACCGGCTGGCCGAGGTTCAGCAGCGCCAGCCGCGCCTTGATCGTCCAGCCGCAGAAACCCGGCGTCTCGCCCTGGGCCTCCCCCGGTTTGCAGGACAGTCTGTCAAGGGTCGCCACTAACACGACAGATTGACCCCCATGACCGAATCAACCATCAAGCACAGGCGGCGTTTCACCGCTGAGCAAAAGGCGGAGGCGGTGGATCTTTGCCTCAGGGAGA
>CALRVC020000072.1:0-4954 GCA_943371515.1 Synechococcus sp. UW140 | reverse complement strand
CCTCCACGGCGGCTTTCATCTCATCAAGCGTGTACTGGGTGACATCGAGGGGGTCGTAGTCGGAAGCCGCTCCCCCACCGGCCATCACCTTGATCTGGCTGGCACCGGCACGCAGGTCCTCGCGGGTGGCGGTGAGCACCTCATCGCGGCCATCGGCGATGAAGTTCGCACCCAGCTTCTCTCCCCGCGACACCTCCCCGAAGAACCGGCGTGAACGCTCATGCGGAAGCCGCGAATCGCCGTGCCCGGAGGTCTGGGAGATCATCGCCCCGCTCGGATAGATGCGGGGACCGGGCAGGCTGCCCCGGTCGATGGCGGGCCGATCCACCAGCATCGGGCCGCCCAGGTCGCGCACGCTGGTGAAGCCCCGCAGCAACATCCGGCCCGCCTCGGCGGTGGCCCGCTCCTGCAGCAGCTTCGGCTCCACCTTGGGATCGAGCAGATCGGCCTGGCTGCTGGCGCTCATCAGCACATGGACGTGGTTGTCGATCAGGCCAGGCATCAGCACACGCCCCGCCCCCTCGATCCGGGTCACCGGTTGACCCGGTGGCGGTGTGATCGGGGTGGTGGTGATGGTCTGGATCGTGCGGCCCACCACCAGCACGTTGCTGGGGGCTGACAGCTGGGCCGCCTGGCCGTCGAACACCAGCACGTTCTCGAACAGGGTGACCCCAGCAGTAGGGGGGGTGGCCTGGCTCAGCGGGGGCGGAGAGGGTGCTGCCGTGCTTGTCGCCGGCTTGGTGGCCGATGACGTGCTGCACCCGCTCCCCAGCAGCAGCAGAGCGAGAGCGAAGGGAACACTGGTACGCATCAAGACGGCGTTCATGCTCCAGCAGGGTAGGAATGCGACCGGCGGCGCATCCACCACCCGGGAGGCTGGTTCCTGCATCGGACTGGATCAGACACCCCGTGCGGCACGGCGAAAGTCCCAGGGGCGGGTGATGCCGCCCGGCATCCTCCACACCCCGTAGCGGCTGCGGGAAGCCCGTAACTCGGCATCGAGATACTCCCTGGCGTCGCACTGGCCCAGGTACTGGCGGTAGGCGTAGCCGCAGGCCCGCGGAGCGGACACGCCATGCCGTCCTCCACCATCGCCAGGCCGAGATTGATCTCTCCGATCACCTCGGCCACCGTACGGCCGTAGCGATCCACCGACTGGGGCCTGAGGGTCACGCTTGAGCCCAGCCGCAGCCGGCTCTGCAGGCAGCTGCGGGCGTTGGCGCCATCGGGAGCCTGGGCCATCTCCGGGGCATCGATGCAGGCCAGGCGGATCGTGATCCGCTGCTGACCTTGAAGCACACGGATGGTGTCGCCGTCACCGATCGAGAGCACCGTGGCGCGTTGCCCCTGAGCGATCCCCGGGGGGGATATCACCCAAACCTGAGCAAGCATCAGGCCATACAGCAACAGGCGGAACCGTGTCATCGCCGGAGTCTGCATGGCACTCGCTCCTCGATCGAGAGGCACTCGAGAAGCGCCAGCTGATCACTCCTGAGCAGGCCTGATCACCAGCTGAACGCACAACCACTTAAAAAAACGGACAATGGCGTTCAACGCCAGTGATCCAGATGCCATGGTGTCCGTGCCTGGAACAAAACACTGCCAGCACGTTCCTCCTTGTTCTTCAGTGAACAGCGCATGCGATTCACCTTCTCCCTGCCGCTCAACACCGCCTCGGTGCGCAAGGTCCTCAAGGCCCGCGGTATCGAAGCGGTCCTGGCGCAATGGCCTGAGCTGGAAGCCCATCGCTCCCTGCTCAGCCAGGTCCAGATCGAGGAGCAGGAGCGAGAGGCCTACGACCGCTTGAGTCAGGTGGCGGCAGGCCGGGTGGAGCGGTTGCTCGATCTTCTCAAGCACGAGGTGGCGCCATAGCCATCAGGACTGCTGCTCCAGTCCCTCCAGCGCCGTGCGCAGCTCACCGATGAACTCCGCATCCAGCTCGGTGGCGGTGAGTTCCTCGCCCACCAGGTCCTAGATCAGGGGGTAGAAGCGCACCTCAAACCATTTCCGGAACACCGGGTAAGTGCGCTCCGCCGGCCAGGTGCCGGTGTCGCGATGCCAGTAGTCGAGCTCGGCTTCAAAGATCGCCTCGTAGACCTCCTCGAGGATTTCTTCGGCCTCCTCTTGCGTGTCGTAGTCGGGGATCAGGTACAGGCAGGGCTCACTGGCTCCGGCAACCTCCACATCCAGGTCAAGTCCCCTTGCCCAGTCGAGCACCTTCTGGCTGGGGAAGATCCCCACCGCGCAGCGGTTCACCACGGCCTTGGCCCACCCGGCGGCATTGACTGAACGCTAGGCATGGCCACCTGAGCAGGCTTGGCGCCGCGGGGGAAGCCTGAGGCCTCTTCGGCCGGGAGGTAGAGGGGGCCAGCAGGATGGGAGCCTCCCAATGAAGCCTCCGGAGGCACTTCGATGAAGGTGATCGTCGATCTCTGCGTCGTTCCGATCGGAGTCGGCGTCAACCTGGCGCCCTACATCGCTGCCTGTGAACGGGTGCTGCTGGACACCGGCCTCAAGATCCAGCTGCACCTCAACGGCACCGCGATCGAGGGCGAGTGGGGACCGGTGTTTGCTGCGATCGAGGCCTGCCATACGTCCGTACACGCCATGGGCGCTCTACCAGGGCTGATTCAAAGTGTGTCACAGGCTCCCTGGCCAGGCCTGTCAGCATCGGGTGAGGTCGGCGAGATCGCCTCCTCCCTGTGCCCGAAACCATTTCTGCCGCAACCGATCTCGACCTGATCAGCTACTTCAAGGCGATCCCTGATCCCCGCATGCGGCGCGGGGTGCGCATTCCCTCCTGGTATCTGCTGCTGGTGGCGGTGCTGGGGATCCTGAGCCGCTGCCAGAGCCTGCGCGATCTGGAGCGGTTTGCAGAGCGCCTCCACGGTGTACTCAGCGAGGCTCTGGGGATCGAACTGCGGCGGTATTCGTCGGATTCTGCCTTCCGCTACTTCTTCCAGCAGGTGGATGTCGCCGCCATCCGCGACTGGACACTCGCCCAGATCCCAGTTGTCGCAACGGATCTCGACCAGCTGGTATGTGATGGCAAGACGCTGCGCGGCTCGATCGAGCCCACGCCCGGCGGCGGTTCCGCGTTCATTGCCCAGGTGACGCTCTACTCCGCAGCGCTGGGCGTTGCGATCAGCCAGGCCTGCTACTCCACCGGTGAGAACCACGAGCGGGCGGTGCTCCGGCAGCTGCTCGGGGAGCTGGAACTCGAGGGTGTGCTGATCCAGGCGGATGCCCTGCACACGCAGCGCCCGTTTTTCAACTCCTCCAGGAGCAGGGGGCCGACTTCCTGCTGACGGTCAAAGCCAACCAGAAGACACTGTACCGCCAGATCCGCACCCAGTTCCAGGGAAAGCGCAAGAACCCTTTCGTGGCAACGGCTCACGAGAAGAGCCACGGCCGCGAGATCACCTGGACGCTGCGGGCCAAACAGGCGCCGGAGCACATCAGAACGGAATGGATCGGCGCCAGCTGGATCGTCGAGGTGGTCGCCGAGGGCACAAGGGATGGCAAGCCCTTCCGAGCGACACACCTGTTTCTCACCAGCCTGCGCACAACCCCAGAAGGCCTGCTGCGACTGGTGCGGGATCGCTGGAGTATCAAGGGCTGGCACTGGATCCGCGATACCCAGCTCCAGGAGGACGCCCATCGCTACCGGGGCAACGGTGCCGGTGCGATGGCCAGTCTCCGGACGGCAGCCCTGAACCTGCTGCGGTTCGAACGGTTTCAGTCGATCCGTGCGGGGATGCAGGCGGTGATGCACGACATCACGGCGCTGCTGGCGATGGCGCTGCGACAGCCGAACACTGAGACTGGCTGACACTTTGAATCAGCCCTGCCCGAGATGGTGCAGCGGCCCTTCGGACAGAAGGCCAGGGAGTACCTCCGGCTACGGCTTCCCATCGACCGGCCGGTCACGCTGAACGTGCAGACTACGGATTGCTACGGCCGGACGGTGGCCGAGATGTTCAGCGACATCAACATCAACCTGGCTCTGGTCGAGGACGGGCAGGGATTGGCGCACCGGAAACACCTCGGACGAGAAAAGACCAACGGTCAGCTAGAATCCAATGTCCTAGGGAGGAAGCCATGAATGCAAAATGGTTCAAGAACATGATTGCCACTATAGGCAATTTCTTTGGATGGCTGGACGTTGAAAGTCCAACTTCAGATCAATTCTACCTTAAGATTGAGAGTCTTATCGACAATGTAGACGATGTCGACCTGCGCCGATTCACAATCTTGGCTCCAGAAGGCAAGAAGCTTAGTTTCCATATTGGACAATCTGGAACATCAACGGATGGCATCCACACTAATATTGATATGCCTGGCGTCTGCCGACTAGAGGCAATCCTACTTCTCCGCTTACTCTGGACAAATGACGATGATCCCCAACAGCGAACAATCCGGCGCTTCTTGAAGTTTCAGCGCGAGAGAGGGTTTTCGATCGAAACAGATTTCAATGCCCCTGGAATAGAAACGCTGGCAGGGATTGTCCAAATCCATGTTCAGTCTGGGCGTTATCCCATAGGCATGCCCTTGGTTGCTGGCACTGTGCAAGGGTCTAGCCTCGTCGTTTCAGTAGAATAATCCGGAATCCGTCCTTGCCACAAGGCCATTCTGTGTTATTGACTTATTAAGTCTAGTTGTGGATTCTTATGGGATTGACCAAGTGCAAGGTTGCCGCAGTTCGCAGCGTCAGGGTATTCGTGACTTGAGGATTTAACATAGATAAGATCAAGGGTCGGCGAGGCCATGTGAACAACGCAGCTGAGAATGAGTCCATAGCGCAAGCTAGTGTACTGTCCCGGATATTTGTAGGCAAAGTTGCTGGATTTTCTCCAGGATTGAATCGGCCGTTGCGGTCCAGTTGAAAGGGGCCTTGGTCTTGTTGTAGGTCGCCACGAACTGCTCGATCCTGGCGATCAGTTCTTTGACGCTG
>CALRVC020000071.1:0-5002 GCA_943371515.1 Synechococcus sp. UW140 | reverse complement strand
GAAGATGCTCGTATAGATGTCAACCCCGGCGTTCAGGCCAATTTGGCGACGCCGAGAGGGGGCAGCGGCCGGCTCTTTTCCGCCAAGCAGCCCGCTCGCAATGGGAGAGCGAGCGAGCTGCTTGGCGGGAGCCTGGGCTTCTGAATCCCTGTCAGGACTCAGGTTCCTCTGGTGCGTACCGGTGGGCTGCCCAGCAGAATCCGGTAGACCTCCCTGGCAATGAACCGCTTTAGGCAGCGCAGGATTTCAGGTTTCGAAAGGCCTTCCTCCTTGCGCCGTGCTGCGTAGGCCTGGGTCTGCTCATCCCAGCGGAGCCGCACCACGGCAATACGGTGCAGAGCCGCATTGGCCTGGCGGTTACCTCCCCGGTTCAGCCGGTGTCGATTCGTCTTCCCCGAACTGGCTGGCAGCGGACTGACGCCACAGAGCGCCGCGAACCCGGCATTGTTGCGAAAACGCTCAGGATTGTCTCCGGCGGCGGTGAGCAACGTGGCAGCGCTGTCGACGCCCACGCCGTAGGTCTGGCGCAGCCCCGGGCAGACAGCCTGGGTAAGGGAATCGAGGTCGATGAGCAGCGCCTCAATCTCCTGCTCCAGGGATTGAATCCGGCGAGCCAAGGTCCGCAGTGCAAGTTTGGCAGCGGCCATGGGCCCATCGAGAGCACCGGGGCGCAGCGCGGCACAGGTATTAATCAGGGGCCGCCGGGTGAGGTTTCCGAGTCGCTCCCGCAGGGCCGCCGGTGCCGTCACCAGGAGTGCTTTGATCTGGTTGATCGCAGAGGTTTTCCCCTCCGTGGCCGAATCCTTGGCCACCTTGAGCATGCGGATCATCTCCACCTGGTCGGCCCCGGTTTTGGGTTGGGCTGTGGCTGTGCCCGCCAGGTATGTCCTTGCAGCCGCCTCCGCGTCGATGGCGTCGTCCTTACTGAGCCGACGCCTCACAGATCGATCCGTTCGGTTCACCTCAACGACGGGGAAGCCCGCGTCCAGAAGCTCACGAGTCAGACCGGCCCCATAGGAGCTGGTGCCTTCAATTGCGTAGACGGGGTTGGCGCCAAACTCCTCGCTCCAATCGATTAGATTGGCGTATCCCTTTCGAGTGGCTGGGATGCGATGCTCAGCCAGCCTGCCGCCATTGGGGGCCAGGGCGACGGCCACGTGAACGTCCTTATGGGTGTCGACGCCGATCACGACGTCAGGTGCTCGGCCCTTGCAGACCTGTGCCAGGGTTGGTGATGCCATCGCTTCTTGATGGTGGTGGGGAAGGAGCGATCAGCTGGGAAGCCGGACAGGACTGTGATGGGGCCTCTCGACCAGGCTCCTATTAGGTCACTGGCTTCTTTGCTGATCGGCCCCATCAAGCCCAGGTCGACAGATCTTCCGGAAGACAACGACAGGAAGTCGTGTCGGCCTACGGGGGGTCAGACCTGGCCTGCTGGGGTTCCCGAAATCATCACAGCCTTCAGTGCCTTCTCGTCTGAGGTGAATGCCACGCCGGCCAATGCCCTGGTGCCGCTGTCGGTCGTCAAGGATCACAGCGCCGCTACGGGGGCGATCACCTACGGCTACGTCTGGCGGCTGGGCCATCCCCAGACGCCGGTGCTGCTGAGCTTCTCCAACAGCTCCAAGGTTCAGGGCTACAACTCCAGCGGCAGCTCCGCCCGCCTGCAACTGGGCCTCGAGAGCGCCTACACCAACGACAGCAGCAACGGCGGTTACGGCAGCTTCTCGGCGACCCTGTTCAGCGTCAATGCAGGCCTGTCGCACTACGCCTCCGATGGCACACCGGCCTGGGATCTGGCTGGTTTTCTGCTGATTCAGGCGGATACGACGCCGGGCCGTGAGTTCTTCTGCTACACGATTGCGCCGATCGGCACCGACATCAACACGCAGAATCACACCCTGTTGTTGTTCCGCTCGCCGGCGGTGAGCGGCTGGAGTGTGGTGCTCAACCGCTCCAACTCCTACACCGGCATGTTCTATTCGCAGAACAGCTACACCTGGAGCAACAACACCCTTGTGGCGGCCTCGATCATCCCGCTCCCGCCCACTGGCAGCGATCAGCAACTGATTCGTGGCTGCGGGTTGTACGCAAATACCGCCAGTGGTCTTTTCGCGCCGGGGATCATCCAACCCCGCATCGCGCTGCCGGAGTGCTTCTGGTTGGGCAGCAACCAGCTCTCGGACCCGCGCCGCCTGGGCCGGGTCAGCAACCCCGGTGGAGCCGGCACCTTCTACCAGTTGGCAGCGGCCTACAGCGGCGCCACCGACCTCTGGTATTTCAACCCACCCGGCACACAACCAAGGGCGGGCTGGGACACGGTCGGTTCCTTGCCCTGGACCACGGTGCCGGATCGGCTGAGCTTCTGCCCGCTGCTCACTCCAGGCCCTGTGGCGATGGGACCAGCCGTGGGGCCGGATTTCCTGATCGACTGGTCAACGGCAGCACTCGGTGCCGCGGGCGTGCGGCAGCACCCCTTCTATGCCAAGCAGCTGCAGCGGGGCGGGGGAACTGGTGGCGGCAGCGGCCGGCCGAGCACCGGAGTGCTGTGGCCCCGGGGGGTGTGAGGAGCGGCGCTGCCCTCAACGCTCACCCTCCTTCTGCGCCAATGCCCCTACGGCCTCCCGACGCGGCACCCGCTGTTTCTTGATTTCCCTTCTCCTGGGGTAGGCCGCCAGGGCGGACTGGAGCCAGTGCCGGTGCTCTCGCTGGAGAGTCAGCGGCGACTCGATCCGCACCCCTCCGCCCAGGGCATACAGCCAGCGACGAAGGTCCTGGTCACGCTCAAGGGTCCAGAGCGGCAGGTCGATCTCCACCGGATAGGGGTGGCTGGAGCGGCTGCACGGCAGCAGCGCCTCCTGCTCACCCAGCGGGCTGAGCACTCCATCGCCGGGCAGGGGGCGCGACAGGCGCACCGCCGCCGCCGGGAAGCGCCGCACCTCCTCACGCAGCAGGGCAAAGGTGGCGGCATCACAACTCAGCTGCAACGTGCCCATGGCCATGCTGCGCTGCTCCGATGGCGTCCCGCAGACAGCTTGCTGCGCCTGCAGGGCATCACCGAACTCAAGGCTGCCGCAGCAGTGCTGCAAGGTTTCACCGCGCAGCAGCGCCGCCGCATGGGACGGCTGGCTGCGGCAGCTGCCGATTTCGATCCTGCGCAGCCCCAGCTGATCGATTCGCCGGCAGGCCAGCAACCCCTCCGCCTGGCCGATGTGGTCGTGCTCAAAGAGCAGATACCAGGCGCTTGTGTGGAAGATCAGCTGCAGCGGCCACACCCGGATCTCCTCCAGTCCTGCATGGGAGGCAGAGAGGGCCGTGAGCACCACCCGCTGGTGCTGCTGAATGGCGCCGCGCAGCTGCTCGGCCTGCTCGGTGTTGAGCAGGGTGACGCTTCTGCGCTGATCCCCCGCAAGCAGGGAGCGATTGAAGAACGTCCGCACCGGCGGCACGGTCTCGATGGCGATGCCACTGCGTTGCAACCGCCTGCCCAGCTCCCGCGCGATGGCCTGTCCGCTCGGATCACCGAGCCGATCGGCATTGGCCTGCAGCAGCCCAAGGATCTCCACCTGCAGCGGCAAGGGCAGCAGCGAGGCGCCGAGGGCATAGCCATGGCGGCCACTGCCTGCCGCATCGCGAAAGCCATAGGGCGTGATGCTCTGGTGCAACTGGCGGGGGGGGGCCAGCAATGACGGCCGCCGCTGAGGGTCTTGAGCCTTGCGGCGAGGTGGTGGTCGATCGCCACCCCCTCCTGTCGATCGAAGGGGTGGTGAAGGATGTGGCGCAGAAGGGTGAGCGCACGGCAAAAGGTCTCGCGATCGCCCAGCGCGGACCAGCCGCCGGTGGAGAGCTGTTGTGTCGCCGGCCAGGGCGGCGGCTCGACCGCCCGCATCGGCGCGGGACTCCCCTGCTCGGCGCGGACGCGCCAGGCGGCGGTGAACCCCTGTTGCCGCAACCAGTCCAGGTCGGCGGCGATCGCGCTCACGTCCGCATAACAAGGCCCATGGGTCCGGGCGAGCAGGGCCGCTGCCCGCTCGGCCAGTCCTGCTGATTCCTCGGGGGAGGGCTGGGTGTTGGTCGCGGTCAGTTCCGGCTGGCGGCTGAGCAGCTGGATCAGGTGGAGCAACCGTTCGCACTCCAGCAGGCGCGAGTAGCCATGGGGGATCAGCCGGGCGTCCCGGTTTCGGGCGGCGCTGATCCGCCGCTCCAACTTCCCCAGCACCACCTGCAGGTGCGGCTCCAGCTGCTCATGGTGCTGGGGTTCGACGCAGACCACCGCCGCGAAACCTTCCGAGCGACTGGGCGAGAAGGGGGCCTGAGCCAGCAGCGAGACATGGTTGTCGATCACCTGCTCGGGAACACAGTGATCACGGCGCCGGTTCCATTGCTGGCAGAGCTCGTGTGGTGTGCGCATCCACCAGCCGATCCACTCCACCGGCACCGGCAACTCCAGCCTTTGCGTGATCGCCAGCCGCCAGGCCCGGCGCGAGAAGGTGGCCTCGACAATCACCGGAGAACCTGAGCAAACAGCCTCCTGGATGCGTTGGTGCATCACCGCGGCGATGTCATCCCAGGGGCCAAAGACACCGCGATCGCCAAAGATTTCGGCGCGAATGTCGCGGCTGCTGATGTAACAGGGGGGAGGCTCCTCCGTCCCGCTCAGCAGCGCTGCCAGCTGGCGGGCGAGGGTGGACTTGCCGCTGGCCGGCGGGCCGATCAGCAGGTGGCAGCGGAGCGGCCGAGCCGGCGGATCCGAGCTGCGGCGCCTTTGCGCGGCCGTCGTCGATGGAATGAAGCGAGTCATGGGCGTTGGATCAAAGGGCACATCCCCAGCTCCATTGGGCAGCAAGTGGCGCTGCCATTCCTGCTGCATTCATCACGATTCGGTAGCGCTCCTTGCCGTGCTGGTGGCGGTCAGTACCAAAGGCCGATTACGGCCGTGGTGGCAGGAGCATTCCGCCACCCGCCGACCAGCGCGAGATCCGCTGCCTGCTCCGATTCCACC
>CALRVC020000070.1:0-5180 GCA_943371515.1 Synechococcus sp. UW140 | reverse complement strand
GAGTGGGGCAAAGAGCGGGAGTTGGCGATGCTCTGCAGCTGTTGAACTTCGTCCTCCGTAAGGACCAGCGGTGGCATCGGACGGCCGACAGCCATGGAAAGACTCCCTCGGGAGACACTCCATATTCTATCGGTTATTTACGGGACTGTACACTAGATGCATGAATCTCTCAGGGGAGAATCTGGCTGACATTGATGCTGCTTCGTCAATTGCGACAAACTCATTTTCTGCTGCAGATCGCATTTCACGCAGTTCAACATACACCTCTATTGATATTCCCCACGGACCCCCCTCTGGTGATTCAGGGCCTCGAGCACGGCGATGCGGCTTTCGTGCCACTGCCCGTCGAGGTCTCCGGTGGCCCTGATGGCCGCCATGACCCTGACCATCACCGCCATCGGCAGTGTCACTTCGGCCGGGGCCCATCCCCTGGCGGTGGTGCCGGAGGCCGAGCGGCTGCCGTGCCATCCGGCTGCGGCAGTCCATGCCCCCACCAGCAATGCTGGGGTCTCGGCGGTGCACAGCCTCGGCAGCCAGCCCCTGGGGGGAGATTTCAGCGCCCTGCACCGTCATGACAGCCGGCCAGGGGTGGCCTATCTGCTGGAGGGATGCCTCACGGAACGCCGGGGGCCCGCCTACAGCCCAGTGGTGCTGCAGGCCGGGGAAGCGGCCTTTGAAACCACCGGCGTCACCCACTGGTGGCGCAATGAAACCAGCGAACCGGTGCGGGCCCTCGTTGTCGACATCGTCGAGGCGTCAACGCCCTGAACAGCCAACGCTTTGAGCATGCGGGCCCCTAAATGACCGTGCCATCGGCCACGGTTGTGTTCTTCTCGATCACCACAATGCCGCTGCGAATGGTGAATCCCAGCTCACTGCGGTCAGCCTCCTGCACCCGGTCCTTGTTGATCACCTGCACGTTGGCGCCGATGCGCACATTTTTGTCAAGAATCGCTCGCTTCACCACTGATCCAGCCCCAAACCCGAGTGGCACGCCACCACGGGAGCGCACCAGAGCGCGCTCAGCCTCAGATTCATAACCATCGGCCCCCATCACCAGCGTGTCCTCCAGCACGGCGCCCTCCTCCACCCGCAGGCGCAGGCCCAGCACGCAGTGCTCAATCACGCACCGATCGAGCAGGCATCCCTCGCTGAGCACAGAACGGTACAGGCGCGAATCACGGATCTGGCTGGGCGGCAGATAGCGCGACCGGGTGTAGATCGGGGCCTGCTCGTCGTAAAAGCTGAAGGCGGGCTGCTCGTCGGCCAGGGCAAGGTTCGCGTCGTAGAAGGCCTTAATCGTGCCGATGTCTTCCCAGTAGGCATCGAACAGATAGCTCTGCAGCGGCAGGCCACTGGCCAGGGCAGCCGGAATGATTTCCTGGCCGAAGTCGGTGGCCTGCTGGTGACTGGAGAGCAGGTTGAACAGGGTGTCCCGATCGAACACATAGATGCCCATCGAGGCCAGAAACGGGCGGCGCTCCGCTTCGCTGGCCGAAAGGCCCAGGGCCCCGGTGTCGACCCGCATCGCCTCGAGGGCCTCGCCCTTGGGCTTCTCGCGAAACTCCCGGATCCGCCCTGCGGCATCGGTGCGCATCAAGCCAAAACCTTCGGCCGCCGAACTGTCCACCGGCAATGCCGCCACCGTCAGCGCGGCACCGCTGGCCCGATGGGCCGTCACGAAGGCCGCGTAATCCATCCGGTAGAGCTGATCACCCGAGAGGATCAGCACCTGATCCACATCCCAGGCCTCGAACAGCTCGCGGTATTGGCGAACGGCATCGGCGGTGCCCTCGAACCAGCTCGGGCTGTCGGGGGTCTGCTGGGCCGCCAGTACCTCCACGAAGCCGCTGCTGAAACCGGAGGAGAGGTTGTAGGTGAGGTTGAGGTGGCGGTTGAGCGATTGACTGTTGAACTGGGTGAGGGCGTAGATCTTGAGAATGCCGGAGTTGATGCAGTTGCTGATCGGGATGTCGATCAGGCGGTATTTGCCTCCCAGCGGCACCGCCGGTTTGGCCCGCGTGAGGGTGAGGGGCTGTAGACGGGTGCCGGCACCGCCTCCGAGGATGATCGCCAGAACACGCTTCACGCGCTGAGTTCTCGCTTGAGGTGGAAATAGAGGTGGTTGGGATCCTGGTACTGCCGGGGCAGGCAGTGATGCAGGCTCGCCAGGCGATGCCAGCAAACGCTGCGTTGGATCTGCTCGATGGTTTTCTCTTCCCGGATCAGGATGCGCAGGGCCTTGCAGTACAGATGAAAACTGGCTTCCAGTTCGCCGATCGTGAGGGCGGTGGTGAAGGTTGCCTGGCTCATGGCTGCAACGTTTCGGACGCCCCGCATCTTCAATCAGTCGCCCGCTCGGGCGAAGCCCCCGCTTGGGGGCAATCGATCCTCATGCACGGGGGGTTGCCGTGAAGGCATAGCGGGTCTGGAGCCTCGTGCTCGCGCCGGGGCGCAGCTCAAGTTTGCGGTCGCCGCTCAGCAGGGCTTGCCGCGGTGCGCTCCAAGGTTCGATGCACACCATCGCCCGCGGTGGCTCCGTCCAGAGCACCACCAGATCAAGGGGGTGGCTCAGCTGCAGTTCGAGGCTGGTTCCGGCGGCTCCATCCACCAGCCGCACCGCACCCGTGGGCCGCACCAGCAGGTCGATGCCGCTGGCCAGCCTCTCCATCTGATCCGCTGTGGACGTGTCCTCCATGGTGAGGTGGTTGAGGCACTGGGCCGGCAACCCCTCGAATTGCACGCTCTCCAGGCTGGAGAGGTTGAAGTAGGGGTGCAACCCGAAACTGAACGGCATCGTGTCGTTGCCCCGGTTTTCCACGATGGTGGTGAACTCCAGCGCCCCGGGTGCCAGCCGCACCTCCATGGTGAGCAGGAAGCTGAACGGGTAGGACTTCAAGGTCTCCTCGGTGTCGCCCAACTGCAGCTGCATGCCACCTCCATCCGCCAGGGCTTCCAGGCGCCAGGGCAGCTGGCGCGCAAAGCCGTGCTGGCCGAGGTTGAACACACCCTGGGGCAGGGGCAGCCGGTTGTCCGGCAGGCCTCCGGTGATCGGGAACAGCACCGGGAAGCCTCCGCGCACCGATTGGGCTGGGTCGAGGAAGCGCTCGAGATCGAGGTAAACAACCTCGTGGCCAGCGCAACGCCAGCCGCTGATCAGACCCCCGCGTTCGGGCACGACCCGCAGCAGATCACCGCTGACGGGATCGCTGAACTCCCAGTGGGGATAGGGAGTTTCACGCTGAATCAGGGACATGAAGTGGCCTTCCGGGCCGGAATCTCAGTCAATCTGCTGAAACCAGCCAGGAAGGGATGCCCCCAATCGGGAACAGTGCGGAGCCCCCAACCCCTGGCGATCGGGACCAGGCGGTTGGGGCCGCTCAGATCTGAACCATGCCGCAGCGCATTCCCTTCAGAACGGCCTGGAGCCGGTTGTGCACGTTGAGGGTTTGCAGTAGCCGCTTGGTGTAAGTGTGAGCGGTTTCATCACTCACCACAAGACGCTTGGCGATCTCCCGGTCGCTGAGGCCACTAGCGAGTAGGTCGAGAACTTCATATTCCCGCGGGGTGAGCCTGGGACAGCTCAGGTAGGGCAGGATGCCCGTCCGCAGGGAGGAGCTGCGGTAGGAGTGCCCGCCAAGCACGGCCATCACGGCGGCCTGCAGTGGCTGCTGACCGTCCACAAAGTCCGCCTCGGCGACAACGGCTTCCAGCCACGGTGCCTCGATGCACTCGGCAGGAATCACATCCCCCAGCGCCAGGATCACGGCGTGGAGCTTCGGATGAAGCTGGCGGGCCTCACGCACCAGATCGAAACCGTTGCCGCTTTCCAGGTAATCAGTGCAGACCAGCAGCTCGTAGGGATCGTCGGCTTCCGCAGCCAGATACTCGAGGCAGGCCTCCTGATCGGTGACGGCGCAGGTGATACGGGAATACCCCCCGAAGGTCCGGCACAGGGCCCGCAGCAGAAAGCGGCCTTTCGCCGCAACGGCGACGCGGCCTGGAATCTCGATCGATTCCAGGCCTTCTTCATGGGTCCCCTTGTCGGCAGTGGCCAGGAAGGGCGTGAGATCCATGCTCCGGCGGTTGCCTCTGGCTGGGAAGCGAAGTGAGCCAGGAGCAACCCTAGGAGTGGGGAGGCCTGCCATCGAACCGATCCCGGCTCAGTCGTCGTAGACGCGGCAGTTGACGTCGGAGGGGTTGAGGTCACAGAACACCTCGAAGGGAGATGGCGCCACGTTCTCCTCGGGGTGGCGCTGCTGGAACTCCTCCAGTTCCCTGATTTGCTGCTGGATCTTGCTGGCGGTCGCTTGCTCACCTTTGGTCTGAGCCTCGGTGAGGGCAGAGCGATAGGTCTGGAGCTGGTCTCCGATGGTGGCCATAGCACACGGCCCCAGCGGGGGCCCGAATTGGCCTGGTGAATGTAACCCTGCCGGATCCCTGGACGGGACGCCCGACCCGCCGATCGCTGGGCAACCTCTGCGGTTATTCAGGTACTTCTGCTCATCCTGCGGGGCAGCATCGTGTCGGCGTCCGTTGATCCGGCAGGGTGGTGCGGCCTCGCAGGATCAAATCCATGGCCGACGCTCCCTATCTCGTTGCCCTGGCCCTGGTGGAGTTTGCGGGCAAGCGCGCGCTGCCGCTCACTGGTAAATCCCAGTCAGCCGAAGCTGCCGATGCCGTCGATCCCGGCGATGACGGACGCACCCTGGCGCTGGAACTGCTGCTGCGACTGTGGCAGCGCAGCGAGGAGGGCCCTCTGCAACGGGCCGCTGGGCAGGCCAGCCTGCTGCTGGTGGAACTTCCGCTGGAGGTGATGAGCGAACAGCTGCCCATGCTCAAGGCGAACTGGATCTCTGGTGGTGAGACGGCGGCGTTCCTTAGCAGCCTGGAGGGCCTGGCGATCAGGGCCTGGCGGATCACGATCGCGAAATATGAGCCGATCAGCTTCATCGCCTGGCCCTGATCGTCCGTTGGCCGTGCCCCCATCTGGGGACAATCGGCACACGGGTTCGATTCGTCACAGTTAGTTGGGGACTCCTGAATAAAGCCGACGCCAAATCGCGCCGCAACGGGCATCTGCGGAGGGCTTACGCAGGCCATGGCCACGTCTATGCGGTGACAGGCCAATCGTTCCATCTTTCGTCGGTAATTGTCCAGGCCTTCCCTGGTGAGGCATG
>CALRVC020000069.1:0-5288 GCA_943371515.1 Synechococcus sp. UW140 | reverse complement strand
ATGGCGGCGATGCGGGCGGTGACCTTGCTGGCCGGAAGGTAGCCCCCGCTGCCGGTCTTGGCGGCCTGGCCGGCCTTGAAGTGGAAGGCCTGCACCAGTGGCAGCAGCTCCTCGCGGTAGCCGAACCGGGCCGGACCCAGTTCGAAGAGGTAGCGCCGGTTGGCAGCCTGCTCCTCCGGCAGCATCCCCCCTTCCCCGGAGCAGATCGCCGTCCCGGCTCGCTCCGCCCCTTTGGCCAGGGCCATCTTGGCTTCCTCGGAGAGGGCCCCGAAACTCATATCGGAGACCAGCAAGGGAATCTCCAGTCGCAGGGGTCGCCGCGCCTGGGGGCCGATCACCAGCTCGGTGCCCACAGCCGCCTCGCTCGGCAGAGGCTGGCGGGCCAGCTGGGCCACCAGGATCTGGATGTCGTCCCAGCAAGGCAGCTGCGAGCGCGGTACACCCATGGCCGCCAGCTGCCCCTCGGGGCCCACCCGATCGAGGCCATGTTCGGCCAGCTCGTGGATCACGACCACGTTGGGTTCTTCCGGCGTGGGCTGGGGCGTCGGCATCGCATCAACCAGCTCGGGCTTGGGCACATCCGCGTGGACGCTGTAGAGCGTTCCGACCCGATCGGCCGGCACCCGGCTGTGGCTGCCGTCGCAGTAAGGCGGGGTGGCGGTCTGCTTGCAGCGGCACATCACGGCACTGCCGCTCGTTTCGGCCACGAAGGCCAGGGGACTGAACCCGGTGCCCTGATGGGAGCCGTCGCAGAAGGGCTGGTGGGCCGACCTTCCGCAGGCGCAATAGAAGTACTCCTTCCCCTGCTCCAGTTCCACGCTGAAGGGGTCGCTGGCGGCAACCATCGGTGCGGGCATCGGGCTCAGGCGTACGACACGGGCCGGTGGCCCACCATGCAGTGTGGAGCCGGCTAAGGAAGAGCGCTGCCTGATCAGGTAAGGGGGTGGGGGTGTCTATCGTGTTCCAGAATCAAGGGGCGAACTCGATTGCCTTGTACCCGCCTACGCCTGGGTGTCTACAAGGGCGGGGCAACGAAAATCCCGCCGTGGTGATTCCTCTGCTGACACAGCACTACGCGATGCTGCAGCGCAATCTGGTGTACACCGGCATCACCCGCGGTAAGCAGCTGGTGGTGCTGGTGGGCCAGAAGAAAGCCCTGGCAATGGCCGTGAAGAACCATCTGGGCCGAAGGCGTTACACCACGCTGGCGGAGTGGATGGGTGATTCCCGTGCCTAAGGTATTGCGCGGCATTCGCACCAAGGCACTGGTCCCGGCGTTCACCAGCGGATCAGCCACTCGAGCGCGATTGCAGACCAAGACTGGGGGACCCTGAACGCCGCATGGCCCTGGAATTCGCCTTTCAGTTGGTCAGCGACATCCTCAACAGGGAGGTGGATCTGCCTCTGGTGGAAGGCCTTGAGTTGCTGTCTTGCCACGAGCCGGAGAAATGGATCGTGCGGCTGCTGAATTCTCCCCTCGCTGACGAGCCGGCCGCGGGCTGCTGATGTCCTCAGGCCAGGGTGCTCCCCTCCACCCGGTCGCACAGCTGGCGGAACTGACACTGGCGGCAGGAGCCCAGGTTGTCCGTGAGAGGAAAGTCCTCCTTGGCCTTTGGGACGTTGCGCTCGGGATCGAAGCAGAAGCTCCGCATCTGCTCGATCTCGGCCCCCACCTCATGGGCCAGGCCCTGCAGCTCGGCCCTGGTCGGCTGCTTCTCGATCTCCGTGTACTCCGGCTGCAGATAGGCCACCACGCAGCGGATGTGCTCGGCGGGCACCTGCAGGTTGTCTTGGGCCCAAGCGGCGTAGCCCAGCAGCTGGCGGGTGTGCTTCTCCGGGTCCTGGCGGCCGCTCTTCCAGTCGAGGATCACGGTCTGCCCGCCGGCCTCGAGCAGGAAATCAACCTTGGCGTAGATCTTCAACCCCTGCAGACGGGCCTCCCCGTAGCCGGGCGGCTCGATCAGGTAGCGCGGATCAGCACTGAGCTGATCGCGCACCCAGCCGTAGCGATTGCTGGCCAGGAACCGCTCCAGGCACGCCCGCACCGGCTCCATCAGCTCCGCTGGCTCGGGTGCGGCCCGCAGGCCGTAGTGCACCTCCATCAGCCTGGTCTGCGCCAGCTCCCTGGTGAGGGTCAGCTCCATACGAGCCCAGAAGCGCTGGAGGTCGATCTCCGCACTGGTCTTCAGCAGCCGCTTCAGCAGGGCCGCCAGCACGTCGTGCACAACGGTGCCGACCGTCATCGGGATGCTGCTGAGGTCCTTCAGGCCTTGAATCCGTTGCCAGAAAACTCTCGGTCGTAGCGGGCGTAGTACTGGTAGAAGTAACGCCGGCGGCAGGTGCGGAAGGTCTCCCACCGGGTCGAGGACCAGCCGAGCTGGGGGGTGTAGTCGTACTGGTGCAGCGCGATCTCGGGCATCGGATCTGCACCATCCACCAGCTCACGATGATCCTGGTGTTCGCGCCACGGTGCTCTCGATTGTTGATGGCGACACCACCGGCTGGCCTGCATCGAGGCTCCCGAGATGGCGCAGGCCCCCGATGGCACCAGCGCCCGTAGCTACCCGCAGAGCCGGCTGCTGCTGGGCTCCAGCGTGACCCAGAGGACCCAGACGGTGGATCGCTTTGGCCGCATGGTGGCGGAGGTGATCAATGGCATGAACATCAACCTGGCACTGGTGGAAGACGGAATGGCGTCACTGGATGCCGAGAACCGGGCCTCCCGCCGTCGCTCCTGGGACTTCAGGCGCAACAGATCTTCGGCTGGATCTGGGGTATCTCTCCGGATCGGTTCCTGTGGTGGCTTCCATGAAGATCCACACCGCCATCGGCATCCCCTCTTGCACAGGTGGCGGCAGTCGCGACTATTCAGGTATCTCCGGTTGATTGATGACAGCCATGGGAACGTCAACGGATTTCCCTGAGGCATTGGCCGCCCTGGGTCTGAGAACCACGCCCAGAAGCCGGCAGGACCTGGCTCGGCGGGTGGCCGCGCGGCACCCGGCCTCCCAGCCATGGAGCGCAGTGCAGACCGCGGCCTACCGGCGGGTGTGGGAAGAGCTGGAGAGCGGCTACGAGGCCGACGTCCCACTGGCGGCATGAGGATACCCATCGCCGCGAAGATCACCAGCGGCGGACGCGCTGAACAGGCCAATGAGCAGACGGCCGATGGTTCTCAATTCACCGGATGTGGCGACGGCGCTTGAGCTTCTTGGTCTGACGGTGGTCCCGGAGGATTTCGAGGCGTTGGCCAGCCAGGTGGCCTGGACGCACCCTGCTGCTGAGGCCATCAGCGACGCCCAGAGCCTGGCCTACCGGGTGGTGTGGGAGGCGGTGGAGGAACGCATCGAAAGCCGGAGCGAAGGTGGCCACTGATAAACAGACCGGCCCAACCATCCGAGACCAGGAGTTGTCCGGAGATCAGGACTATGTATCCCTCCTTGCGTCAACTAGCTGGACGACATCTGTAACGTTTCGTTGTATTTGCAAGGATTTCCCATGACGCGAGCCACGCAAGCTAGTGACGCCTGTGGTTCCTGAACACTGCCGCCAAGCAGATCTGAGACGAGGATCTCAGACGTGCGGAGCGTCTCAACGGACGCGTCGCGATGCTGGGGTTCACGATCGGTCTGATCGTGGAGGCGTTCAGCGGAGATGGCATCCTCAAACAAATCGCCGATCTCGCTCTTCTGTCCCAGCGTTGAGGTCGGTCGTTCTCTGCGATCAACCAACGCTTGCGGCCACCACGATCGCCCTTTCCCATGGCCGGCCTTTACCAATGGCGCCGGCCTTTTTGCTCTCGCAGTGCTAAAGGGAGCACCAGCCTCAACCGCTGCCAACTATCCCCATGTCCTCAACGCTGTGGCCTGTCGAGGATTTCATCGACAGGCTGTGGGATTGGATGAATGAAGACCAACGGGAGCATCGCCCACTGGATCCAGCCGCGCAGCCGTCGCAATGAGGTGGTGGGGCTGAGGTCAGAGATCGACGATCACCTTCATGCTCAGACAGCCCGAACGGGCTCCATCGTGCAAGCAGCCGCGCCCACGTTGAGATGGCTGTGTTCTCGCTGCCGGTGATCGTGCATGCGCTGGCCGCCACGGTCTGGACCGGCGGCCATCTGGTGCTGGATCTGGGGGTGCTGCCCCGCGCCCTGCGCGAGGGTCGGGCGGCGCCGATCCGCGCCTTCGAGGAGACGTTTGAGCCGCTGGGCCTCACCGCTCTCGCCATTCAGGTGGTCACCGGCCTGTCGATGGGCTGGATCTACCTTCCCCACTTCCAGGGGCTCTTCAACCCACAGAACCCGAGATCGGCATGCTGGTGGGCACCAAGCTGCTGCTGCTGGCCGTTACCGCGGCACTGGCCGTGCATGCCCGCCTGCGGCTGATCCCCAACCTCAGCGACGACAACCTCAGTGGCCTGGCCTGGCACATCCGTGGCATCACCGCCCTGGCGATCGCTTTTGTGGTGGTGGGCGCGCTCATCCGCCAGGCCTTCCAGCCCCGCATTCAGCTCCATGAGGTCCTGGCGTCGTGGCTGGGCCCCCTGCGTGAGGAAAGAAGTCCGCTCGGTCTGACCCATCCACCAGGGGGCCAAACCGAGGACCATGAAACCGATCTATGACCAGGCCGTGCGGGCCGAGCTCCGCCATCGCATGAGCCCGCCCAACCGCCAGAGCGTGGCTCAGATCGCCCGCGACACCGGGATCACGACACAGACCCTCTACAACTGGCGCAGTCAGTGGCAGAAAGAGGGCCAGCTGGTGCCGGCCACCAGCAAGCCGCCGGAGCAGTGGGGCGCATCGGACAAGCTGGCCGCTGTGATCCAGGCCGCAGGCCTCAATGGCCCCGATCTCGGCGCCTACTGCCGCGAGCGGGGCCTCTATCCCAAACAGCTTGCCCGCTGGCGCCAGGCGGCAGAGGATGCGAATGGTCCCAGCGCACCGACCATGACCGACCACAGGGATCTACAGCGCAAAAACCAGGAGCAGGCACGCCAGATCCGGCGCCTGGAACGTGAGTTGCAGAAGAAAGAAAAAGCTCTTTCGGAGGCGGCAACATTGCTGATGCTGTCAAAAAAGCTCGATCAGCTTTGGCTGCGAGAAGAGGAGTCCTGATTCCGCCAGAGCAGAGAAATAAGGCCATAGACTTTCTTAATGAAGGCCTCAATGCAGGAGCTTCCATCAAGGCTGTTGCTGATCTGATCGGCATCTGTTCACGCACTCTGCGGCGCTGGGGGCTTGATATCAGCGGCCAGGGATTCAGTGTGGATCCCCGCAAAGGTGCCCC
>CALRVC020000068.1:0-5477 GCA_943371515.1 Synechococcus sp. UW140 | reverse complement strand
ACCACTGATCGCCTCCATGGCGACCCTGGCCTTGAACTCGGGGCTGTGGGTGCGTCGTTTGCTCATCGATGGGAGCCCCTTCTCAGGGGCGGTGCCCCGCCTCAGAGGTTAACGATGGGGCCTGTCCAGAAAAGCCAGTCCACCTCAGTCCTCCTCGATCATGCAGGGTTGAGCGAGGCTGACAAGTTGATCACGTACCCGTTTCCAGGAGTCCGTTTCATGCTCCAGATAACCGTCCTGGATCTGCTCATGGGCGTAGGGATTCGCACCGCAGACTGAAGCGGACACAGATGAGCCGTCCTGGGTGTCCGCGGATGTCGGCCAGTCGGGCAACCAGTCGATCAACGGCATCTTCTGATCGATGTCCTGGAAACCACCGATCAGTTCTGCGAATTGTCCTTCCCTCAGCTGCTGACGTGCATTGCGCCTGCCGATGTTGTAGTCATAGGCCCGGAACTCAAACTCCAGGAATCCTGCGAAGGCAGAGAACACATCCCCGATCAGCAAGGCATCGGAAGCGATGACGGTGAGCAGCTTGCCCTCCAAGCCCTCTGTCACCTACTGCTGAAAGCGGGACTGTCCGAAGACCGCACTGGCAAGGCCAATCGCCATCGCCAACAGGTTGTCTTCTCGATTGAAGAAGGGATCAGCATCAATCGTGCGTTTGCCGGGAGCAACGAACAGATAGTTGCGCTGCGTAGAACCATCCTTCTCATCAATCTCGTTGGCCAGGCTGGCCGCCATGCCAACCGGCTCGTTCTCGAAGACACCGCCATCGGTATACAGGTAGTTGCCGCCGTACAGCTGATCACCGGCGGTGGCCTTGCGACTGCTGTCTCTCGTGCGCATCAGACTGGCAGGAGAGCCGCCGGTGCGGACGATGCGACGGGCGCGGAACGCAAATGGAAACGCTCCTGAGGACAAGGCTATCAATCGCAGAATCGGCCAGGAACAGGTGCCCAGCATCGGACGCCACACCACCTGTCGTCCCTTCCGACGAGGTTCCAGCTCAGAGAGCTGAAGGTCGTCTCAACCTCCTCCCCAGAACTGGCTGACTGAACGTCCTGAGGCAGCACGCACCGCAGCAGGCAGACGAACTGATCCTTGTAGCTGGAATAGGCGAAAGATTCCCTTTCCCCGGTAATCTCCTGGGAGAAGCCATTGAGATTGGCCATGGCCAGGCCAATCCGCAGGGAATCCGCTGCTGCCGGATGGCAATTCAGCGTATCGCCGGGGTCGTCTGGAATGTACTCCGCCCCGATGGGATCAACGACAGCGGAGCTGAGCAGGGAATACTTGTGATTCTTTCGCTCCACCTTCAGGAGGCCATCGATATTCACCTTCTTTACCCAGGCATTGAACAGGGGATTGTTGTACGGATCTCGCAGTCGATCCCCACCGTAATAAAGCTGCTGGCTCAGGATCGCGGCTGTCATCGCTCCAGCGGGGGCGCCTGTGATTACATCGATGATCACCCGATCCTGCTCATGGCGTTCTGGATGGTCCGCCTTGAGCGACTCATTGTGCAGGGCAATGGCTTCAAGCAGCTCATACATCACCCCGGCCTCATAACTGCCCAGTGACACCGCTCCGCTGATCACGATCGCAAGTTTTCTGGCCATTGGAAAGTCCCTGCTGACCTTTCATAGCCACGTCGGCTTGATGAGGTCAAGACAGCACCATGGGACAGCACTCATTGATCAGACATTCTGATTCAGCAGGCGCTGACGCATGGCTGCCGGGATGATGGCTGTCTTGTATCAAGGCCGTCGATCGATGCTGCCATAATCACAGAGTGAGTTGGCATGGATTCATTGATGGCGTAGGCACGCCAGAAAGCTTGATGGCAAGAGCATCAGAGTACCCATTGATGATGAGCTCACCATCAGGCTAGATGACAACCAATCGTCATTTACCTGAACGATTTCCTTCACCTGGCCGCAGTGATCTCGGGCGTCGGTAAAGAGTCATGTGGAGGCGGACCAGGTGAATGGCATTGTTGGACACCCGTCTCCGCTTCAACAGCAGGACTGGCATGCAGTTGAAGCCCGAATGCAGAAATAACCTTTAAGACGGTTCCACGTTCGGGATTACCGCTAGAGGAGAGAGCCTTATAGAGACGTTCGCGACCCAGTCCAGCTTCCCATGCAATCTGTGTCATGCCTTTGGTACGAGCGATATCACCTCGTGCAGCAGCTACCAGCCTTGGATCTCCATCCTCTAGAGCAGCTTTGAAATCGGCAGCCATGTCTTCACTCATGATGAAATGATTGGCCAGATTCCAGGCAGTGGCTGCGGTTTGCATCTGGGGCATAATCTCCCAGGGCAGCATGGCCTCCAGGCCCAAGGCCCGGCGTTACGCGCAGCTGAAGACGGTGCCCTTGGTAAGCCGGAGATTGCTGAGCAACGCGGCGCCGCGGAGGTTGGCGCGCCGCAGGCGTGGGGGCCTCAGCGCCGACGGCCGTCGTTGACCGTTGCCAGAGGCTTGGGTCCCATCGGCGCGCTCCCGGGCAGCTCCGCACCGCGCAGAACAGACACCACCGCGCCCACCAGTCCCATGGCTGCCGCCAGTCGATAGGCCAACTGCTGGGCCCCCAGAAAGGCGTCCAGGGGCTGTCCGCTCAGGCGCGCGCCCACTCCCCCGGCCAGGGCGCCATCAGCGCCTGCGGCTCCAAGGCCGTCGGCGAGAAGCGTGGCCGCCAACGCCGCCCCTATCGCCTGACCGAAGTTGCGCGCCATCGAGAGGAACCCGTTGGCCACACTGAGGTGCTCGGCAGGAATGGTGTTGAGGGTGGCGCTGTTGTTGGGCGGATGAAAGAGCCCGCCGCCCATGCCCAGCAGCACCAGGGGCCACACGATGGCGGCGGTGGAGGCGTCGGGACCGAGCCAGGACAGGCCGACCAGGCCGGTGCTGATGCTGAGCATCCCGGCGGTACTGAGAGTCCGCGCCCCTACCCGGTCGCCCAGGCTGCTGACCGTGAGACTCGTGGCCGTGAGGACCAGCGAGAGCGGCACGACCAGCACACCCGCCATCACGGGCGTGCGTCCCAGCACGAGCTGCGCGTATAAGGGCAGCAGGAAATAGCAGGACACCGCGGCGATGAAGTAGAAGGCGGCCGCCGCCGAGCCGCACAGGAAGGCACGCGAGCGGAACAGGCTGAGTGTCAGCAGCGGTTTCGGCAGGCGCCGCTCCACGATCAGGAACAGCACCAGCGCCGCTACGCCGCCGATGAGCAGCGCCAGGTTGGCCAGGATCAGCCCAGCGCTCGAGAGACGTTCGATCACCAGGAAGGGAGCGCTGGTGGCCACGATGGCGAGCACCGCGCCCGTCCAGTCCATGGCGGTAGGGTCCTGGGTGCGGGGGCGGGCCTTGAGAACACGGAGGCTGAGGATCAGCCCGGCCAGGCTCACCGTCAGGATGACGAGAAAGAGGGAGCGCCAGCCGAACTGGCCGATCAGCAGCCCCCCGAGCACCAGGCCCGTGACCTGGGCCAGCGCCAGGATCGAGGCATTGACCGCCATGGCCTTGCGCCGCTCCTGCTTGGGGAAGACGGCGGTGATTTCGGCCATCACGTTGGCCAGCACCAGGCCACCGCCCATGCCTTGCAGGATTCGGAAGGCGATCAGGCTCCCGACGGTGGGCGCCAACGCGCACAGGACGGAACTGAGGGCAAGAACACTCATGCCGGTGACGACGATGCGCCGTCGTCCCCAGATGTCGGCCAGCCGACCCGCCGGCAACAGGGTGACCGTGACGGTGAGCAAGTAGGCGACGATCACCCACTTGAGGACGGGGAGGCCGACGCCAAAATGGCGCCCCATTGCCGGCAGGGCCAGGGTGACGATGAAGCCATCCATGTACACCACGAAGTTGCCGCATTCGACCGCCGCCAGGGTCCACCAGCGATCTTGACCTCCCTGAAGACCCTCTGCATGGTTCTGTGCAACTGGGTTGTCCTGGACCATGGCAGTGACTACCGTGAGGGTGAATCATCTGTTTCCGACTTTAACTGTTTGCAGGAGAACTTCTTCTGGGCCCTCGTTCAGCAGGGCTGGTCTCAGCCTGGCAAGCCGAGAGTTCTTGCAGTGCTGGTGAGGGATCTGCCAGGCGAATCGGTGCAGAAGAGGAATAAGCAGTGATTGGCTGTATGGTCTAGTTCTGAATCCAGGATTCCTGCTGAGTGCCTGTGGAGCAGGTTGGTGTGAATCATCACCTGACCAGGGCCAGCCAGGATATCCGCCACATTCTTGGGTTGCTTGTCATCGACCATCGCAGCAGAGGGATTATCGCCGTCGGAGCTCATATCAGGGAATAGATAACGACTTGGCTCGCCAGGGAGGCCATTCAAATGAGCTAGTTGATGAAGATTCTTCGGCTTCATGATCAGCAGCCTGGGCTTGCAGAAGGAGCCCAATGCGATATCAGCCAGCAGCTTCACGCTGCTTCTTCGCCACTTCTGGAATGTCTAACGCTCACCATCACCTGGCTGCGATGCACGGATGGATGTAAGTAGATCAATTTTTGGAGGCGGCTCTGGTGTATGGTGATGTTATACAGGTTAATGTACGAGAGTGCTCACGATCCGACGGCGCACTTTAGCCTAATGCTAGAGTGCTAGCCTACTTCAGATGTGGGCCTGAAGCCTTATTCCGAAGTATAACAGTTTTGGCAGGCTCTCCAGGAGATTCCATTGGTCTTCTAGGTGTTTCAAGTAGTTTAGTTAGCAAAGAGCCCGCAATCACGCCAATTAGGCCAGTAACAGTTCCAACGACTATGGCATCCTTATTTCGACCATAGAAGCCTGGCCCCTTGGTCATTGGGCCAATAAAGATAAAAGAGTATCTATTGATTTGGACGCATATCAGCCAGATCATCCATGCCAATAGCAGGATGGAGACATAGATTCTCAAAAATGCATAAGGTGCTAATATTGCAAGATAGAGCATGTTTGGGGCTACCAAAGATATTGCAAAGATCCACCCATATCGATACATTGGTCTAGGCCTTAGCTCGCATTGTCTTAGCAAGCTGCTAACTCGCTCAAAGAGTCCGACTGCTTCAAGGTTGCTAGAACCAATATACAGCCTTGCCGTGTGCGGCTGAAGGTCAAGGCTAAAATAGGGATCGCGGGCCTTGACCGATAAGCACTTTACTCGTGTATTCATGCGGTCATTTATCAGCTCTTCAACTGATTCATATCTTACATCATCGGCTATAATCTCCAAAGCATTTCTGCCTTGCAACTGGTCAAGAACCGCAGCAATGCCTCGAGTGCCCAGCGCTACAGGCCTAAAGTCTCGCGACTGGTGTCTGTCTAGTCCTTCCATTTAAGGAAACTCTGATCAAAACGGCTTAATCCAAATAACCTAGTCTCATTCTCGTCAATGAGACAATACTGAGCAGATTTTGTCCTCCTTTCGCTCACAGCAGTCCTTGCAAAGACGTTCAAGCAGTTTCCACCATGCGTTTCGCCTGA
>CALRVC020000067.1:0-5784 GCA_943371515.1 Synechococcus sp. UW140 | reverse complement strand
GGATCGAGGGGTACTACAACCGTGAGCGACGGCACTCATCGATTGAATACCTCAGCCCCATTGTCTATGAAGCACGGGCTCGAAGAGCCCGTATAATGTCCACAATGGTGGCCTGAGGACTGTCCACAAAACCGGGGGAAGCCCAGTTCCTCCAGCTCGCTGAGCGGCCGGGCGTTCGCGATGGTGATCGCGCGCTGAAGGGTCGCCAGGGCGCGCCCGTAGTTGTCAAGACGCTGCAGCCAGCGCACATCCGCATCTGCCATGGCGTCCCGTCTGCTTGCCCTCACGCTAGTGACTGTGGAGACTTCTCTCCCACGGAGAGCTGACATCCTGGTTGCGCTAAAGCCGGTGTTGGTTTTGATCACTCCCTCCGGCTGGATCACCCTCGCGGTGCTGCTGGCTCGCCCCCGACATCGTGGCCCTGGTGGCCAGCGACGTGCAAGCCAAGCTCGGCTACGGCGAATTCCAGCTGCTCTCCTTCACGGCCATCGGCATTCCGGTGTGGCTGCTGGTGGGCAGCCTCTACCTGCTCCTGGCCGGCTCCAACCTGCGCGACCTGCGCTTCCGCCAGCGCTTCAACGCCACCGTGCTGGCCGTGAAGCGCGCCAACACCACCCTGCAGGACCGTCTCGGAAGGCTCACGCTCATGGAAGGCGACCTGCTGCTGGTGCAGGCGCCCCTCGATGCCATTCGCGGCCTGCAGGAGAGCAGCGAGCTGGTGGTGCTCGATGAACTCGAGAGCGATCTGCCCACCACCCACCGCAAGGGCCTGGCCCAGCTGGCGGCCGACGCCCTGCTCGTGCGGCTCGAGGGCTGGCCGGTCTACGGCGCTCTGGTGGTGGTGTTCGCAGCCAGCCAGAGCTTCCTCTCGCCGATCGGTTACCAGACGAACCTGATGGTGTATTCCCCGGGCAACTATCGCTTCCTGGATTTCCTGCGTTTCGGCTGGCCGCTGTCGCTGCTCTATGCCGTGGTGATTCCGTTGGTGATCCTGCATTCGATCTGATCGTGATGCTCTTGCTGCCTTCTGTGAGCTCTATGGCCCCTTCATCACCGATCCAGCGGCACCGCCGCCGCCGGGCCTGCGACTGTTCCCCAGCAGGAGCTCAGCCGCCGCATCAGCCTTCACCTGCAAACCCCCGTGAAGATCGAGCAGGGCACCTGGGCCGCGCCGCTCGCCCTGAATCATCCCGAAGCACACACACCCATGGCAGCGCCAGGTTTTCTCACCAGACAATGACGCTCACTTGCCGCGCTCCAGCTTGGTGTTTGCTTCCCAGCTCGGCCCATCCGGGCGTCGGGGCATCATCCTCGCCGGAGGCTCTGGCACCCGGCTCCATCCCATCACCCAGGCGGTGAGTAAGCAGCTGCTGCCCGTCTACGACAAACCGATGATCTACTACCCCCTCAGCACTCTGATGCTGGCGGGCCTCGATGAGATCCTGATCATCTCCACCCCCCGCGATCTGCCCCAGTTCCGCGCCCTGCTCGGTGATGGCAGTGCCTGGGGCATTTCGCTCTCCTACGCCGAGCAGCCCAGCCCCGATGGACTGGCCCAGGCCTTCCTGATCGGTGCCGAGTTCCTGGCCGGCCGCTCCGCCGCCCTGATCCTGGGCGATAACCTCTTCTACGGTGGCGATCTCTCCCGCAACCTTCAGGCCGCCAGTGCCCAGCCCTCCGGGGCCTCCGTCTTCGCCTACCGCGTGGCCGATCCCCAGCGCTATGGGGTGGTGGGATTCGACGCTGATCAGCGGGTGGTGTCGCTGGAGGAAAAACCCCAGCAGCCCGCTTCCAATTACGCCGTCACCGGCCTCTATTTCTACGACCCCGATGTGGTGGAGCTGGCCCGCCAGGTGAGGCCCTCCGCCCGCGGCGAGCTGGAGATCACCACCCTGAACCAGCTCTACCTCGATCGCGGTGATCTGCGCGTGGAACTGCTCGGCCGTGGCATGGCCTGGCTCGACACCGGCACCTGCGATTCCCTTCACGAGGCCGGCAGCTACATCCGCACCCTGGAGCACCGCCAGGGGCTGAAGATCGGCTGCCCCGAGGAGGTGGCCTGGCGTCAGGGCTGGATCAACTCCGAGCAGCTGGAGGCTCTGGCGGCGCCACTGCGTAAGTCGGGCTATGGGGCTTACCTCGAAGCCCTGCTGGCGGAAGGGGTCTGATCAGATGACGAACGCTTCCGTGCTCGTGATCGGCCGCTCCGGCCAGGTGGCCTCCGCTCTGCAGCGGCTGGCCCCGGCCCTGCTGCCCCAGCGCCCGCTGCTGCTGGCCGCCAGGCCCGAGCTGGACCTCGCCGCACCCGCTGCTGATCTCACCGCTGCCCTCCAGCTGCTGATCGCAGAGCATCAGCCGGCTCTGGTGCTCAATGCCGCCGCCTACACCGCCGTCGACAAGGCCGAAAGCGAGCCAGAACTGGCCCGGGCCGTCAATGCCACCGCCGTGGGCGTGCTGGCTGAACTCTGTGCCAGCCGCCAGATTCCCCTGTTCCATCTCTCCACCGATTTCGTCTTCGATGGCAGCGGTGAGCGTCCCTGGCAGGAGACCGATCCCACTGGCCCCCTCGGCGTCTACGGCGCCAGCAAGCTGGCGGGAGAGCAGGCCCTGCGAGCCGCCTCTGGCCATCACCTGCTCCTGCGCGTCAGCTGGGTGTTCGGCCAGGAGGGCGCGAATTTCGTTCGCACCATGTTGCGCCTGGGCGCCGAGCGCCCCGCCCTCTCGGTGGTGGCCGATCAGGTCGGTGGTCCCACCAGTGCCGAAGCGATCGCCACCACCTGGCTGCAGCTCGCCGAAGCGGCGATATCCAACCAGTCACCGCTGGATCCTGCGAAGCCCTTCCCCTGGGGCTCATACCACTACGCCGGTCAACCGGCTGTGAGCTGGCATGGCTTTGCCGCCGAGATCTTTTCTCAGGCTGTGGAGCTGGGCCTGCTGGAGCGTGCGCCCGAACTCACCCCGATCCCCACCAGCGCCTATCCCACCCCCGCATCAAGGCCCGCCAATTCCCGCCTGGATACCAGCGGATTCCGTGCCGCCTTTGACATCCCCCTGCCTGATTGGCGCGAGGATCTACGCACCTGCCTGCGCGCATGGGCCTGATCCGAGCTCCGTTTCAACTCTCCAACCCTTCTCAGTCGCAGCTGCAGCTGCGGGAGCTGGAACGCCGCGAGGTCGTTCGCGCCGATGGGCACCGGCGCAGCGTCCCCTATGTGGGTCCGGCTGAAATTCGCTTCCGCAACCGTCGCTGCTTCACCGGAGCGATGGTGCTGGGCGATGAGGTGCTCGTCGGCGCCATTCCGATGGACGACATGGATTTGGTGTTGCGCCCGCAGCTGCAGAGCGTGGACGTGAATCCCGAAAGCCCCAACATTCCCCTTTCTCTCGCCAAATGACCCGCCATCTGCTGATCACTGGCGGCGCCGGCTTCATCGCCGGCAACCTGGTGCACCACTGGTCCGCCGCCCACCCGGCCGACCGGATCGTGGTGCTCGATGCCCTCACCTACGCCGGCAACCGGGCCACGATCGAGCCCCTGATCAGTGCCCGCCAGGTGGTGTTCGCCCAAGGTGATATCGGCGATCGGCCGCTGGTGGATGGCCTTCTGGCCGAGCACGCCATCACCCATGTGGCCCACCTGGCCGCCGAATCCCACGTGGATCGCTCGATCACCGGTCCCGGCGCCTTTCTCGCCACCAACGTGAACGGCACGTTCACCCTGCTGGAGGCCTTCCGCGCCCACTGGCTCGCGGCCGGATCGCCCACGGACTGGCGTTTTCTGCACGTGAGCACCGATGAGGTGTTCGGCAGCCTCGAGCCCGATGATCCCCCGTTCTGCGAAACCACCGCCTACAGCCCCCGCTCCCCCTACGCCGCCAGCAAGGCAGCGAGCGATCACCTGGCGCGCGCCTGGCAGCACACCTATGGGCTGCCGGTGCTGGTGAGCAACTGCTCGAACAACTACGGCCCCTATCACTTCCCCGAGAAGCTGATCCCGCTCACCTTGATCAACATCCTGCTGGGGCGCCCGATTCCCGTCTACGGCGATGGCTCCAACGTGCGCGACTGGCTGTTCGTGGAGGATCACTGCCGCGCCCTCGATCGCATCCTGCTGGCGGGCGAACCAGGCCGCACCTACTGCATCGGCGGCTGCAACGAGGTGGCCAACCTCGATCTGGTGCACATGCTCTGCGCGCTGATGGATGAGCTGGCGCCGGAGCTGCCAGTGAGCCCCAGCCGGGAGCTGATTCGTTTCGTGACCGACCGTCCTGGCCACGACCGGCGCTACGCCATCGACGCCACACGAATCCGCGAGGAACTGGACTGGCAGCCCCAGGTGACGGTGCAGCAGGGCCTGCGCCGCACGGTGCAGTGGTATCTCGCCAACCGCGACTGGTGGCAGCCGTTGCTGTCGGCCGAATACGCCAGCTACCTCGACTCCCAGTACGCCGCCCGCCTCGCCTGACATGCAGATCATTCCCCAGTCGATTCCCGAGGTGCTTCTCTTCCAACCGAAGGTGTTCGGCGATGAACGCGGCTTCTTCGTGGAAACCGCCCGCCAGAGCCTGCTTGATGATGCCGGCATCCCGCCGCTGGTGCAGCACAACCAGTCGCGTTCCCGCTGCGGTGTGCTGCGGGGCCTCCACTACCAGCTTGTGCAAACCCAGGGCAAGCTCGTGCGCTGCTCCAGTGGTTCGGTGTTTGATGTTGCGGTGGATGTGCGCCTCGGCTCGCCCAGCTTCGGTCAGTGGGTGGGCGCCATTCTCGACGACGTGACCCACCACCAGCTCTGGGTGCCTCCCGGCTTTGCCCATGGCTTTCTGGTGCTCAGCGAGGTGGCGGATTTCTGCTACCTCTGCTCCGACTACTACCATCCTCCCTCCGAACAGGGGATCGCCTGGGATGATCCGGAGGTGGGGATTGAATGGCCGGCCTTGCCCGAGGGTGTGACCCCCCAGCTCTCGGCCAAGGATGGGGAGAATCCCCGGCTGAGTGAGCAGCTTGTTGAGAATTTGCCCCAGCGCCACTGACGTATGGGTTTTCTGATTAATGCCCAAATGGAACGACTGTCTGACTCGAATGGTGATACAAGTTCGGGAGATTGCTTGACGGGGTTTTCGCCTATAATCCAGGCTCATTATCTCTCTATTCGCCACCATGGCCGTTCAGTATGACTATCTCTATAGGTTAACGGTTGACTCCAAAGGCAAGAATGCTACTGGAAATTTTAAACCACTAAGAATCCTGAAAACAAGAACAATGGCCCGGTAACGGCTACGGCTCCTGTTCCAAGCCCCGATGGAGACGATCTCTTTGATCCAGGCGAAACTACGGTCTTCGCTATTCCTCAGAACAAGAACGGCCCTGAACAGATCACACTAACCTACATCGGTAAAACTGCCGGTGGGAATCTGATCTTTATCGAGTATGAGAGAGATAAGGCAGGAAACATCGAGACAGATAATAGTCGGCAATCCACTGATTGCCGACTATTGTACAGGATCCAATTCGACATTTACCAACAACACAGTTATTGGCATTGTTAACACCATCATCTCAGCATCATCGCCGGCCTGCTTTCTTGGCGGCACCTTCATCAGTCCTCCAACTGGCGAACGTCCAATCGAATCCCTGAGGAACCCCTGAAAAACCCGCTAAAATCAGTCCAGATCCAAGACTGAGACTGGAACGGATGGCCGACCCTCTCCAGCTGGGCTTCACGGACTACGAGCAGATCTATGCCAAAAAGAGGACGCGTCGCCAGCGCTTCTTGGATGAGATGGA
>CALRVC020000066.1:0-6049 GCA_943371515.1 Synechococcus sp. UW140 | reverse complement strand
GCTGGAGCCGAAGCATTCGCTGCTGGCGTCAACCGGAAGAAGTGTGGATCAACAAGCCACCAGAGGACTCAGAACCGATCCTGGCGCTACCATTAACTCGGGTTGCCTGAGTGGCTGCCAAGGAGTGTCACCTTCCCTGAAAGTCACCGTCGCAGGCCACAAACAGGCGCGTGGGCGCCACCAAACGGATGGCATCGATGACCTGGCGCAGGGTGTGGGGGCGGCGCCAGGCGATCAGGAGGAGGGGGATGTCGACGGGATTCACATCGGTGTGGACAGGGTTTAGCGTCCATGTTTGAACGGGCCTTGCTCACAAAGCCAGCCGTTGATCCAGGCGGAAGGGCACTTGATGAACGGGGGTTAAATGGGCGATGGCTGGATGCAGCGGGTTTAGCATCAAGTTGCGGGCTTTAGGCACCATCACCGACTGCACCACCAACCACAGTTGCTGAACGGCGCTGAGCCAATCACCTGCGGATGAGGGGCTGGCTTGGTGATGGAGGTTGGGAGGCCCCATCCGCCGGCGGACATCAGCCTTGACGGCCTCGCTGTAAGGACGCATCGATCGATTCCATCAGGCCTCGTGGTGGTTGAAGTGGTCGGGATGGATAGGCGTCAACTTTCCTAGCACAGGGGCATGCCCTGAACCCAGTCCTGCCCTGCGATCAAAAGGCCATTGCCCCGCGATAAGGATTGGTTGTCCAGAGTATCCTTAGCGGGGCTAAACAGCGAGCTACCAATACCCCTGAAACTGCGCCAACTTGCGTATCAACTTAGCGAGGTCTGGCTGGGGAGAGCTTGCAACTCCAAATGATCGTCTAAGAATGAGACCCCAGCAAAGATCGCGATCAAGCTTTGGCTGGCGCCTAACTAGAGCTTTGAATAGGGTTGAGAGGCACTGGAAGAAAAGGCGGAGAGTGATTCGATTTTTTGCAACATTTCTAGCCTTATCAGGAAAAGATTCAAGCAACGCAGGATAGTCAGCCGCCGCGCACCAGAAATGAAGGCGGCGAGCATAGTTTTCAGTCGACGTACGGCCAATAATTAGATGGTTACAGTGCAAAGATGGGAGCGCACCTGCAGCAAATCCAAGTTTAAATGCTTCCCACACCATCTGCCGGTCTTCACTTGAAGCCAAGCTTTGGCCCATTCTACTCAAGCAAGTCAAGGTACCGGATGCTACCAGGTCAAAGAATCTCCGGAGGACTGCACGCCTTAAGGCAAAACCACTACCATGAATTTGAGACAGTTTTTCCCAATTAGCATGACATCCATATGAAAAGGAGGCACGGCGTTCTTGATATATTTGAGGTCGGCATCTGATTTCAGGCGTAGCATCGTCAAGAAACTCTACCGTTATGGTTCCTGGCTGCCATATACCTACATTCGGGTGGCGCAAAAGCCATCATCAAGAACCCAAAGGCAATCTCGACTTGGTTCGTTATCATCATCAAAATAAACAACAATGTCGGAACTTGTCTCGAAAATGGCCCTACACCTAGCCGCTGTCTGCCCAGGAGTAGCCTCTGAAATACAACGAGCCTGCGGAAATGCAGTCAGAAACTCCTGCACAAAGGCAAGACTCGAAAGGGGAGGCAAGGAACAATTGTCCACAATCAAGATAGACGAAACTTCGTCAATATGCTCAAGCAAGGTGATTGCAATAAGCAGTCTATTAAGCGCTCGATAATCTGGATTATAAGAACATATTGCTACAGAGAAAGTGTTTACTAGCATTGTGATTTACGAAAAAACGAAAGACCTCGCAACACATACCGCTGAAACATCGTGCACCCTCGCTTGCATGTGTATGGAAGAGAAAGCTTCAACGCCATGAGAAAATAGCGTAGGGAAACAAGCAACCTTCGACGGTCACGATACTCGAGCAACGCCCTGCCGAAGGCTTCCGAAGCGTAAAAATCCTTCCATTTCGCCTGCCCAGTTTTCCAACAATTATAAACTGCTGAATCTTCATCCAAGAATAAAGCCTGTCGCAAATGAACTTGCAAGACCCAATACAGCTGCCTACTATAGTTACGAGTCATATTTGATGAATGATGCCGATACTCAGCAACCAGAGCGTGATAGCCATAAATCGGATACAGCCTAGAGATTTTTAAGTAAATATCGTAGTCCTCGCAGCACGGAAGTCCAGGGTCAAAGCCACCAACATCATACAATAGCTGACGCTTATACATAACAGTTGCATGCATAGCAATATAGTTGATAATAAGAAGTTTTGAATACGGAGAATCACTTATATCATTGAAGATGGTGTCTGAAAGAGGATTTCCATCTTCGGAGACAACACGATAGCCACCATACACAAAAGCAGCGTCTTGGTGATTATAATGAGAATTAAGCCCCTCAGCCACGGCTGTTGGCTGCAGGAGATCGTCTGCATCAAGAAAGACGACAAAATCAGAAGTGACCGAGGCTAGGCCCGTGTTTCGAGCAGAAGAAAGTCCAGTATTTTTTTGTCTTATAAAGTGAGCACCTTTAAATTCAGCAACAATCGGTTCAGGGCTTATTGTAGAGCCGTCGTCTACAACAATAATTTCATCAAAGGGATGGGCTTGGGCAAATGAGCTCTGCAACGCTGAAGAAAGAAACTGAGCATCATTATAAGTAGTAATGACCAAGCCAACTGAAGGTTTTTGCATCCTAGAACGATGTTGAGCTTGCTGGCAATAACACGAAGCACTCTTTACGTCTTAATCACAGTAGTTATCACTTGAAGATTGATACTAGATCCGGAATAATCAGATCAACTGCACCTCTCATCTAAGGAACCCCTGAAATACCCGCTAAAATCAGTCCAGATCCAAGACTGAGACTGGAACGGATGGCCGCACCCCTCCAGCTGGGCTTCACGGACTACGAGCATATCTACGCCAAAAAGAGGACGCGTCGCCAGCGCTTCTTGGATGAGATGGAGATCACGGTTCCCTGGGAAGCGTTTTGGCCTTGATCAGGCCCGTGTATCACAAGCCCTCCAGCAAAGGAGGCCGTCCGCCGATTCCTTTGGAGGTGATGCTGCGGATCAACCTGTTACAGCAGTGGTTCACGCTTTCAGATCCACTGATGGAGGAAGTGGCGTCCCCTCAGTAGGTGTAAAAGCTGAAAGCCCAGTCCCGGCGTAGCCGGGGCTGGCAGACCGCTCCTCAGAAGCTTGTCGTTGCAAGGGGTGGGCAGGCCCGCTTCCCTGGTTTGAGCACTACCTCAACCAGACGAACCATGCCCAAGCTCAATACTGCCGCGTCTCAGCTGGCACCGCTACTGGATGGCAGCCAGGGCTGATTGAAAGTCTGGTCAAGTCGCCCATCCCGGCCTGATCCCAGCCATGGCGAGCAGCTTGGCGATGTCGTGGGCCACGGCGGCCAGCCCAGCTCTCACCGAGTGGTGACCGTGGAGCCCAAGCAGGTTCAGGGCCAGGGTGCGCAGCGTGGCCAGCACCGCTGCACCGGGGCCGCCATAGCGGTGGTCATCCTCATGGAGCTGGGTGTCGCGGAGCCAGTGCCAGCTTTCAATGCACCAGCGGTCCCTCACCAGTTGCAGCAGCGCTTTTGGCGTGGTGCGCAGGCTGGTGAGGAAGAGGTGCCGCTGGAGGGAGGGCTTGCCGGCACGCTTGCCGCTGACGACCAGTTCGACGATCCAGCTGCTGCCGGGCCAGGCCTCGGTGATGAAGTCAGGAGCCTGTTTGGCCCTGAGTGTCCAGGTGGTGTCGCGCCCGTGACCGTGCTCTGAAACCGTTGCAGTGAAAGGGATCTTGCGGGAGTAGAGGAACTGCTCACTGATCTGGCGGTGGAGGGTCCGTTGGTTCGCTTTCACCGTCAAGAGGAAGTCGGCCCCCTGCTCCGTGAGCTGCTGAAAACCGATTTCTGCGTGTGGAACGCGTCGGCCTGGATCAAGACGCCCTCGACATCCATGGTGGAGAGCAGCTCCCGCAGAACCGCGCGCTCGTGGTTCTCGCGGGTGTCATAGGTGGCCTGGGCAATCGCTGCTCTAAGCGCCTTGAAGTAGAGGGTCACCTGGGCAATGAAGGCCCCGCCACCGACCTCGGTCGCGACGATCGAGCCCCGCAGGGTCTTGCCAACCGCTACGCGGAAGCCCAAGGGCTACGCACACCAGCTGATCCAGACCGGCTGCACCATCAGGGATCTGGGCCAGCATCCAGACCTGCAACTGCCGGCAGATCTCGGCCACATCCACCTGCAGGAACAAATAGCGGAAGGTGGAATCAGTGGGAGGTCGCCTGAGCTCAAGCCCCAACGCCTGGTTCAGCGCAGCGTGATGGCGGATGGCAAAGCGCTCCAGATCCCGCAGGCTCTGGCAGCCGCTCAAGATCCCGAGCACCGCCACCAGGAGCAGAAACCATTGGGGGAAGCGCACCCCGCGGCGCATCCGTCACTCGGGGATCACCTGCAGAAAACTGATCAGGTCGGCAGAGGCATTGGCAGGAGAGGGTTCTGGCAAAGAAGGAATCCATTCCCGCCGACCAAACCCAATGGTTGCAGCCCTGCCGAGCGCACTTGTGACAGACTTTCAATCAGCCCTGGGATGGCAGCACCGCCGGGGAGCTGATTCCCGAGATCGTGCGCCACGGCCTGCAGCAACTGATCGAGCTGGAGGTCGCCGCCGTGCTCGGCGCGGAGCGCCATGAGCGCAGCGACGACCGGCTCGGCTATCGCAACGGCAACCGGCCTCGCACCCTGGCCACTCAGGCCGATGACATCGACCTGCTGATCCCCAAGCTGCGAGCAGGCAGCTTCCTGCCCTCGATCCTTGAGCCGCGCCGCCGCGTCGATCAGGCCCTCTATGGCGTGGTGATGGAGGCCTACATCGGCGGTATCTCCACCCGCAAGGTCGATGCCCTGGTAGCCGCTCTGGGCGTACAGAGCGGCATCTCTAAATCCCAGGTGAACCGCATCTGCCAGGAGATCGACCAGCAGGTACAGGCCTTCTTGAACCGGCCGCTGCAGGAGTCTGGCTACGCCTACATCTTTCTAGATGCCACCTACCTGCACGCCCATGGGCGCCGTGAGCTGCTCGGCCTGCAGGTCGGCGATAGCGAAAGCGAGGGCTTCTGGAAGGCCTTCATTGGTTCGCTCATAGAGCGCGGCCTCACTGGCGTCAAGCTGGTGATCAGTGACGCCCACGTGGACCTTACCAAGGCCATACGGCGCATGTTCCAGGGCTGTTGCTGGCAGCGCTGTCGCGTGCTCTTTGCTCGCAACCTGCTGCAGCGGGTGCCCAAGGCTCACCAAGGCATGGTGACCGCAGCCCTGCGCTCGGTGTTCAGCCAGGAGGACGCTGTTGGCCTGGTGGAGCGCTGGGATGACCTGGCCGCCTCATTGGCCGGCTTGCGTCCCCTGCAGTGGTGGAAATTCCCTGAGGGCTCAACCCCGGCGTAGCCGAGGTTGAGCGCACGCCACAGCGACCCGGCTCAGCCGCTGGCGTTGCAAGGCAGGGCTGAGTCAAAGTATCAGCAAGAATCGGCTTCTGGCTGCCGTCAAGCCATGGCCAGCAGTTGGCTGATGTCGTGGGACACGGCCTGGATGCCGGCCCGAATCGACTGAAAGCCACTCAGCCTCAGCAAGTTCAGCGCCGCTGTTCTGAGGGAGGCCAGTGCGGCAGCAGCATTGCCGCGATACCGATGGGCGTCCTCCCGCAGCTGGGTCTCACGGATCCAGTGCCAGGCCTCAATGCTCCAGCGGTCTCGCACCAGCTGGAGCAGGGCTTCTGGGGTGGTGCGCAGGCAGGTGTCGCACGGATAGGTGCGCTCAGCAAACCAGAACAGGTGGGTGGCCACGAAGGGCTTGCCGTCGCGAGTGCCGACGGCGATCATTTCCACGATCCAACTGGTGCCGCTCCAGGCCTGGATGATGTGCTCAGGTGCCTGTTGGACTAAGCCGCTGCGCGGCAGATTCAAAGCCAGCATAGCCAGAGCCATACAAGATGGCCAGAAACTGATGAGTTGATTGACGGGCAGCCTGGGCTGCAGCAGCAGACTCGTTCGCCAGTCGATTGCTCAGTTCCACAGTGAAGG
>CALRVC020000065.1:0-6256 GCA_943371515.1 Synechococcus sp. UW140 | reverse complement strand
GGCCCGGCCCCCAGCGGGAGCCACCGGGGGCTGCCAACAGATCAAGGCGCTGGACTCAGAGCGCTGACGGTGGAATCGCAGCAGGTCCGAGCCACGGCATGGCTTTCACGGCAGAGCTCACGGATTATTCGTGCAACAGCCTCCTAGCTTTCAGCGGGCGGCTCTGCCGTGGGTCGCGCGAGTCACTAAGGCCTCTCACGGCTCAGCGTTCCAAGGTTCAGCGGCGCCATGTGGATCGGCATCACTCAGCCCATCTCATGGGCCGGGGCGACCACAAGGGTCGCAAGGCAGCCGCTGTTTGCGTTGATTCCGCTGCGCTCCTCATTGCAGCGTTGGACAGCCTCTTCCCGGAATAGCTGAGGGAAATTGACTTCCAAGCGGAAGGGATTAAGGGCTGGGCACTCCTGGCAGAGGGGGCCCCAGCCCTCGGGATCCTTCTGGGTGGCCGGCACCACCTCTCCCTGCAGCCGCCAGGCCTTGCGCCACTTGTAGAGGGTGATCACATGGATGCCCAGCTCCTGGGCAATCTCCGCCACGCTCTGGCGGTGGGGAGGCCCCATCCGCCGGCGGACGTCAGCCTTGACGGCCTCGCTGTACGGACGCATCGATCGATTCCATCAGGCCCCCTCGCGCGATCGGGCTGCCGGATCTGATCAATACCCGGCAGATAGCAGGCCCGATACCCCCGCGAAGCTGATCGGCACCGGCCATGCCCCCAGCACGGCTTCTGCGGCCTCCAGGCGCTCGGGCTCCGCCTTCGCCTCCACGCCTTCGGCGTCCTTGCGGGCTTCGATCAGAGCGGCGAGGGCCGGGCCTTCGAGATCGGCGGCATTGAAGACCGCCACCGGCCGGTAGCTGGCCCAGCTGCGCAGGGTGACTTCACCGCCCTCACCTGGCTCCTCGCGGCTGTGCAGCTGGGGCCGCAGGATGTGAACCGCCTTGCTGCCCTTGCGGGGAAAGAGGCCGAGCTTCTTGGCCTCGGCAAAGCCGCACCAGAACGGCAGGGCCGAACCCCGGATGTGCATGCCAAGGGTGAGCAGGATCGGATTGGCGCCGCGGTAGCGATGGCCCGAGAGCAGATTGACGTGGTGGCCGCCACCGGAGCCATCCCAGGGCCGCCGCCAGGGGGCGGAGCCGGCCTCCATCAGCTCGATCAACGAGGCGACGATCTTCTCTTCTGCTGTGGGGCCATCGAAGGTTTTGCGTGAGCGGGACTGGGACGCGGCCATGGCCGGCAAAGCGCGGGACGCCCGAGTGGTGCCCCGCGATGGCAAGGGCGGCGACGGCGCCTGTCGCCGAGCCGCTTGAAGCTCCTACGGATGTCAAGTGATCGGGGAGTGGAAATCTGGACGGGCGTCTGAACCGCCCTGCTCTCCCCCAGTGCTCACTGGCACCACAGCCAGCCTTGGCACCAGCTGGGAGGCTTGCCTGCTGCCGCCGCAGAGGATTCAACGGCCGGCCCCGTTTTCGCACTCTGGTGTTCCTGCTCGTCATAGAGCAGGAACACCAGAGTGCGGGGGCCTGAGTCATTGCCCTGAGCGAAGCTCCAGGTCATGCCTCGACAACAGCAGCAGAACCGTTGATTGGCAATGGATCTCCCAAAGTCATCGACTTGAGCAGTCGGAAAATCTCACGAGCGATGTACCGCTTGAGGCATCGCATGATTTCCCGTTTCGTTTTTCCCTCTCCTGTCCTTCTCTCGACGTATTCTTTGGTTGCCGGATGCCAGCGCATCCGTGTAATCGCAATTCTCCAGAGAGCACGATTGGCTCTACGGTTGCCTCCACGGTTCAGTCGGTGACGCGTCGTGTTTCCTGAGCTTGCAGGTAATGGAGATGCTCCACACAATGCAGCGAAGGAGGCCTCTGAGCGGATTCGCTCCGGGTGGTCGCCTGCGGCGACCAGCAATACGGCGGCACATTCGAGACCCACGCCATACGCATCCCTGAGCTCTGGAGCCACCGTCTTGGTGAGCTGATCCAGTTCCGCGGCCAGTTCCTCGATCTCCGCCGTCAGCGCCAGCCAGCGAGAAGCCAGTATTCGCAAGCAGTTATGGGTGCTTGTCCTCAGGCTGTCATTGGCCTCAGGCTCCAGGGTGCTGCAATGCTCGATCAGTGTCGCCGTCGACATGCCTGCCAGTTCCTCCCTCAGAGCGGGATCCGCAACGACCACCAGCCCCCGCAGCTGGTTGATGGCTTTGGTGCGTGAATGGATCGCCGATTCTCGAACATTGTTCAGCATCCGGATCATCTCCACGCCCGCGTTGCCGGCTTTTGGGATGGTCAATGCTGTTCCTGCAAGCAGAGAACGAGCTGCCGCTTCTGCATCGATTGAGTCATCCTTACCGCGTCGCCTGCGCGTGCTCTTGTCAATCCGATTGATGTCGCGAACCGTGCAGCCTGCGGCCATCAGGTAGCGACTTAGGCCAGCACCATAGGAGCCCGTTCGTTCCCTCAATGCCGAAGGCAAGCCCAGACACCACGCCACCGGCAAGCTCGAGTGCCCACTCCAGAAGGGCCTCATAGCCGAGAAGGCATGCCGGGACAATGATCTCGGCCAGGGTGCCACCCCTGTAGTCAATGGCGGAGGCGACGTGGTTGTTCTTGTGGGTGTCGATGCCGATCAGGACGCGGCGCTGGGGCTTTGGATCACTCTCCTTGGCTGGAGATGCCAGAATTTGCGTTGCCATTCGTCTGTGGGTGGTGGGTGAAATCCATCAGACGGGCACGTGGACAGCACTGCGACGGGACTTCTGCTCAAGCTCCTATCAAGTCACTGCGTGTCCTCTGATGGAGGCCCATCAATGCCGACCGACAGTTCGAGCGAACGGCACGGAGCCACGTCAGCCCAGGGTCAGATCGGCATTGGTTGAGCCAACCTGATGCTCGCAGCGCAGCCCTTGCCGAACTGAGCAGGCCAGCGCAGCCTTCGGGTGCTTCTCACCGGGGCCGTGGTGGGACACCCCCCAGCGGTGCTGACCTTCACCGAGTTTGTCCACGGCTGCCGCCGATCCGGGGCGGCGGTGATCGTGCCCCGAGGCTGGTGTCAGAGGTATTCCGCTTGCTTGGCCAAGGGTGCGGGCAGTCCCTGGCCGGTGGCCTCGAGAACCCAGATAGGGACCTGGGCGCCGGTCCGATCAGCCGGCATTCAGCGTGTCGCTGTCACCTAGGGCTCCACCTGAGGTCGCGCCTGAGCTGGCCAGAACCAGAAGACTTCTGCTAGTACAGGTGTTCTCTGTGATGGTGTCGCCGTGGCTGCTTCCCCGCCCCGCTCCCGCGGCACCCGGCCGGCGCACATCTCTGCCGCAGACGATGGCGGCTTCGAGCAGTGGCCCTACCTCGATCAGGAGGTACTGGTGGCCACCCGCAGCCGCAAGGTCTGCCTGACCTGCCACTGGTTTCGCCACCACGCTGGGGTGAACTGCACCCCTGTGCTCACCTGCCAGCTGCACCAGGGCCTGCTGGCCCATGGGGAGCACCTCACCCACCGCTGCCAGGGTTGGACCGACGACATGACGCGCCAGCGGGGCTGGTGCCCGGAGGTGGCATGACTGCTGCTGCCAGCCGGCGGCCAGCGCTCTCCCCCAAGGAGGGCTGGCTGATCCATGGCCGCCAGGTGCTGCGCTTTCGCCCAACCCGCTGGGAGCGCACTTACCAGCGATTGGAGATCACCAGCGGCGAGTTGCTCCCCGATCAGGAGATCCCGTTGCTGAAATCACGCCGGGAGCTGAGCCGGGCGGAGGCCCTCAAGCTCTGGTCTGAGAAACGCAAGGCGGGTTGGGCGCCATGCAGCCCCCAGTGGTGATCACCACCACACGACCCAGACCGATCCACCTCGCCAAGCTGAGCTCTTGAACCGATGGCCCTCCTTGCCGATGAGCAGCAGCCACCAGCCTCGGCGTTATCGCCTGGTGGATCACCACGGCCAACCCCACCTCGAGCTCGATGAGCACTTCGAGTCGATCGAGGAGGCCTGGGCGTTCGCCACACCCTGGTGGCAGAAGCGACAGCCCACTGGCGAATCGGCCACCCTGGTTGGCCTTGGCCTGGAAGTGAGCACCGAGAGCGGTAGATGGCGCACCCTTCGTCACCCGCAGGGCTGAACCCTGCAAAGGTGAGGCCACAGGCCATATCCGCCCCGGCACGCCCGACTTCCACCGAATCCTGCCCAGGTCAGCCCGCAACCCACCTCAGAATGGGCCTACGTCATCGTCTACCAGTCCTGAGAGGAACGAAACCGCTGGCTACCCCGTTATCTGGGGATCTATAACGGCCACAGGTGCCACATGGCTCTCGGTGGCCTCACCCCTCAGCAGTGCCTCCAGCGGCTGCTGATCACTGAATGACCTGGTGAGAAAACACACCTAGCAACAGGGACGACTGATCACCCCTCTGCCATGAACTCTGTCCGCTCGGAACATTTCTTGGTTGTGGTCTGTATGTCAACTGTGAAACCTAACGGCTTTCCGCCCATTACCCTGTTTCTGGTCAGCCATCACTTGCAATTGCTTCTCATGATTGGCTTGTCCTCTTGTAGGCCCCTTCTTGTGAAGCAGCCTCGGTTAGAACGAGGGAGATATTCTCATGATTGAAGCGACTCTCGCGTCCTTCGTTCCGGACATTATCCTGCGGCGCCTGATCAATAATCCGCACCCTGCCGACGAGCCCGAAGTCGACGAGATGTTTGCGACACTCTTATTCGTAGATATCACAGGCTTTACTCTGCTGGCTGAGCAACTTGCCAAGCAGGGACCGGCCGGAGCGGAAGCACTTGGAACAACACTAAATCGCTGTTTTTCGCCTCTTATTGGAAATGTCCATGAGTTCGGCGGAGACGTTTTGAAGCTTGCTGGGGATGCATTGCTCGCGTGCTGGCCAACGCAAGAAGAAGTAGAGGCTTCCACTGCCTGTTGTGTTGCCTCTTGTGGCGCTGCTCTCCACACGACTGTTGCGAAGATTGCTGATCTTGAGGTTCCCCTTATGCTTCGGGTGGGGATTGCGTCGGGGATCGTACAGACAATGCATGTTGGCGGGGTCTACCGACGATGGGAGGTCATCGTGTCGGGACCTGCTGTCTTTGATGCAGCCCGTGCCGAGCAGATTGCACTGCCGGGAGAACTTGTCGTTACCCGCAAAGTCTGGGAGTCGCTCCGCGTGTCTGGATGGACCGCCGCTCATGACGACGGCGCGTTTGTTGCTTTACGTGAGGGAGTGCGAATAGAACCGTCTCCTGTTCCATCCCGGCCATATATCAGCCCTGTGGTCAGTGAGGCACTCCTTAGATACATACCGGCTGCCGCACGCGAACGCCTATCTAGAGGGTATGACGCGTGGTGGCTAGGCGAGCTCAGGGTCGTCACAGTCATTTTCATCAACTTGCCAGGGCTTGCGGATCTTCGGACCCACGCCCTAGCAGCAATCGATGAGACGGTCCGCACTTTGCAATCCTCTCTATACAGGTTTGAGGCTAGTGTCAATAAAATCAGTGTGGACGACAAAGGTATCACCCTTATTGCCGCTACTGGCTTGCCTCCTTTTGCCCACGAGGACGATGCGCGACGTGCTGTAGAAGCCTCAATAGAAGTGCAGTTCCGGCTGAAGAAAAGCGGTTTTACCTCTTCAATCGGAATAGCCACTGGTTTGGCCTACTGCGGCGAGATAGGAGCTCCGGATCGTCGCGAATATACGATGATTGGCGAGGTGGTGAACCTCGCGGCGCGGTTAATGCAGCATGCGAATGGCGGCATCCTCTGCGACGTCGCCACCCATGGCTCCGTACGTCATCGGGTGACCTTCGAGGAACTGCTGCCATTGAAGCTAAAGGGAAAGTCAAATCCAGTAGTTGCTTTCAGGCCGCTAGAAACAGTTGCGATTAAACAATCGTTGGATCGCCCCACGATTGGGCGGTCGCGTGAGCTGGAGTGCCTAAAGGATAGTCTAAAAGAGTTGCGCTACGGCAATACTTCGGCGATTGTTATTCATGGTGAGCCTGGGGTAGGCAAGTCACAGCTGGTGCGAACGCTTGCATCGCTGGCCAGTGCTGATGGTGTGGCCTTTGCTCTCAGTGCCGCAGATGTCGTGGAAATATCAACCCCGTATTTTGCATGGCGTTGGACTAAGCCGCTGCGCGGCAGATTCAAAGCCAGCATAGCCAGAGCCATGCAAGATGGCCAGAAACTGATGAGTTGATTGGCGGGCAGCCTGGGCTGCAGCAGCAGACTCGTTCGCCAGTCGATTGCGCAGTTCCACAGTGAAGG
>CALRVC020000064.1:0-6665 GCA_943371515.1 Synechococcus sp. UW140 | reverse complement strand
CTGTTCAGCTTCGGCAGCCTGATCAACGCCAGCGCCGATGCACAGAAAACCACCGCCAAAGCGATGGGTGCCGGCCTGGTGAGCGACGGCATCTGGCGGCGCGTGCGCCATGTGAACTACCTCGGCGATCTGCTGCGCTACCTGAGCTTCGCGGTGGTGGCCGGCAACGGCTGGGCCTACCTGGTGCCGGGGCTGGTGCTGCTGATCTATCTGCAGCGCATTGGCCAGAAGGAAGTGCAGATGGCGGCGAAGTACCCGGAGTTCAGCGCCTGGCAGCAGCGCAGCGCGCGGCTTCTGCCAGGCCTCTGGTGAGGCCCACGCAGCCTTACTCAGCCGTCACTTGGGGATTCCGCGACAAATCCGCAACGAGCAGCGAAGCGTTGTCGAGATTCGCTCCTTCACGGGAACTAATGGATCAAGCAATAACTGTGAAAGGCAAATCGCTGCTCACCGTTAAGAGGCTGCTGAGAAAGCCTGCGGAAGAAGGACGATTCTGGGTGAACCCTTCAAGTCCATGCAGTTCTGCTCCCCGGAATGACCTGCTGAGCCGAGATACAGCTGGAATTGTCTACTACCGATGCATCCGAAAGAACGACCTCAAGCTCAAGCTCAAGATGCTCTTTGCACTGGCCAATCTGTGGATCGTCCGTGAGCGATGTCCTGTGACAGCGTGAATGACAGAATGAGTGTGTCCTGTCGGCGTCAATAATCTGCAAATACAAGGGCAAACTCTCGGAAAAGCAGCAGAGGACCTGCCTGATTTCACCCCCGTAAGAAGGCCAGGGTCAAAACCGGCTCCTATACGTCTCATTGGCAAGAATGAGACAGGCATTCACCTATTTGGGCGCCTTGATCAGAGTTTCCTTAGGGACTCCTGAATAAAGCAGACGCCAAATCGCGCCGCAACGGGCATCTGCGGAGGGCTTACGCAGGCCATGGCCACGTCTATGCGGTGACAGGCCAATCGTTCCATCTTTCGTCGGTAATTGTCCAGGCCTTCCCTGGTGAGGCATGGAGCTGGAGAAGGCTGCAGAGACAGGCAAAAATGAACACAAAAAAGAGGCGGAGCAGCCTCAGGATCTTCTCGGCACACATCACCAGGAAACTCATGGAGATTGAGGTTGCAGCGCCGTGGGCGAGCCTCGCCATGATCAGCCTCAGTGAATACTTTCGCTTGCCAGAGCCAAAGACTCCCTCCACTTCATTCCTTCGACGCTGATCGGCACTGAGTTGTTGCTTGTGAGCTGCATTGATCTCTGGATCTTTTGGTGGTCTGCCCAATCGTTTACCCGAGAGACGAATTCCTGCTCTCGCACAGAAGTGCCTGTTCTTGGCATTGATGTAAATACGATCAGCGCATATTCGTTCAGGGTAGCAACCATTGTCCTGATTATACTTCTCGGCCTGCGCAATTAGATCCTCGCCTTCGTTGTAGGCATCCCAGCTGAGCCGATGCAGGAACGCAAATCCATTGCTAACAGAAATACTGATTTTGGCTCCGAACTCGACAGCAGCCCTTGCCTTCCCGCGAACAATGGGCCGTACCTGCCGCTGCACCAAATTGACAAGGCGATCAGGGATGCTCCTGGTCTTGCTGTGGAGCAGAATGGTTTGCTGCCGGTGCAGCTCACTGCAGGCGAGGAGCTTATGCCACCAATGCTTCTTGAGTGCTGAAAGGCCTGCCCCATCAGCGATCAGGGCATCTATGGCTTCCAGATTGCGCCGCAGATAGTCAAGCTGCCGCCTCACCGCAGCCTTGAGTCTTCTCCGTCGTGGTCTTTTCTGCTTGGCGACATTGAGAAAATGTGCACGCGCCTTGCCGCGGTCATAACGCGGGCGATGCGCGCCATAACCGTTGGCTTGCTTGCAGAGGTCGTCAATCACTCTCTCTGTCGTCTGCCTCGCCTCATTCAAAAGCTTCAGGTCCGTTGGATAGGTGAAATCAGCTGGCGTGCAGGAGGCATCAATGCTGAGCGTGCCCCAATTCTTTCCTTCTGGCCAGTCTGCGGGTTTGATCAGGCTATCGAGTGAGAGCTGATCGCCGTCGTCCTTATCATCCCCACTTGAATCGTCATCGTCATGGGACTGAGAAGCAGCAGCATCAATCAACATCTCCTTGCCTCGCTGAACCACAAGCTCATTGATGTGCCTCAGGTCTTCATCTGAGAACCGCCTGCGGAAATGAACCATCATTGATGGATCAAATGGCACCTTGCTGGAGTAACCGGAAGATCCAAGGAAGAACTGCATGTAGGCGTTCTCCTGGATCTGGAGAACAGTCTCCTCATCTGTGAGCCCTAAACGCTGCTTGATGTAGAGCGACCCGAACGCCAGACGCACGGGCTTGGCAGGAGCACCCACAATTGTACTGAACTGAGTGGCATAAGCCTCCTCAAGCTCTTGCCAGGGGATAAGCTCTGCAAGCAGCACCCAGCGGTTGTCAGGATCAAGTGTGCCGCAAAAAGGCACGTGGAATTCCTTGATTGAAAGCTGACCGTTATGGTGCTTCCGGTACATGTGCGGCCATTGTCAGTGGCGACAATCCGCGATTGCCGCGTTCCCTGCCAGTTTATCGGCTTCCAACCGCTGAGTCCAGCTGCGGCGCAGTTGATTTGCCATTTTCAGGAGTCCCTCCTTAGCTCGATCGGTGCAGCATCCAAGCAAACAGCCACCTGGCTCGGCTCAGAGCCCAACACGGCGGGCATCCAGCGGCGATGCGTCTTGTCGAGTTGCAGCAACTCGCCCCCCAGCTCCATGAGCTGTTCGCCCGTTCTGGGCCAGCCTGTTTGGCAGGGTGGAGCAGAAATCGGCGCTGGAGTATCTTCTGTTCACCCGCGTCAACCTGATCCGCCGCCGCAACCTCAAGCAAGGCCTGAGATCCACCTTTGAGGCGGAAGCCATCCCGACTGTGAAGCTGGGGTATCGATCGGCTTGTTCGCGAGTCAACTCACCGGATCCTCAGCAATATGAGCGTCTTCGTGGTTACCAGGCATGTCCCCGCGAAGGCGCTTACGCAAACGGGAACCCCGAACTCGGTACCAGTCTCAAGGTGATCACCGGCCACACCCTGTCACAACTGTGGGGTGGTGTCCACGGAGAGCTTCGGTAGGGTCGGCCCCACCTCTGAACCCTGGTCACCAAGGATGTCGGTAAAGCGTCTATTGGCCCGTGCCCTCGTGCTGGCAACACACCTGCTGTGGATGGTGCCGGCTGAGGCGCAGGACGCGAAGAAGCAGGCTGAAGCCAACCGTGATCGCTGCAGGAACGGCGTCCTGATCGGCGGTGCCACCGGTGGTCTGCTCAGCCGGGGCAGTGTCGTGAACAGGCTGGGGGGCGCGGCCATCGGTGCCACGGCGGGCTGCGTGATCAACCGGGGCGTGAACGAAGGCAAGTGACCCACGTGGCCGCCGCGCGGATCCTCGGTTCCCATCCCTGAACGGCACGGCTACGGTGCCCGTGGAAGGAGGCGTTGTGCAAGCCCCAGACCCCCGACCCCGGAACGCCGCCCCTCGCCTCACCGCGATTGGCGGCCACAGCGGTCCACCACCGCGGGGGTGGACCCTTGGCCTTGGAGCCCTGGCGCTGATGGTGATGGCCGGTGGCCTCACCTATGGGCTGCGCTCCAGCGGGCCGTTCAAGGAGTTGTCGGCGCCCGGCCGGTTGGAGCTGGCGGGGGAAACCCGCAAGCTCGCCGGACCGGTCACGGCTGCCGGCAACAGCCCCCGCCTGATCCACCTGCTGGTGAAGGAGGGCGAATTCGTTGAGCGCGGCCAGCTGCTGGCCCAGTTCGACACCGGCCCTGCCCTCCAGGCCGAGCGTCGGCTGCTGCAGAGCCGCTATGCCAGCCTCAGCCGCCAGGCCGGCAGCCTTGAGGCCGAGGTGGACCGCTACCGGCCGCTGGTGCAGGCCGGTGCGCTGGCCCGCGCCGATCTGCTGGAGCGCGAGCAGCAGCTGGTCGAACTGCAGGCCGGCGTCAGCGAAACCCGCCAGGCGATCACCCGCACCGACGCCGATCTGGGGAACAGCGAATTGCGTGCCCCCGTGGCCGGCAAGGTGATGCGCCTCTACGCCCGCGTCGGGGAACGGCCCGGCGTGATGGGCATTCTGGAGCTGAGCACCAGTGACCGGCTCGAGGCCGTCGCCGAGGTCACCGACAGCGACCTGGCCCGCATCCACCTGGGCCAGGCCGCCCGGATCAACAGCCTCAGTGGCGCCTTCCCCGGCACCCTCTCGGCGCGGGTGAGCCGGCTGAGCCCTGCGGATGAGGCCCGCGGCGACGGTGTGGTGGAGGTGCGGCTGGATCTGGCTCCCGCCGACGCCCAGCGCGTGCGCAAGCTCGCTGGTCTGCGCACGATCACCCACTTCGCCTCCTGAGCCGCCAGCTTGGATGCCGGCGGAATCGACAGAAAGGGCAGGGATTGATCGCCCTGGCAGGCAGATCCCGCTAGAGGGAAGGCACGAGCAGAGCCGAGATGAGCTGGCTGGAGCCCACCAACCTGTTGCTCCTGGCCTGTGCCCTGATCTATGGCGTGATCGGGGAATGGGTCGATGGCGGCATCCTGCTGATGTTCGTGCTGGGCATCAGCCTGCTCGATGCCGTCCAGCAGCAGCGCAGCAACCGTAACGGGATCTTTCATCTCGGCGGAGCCGAGCATGATTCCGGCCTTCGCCAAGGTGTGATCCAGTTCATCCAGAGTGTCTGCGGAGGTGACATCGATGCTGGTGACAGGTTCAGCCTCCACGATGAGCCAGTTCACCAGAGTTGGAGATGACTCCAGGGCCGTCATCACCCGATCCCGAAATAATTCGGCATTGGCGAAAAACAAGGGTGCATCCCACCTGAACAAAACCAGGCCCGGGACCAGACGTGACTCTGGGTAACGGCCGATGTCGTGATACCCCTTGACACCATCGACCCGGCCCAGGACAGCGGAGTGGGGACGCCAGCCATCCCAGAGAAACTCAACGACGGCAATGGCGATCGCCAGCCCGATCCCAGGAATGGCGCGAAAAAACGGCGACCCCGGCCAGGCAGACCAGGGACAACCAGAACTCAGAACTCCCAGCGCTGCATGCGATAGATGCGCCAAAGATCAGCCACCTCGATCAAGCCGATCGCCGAAGCCATCACCACCCCTGCGAGCGCGGCGGTGGGCAGATTTCTTAAGAGTTTGCGGAAAAACCGACTAAGCAGCCGCTTTCCCCCATCTCCCCGAGCTGATTTCTCTGTGATTTCGTCAGATGGGGTCGTTTCAAGCGCGCAGACAGCCCGATTTCGCAGCATTTGGGCTGTTTTGGCGGCCCGACTGCCGCCGTTTGAGCACACCTTTGGGCAACTGGCGGCTCATGCCCCTGCCATGGCGGGCCTGAGCAAGTTGCCCAGTCGGATCAGGTTGTAGGCGATCACGTGCAGCCCGAACACGGCGCTCACGTTTTCCTGGCCGCGCAGTTTGAACTGGCGCAGCCCGCCGAACGCCTTGATCCAGCCAAATACCTTCTCGATGCCGCGGCGGGCATTGATCGACTTGGCGTAGCCCACGTGGCGGGTGGTGCGGGCATCGATCGCTGAGCCACCGCTGCGGGCGGTGTTCTGCGCCACGTGGGGCGTCACGCCCAACCGCCGCATCTCGGCCACGAACCCTTTCGTGTCGTAGTTCTTGTCGGCGCCGATGGTCTTCTGGTGAGCACCGGCACTGTCTGCTGCCATCTCCTGGGCGGCATCCCGCTCACCGGTGCCCGTGGCCTTTGTGACGCGGCAATCGACGATCAGGTCATGGCGGTTCTCCATGAGCACATGACCGCGGTAGCTCAGCTGCGCTGGATGGGCATTGGATTTCCGGGCCAGCAGAGCGTCGGGATCCGTGCTGGAGCGGTGGGTCTCGTTGCTGAGCTTGATGCCGCGAAAGTCACCCTAGTGGCTCCGCCACGCTCACCCTTCGGGCTCGGTAAGGGCCCGCTTCCTTCCCTCCTTGGGGGCACCGAATCCCTCGCCAGGGCCAGTGGGTGAAGGCGGAGGATCCTCCTGACCATCGATCCGCTTCAGGGAGGCGTATGACGCCCAGGCCTGCAGCAGGGTGCCGTCCACGGAGAAGTGCTCGTTGCTCAGCAGCGGTTTCACCTCGGGAGATCCCATCAGCTTCTCCAGGAACTTGCCCATGACGTCCTCGTTGAGGAGGCGCTCGCGGTTCTTGGTGAATGTGGTGGGATGCCAGATCGGATCGTCCGGGCTCAGGCCGACAAACCAGCGGAATAGCAGGTTGTAGTGGAGCTGATCCAGCAGGAGCCTCTCCGAGCGGATGCCATAGAACGCCTGCAGCAGAGAAGCCAGCAGTAGCTGCTCCGGCGGCACCGATGGTCGTCCTTCTGAGGCGTACAGCTGGCAGAAGGTGGGATTGAGCCGATCAAGGGCCTGATCCGCCAGCTTTCGAATCCGCCTGAGCGGATGGTTCGCCGGGATCCGATCCTCGATCGAGACGTAAGAGAACAGGGAGCTGCTGCGCTCCTGTTGGCCTCGCATCTGAGGTGGATGGCTTTTATTGGACAGATTCGGCCCCTGACATCGTTAACTCCGGGCGGGAGGAACAGGGTTTATTCTCAGTGTAGACCTCATGGGGAGTTTTGCCTCCCAGGGAGCTGTGTGGTCTTACATGGCCATACCTCCAGAA
>CALRVC020000063.1:0-6763 GCA_943371515.1 Synechococcus sp. UW140 | reverse complement strand
TCTCCCTGAGGCAAAGATCCACCGCCTCCGCCTTTTGCTCAGCGGTGAAACGCCGCCTGTGCTTGATGGTTGATTCGGTCATGGGGGTCAATCTGTCGTGTTAGTGGCGACCCTTGACAGACTGTCCTGCAAACCGGGGGAGGCCCAATCTGCTGCTCCGACGATCGGGAGTTTTACCGGATCGTGCCGGTCGCAGGGTCAGGATCGGGAACCTGACCCTCCCGGAAACGGCAGCCCAATGCAATGCCGATCCCTTGCTGGCTGCAAGCAGAAGCACCCAATGGAGTACGGACACCTTCGAGGCCGACCAGGGATTGCTTGCGCCAGCGCGACCAGCAGATCCCCTCATGACCCTGCTGCCGACACCAGCGGATCTCTGGAAGCGGGCGATTGCCCTGGGCCAGGCCTACAGAAAGAACGGTCGCACTGCTTTGAGCCTGGATCTGCTCGTGGTTCAGGCGACCCATGGCGTATGCACCAGGAGGTGGGTGTTGCAACGCATGCAGATCTACCTCTCGGACCCGAAGCGGCAGCGTCTGGATGCCTCCATGTCGGCCTTCGAAGCGCTGCCGCTGGCATGAGATGGGGCATTGCATGCCGGACGCTTTCGCCGTCAGTAAGGCCGTAGCCACCTTGGTCACACTCAACCGGCGTCATTTCCCGATGCTGGCCAGCGTGCTGATGCCCCATGCAAAAAGGGGTTGAGCCTCCTCAAGCGACGCAGCGTGAGCCGAGGCCTCGAGGCTTGCGCGGCCTGATCGAAGGAGTGCTGGGTGCCGTGGACAACCAGCATGCGCTCTCACCCAGGGCGCTACTGGCTCTGAACCGCGCTCGGCGCCGGTGAAAAGGCTTGATCCGCCTCCAGCTTGTCTTTGCAGGTTGAACAGAGCACAGTCCCCTTCTGATCTCGATAGAGGCGTATCGACCGTTCTATCTGTACGCCGCAGCCTGAACAGGGGAAGAGAGGGCTCATCGGTTGCAGGATTCCTCACTCCATCTAGTGGACCTTGAGTTCCGGAGCCGTCTCATCAATGACCGATGTCCGGCCATGACCACCGGGTAGCAGCCTTCCGGTGGGGCCCTGCGCAGAGCCTGCCCCCCAGACTGACCCTGCACGACCTGCCCAGCGTCCGCGTTGGCCTGGTGATCCGGCACCACACCACCGCCATGACCAACTCCGTCCTTCCTCCGATCGCAGGCGATGAAGCCGGGATCCTCGCCCTGATGCAGCAGGCCGGCCCCGTTTTTCTGCCGCGCACCAATCTCAACCTGGCGCAGATCCGCTCAGGCTTCGCCTGCGCCCTGCACATGCACCAGCCCACGATTCCCGCTGGGGCGAATGGTGAGCTGATTTCGCATCTGCAATACATGTTCGAGCACCCAGGCGAGGGTGATAACCACAACGCCGAACCCTTCGCCCACTGCTACAAGCGCCTCGCTGAGATCATTCCCCAGCTGATTCGAGAGGGCTGCAACCCTCGGATCATGCTGGATTACTCCGGAAATCTGCTCTGGGGTGTTGAGCAGATGGGCCGCCATGACATCCTCGATGCCCTGAAACTGCTCGCCTGCGATCCCACCCTGCAGCCCCACGTGGAATGGCTCGGCACCTTCTGGAGCCATGCCGTGGCCCCCTCCACGCCCATCCCCGACCTGAAGCTGCAGATCCAGGCCTGGCAGCACCAGTTCGCGGCCCTCTTCGGGCGTGAGGCACTGCAACGGGTGAAGGGATTCTCGCCACCGGAGATGCACCTGCCCAACCACCCCGACACCCTCTATGAACTGGTTAAGGCGCTCAAGGAGTGCGGCTACCGCTGGCTGTTGGTGCAGGAGCACAGCGTGGAAAACCTCGATGGTTCCAGCCTGCGCCAGGAGCAGAAGTATCTCCCCAATCAGTTGGTAGCGCGCAGCTCCAGCGGCGCCGAGCTGTCGATCACAGCGCTGATCAAGACCCAGGGCTCCGATACGAAGCTGGTGGGTCAGATGCAGCCCTGCTACGAAGCCATGGGGCTCGGCCGGCAGGTGCTGGGAACCACCACGGTGCCGTCTCTGGTGTCGCAGATTGCCGATGGGGAGAATGGCGGCGTGATGATGAATGAGTTCCCACCGGCCTTCATTCAGGCCAACCGCACCATCGCCGCCAAGGGCAGTGATGCGGGCACGGTGGCAATCAACGGCACCGAATACCTGGAGTTGCTGGAGGCCGCTGGTGTGAGTTCCGAGCAGTTCCCGCTAATTCAGGCGGTGCAGCAACACAAGCTCTGGCAACAGCTGAGCGGCCCGCCCAGCCCTGCCGCCACCGAAGCGGCGATCGCCCAGCTCCAGGCCGGCGATCCCTCCTTCTCAATGGCCGGCGCCTCCTGGACCAACAACCTCAGCTGGGTGGAGGGCTACGCCAATGTGCTGGAGCCGCTGACTCGCCTCAGCGCCGACTTTCACCGGCTGTTTGATCCTCAGGTGGCCAAGGATCCCAGTGTCACCAAAACCGAGCCCTACCAGCAGGCGCTGCTTCAGCTGTTGCTGCTGGAAACCAGTTGCTTCCGCTACTGGGGACAGGGCACCTGGACCGAATACGCCAGCGAGATCCACCGGCGCGGGGTTGCGGCGATCAGCCTGTAACGCATCTCGGAGGCTGTGGGAGTGGCTGTGCCGCAAGAGCACGGATGCCGCGCAATCTCAGCGGCCTTGAAGAGTGAGCAGCATGGAATCGTTCTGCAGGCCACTGCCCACAGCGGTGGGGTCACCAATCACCTCATCATCGGCAAGGGCGAGATAGGCCTGGGGGGCGTTGGCCTGCTGGCTCGCGAAGGCGAATCGCTTCAGAAAACGGTTCAGCGCTGCCTGGCCGCAGTCGAACGTGTCAATAGCATGATCAAGCGCCAGCTTCTCGATGCTGAAGCGCATACCGCAGTGTGCTCAAGCTGCTGCCATGGCGCCATGACGCCAAGATCCCCCAGAGCCTCGTCCTGTCGCGGTCGCCAGCCACTGTGAGGGAAAATGATACCAATGACCATTGAAGTCGTCGCGGCGGAAGAACCGTGTCCCCTCAATCTCCCAGCCAGCGGTCACCCCTGATCCGCCAGCGCCGCATCGCCTGCAGGATCCACCGGGATGGGTTCCACTTCCGGGAAGTGTTCAGCCATGCAGGCATTGCAGACGCCATGGGAGAACTCCACGTTGTCGTGGCTCTTGATGAAGGCCTCGACGGTCTGCCAATACCCCTGGTCGTTGCGGATGCCCTTGCAGTAGGAGCAGATCGGAATCAGCTCCTCCATCACGTTGATGCGCTCAAGCGCGGCGGCAAGTTGATCGGAGACCCGCTTCAGCTCCAGCTGCAGCACCACCTGATGGGCGAGCACCTCCAGGGACCGCACCTGCACGTCACTGAGTTCACGAGGCTGCCGGTCGATCACACAGAGGGTGCCGATCTTTGCTCCTTCCGGTGTGCTCAGCGGCACACCCATGTAGAATACGATGTGGGGTTCGCTGCAGACAAGCGGGTTATCCCGGAAGCGTTCATCCTCACGGGCATCCCTGACAACGAGTGTCTGCTCGCCAAGAATGGCGTGGGCACAGAAGGACACATCTCGGCTCGTTTCGCTCACCTCAAGACCCACCTTGGATTTGAACCACTGACGATCCGCATCCACCAGGCTGATCAGGGCGATCGGCACGTCGCACAACTGGGCGGCCAGAAATGTGATGGCGTCGTACGACGATTCAGAATCCGTATCGAGGATGTGGTAGTTCCTCAGAGCCTCGAGGCGGGCGGCTTCTCGGGAAGCCACGTTCGCGCGCATGGGGAGCCTGCTCACCTGATTAAACGTAGGGAACGCCCTTGGCGGGCCCGATGGCGGTTCACATCTCCTCATGGCACAAGTCATGGCACAAGACCCGCCGTCCCAGTCCTGCCGCGTTGGGGTGTCCGCCGCAGTGCACCAGCAATCTGCAGTGCTCTGCGTGCGTCTGGCTGACTGGTTCCCCCGCGTGTTCGGCGCCTTCGGGTTGTCCCAGCACCACCCCCACGTCGCCAGTTCCGACTGGAGCCGCCAGCGCATTCGCCGCGAGAGCGTTCTTCTGGCCGCGATGATCTTCGGCGTGGCAGCGGTGGCGCTCAGCTTCAACTACTGGAGTGCCACCAGGCTGCTGCGCCACGAGGTTCGCGCAAGCCTGAGCCATCTGGTGAGCATCGCCGCCAGCCAGATGGATCCAGCCCTCGTCTCGGCGATCACCAGGCCTGAGCAGACAGGCGATTCGGACTATCGCCGGGCCAGCGAACCCCTGCTGAAGCTGCGCAGGCTCGTGCCTGAGATCTATTACGCCTACGTATTCATCACCACACCGGAAGGCCTTCGCTTCACGATCGACAGCACTTACTACATTCAGAACCAGAGTGCCTCCGCCAGCGCCGTCAGCGTTGGCGACCTCTACGTCGATCCGTCGCCAGATGCGCTCGAGGCCGCCAGAACCGGTGCGATCACCATCAGCTCCAGGCCCTACACGGACGACTTCGGAAGCTTCATGAGCGGCTTCGCCCCCATCCGGGACAGCAAAGGCGGCCTGGTGGGCTTCGTTGGCATCGATTTCTCGCTTGCCCAGCTGCAACGCAAGCAGTTGCCGCTTCGGCTCACCTACCTGCTGGGCCTGCTCGGCAGTGCCGGATTCTCGATTCTGGCGGCCAGCTTCCATCGCCGTTCCCTCAAGGCCCATGCCAGAGCCTTCGAAGCGATGGCTTCCGCCGACCGTGCCAAGAGCACGTTTCTCGCCACCCTCAGCCACGAGATCCGCACCCCGCTCAATGGCGTCATCGGCATGACAGGCCTTGTGCTGGCCACCGAGCTTTCGCCTTATCAGCGGGAGTGCCTGGAGATCGTGAGCAGCTCGGGGGAATCCCTGCTCACCCTGCTCAATGAGGTCCTCGACTTCGCCAGGATCGAGGCGGGACACCTGGTGATCGAGCTGGCACCGTGCCAGCTCCGCTCCCTCTTGGAGGACACGATGGCCACCTGTTCGAGCCTCGCCCAGGCCAATTCGATCGAACTTTCCCTGGTGATGGGCACGGAGGTTCCCCCGGTCATCCTCACTGACGGCATCCGCCTGCGCCAGATCCTGCTCAACCTGATCGGCAATGCGATCAAGTTCACCGACGTCGGCCGTGTCGTGGTTTCCGTTCAGGCCAAGGCATCCCCATCGAGCGCACCGGTAAGCGGACCGGTCGATCTGACCTTCGCCGTCGTGGACACCGGTATCGGCATCGCCGCCGACCAGATGGAACTCCTGTTCCAACCCATTTCCCAGCTGGCCGTCTCCGCCAACGCCCCCCATGCCGGCACCGGCCTCGGGCTGGCCATCAGCCGGCAGCTCGTTGAGGCCCTCGGCGGCACGATCCAGGTGGAGAGCAGCCCGGGGCAGGGCAGCGTGGTCAGCTTCAGCCTGCCGGTGGAAGCGGTGACCGCATCTCCCGCCCCGAGCCCGGTGGCGCCGCTGCCGGGCCCGACTGATCCTGATGGATATACAGATGCCCCGGCTCGATGGTCTGGAAGCAACCCGCCGCATCCGCTCCGCCACAGGACGGGCCGACCGGCCCTGGATCGTGACACTCCTATGGACTGTCAACCCCCCAGCCACCTACCTGATCGGCTGGTGGCTGCCCGGTGCTGGAGGAGCCAGGCAGGTCAGCAAGGATGGAGCCGATGCCGCCTTGACCATTCTGTGGAGCCGATCACCACATCGAACCAGCTTCTCCTCTTGGAGGCCATCGATCAGGTACGAAAGGACGTGGATGCTCCGCGCTTGCCGTTCGAGGAATTGACCGAGACCACTTTCACCCTGGTGGCCGAGCACATGTCGCTGGTGCAGATCATCGATGCCGCAGAAGGCCTGATCCAGCTGGCCTCCCATCCCACCAGGCCAAAAACAGCGCCGCCGATGCCAATTGATGAATTGCAGGCCCTGCTGGAGAAGGTCATCGATCTCAGGGATTGGCAGGAGCTGGAGGAGCAGGACGATCGTGATGACACCCAAAAGCTGATCGACAACGCCACCGACCCCGACACCGTGCTGGTGCGTGATCCCTCCGCCACTCCGGAGCTGCAGGAGATCGGCATCCTGGAGCTGTTGCAGCGCTATCCCTGTCGCAGCAACGATGCCCGCTGGAGCCCCGACGATGCCATCGCCTTCCTGGAGACCAAGGCCCGCTGGCTGGATGCGGCACTGGAGACCTGGGAGGCCGATGGCGAGGCCATGGCCGACGACAGCGACGTGATCGAGGCCAAAGCCGTCGTGCTGACCGTTCCTGAGAAACCTGACCAGGCGTTGCGGATCGAGGTGCTCGACGTGCTGATCCCCGTGGAGGAGTGAACCGCCGGCCGGCTCTCGTTCCGGCAGATCCGTTGCCTGCCGTGGGGCGGCAGGCAACGGATCTGCCGGGAGCCTGGGCTACTGGAGCAATCCTGCTGGCGATCAGACCGCTGCGGTGCGAACGGCGGGACCGCCGCGCAGGATCCCGAACACCTCGCGGGCCACGAACCGCTTGAGGCACCGGATGATCTCCTTCATCGAGCGGCCTCCGCCGTCCGGCGCTCGACGTACTCCTTGGTCTGCTGATGCCGCTACAGCCGGCAGATCACGATGCGATGCAGAGCGCAGTTGGCCTGCCGGTTGCCGCTGCGGTTCAGCCGGTGTCGCACCACCTTGCCGGAGCTCGCCGGCAGGGGATTGACGCCGCAGAGCGCGGCAAATGAGGCCTCGGATTTCAGCCGCT
>CALRVC020000062.1:0-7290 GCA_943371515.1 Synechococcus sp. UW140 | reverse complement strand
AAGGCGAGCCTCACCAACGCCGTGGCCGGCCGCTTCTACTCGCTCTGGCGGGCGACGGGTCAGCCGGGCCAGGGCGCCGTTCCGACCACGGCGGCGGTCTGCACCCGGGCCACGACCGGAGCGTTGCCGCTCACGAACCAGACACCGCCTGCCGCGAACTACCTGGCCTGGCTGGATCTGGTGACGGCCAACAGCGCCACCAACCTCAGCGTCCATGACCGCCTCGCTCACCAGGGCGGCCTCTCGGGCACCGTTGCTTCTCCCACGGTGCAGACCACCAACCTGCCGCTCAATTTGGTGGGTGTGTCGGCGGATCGGATCGGCGCGGTGGAGCTCTCGGAGCTCTCCTGGTGGCTGGAGTGGTACACCGACACCGGCGCCACGGGCGTCAACGCCACGGTGAACGTGACCTATGCAGACGACACCACCGGAGATGTGGTGATCGCCCTGGCGGCCACCAGCCGCGCCTCGGGCCTGTACCCGATCCTGCCGGCTGCGGGCAAGACGGGGATCAAGCAGGTCAACAGTGTCCTGCTGAGCGCCACGACCGGCACTGCTGGGGCCTTCGGGGTGACGGCGACTCGCTTTTTGACCGGCACCACGACGATGGTGGCCAACAAGAGCGAGATCCGCGACTGGGCCGGCCTGGGTCTGCCGGTGGTGCCCAATGACGCCTGCCTGGCGCTGTTGATGTTCTGCTCGACCACCACCACCGGCGCGGTGCGGGGACTGCTCAAGCTGGCGGTGGGTTGAGCGATGCGTAGGCGTCAGGAGCCGATCCAGCTGTTCGCCGGTGGTGTGGACAACTGGGACCAGGGCTCGGCTGGGTCGATCGTCACCGAAGAGTTTTTCGGGACGAGGAGCGCGAGCCCTGGCGCCGTGATGACCTACCTCGGCATCGATCGAGGCTTCCAGCCGATGTCGGCCAAGGTCTGGACCGGCAGCGCCTGGATCCTGAGGCCGTTTCGCTTCTGGAGTGGAGCTGCCTGGGTCCTGGCTTGAGGAGCAAAGCCCCAAGAGGTAAGGCCTCAATGGCAATAGGAGCTGAGAACCGCCTGCAGAGCTGATGACCTCCTGGGCGAACACCGGCTCGATCCGTGGACCGCAGGGGGTGCCTGGGCCGACTGGCCCCACGGGACCGGCAGGCCCGGCAGGCAGCCAGGGGAATGCTGGCCCCCAGGGTTCGCCTGGCCCCGCCGGCAGCCAAGGACCGGCCGGAGCCACCGGCCCCGCCGGCAGCACCGGGGCGGCTGGCCCCCAGGGCCCGGCTGGACCCCAGGGCACCGCCGGCACCGGCATCAACCTCAAGGGCAGTGTCGCCACCTTCTCGGCGTTGCCGAGCAGCGGTCAGGTGCAGGGTGACGCCTACATCGTTCAGGACGAGAACGACAGCCTCTACAGCTGGAACGCGGCCGGCAGCAACTGGGTGAACGCCGGGCCGATCTCAGGCCCCGCTGGCCCCGCTGGCCCGACCGGCGCTGTGGGCCCAGCTGGCCCCACCGGACCCACCGGACCGGCGGGCAGCACCGGCGCTGCCGGACCGCAAGGCATCCAGGGCCCGATCGGCGCCACCGGCGGTGCTGGAGCCCAGGGTGTGCGTGGCACGGGCTGGTTCGTGGGCAGCGGCCCACCGCCGGCCTCGATCCCCGGCCAGATCACGGGGGACCTCTACCTCGATCAAAGCAACGGCGACGTCTACAAACTCGGCGCGGCGCCAGCGGGAACCCCAGTGGCCAGCCTGCCGGCGATCGGTGCCGCCTACGAGGGTGGCTACTACGGCGGCTTGATTTCCCAGAGCATGAATGGCGTGGCCACCCACGCCCTGATCATTGCGCCCAAAGCCACGGGCCAGAGCATCCGGGCCTGCAAGACCACGGGCACGCTCACCACGGGGGCATCGAGCACGTTCGATGGCTGGGCGAACAGCAACGCCGCCAACGATGCCGCCCACCCGGCCACCCAGTGGGCGCGGGGCCTGACCATCGCGACCTTCTCGGATTGGTACATCCCGGCGCTGTTCGAGCTGGAGATCCTCTACCGGCGTTTCAAGCCGGACGGCAGCGAGGGCAACGTGACCACCCACGGCGCCAATCCTTATGCGGTGCCGGCCAGTGCCAACTACACCTTCTCGTCTCCGGCTCAGACCGCCTTCCCGCTGTTTGCGATTGGCGGTGCCCAGGAGTTCCTGGCGGGGGGGATCGGCACCTCCACCCAGGACTCGGCCACCACCCACCAGGTGCAGGACTGGTATTACGGCAACTGGGAACCGTTGGGCAAGACCTTTCCCCAGACCGTGCGGGCGATCCGCAAGATCCAGGTGATCCCCTGATGCCGAGCTGGGTACCGCGGATCGACACGCCCCGGCGGGCCTTTGAGCAGCAGACCAGTGGGCCACTGAGCGGTCCGACGGTGGTGGATCTGAGCTTTGCGGCCCTTGGTGTCGACGGCCTTTTTCTGGAGGTGAGCTGCTCGGTGGCGGCCTGGGTGAGCTTCTACGACTCCACGGCGGCGCGGGTAGCCGATGCGGCCAGGCCGATCGAGGAGGACCCACCGCTCTCGGCCGGTGTGTTGCTCGATCTGCGCTTCTCCGCTGAAACGCCTGTCCTGAAGCTTGTGCCGGGCAGCAGCTACAGCAACGGCGAGAACCCCCTGCAGCAGCGGCTCTGGGCCAGGGTGCGCACCGAGGTGACGGGCGCCCACACGGCCAGTCTGGGCGTGCTGGCCCTGGTGCTCAACGATTCGGTGGGGGGCTGATGGCGGCGACGATCACCGATCTCAGCCGCCGGGGGGACCAGGGCTTTGCGCTGCCGGGCCTGTTTGGCGAAGTCCATGCCCTGCTGATGGCCTGGCTCACCGCAGCCAACGGCCAGAACCCAACGCAATTGCTGAGCCTGCTCACCGGTCCTGCCGGTGAGCAGGGCTTCTGCGGCTGGACGATCAAGGCACGCCTGGCGGCGCTCAGCGGCGGCCAGCCGGTGGAGCTGATCAGCCAGTGGGTGGCGAATCTGACCACAGGCGCGGTGACGACCCACGCGGGTCTGGCCTCGGGCTTCACAGCCGGCACGGCCCTCGGGGGCCACGGCAGCCTCACGGGCGGGGTGGGCACCACCAGTTCCCTGATCACCTTGGGATCTCAGCCACTGCCGGTGGGTGCGGTGGTGGCCTCCAGCCTGGCGGCAGGCCAGGAGTTCTTCTGCTTTGCCTTCTCCCAGCACTCCTTCTCCAACCGCCAGGCGGTGGCGCTGCTGATCGCCAAGGACGTGGTTTCCGGCCAGTGGCACCTCTCGCTCACCGACATGGCCGGGGTGATCGCCACCGTGGCCTGGAACCTGGCACGCCCCCAGGTGCTGCTTTCCACCGCCTTCCGCGCTGACTTCTTCTCATCGGCGGCGCCACTGATGCTGGTGCGCCCGGCCCAGTGGGTGCCGATCACACCCAGCGTCGTGTACACCACACCACTGCCGCCGGTGCAGTGGTGGGATCCGGTGGCGTTGCCGGCCGACCTGGCGCTCTACAACCGCACCTTCACCAGCCTCGGCTACATCAAGCCGGCCGATGGCAGCGAATGGTTGCAGCTCGGCCCCTCACGGCTGGTGGTGCGTCTCAAGGATCCGGTGAGCTGACGCGATGACCCTCACCTGCTCCGCCCTGCAATGGCCGCTCTGGAACTGGACCAGCAAGCTGGCGACTGATCCGGGCCAGAAGCTGGCGGAGGCCTTCAGCGCCTTCTCGGTGGAGGTGAATGCCACACCAGCCAATGCCCTGGTGCCGCTGTCGCTCATCAAGGATCACAGCGCGGCGACGGGGGCGATCACCTACGGCTACGTCTGGCGGCTGGGCCATCCCCAGACGCCGGTGCTCCTGAGCTTCTCCAACAGCTCCAAGGTTCAGGGCTACAACTCGAGCAGCAGCTCCGCCCGCCTGCAGCTGGGCCTAGAGAGCGCCTACACCAACGACAGCAGCAACGGCGGCTACGGCAGCTTTTCGGCGACCCTGTTCAGCGTCAATGCCGGCCTGTCGCACTACGCCTCCGATGGAACACCGGCCTGGGATCTGGCTGGTTTTCTGCTGATTCAGGCCGATACGACGCCAGGCCGTGAGTTCTTCTGCTACACGATCGCGCCGATCGGCACTGACATCAACACGCAGAATCACACCCTGCTGCTGTTCCGCTCGCCGGCGGTGAGCGGCTGGAGTGTGGTTCTCAACCGCTCCAACTCCTACACCGGCATGTTCTATTCGCAGAACAGCTACACCTGGAGCAACAACGCCCTAGTGGCGGCCTCGATCATTCCGCTGCCACCCACTGGCAGCGATCAGCAGCTGATCCGAGGTTGCGGGTTGTATGCCAACACCACCAGCGGCATTTTCGCGCCGGGGATCATCCAGCCCCGCATCACGCTGCCGGATTGCTTCTGGTTGGGCAGCAACCAACTCTCGGACCCGCGCCGCCTGGGCCGGGTGAGCAACCCCGGAGGAGCCGGCACCTTCTACCAGCTGGCGGCGGCCTACAGCGGCGCCACCGACCTCTGGTACCTGAACCCACCGGGTACACAGCCACGGGCGGGCTGGGACACGGTCGGTTCCTTGCCCTGGAGCACGATCCCGGATCGGCTGAGCTTCTGCCCGCTGTTCACCCCAGGCCCGGTGGCGATGGGACCAGCCACCGGCCCTGATTTCCTGATCGACTGGTCAACTGCAGCACTCGGTGCCCCGGGCGTGCGGCAGCACCCCTTCTATGCCAAGCAGCTCCAGGGGGGCGGAGGCAGTGGTGGCGACAGCGGCCGGCCGAGCACCGGCGTGTTGTGGCCGCGGGGCGTCTGAGGGGCGGCGCTGCCCTCAAGACTCAGCCACCTCCAGCACCGATCCACGTCGGCCCGTCGGCCCTGCGGTCTGCCGCAGCCGCTTTGGCACCCGCTGTTTCTTGATTTCCCTTCTCCTGGGGTACGCCGCCAGGGCGCACTGGAGCCAGTGCCGGTGCTCTCGCTGCAGAGACAACGGCGACTCGATCCGCACCCCGCCGCCCAGGGCATACAGCCAGCGACGCAGGTCCGAGTCACGCTCGAGGGTCCAGAGCGGCAGGTCGATCTCCACTGGATAGGGGTGGCTGGAGCGGCTGCACGGCAGCAGTTCCGCCTGCTCTCCCAGCGGGCTGAGCACTCCATCACCGGGCAGGGGGCGCGACAGGCGCACCGCCGCCGCCGGGAAGCGCCTCACCTCCTCACGGAGCAGGGCAAAGGCGGCGGCATCACAGCTCAGCTGCAAGGTGCCCATCGCTTTGCTGCGCTGCTCCAATGGCGACCCGCAGACCGCTTGCTGCGCCTGGAGGGAAGCACCAAACTCAAGGCTGCCGCAGCAGTGCTGCAAGGTTTCGCCGCGCAGCAGCGCCGCCGCATGGGACGGCTGGCTGCGGCAGCTGCCGATTTCGATCCGGCGCAGCCCCAGCTGATCGATTCGCCTGCAGGCCAGCAACCCCTCCGTCTGGCCGATGTGGTCATGCTCAAACAGCAGGTACCAGGCGCTGGTGTGGAAGATCAGCTGCAAGGGCCATCCACGGATCTCTTCCACACCGGCATGGGAGGCGGCCAAGGTGGTGAACACCACCCTCTGATGCTGCTGAATGGCGCCGCGCAACTGCTCGGCCTGCTCGGTATTGAGCAGGGTGCCGCTCCTTCGCTGATCTCCTGCCAGCAAGGAACGGTTGAAGTAGGCCCGCACCGGCGGCACGGCCTCGATGGCGATGCCGCTGCGTTGCAACCGCCTGCCCAGCTCCCTGGCGATGGCCTGTCCGCTGGGATCACCGAGCCGATCGGCATTGGCCTGCAGCAGCCCATGGATTTCCACCTGCAGCGGCAAGGGCAGCAGCGAGGCGCCGAGGGCATAGCCATGGCGGCCACTGCCTGCCGCATCACGAAAGCCATAGGGCGTGAGGATCGCGGTGATGCTCTGGTGCAACTGGCGGGGAGTCCAGCAGTGACGGCCGCCGCTGAGCGTCTTGAGCCGAGCGGCGAGGTGATGGTCGATCGCCACTCCTTCCTGTCGATCAAAGGGGTGGTGAAGGATGTGGCGCAGCAGGGTGAGCGCCCGGCAAAAGGCTTCGCGATCGCCCAGCGCTGACCAGCCGCCCGCGCTGAGCGGTTGCGACGCCGGCCAGGGCGGCGGCTCGACCGCCCGCATCGGCGCGGGTTTCCCCTGTTCAGAGCTGACGCGCCAGGCGGTGGTGAATCCCTGTTGCCGCAACCAGTCCAGGTCGGCCGCGATCGCGTTCACGTCCGCATAGCAAGGCCCATGGGTCCGGGCGAGCAGGGCCGCCGCCCGCTCGGCCAGGCCTGCGGGCGCGTCCGCCGCCGGCTGGGTGTTGGTGGCGGTCAGTTCCGGCTCGCGGCTGAGCAGCTGGATCAGGTGGAGCAGCCGCTCGCACTCCAGCAGGCGCGAGTAGCCATGGGGGATCAGCCGGGCGTCCCGGTTGCGGGCGGCGCTGATCCGCCGCTCCAACTTCCCCAGCACCGCTTGCAGGTGCGGCTCCAGCTGCTCATGGTGATGGGGTTCAACGCAGACCACCGCCGCGAAACCTTCCGAGCGGCTGGGCGAGAAGGGGGTCTGGCCCAGCAGGGAGACATGGTTGTCGATCACCTGCTCGGGAACGCTGTGATCACGGCGCCGGTTCCATTGCTGGCAGAGCTCGCGCGGTGTGCGCAGCCACCAGCCGATCCACTCCACCGGCACCGGCAACTCCAGCCTTTGCGTAATCGCCAGCCGCCAGGCCCGGCGTGAGAAGGTGGCTTCCACGATCACCGGAGCGCCTGAGCCGACAGCCTCCTGGATGCGTTGGTGCATCACCGCGGCGATGTCATCCCAGGGGCCAAAGACACCGCGATCTCCAAAGATTTCGGCGCGAATGTCGCGGCTGCTGATGTAACAGGGGGGAGGCTCCTCAGTCCCGCTCAGCAGCGCTGCCAGCTGGCGGGCGAGGGTGGACTTGCCGCTGGCCGGCGGGCCGATCAGCAGGTGGCAGCGCAGCGGCCGAGCCGGCGGATCCGAGCTGCGGCGTCGTTGCGCGGCCGTCGTCGATGCGGTGGAAGGAGTCATGGGCGTTGGATTAAAGGGCACATCCCCAGTTCCATTGGGCAGCAAGAGGCGGTGCCATTCCTGCTGCATTCATCACGATTCGGTAGCGCTCCTTGCCGTGCTGGTGGCGGTCAGTACCAAAGGCCGATTACGGCCGTGGTGGCAGGAGCATTCCGCCACCCGCCGACCAGCGCGAGATCCGCTGCCTGCTCCGATTCCACC
>CALRVC020000061.1:0-7680 GCA_943371515.1 Synechococcus sp. UW140 | reverse complement strand
AAGGTGATGGCCAGCCTGACTGAGCGCCGCGGCACCTGGGAGGACCAGGGCTACGAGTGGTTTGCTGGGCTGTAAAGCGGAGCCACAACCCAGCTATTTGAGCAGCTGGGGAAACTGCCGTTTCAGCTGGGCGAGCTTGGGCAGATCATGCACCACAACGTAAGGATTGAAGGGGTTGTGGGCGATGTAATCCTGGTGATAGGCCTCTGCCGGATAAAACGCCTGCAAGGGAACCACCTGGGGGACGATCGGGCGTGAGAACACCTTCCTGTTGCGCAAAGCGGCGATCGAGGCCTTGGCCGCTGCCTGCTGGGACGGGCTGGCAAAGAAGATGGCGGAGCGGTATTGCCTGCCGACATCCGGGCCCTGGCGGTTGAGCTCGGTGGGATCGTGGGCAACGGAGAAATAGATGGTCAGCAGTTGGCCGTAGCTCACCACCTTCGGATCGTAGCTGATCTTCACCGCTTCGGCATGGCCCGTGGTTCCTGAACTCACCTGCTGATAATCGGCGCTGGCTTTGGTTCCACCGGCGTAGCCAGATACCACCTGCGACACCCCCCGGACCCGCTCGAAGACCGCCTCCACCCCCCAGAAGCAGCCCCCGGCCAGAACGGCCGTTTGGGTGGAACCTGGCTTGGCGGAGGTGGGCGGAACGGCTGAACTTGCGGCGAGCATGCCCGGCAGGGCCCAGAGGCCGAGCGCGGCGACGGCGACAGAAACGGACAGGCGCATGGGGGTGGGGAACGTCCTCTTGGATTACAGGCGAGGGGAACGTTTGGATGGATCAGAGCGGACCGCGTCTGAAGGGGCGCCGATCAAGCGGGTGCGGTGCAAGGCATCCAGATCGACCCTGCGGAGCCCGTTGGCGTCCTCGGAAACCAGATCGTCGAACACATGCCCTTCGAGGATGTCGTCGATCCGGTAGTGGTGCAGTTGAAGCAGCGGGGATCCGGTCACCTCGTCGGTGCCTTCCACCAGCACCAGATGGCCCCGCTGGCCCGCCGGATCGCCTCCATGCCATGGCGAACAAAGGGGCTGTCAGCGCCCAGGCTGTGGCTGAGCACGGCGGTCGCATGGAGCTGGGGTGTGCTGCTGTTGAGCAGCGGCAAGGAATGGAGCCGCCGCTGCACCACTCCAGGTTCGATTTCTTCATCCAGGAACAACACCATCGAATAGGACACCCGCAGTCAGTAAGTGGGATCCCCGGTCACGAACCGACAGCTGAGATGGCCACCGGGCGAGAAACTGAGGCAGAGGTTTGCTGCTGAACCGAAGCGGGGCATCTACCTTGGTGAAGCGCAGGAAGAACAGGCCCGTGACCATGGCATTGGTCAGCAGGCCGGCGATCCGTTGCAACGCGGCCAGGGCAAGGGTGTAGATCGAGGTGACCCGGGCGGACTGGAAACTAGCGCTGAAAAGGTTGTGAAGCGAGAAAACCACACTCGAAGGCAGACCCATGGCCTCTTCCCCCTCAAGGTGGCGGCCGTCCAGTTGAAAGGCCAATGCGAAGATCGCCACCTCAGCCAGGTAGAGGAAGGTCATGGCCAGGAAGAACACCGGCCAGGGCACCGCAATGCCATGGACACCGGCTGCCGCCAGAGGCTGGTCCAGGGGCTGCGCTGGTGGCCGAGGGTCAGGTGCTGGGGCCGGGACAGAGAACGCAGGAGGGTGCCAATCGGAGTGAAGGTACCCATCGCAGTTCAAGGCCTGACCAGGCCGGTGGGCACATTACGGAAGCCACCCTCGCGCAGCAGCTGCTGGATCCTCTGCTCGGATTTGGCATAGGCCCCTTCACCGAAATGGGTGGCGCGGATGCGGCCCTGGGTGTCGATGAAATAGAAGGCTGGCCAGTAGGTGTTGTTGAACGCTTTCCAGATCGCGAAGTCGTTGTCGATCACCACGGGATAGGTGACCCCCAGCTTCCGGGTGGCCTGCCGCACATTGGCGAGGTCGCGCTCGAAGGGGAACTCCGGCGAATGCACACCGATCACCACAAGGCCGTGGCCCCCGTACTTCTGAGCCCAGGCCCGAACATGGGGAAGGGTCCGAACGCAGTTGATGCAGGAATAGGTCCAGATATCGACAAGCACGACCTTGCCCCAGAGCTGATCACGGGTGAGTGGGGGCGAATTCAGCCATACCGCACCCTTCGGGAAGGGCGGCAGGGCGCCGAGAACGGGCAGCGGGCTCGCCGCGATGGCGATCGCCCCGGCCCGTGGAACGACAGGAACCTGGGCCAGCAGGGTCTTCTCAACAGCATTGGTGTCCGCCAGGGCGAAGCGGGCCAGGGAGGCCTGCTCCAGACCCAGGGCGATCGCTCCCACGCTGATGATCACTGCACCCCCCAGGGCACGGCGCAACCGGGCGGTCGTTTGAAGGGAACGCCGCAGGATGTGGGCGATGCGCCCGCCGGCGAGCAGGGCAATCGCCAGGGAGGTGCTGGCGCCAACGGCATAGGCCAGCAGCAACAGTGCTGTGCTGGCAGGCTCCCGCTGGAGCGCCGCGCCGGTCAGCACCAGACCCAGGATCGGGCCGGCGCAAGGCGCCCACAGCAGGCCGATCGCCACGCCCAGCAGAGCGGATGAAACGGCCGTAGCCCCGGAGCTTCGGGCCTGATCCGATCGTCGCGACAGATGCTGACCCAGCCGGACCAGGGGCTGGCTGAGCCGATCGGCCACGGCGGGAAACAGCAGCGCCAATCCGAACGTGCCCAGCACGAGCAGGGCTGTCATCCGCCCGAACTGGTGAGCCCGCCCCACCCAGCTTCCCCCCACCACGGCCAGAACCCCAACGGCGGTGAAGGACAGCGCCATCGCGACCAGTAGGGGCAGACCCCGGAGGTGGAACGGCCGCCCGGTCCCGCTGAACACGAACGGCAGCACAGGCAGGATGCAGGGGCTCAGGATCGTCAGCGCACCGGCCAGGAAGGCCAGGAGCAGCAAGTCCATGGCGTTGAAGACGGTGTGGATTCAGAGGTGATGGAATCAGCGGGAGGGGGGGACCGGAGCGGGCGAAGGACAGGTTCTCGCTGCGAAATCGCAGCTGTAGATCGTGGCCTTCTGCCAGCTGAGCGGGATTTCGAGCAGATCCCGGGGTCCGCTGATCCCCTGTGCCAGGAAGATCAGGGCCGCCAGGGCATTGGCACTGACATGCAACCGGCGCCAACGCAGGTGCTTGTGGATCTCAGGCCGGCAGGCCACGGAGAAGAGCATCAGCCCGGTGAGGCCGATGCCCCCCCAGAAATGCGACTGCCAGAAAGCCAGCTGGAACGGGTTGTCGCTGAGCCTGAACACTTCGGGTTGTAGCCCAAGGGTGATCGCCCCCGCCCAGCAGAGCAGGGCGAAGCTGGCCCGGTAGATGGGCCGCTTGACCCGCCAGAGGGCCGCCAAGGCGACCCCGGAGCCGACCAGCACCAGCAGCAGCAACGCGAGCCGTGCAACACCCCCCTCAAAGGCCGAGAGGGAATGCTTGGTGACGATCACCACCGCCTCGGCGATCAGCACGATCGCCACCACCGCGCCCGCCAGAAACTTGCCCAGATCCGCATGATCCCGCCCCACCGTGGCGGGATGCTTCGCCTGGGTCAGGCGCCGGTCCCGGGTCTGCTGCGCCAGCCGCAGCACCATCCCGAGCAGGGGGTAGACGAGCACCACCGCAAGGGCCGGGTGAAGCAGCCAAAGCCAGTCGACGGATTGCATGGCTCAGGGCTTCAGGGGTGCCCAGGCCATCGTGGCGTTGAACTTCTTGCACCAGATCAGCACCGACCCCTGCTTGCTCAGGTCGATCGAAGCAGGGATCACATAGCTCTGGGCGCCAGCGGCGGACTTGAGCGAAGCGAGGATCGTGTAGCTGCCGGCCTTGAGCGGGTAGCCAGGGGCCTTTGTGCTCGCCAGAGGGGTGGCCGACGGGCTGAAGATCACCTTCAGGTCGGGGGCCATGTCGTTGGTCTTGAAGTCGCTGCTGAGCACCAGCACCTGTTTGCCGGCTTCCTTCTTGATCTGGAAACTGCCGCTGACGGGGGCCTCAGCCTTGCGGAAGCTGTGCTTGGCCATTGCACCGGCCGGGGCCATCATCTTGTCCTCCTTCATCATGCTCTGCGCATGAATGGGAATGGCGGAACCGCCGAGCATGGCTAGGGCCAGGGCGCCGACCAGAGTTGTCTTGAGAGCCGTCATGACGGTTGCAAACAGAGTGGGAAAGCCAAGGCCATGAACCGATGCGGCATGGTCCTCAGACCTTCTCTGTACCGATGAGCGCTCCGATCGGATTGGCGCTGAAGGATCCGGCTTGGCGGCGCGTTCTGCCCCTCGGCCTCTACGTGCTGCTCAAGGGACTTGATGCCACAGTTCTGAAGGGCCTGCAGTCCTATGGCCACAGCCACTCTGTTCTCGGCGAAAACCCGATCAGCTTCTGCAACGTCTTCTTCTTCGCCCAGCTGGCGGTGGGCCTCACGGCACTGCTGCCGGGGCGGCGGGACCTCGCCAGGGCGCTGCCGACCCTGACGCCGGCCGACCGAAGGCTGCTGGGAACCCACGCCTTCCTGGGGATGTTCCTCGGACCGGTGGCCTACTACCAGGCGCTCCAGTCGTTGTCGGTGATCAGCCAGACGCTGCTGTTCGCCATGGTGCTGCCGGGGGCGGCCCTGCTGGCCCGCTGGCTGTTGCGGGAATCCCTGCCACGGGCGTTCTGGCTCAGCCTGGCGCTGATCGCCGCAGGCCTGCTGCTCCCCCAGATCACCAGGGCCGCCATGGGAGGCCCCATGGACGATCTGCAGGGCCTGGCCTGGGGGCTGGTGGGGGTGGTGGCGTTCAGTGGGGCGGCGGTGGCCGGCCGCTCGATCGCGGGCCGGGGCTGGCCCGTGGCCCTCTCGATCGGCCTGGGATCGACCATCACGGCGCTGGTGTTTGCGGTTATCGCCCTTGCGCTCTTCGGCCCGCACCACTTCCTGCTGCTGCAGCTCTGGTGGGTGGCGGGGGTGATCCTGATCTACGCGATCTCAATCTCTCTGGGCAGTGAGCTGGCCCTGCGCCTGGCCTACCGCCGCTGCAGCGTGGCCACCGTTGCGCTCTGGGGAAGCCTCACGATCGTGGTGGCCATCGCCAGTGCCGCCCTGCTGCTGGCTGAGCCGATCCACATCGCCACAGTCGCCGGCATCGTGCTGCTGCTGAGTGGTGTCTGGCTGGGCCGGCGCCCGAACCAATCCGATCCTCCCCCTCGCCGGTAGAAAGAACGATGGCCAGGGAGCAGCTGATTCCGTGGAACTGCCCCCCTCCGATCCCGATGCGCCTGCCTGGAGCCAGGCCGAGCAGGGGCTTTCGGATCACCCCCCGCCGTTCGATGACCTGGGCGCGCTCTATGACGCCTGCGGCAGTGCGGTCTATCGCCTGGCGCAGCGGCTGAGTCGGTCGAGCCAGGAAGCGGAGGACCTCACCCATGACGTCTTCATGCGCTACTGGCAGCAGGGCCGCTACGAACCGGCGCGGGGCCCGGTGCTGGCCTTTTTGCTTCTGTTGACCCGCTCGATGGCGATCAACCGGCTCAACCAGCGCCGCAACCGCTTGCAACTGCTGCAACGCTGGTCGGAGCAGCTGCTGCCGGCGTCGGTGACGAGCCCCCAGGAAAGCGCCGAGCACACCAATCTCGCCGAGCGTGTTCGAGCGGCCCTCGCCGCGATCCCAGCCAACCAGCGACAGGTGCTGGAGCTGGCCTACTACGAGGGCCTGAGCCAGTCGGTGATCGGGGAGCGGCTGCAGCTGCCCCTCGGCACCGTCAAGACCCGCTCCCGCCAGGGCCTGATGCGCCTGCGGGAGTTGCTGATCGACTTCGGGAACGAACCATGAATCCTCACAACCCCACCCCGGCCGACGACACTCCGTTCCCCGATCGCTTCGCGGTCGACGCCCTGCTGGCAGGCCATGCCCTGGGTGATCTGGATGCGACCGAAAGGGAGCAGCTGTCCGCTCTGTTGCTGCAGCACCCTGAGTTGCGGCAACGGCTGGAGGAATTCCAGACCACTCTGGAGCTGCTGCCCCTGGCCCTGCCGGCCACGGCCCCACCACCGCAGCGGTTGCGCCGACGGCTGCTCGATCGGCAGGGCGAGGTGCGGGACGAGAGGGAAACTGATCGTGGGCAGCGGAGGCGGGTGGAGTTCCCCGATCTCTGCGGCTGGCTGGTGCCGGCCCTGGTGGGGATCGCGCTGCTGGGGCTGGGAGTGCAGCTGCAGCAGACCCGCCAGCAGCTGGCCCGGATCGAGCAGCGGGTCACGGCCCGTGTCGAAACCCCTGCGGCCCCCAATCAGGAAAGTCGCCGCATGGCGCTGGAGCCGGTGGATCCGCTCATGCCGGCTTCCGGTGAGGTGATGGTGACGGGCAACCCCACCCACAACGTCCTGATGCTGAACGATCTACCCCCACCGCCGCCCCACCACGTCTACCGCCTCTGGGCCAACGTCGATGGACAGAAGGTGGGCTGCGTCGCGTTCGTGCCAACGGGGCAGGGACACGTGGCGATGTTGATCCCCACGATGCCCACCAGCGTGGCCACCAGTGTGAGCGTGAGTGTGGAAACCGATCAGGTGGGTGCCAGTCCCACCGGACGCGTGGTTCTCAGCAGCAGCATCTGAAGCCCGGCAACGGGCCCCACACGCTCGATCAAGATCAGGGAGCGGAGGAATCAGGCTGCTGCTGGCATTCAGCTTGCTGCTGAGAATCAGCCTGTTGCTTGATCAGGCTGGAACTGATCGAGCAGCCGAACCAATGCCAAGCCGACCACCATCAGGTTGAGGTCCAGGTCGATCCGTCGCGGATAGGCGCCGCCGGGTCAGTGGCCGTCGTGAGTCACCAGAGTGGGAACCATCTGAGCAACCCATTGGGGTTACTACACCACCGGAGCATCCTGAGCCGAGCCGCTCCAGGCGATCCCGGCCAGATCCGCCACATCCCGGTGCCAGCTGGACAGGTCGTTCCTGGAGAAGCCGCGCAGATGGTCATGGCCACAGGCCCGTGCCAGCACCTGCATCAGCGCCACCGCTGCCTGCAGGAACCTGGCCAGCCGCTGGGCGGCATGCTCCACCTCCAGCCGGCGGCGCAGCTGTGGATCCTGGGTGGCGATGCCTGCCGGACAGCGGTTGGTGTGGCAGATCCGGGCGCCGACACAGCCGATCGCCTGGATCGCAGCATTGGCCAGGGCGATCCCATCGGCCCCCAGTGCCAGTGCCTTGACGCAGTCGGCCGGAGTGCGCAGTCCGCCGGTGGCGATGAGGGTGACGCGGCCGCTGGCACCCCGGCGGTCGAGGTGGGCCCGGGCCCGCGCCACGGCAGGGATGGTGGGCACGGCGATGTGATCGCGCAGCAGCAGGGGAGCGGCGCCGGTGCCGCCGCCGCGGCCATCGAGAATGAGGTAATCGGCGCCGGCCTCGAGGGCGAAGTCGAGGTCGGCCTCGATCTGCTGGGCACTGAGCTTGAAGCCCACCGGGATGCCACCGGTGAGTTCCCGCACCCGATCGGCGCAGGCACGGAAATCGCCCGGTGAGTGGAGATCGACGAAGGTGGGAGGTGAGTGGATCGGCTGGCCTTCGGGGATGCCACGGATGGCGGCGATGCGGGCGGTGACCTTGCTGGCCGGAAGGTAGCCCCCGCTGCCGGTCTTGGCGGCCTGGCCGGCCTTGAAGTGGAAGGCCTG
>CALRVC020000060.1:0-7845 GCA_943371515.1 Synechococcus sp. UW140 | reverse complement strand
CCGGGATCGCCTGCAGAAAGCTGATCAGGTCGGCAGAGCCATGGACAGGAGAGGTTTCTGGCAAAGAAGAGATCCATTCCCGCCGACCAAACCCAATGGTCGCAGCCCTGCCGAGGGCACTTGTGACAGACTTTCAATCAGCCCTGGGTACGCCTGCTTAAAGACCGGTACGGAGAAGAACGCCAGCAGTTAAGAAGTTCTAAGCAGTCCAGCCAAACCGCAGCAACCGGCACAGCATGAGGTTGTGAGTTGGTTAAGGGCCCGCAAGTCAAAGTTGACAGCAACGGCCAGCGCAAGCGGAGCCACCGCCAATTCTGGGACCCCATTCAGAGGTCCAATATCAACATCAGAAGAAATCGTTGCAGACGGCATCTCTGAATGCTGGGCTTTTCTTTTCATGGTTGAAGCGCAGCTTCAAAGACAACCCATAACGAAAGGAGCAAGTCTCATGGACACACAATCACCAAAAGATGCTCAGCTGTTGGGGCTGGATCTTCTATCAGGGGAGGATAGCTTCATCAATGATCTCAACCCCGAGGATGAGGCCTTGATCTCAGGCGGGGGCGGCAGACGCAGCCGCAGCCGGAGCCGCTGCCGCAGCCGCAGTCGCAGCCGCTGCCGCAGCCGCAGCCGCAATAGGCCCTAGATTGCCCTAATGTGGCTTGATTTTAAATGTGAGGAAAATCCCTGGCCAGGGAATTTGGTATGCCCTAGATAAGTTTTCTAGGGTGGTTCGGTCTCGAGAGTGTCATCAGGCACTCTCGAGTTTTTTTCATTGCCGAACGGCAAGCCGCAATCGGCGCGATATGAAGTCACAAGGATCAAGCCATGACATTTCGCTTAGAGTCTGCAAATGTTTTTGAGTTTTTACTTCAGCAGAAGCTATGCGATCCAAGTGATGCACTCATCCGGGTTGAACGGCTGACTGGGAAAAACCTAAACCTGCTGGTTCAGCTATCGAAGAGTCGGAGCAAGGGCACAATAACGGATCGTTTTCTCGTCAAGCAAGGCCCCCTAGAGCGAACTGGAACCCCCAAAGAGGATTTTCAAGAAGAATGGCGTATTCATGAATTGCTGTGCTCTCATGATGAGTTATCCGCGCTACAGGCTTTCTTGCCAGAGGCGGTGATTTATGATGCGGTCAATGCCATTCTAGTTTATCGCTACTTAGAACGCTATCAGGATCTTGGCGACTTTTATTCAGGCACTAACCTGCACCCATCAAAAATTGCAACCGCACTCGGCATCTCCCTTGCCACGATACATCAAGCAACCTTTCAGCGGCAAGAATATCAGCTCCAATTAGATCCAAAGAGTGCTGACCTGGCTCCTGATAGAGGCAATGTGCCAAATTTTCTCGGCACCTTGGAGAATCTGACGCCAGAACTATTTCAGCGTGTGTCAATTGATGGCTTGCAATTCTACAAGCTTTTCCAGCGCTCGGAAGACCTATCCAAAGCCATTAAAACACTGGAAGTAGACTACAAATCATGCTGCCTGATTCATAACGACTTGAAGTTTTGCAATATCTTGCTTCACCACGATTGGTCCCACTGGCAGCCACGGATCTTGCCTGGCATTCCATTGGCACTGTGCCTGCCTGATGATCAGGGAGTCATCCGGATGATTGATTGGGAGCATTGCCTGTGGGGGGATCCGGCCCTAGATGTAGGCGCGCTTGTTGCAGCGTACCTTATGATATGGCTTAAGAGTCTCATGCTCAGCCGGGACATTGAACTTGGCGTGGCATTGCGGCTGGCTGCCGTGCCTTTAGAGAGACTTCAGCCTTCACTACAAGCTTTTCTGCATGCTTATCTGGCAACGTTTCCCAGAATTCTAGAGCACTTTCCTGGATTTGTAGAACGAGTATTGCGGTTTGCAGGATTAGGGTTGATTGGCGCTATTCAGGATCGGTTGTATTATAGAGATCCCTTTGGTAATTTAGAAGTTTCCATGCTGCAGGTGGCAAAGTCGTTGTTGTGCCATCCTGAAGCTGCAGTAATCACTATATTTGGCCGCACGACGTTTGACCCCTCCGACTTTGACTCCCTAGCTGTTGTCACCGAGGCCACCATGCCAATACCCTCAAACCCAGAAGAGCAAGAGCCGCTGTCCGAGATGTCCATGCCTGATTGGGTGCGGCACTATTCACAAGGGGCCGCGCTTGCCGATTTGATTAAGAATATCCAGATTATGCCCCCATTGATTGAACATCCTGCTTATGCATCGCTGGATTTAACCAACCCAGAACATGGCTTCCCCCCTGAATATCAGGACGAACGCTACAGCTCTTTACCTGATGAGCTCAGACGAACCTACCTGTTGCGCCAGCTCAGGAACTACCTGTATGACATTTATTTCAGTGGTGAACAGGAGAGCCGCTGGTCCGCCGCACCTCAGAAGAAAGAAGCGATAAATAATACAGTTGCCGGCCTAGATGTCGACTTTTTTGATAAGATAAAGGCTGCCAATAATGGCACAGGATTTTTTGATCACAACTGGACTGTGATTCAAGCTGAGGGCGATCGTGCTCAAGTCGAGAAAGACGGTCTACGTCTGTGGGTTAATCCTGCTGTTGACTTGGCTATAGAAACGCCTTCAACTGATCCACTCGCCAATGGAGCCTTGGTGTCGTTGCTTTGTGTCGGTACGCCAGTGTGCTTGCGCATGCCCAATTCTTATCTGGTTGGAGAAAGCTATATGGCGATTGGCAATGCGGGAGAGCCTGCTGCTGATAAGACTTGTATCCACCTGTTCTTCAACGTTGACGCTGAGGGTGCGATCATCTTGATGAGAATCTTGACCCTCGCGTTGAATCGCCTGGCCTGTCCTTTTACCTTCCAAATTTTGACTGACCCATTGTCCTATAAACGATACAACCCGGCGACATTGGAGCTGGAGGCCGTTCACTACGCCTGTCTGCGTTCTGTGTTGGAGGAAAGCTATACCAGGCTTCGATCCCACCTTGGAGATCCCATTCCCCTATTCACCCAGCCGATTGCCCCTGGCATTGGATTAGCCGAATCTCCGGAAGACGAGAAGGACTTTGGCTTGGCCCGCTGCAAAATTCTGGCTCAAGCACTCCTGAAGTCTCCTCCTACCCCCAAATCCCGGCATTGGACAATGCAGCTGCAGTTTGCCCAATGCAATCTGGATTGGCAGCGCCCCCACCTGAATCCCTCGTCAGCTTTTCTTTACCTACCACTGGATATTTCCGTTCTCAATGATTGCGACCAACCCAGAACTAGTGTCCCAACCCGGAGATTGTCGCCCAAAGGTGCTGGAGCTTCTCCAGGATTGAGTCCGCGGTGGCCATCCAGTTGAACGGGGCCTTGGTCTTGTTGTAGGCTGCCACAAACTGCTGGATCTTGGCGATCAGCTCCTTGACGGTGGAGAAGCTGCCTCGCCGGATCTCCTGCTGGGTGATGATCCCAAACTAGCGCTCCACCTGGTTGAGCCAGGAGGCATCGGTGGGGGTGTAGTGGACGTGGAACAGGGTCCGCTGCGCCACCCAGGCCCCAGGGCTGATTCAAAGTGTCAGCCAGTCTCCATGCCCGGCTGCCGTCTCGCCATCGCCAGCAGCGCCGTGATGTCTTGCATCACCGTACGGATCGACTGAAACCGTTCGAACCGCAGAAGATTCAGTGCGACCGTCCGGAGACTGACCATCGCACCGGCACCGTTGCCCGGGAAGCGATGGGCGTCCTCCTGGAGCTGGGTAACGCGGAACCAGTGCCAGCCCTTGACACTCCAGCGGTTGTCAAGCGACAGCGAAAACTGGATCAGCTTTACATCGTTAAGTGTTAGCTCTTTTTGGTGTCACGACAGGATTGGCTGTTTCCCCTATTTCAGCCCCCGTTCGGCTGATCGCATCGACCCCAGCAGCCGCTCTGCTATGGCTGCTCGCCATACCCTGAATTGCGCCACTTGCCGACGCTCATCCCCGTCAGTCCCATCTTTTTGGCGATGGCCGTGTTGGTTTCGCCAGCACCGCAGGCCGGCGCGATCTGGCCGCGCTGCACGATCGAATGCGGTAGCGAGCGAGAGCTGGCGAGGGCCTGCAGCTGTTGAACCTCGTCCTCGCTGAGGACCATGGGAGGCATCGTTCGACCAGGCGCCACAGAGCACTTCGGGTAACACTCCCTATTCTAGAAGCTACTTCCGGGACGGTACACTAGGTTGAACTCTGAGTTGCATCTGTACGGTGCGCTACGACTGGGTAGAGCAGCATGCTGAAGAGGATTGCGGCGCAGCCTGCCTGGTCGCGGTGGCCCGCCATCACGGCCGGCGCCTGGCCCTCTCGCGTGTACGCGAACTTGTTGGTACCGGTGCCCAAGGTACTACCCTGCTGGGCCTGCGACGGGGGGCGGACGCCATCGGTTTTCATGCCCGTGCCGTGCGGGCCGATGCTGCACCTCTCGAGCAGCTTGATGCCATTCCACTGCCCGCGATCTGCCACTGGAAAGGAAACCACTGGGTAGTTCTGTACGGCCGCCAGGGAAGCAAGCTGGTCATCGCCGATCCGGCTGTCGGCATCCGCAAGCTGTCACGGGAGGAATTTCGAGACGGTTGGAGTAACGGGGTGCTGCTCCTCTTGCAGCCAGACCTCAACCGACTGCTGCAACAGCCGGAAGAGAAGCGTGTGCCGTTCCTGCGCTTTCTCAACCTGACCTGGCCCTATCGGTTTTTGCTGTTACAGGCCCTGAGCATCAACGTGTTGATCGGCCTGCTGGCTCTGGCCATGCCGCTGTTGATGCAGTTGCTCACCGATGATGTTCTGGTGCGCCGGGATAGCCAGCTGCTATCCAGCCTTGGCCTGGCGATGCTGTTTCTTTTTGTCTTCCGCAGTGTCCTCAGCCTGATCCAGGGCCACATGGTTGGCCATTTCGCCCAGAGACTTCAGTTGGGGATGGTGCTGGAGTATGGCCACCGGCTTCTGCAGCTGCCGATGACCTATTTCGACAGCCATCGAAGTGGAGAGGTGGTGAGCCGGATCGGCGATATTAGCCGTATCAATGCATTGATCAGCGATCTAGTACTTGGTCTGCCAAGTCAACTCTTCATCGCCTCCATCGCCCTGGTGGTGATGCTGATCTACAGTCCCCCTCTAACGGCCGTGTCATTGCTGGCCTTTGGTATTCTGATTGGATCTGGCCTACTGTTCGTGCCGACTAAGTTCGACAAGAACCGGCGGCTCATCGTCGAATCTGCTGAGAATCAGGGATTTTTAGTTGAGATCTTCCGTGGCGCCCAGGTGCTAAAAACCACGGAAGCTACACCCCAGGCCTGGGACGAGTACCAACGGAACTTTGGGAGCGTGACCCACCTCCGCTGGAATGCACTCCAGCTGGGTCTGTTCAGTCGCACCACGGCAGGGCTGTTGTCTCGGGTGACCACCCTTGCCTTGCTCTGGTACGGCAGCAGTTTCGTGATTGCCGGTCAACTGTCGATCGGCCAACTTCTGGCCTTCAGCGGCATGAGCGGCAATGTGCTGGGCTTTCTCGAATCCCTCGTGGACTTCACCGATGATTACCTCACATCCACCGTGGTGATCCGACGTTTGTCGGAGGTTCTGGAGGGCAGCCTGGATGACCCGCACGCGATTGACAAGCCATGGGTGGCTCTGCCGCAGTCATGCGAGATCCACTGCCGGAATTTGACGTTTCACCATGCCGGCAGGTTGGATCTGCTCAGTCAGTTCACACTCACCATTCCGGCTGGCCTCTGCACTGCGTTGATCGGTGAATCCGGCTGTGGCAAGAGCACCCTGGTGAAGCTGCTGGCCGGTCTCTATCCACCCCAGAGTGGTTCGATTCACTATGGGGCCTATGGTCTCCAGGACATCTCCCTGGAATGTCTGAGGAGGCAAGTGGTGCTGGTGCCCCAAGAGGCCCAGTTCTTCAATCGCACCATTTATGAAAATTTTCGTTTTGCCTACCCCGATGTCACCTTTGAGCAGGTGGTGGCGGCCTGTGATCGGGCTCTAGCGGACGAGTTCATCCGCGAACTACCCGATGGCTATCAGACCGTCCTAGGGGAATTCGGGGCCAATCTGTCGGGCGGACAACGCCAACGCCTTGCGATTGCCCGGGCCCTGGTTTCCTACCCTCCTGTACTGATTCTGGATGAATCCACCGCGGCGCTAGACCCAGTGTTGGAACGCCGGCTGATTGATAATCTGCTCCAGGAGCGTCGGGGGTTGACCACGGTGATGATCAGTCACCGCCCCAGTGTCATTCTTCGCTGTGATTGGGTTGTGTACTTGGAACGAGGAAAGGTCGTTTGCCAGGGGCGACCTCAGGACATGCGAACAAATGATTCCCTGGCCCCGTTCCTGATAACGGCATGACCGATCTTCCCGCGCCTGACGCATCGCCCCAGAGCCAGCTGGCAGGATCTCCACCGCCCGAACCGGGAACCCTGGCGGTTCGGCCGAACTACGCAGGCCTGATTCTGGGGCCTGCCACAGCCAGGGAATTTCTTCCTTCAGTGCGCCCCTGGGTGCACTTTGCAGGGTTGTTTATGCTGGGGAGTTTTCTCTCCGGGGTGGCGTTGATGGGGGTCTGGCCCTACCGGGTGGTCGTGAGGGCGTCGGGTTCCGTGCGGCCCGGCGGCGAAACCAGCCTGGTCCACTCGCCCCGCGAGGGTCGCGTCGGTGAGATCCTGATCCAGCCGAATCAGGTCGTGGAACAGGGGCAGTTGATTGCAGTTCTCGACCCTGCCGATCTTGTGGGCCGGGAGCTGAAATTGCAGCAGGACCGCTCGGCCCTAGAAAGCCAGCTGGAATCGCAACGGAAGGAGGACCGAGCTGCCCTGCAGGGGGCGCAGCTGGAGGTGGAGAAGGCCAGGGCCAACCTTGATCTTGCCAATTCGGAATACCAGCGCTACAGCCAGCTGGTGGAGAGTGGTGCCGCTTCCCGCCAGCAGATGGAGGAAAAGGCAGCCAGCCTGAGCGTAGCGCGTTCGAACCTGGCGAAGTCCGGGCGCGAGGTGATGCAGCAGCAATCTCGAGGCGAGAGTGCCCAAGGCAGACTGTCGCAGCAACTGTTTGCAAACCGGGCGGATCGTGCCCAGCTGGCCAGGGATCTTGGCAGAACCATGGTGAGGGCGCCGGTGAGTGGAGTGGTGTTTTCGGTCGCCCTGCGCAACCCGCTCCAGGTGGTGGCTGCCGGTCAGGAACTGGCGAGGATTGCCCCCCGGGGAACGGAGTTGCTGGTGAAGGTGCTTGTGTCTTCCGAAGACATTGCTAACGTGCAGACTGGGCAGCGTGCGGATCTCCGCCTGGCGGGCTGTCCATACCCAGATTTCGGGACCCTTCGGGCCAAGGTGCTGTCAGTGGCACCCGATGCGTTCGCTACTGGCGCTGCCCAGGATCCCGGCAGTGCGGTGTCATCGGCACGACCCGGCAACAGTGGAGGAGGGTCCGGTGGCTATGAAGTTACGCTGCATCCGGAGCGGACACAGCTGCGTTCGTCATCACGCACCTGCACGCTGCGGTTGGGCATGGATCTCACGGCTGACATCGTCACCCGTGTCGAGACTGTGCTCCAGTTCCTGTTGCGCAGGACGAGGTTGCTGGTGGGTCTGTGAAGGCGTGGGTTCCCCGGGATTGGTTGAAACGGTTGTCTACATCCCCCTCGGGCTGTCGGCGGCACCGTGGCCTGCGTTGGGCGGGTCGCTCAGCACGAAAAGACCGAGCTAGGAGGCTGTTGCACGAATAATCCGTGAGCTCTGCCGTGAAAGCCATGCCGTGGCTCGGACCTGCTGCGATTCCACCGTCAGCGCTCTGAGTCCAGCGCCTTGATCTGTTGGCAGCCCCCGGTGGCTCCCGCTGGGGGCCGGGCC
>CALRVC020000059.1:0-8317 GCA_943371515.1 Synechococcus sp. UW140 | reverse complement strand
CTCATCCAAGAAGCGCTGGCGACGCGTCCTCTTTTTGGCATAGATCTGCTCGTAGTCCGTGAAGCCCAGCTGGAGAGGGTCGGCCATCCGTTCCAGTCTCAGTCTTGGATCTGGACTGATTTTAGCGGGTTTTTCAGATGTTCCCTAGACGCCAATGTGCTGGGCGAGCCCGCCGATGGCGAACCCCAATTGTAACCAACGAGCTATCAGAAAAGTGCTGCTTTGACGCAATGGCGCAGCAAGCATTCAGGCTTCTATTTCCTTGACTCATGGCAAGTAGGATTGAAGCACAGGAAATAGGAGACAGGATATGTCAAACTGAAGATAGGCTCCAAGCTATTGAAGATCATTTCAACTTATTGCAAGCACTTCAACTGCTAGATATAAATAGGATCAAAGTCCATCAATGAATCGACAGGCCGATGAATCGCATGGCCTGCTTGATCAATTGACTGGATTGGCAGGTGATTCGCGCACTTTCACTGCCAACGACGAACCCTGACTATCAACTCTAAAGGAGTACAATTTTGGTCTCTATGACAAAACGGCCGTCGAAACTTGCGGACGGTCTCAGCGCTTACCTTCAACATCTAGGCAGAATTCCTCTACTGACCCCTGCCGAGGAACTCCACCTTGGTGGAATCGTGCAGGAGTGGCTTTCCCATCCCGAGCCGCCGGCGGCCCTGCAGAAAAGTGGTGTTCGGGCCAAGAAACGCATGGTCTCGGCCAACCTCCGCCTTGTGGTGGTGATCTGCCGGGGCTATCGGGATCGGATCAGCAACCTCCAGCTGGAATTTCTCGATTTGCTGCAGGCCGGCAACATGGGCTTGATCAGGGCAGTCGAGAAGTTCGATCCCTGTCGGGGCTACAGGTTTTCAACCTACGCCTGCTGGTGGATTCGCCAATCAGTCAGGCTTTATATGAATGAAAATGGCAGCAGCATCAGGATACCCAGACCGTTGCTGTCTTTGGCCTACCGCGCCCAGCGCCTCCAGGCCGGCTCCGACGTTGTTCTGTCCACCCAGGCGATGGCTGAAACCCTGGGAGAGGAGCAGCGCCGGCTCGAGATGTCGCTCCGGGTCGTCGCACAGGGCCGCCCCGCTTCTCTGGACAAGCCAGTCGGCGGTTCGGGCGACGAGACCTGCCTGTTGGATCTGATCCGCGACGAGAACACTCTACGTCCGGAGGACGACTACCGCTGGCTGCATGACCAGGTCCAGTCCCTCGACGCCCTTGAGCAGCAGTTGCTCCGCCTTCGCTATGGACCGGACGAGCACCGCTCGTTTTCCGCGGTGGCTCAGCTGATGGGAGTGACCAAAAGCTATGCCCAGAGCCTGGAGCGCAGGATTCTGCGCAAGCTTCGCCAACGGCTGACACCCGTCCTCGATCCGACCCATTCGGCTTGAGTCATGGTTTCCCCCTCGCCTGCACTTCCCCCGATCGGCATGCCGGACGACGCCGATCAGCCCTACCGCATGATCCTGGAGCAGATGGGCGACGGCGTCGGCACGCTGTCCGCCGATGGTCGGTTGCTCTATGCCAACCCGCGCCTGGCGGAGCTGCTTGAGCAGCCGTGCGAGTCGCTGCTTGACCGTCCGCTTGCTGAGCTGATACCTCCTGCTCAGCGTGACTGCCTGGAGCGTTTGCGCAAGGTGTCCCCCGGCAGGACCGAGCGGGCAGAACTGGAGCTGCTGAGAGCCGAAGGCGGCACAATGCGCGTGCTGGCCGCCGTGAGCGGTCTCGAGGGCTCCAGGATCGGCACCCAGTGCCTGACCCTCACTGATCTGAGCGGCCTCCAGTCGCCCGGCACGCCACTGGCGAGCGTTGATCACCGCTTTCGTCTCCTGGCGGAAGCCGTCGCGGCGTTCGTAGTGGAAACGGATGCTCAGCGGCGGGTGCGCTGGGTCAGTCCCTCCGTCCACGCCGTCCTCGGCTGGATGCCGCGGGACGTGGTCGGCAGCTGCATCACCGACCTGCTGCACCAGGAAGACAGCCTGGAGGCCGAGCCGCCCGCCGGGGAGCGTCAGCTGCTCGTGCGTCTGCGTGCCAAGGATGGCACCGACCGCTGGATGCGCTACTTCTCCTGGCCACTCACGGGAGAGGGTCGCACGACGTGCGGCTGGATCAGCGGCTTTCAGGACGTGGACGGTCTGATCGAGCAGCGCCAGGCCAGCGCCAAGGATCAGGACCGGCTGGCCGCCGTTCTGGCATCGCTGCCCGAGCCCCAGATCGTTCTTGACACTCTGCGATGGCCAGACGGCGCGCTGCTCGACTTCGTCTGCGCGGCGGCCAACGGGGCTGCCTGCCGTGAGGCAGGGCTCGACGGTCACCAGTTAGTGGGACGGCGCCTGCTGGATGCATTTCCTGCACCCAGCGCGGCGGGGCTGTTCGCACTTTGCCGCCGAGTGCTGGAGACCCAACGTTCCTTGGTCTGGGGCGAGCTCGACCAGCCATCGGGAGCCGACGGCGAGAAACGCCGCTGCACCGTCCGGATTTCCCGGGTGGGGGATGTGCTCAGCTGCTGCTGGGGCGAGCGGGTGGACATCGCCGCCGGAAGCTCTGCGTTGGGGATCCATCCAGGCACGGACCTGGTGAGCCGCGCTGAACTGCTCGAGCGACTGTCCCAGCTTCGCCAATCAGGTTATCGCCGCACCCAGCCGCTGGCCCTGGCCTTCTGCGATCTCAGCAAGCTCAGGCCGGCTTACGACGGCCATGGGACCGATGGCGCTGACATCGCGGTGCGAACCAGCGCCGAACGGCTTCGACGGGTGTTGCGGCCCGACGACATCCTGGCCCGCGTCAGCCCAGACCAGCTTCTGGTTGTGCTGAGCGGCATCAGCAACCACGCCCAGGCCGCCGCGATGGCCGAATCGATGAGTGCTGTGATGCGTCTGCCCTCGTCGTCCACGGACGCTTCGCCCTGGATCATGCCCAGCGTCGGTATCACGCTGGAGCGGCCTGGAGAGAAGCTGGAGGATCTGATCTCCGGGGCCTTGACGGCTATGGAACGGGCCCGGGCCATCGGCCCTGGTCGTCTCGCTCGGAGTCCTGGACCCGGATGCTCGGCTCGGGAGCTCGGCAGATCGAGGCCATGAGCATCGGTGCTGCAGATCTGCACCGGATTCGGTCAGTAGCTGCCCCGGAATCCGGTAGTGAGATGACTAAAGAAAGGTATGCCCTTGTGGCATACCCATCGATTCTGAAGGTTTGCGATGAAAACTCTGCTCTCCACCCTGTGCTCCCTGGGCGTTCTCCTCGCCCTGTGGTTGACTCCGTCCGCTGCCATGGCCCTCTCCGCAGACACCTTGCTATCTCCGATGCCGATCGCCACCATGGGCCAGGACATCAAGGCCACCGCCAAAGATGCAGAAGGCAAGATGCAATCGGCACTGGGAGAACTCACCGGTGACACTGGCATGAAGGTCAAGGGCGAGGTCAAACAGGGCCAGGCCGCGGCCATGGGCGTCAGCGCCGGACTCAAGAAGGGGGCCAAGGACATGGCCCGCAATCTGAGCGACGCCAGCGACCGAGCTGCTGACCGGATCAATTGATCACTTCAGGATCAGCACGTCCACGCCCGAACTGCGGCCCTCACCAGCACACCCATTCGCCCAGGCCTGCGGACTGCAGGCCACCGGGTAGAACGTGGGGCCCTCCTCCTCGCGGCGCGAAAAGCCGCTGTGCCCGCGCTGCTCTGGCGCAGGGTGCGGCCTCGCGCCGACCGGCAGTAGACACGCACCTCGAAGATGTCGTGGAAAACTGCATCGACGCCCAGGCAACAGCATTCGCACCGCTGTGCGTCCGTAGTTGGTGACGCAGAACTGCTGCAGGCGGCTCACATGCTGGGCTCCCCGCTTTTGAGTACGAATGAAGGAAGGGGATCATGCATGGACATGGGATTGGGGGCACTGGCAGCGACGGGCCTGAATCAGATGGCGATAGAGCTGCTCATACTCTTCCGCCTGACGGGTGACTGAAAAGCGCACCTCGAAGTTGCTGCGCACCCTCGCGCGATCCATCCGCTCGATGCGGCCCACGGCGGCCGTGGCCTCGGCGATCGACTCGACCAGGAAGCCGTTCACCCCGTCGTGAATCACCTCCGGGGTGGAGCCTTGGCGCCAGGCGATCACCGGCGTGCCGCAGGCATTGGCCTCGATCATCACCAGGCCGAACGGTTCGGGCCAGTCGATCGGGAAGAGCAGTGCGAGGGCGTGGCCCAGTAGCTCCTGCTTGCCCTGATCATCCACCTCGCCGATGAACTCCACCAGTGGATTGCCGAGCAGCATCGGCTCGATATGTTGATGGAAGTAGTCGCGGTCGATGGGGTCGATCTTGGCGGCCACCTTCAGGGGAAGGCCCACGGCCATGGCGATCTCGATGGCGCGATCGAGCCGCTTCTCCGGTGAGATGCGGCCCACGAAGGCGAGATAGTCGGCCGGTGTCGCCTCGAAGTGGTAGAGATCGGTGGGAAGACCGTGGTAGATCGTGCCGAGCCAGTTGGCCTGGGTTACCGGTTGGCGCTGGTTATCCGAGATCGACACCAACGGCACCCGATCGAAGTGGCTCAACAGTTCCGCCTGCTCCGGTGAATTCAGGGGGCCGTGCACGGTGCTGAGGTGGGGCATCTCAAGCCGGTTCAAGAGCGCAAAAGGAATGTGACCGGTATGGAAATGCAGGACATCGAAGCGATGCACCTGGTCGATGACCTGATCCAGTTGGATCACCTCCTGCACGCTCTGGTCACCACCATTGCCCGACAGCCTCATCGAAACCGGAACGCAAGCGCAGAGTTCGGCGCTCGTTTTCGAATCGCCACTGGCGAACAGAGTCACCTCATGGCCCCGGCGCACCAGTTCCTCGGTGAGGTAATGAACGACCCGTTCGGTCCCGCCATAACGAAGTGGAGGCACGCTTTCGTGAAGCGGTGCAATCTGTGCGATTCTCATACCTTCAGCTCTCCGCCCCGGCCTTTATTTCTCCCTTTCAACCTATGCAGGGACTGATCGATTGAGCAGGATGCTGCATATCTGCGTCATCCCTTGCCCCAAGTCCAGGCTCTCTGGAGAAGGGATCTGACCCAGCCGTTTCGCTCCTGATCGAACTGGAGCAGCCGATCGCCAGAGCCGCATTCAGCGGTGGGAGCTCCGTGCCGATGGCCTCGGGAGGATTGGCTGGGGCGTTCCTTGAGAGCCCGATGAGGCCAGCGACCGTAGGCTGCAACAGGTTCAGACGACGCTCTCCGCGAGGAGCTTCGCGCACCCGAGCGACGGGGCGATGTTGATTGTCCTTGGCTTCCGCCATGCTGGAAACCAGCGCTGCCAGCTCGGTACAGCCAGGATCATGGCGGAGTGATCAGCTTGCCAGCTCCCCTCATGAACATGAGCAAGACGGATTTCTCGGATGCACCCGACTGGGATGAATCCAACGATGCACTGGCAGGCGCTGATTGAGGTGCCAACCGTTCTCCGGTTCTCCGGTTCGCTGGCATCGATCTGAACAATGAGCGGACCATGGATGAGACCACGACCCTGGAGAGACCCGCCACGCTGAAATGTGCCTGCCCTGGGTGCGACTGCACGGTCAAACCGGAGACGCCCTTCCGCAGCGGCGCCTTGCTGTTCTGCAGCCACCATGGCCAGCGAGAAGCACCACTAGGTGGAAACGGAGATCGATCGTCTTCGCCGGGTGGAGCAGAACAAGCAGCGGCAGCTATACACCGAGTTCCAGGCCCTCCTGCTGGAAGGAGAAGGGGACGATTGATCTGCGATTGAGATGCGGCGGATCGATGCCAGGCTGAGGCCAACCGCTTCCGGTGCCATGCCCCTGGAGTCCCCCGCCATTCTGGCCCTGTCGATCTCGGGCGGCGGACACCGCGCCGCCGCCTTCGGGCTCGGCACGATTGCCCTGCTGCAGGAGCTGGGGCTCATGGAGCGGGTGGCGGTGCTCTCCACCGTGTCGGGCGGTTCGCTGGTGGGGGGCTTCTACCTCTGCGCCAAGGCCGGGTTCCTGCACGATGCCGAAGTCCCGCAGCAACCCTTGGAGGCCTGGCGAGACGGTGGGTTCCGTGAAAAGTTCCTCGTTCCCTTTCTCGCTTTCCTCCATGACGGGCGCCTGGGGGAGCGTCTGGTGGCCGACCTGTTGCCGATCCCGCTGGGCCCAGACACGAAGCTGATTCGCAGCGCCGCCGATGAGGTGCAGGCCCTACTGACAAAGCATGGCTGTCCTGACACGCTGGGCCACGGGGCGATCCACGCCCTGCTGGCGCGCGTCGGCTGCGCTCCTGATCACATTTACTTCAATGCAGCCGATCTCACCTCGCTGGATCTGTTCCGCTTCGGGGTGATGCGGAGGACTGTTGCCAAGCATGGCCACAAGCCTCACCACGAACCTGCCTACGTGGTGAATCGCTTCCGCATTCCGATCAACGCCAAGGTGGAGGATCCAGCCCAGATCGTGGCCGCCGGCCTGCGGATCGCCGATTGCGTGGCGGCTTCCTTCTGCTTTCCCGGTGGCTTTGAGCCGATCATCTTCCCCGACGACTTCCTGCTCCTACCAAAGGAAGATCAGGAGTTGCGGTCAGTGACCACGCGCCTGTGCGGCGGTGCCGAGGCGGTGGCGCTGATGGACGGGGGCCTGTACGACAACCTCGGTCTGGCCAGCGTGGAGATCACGGTCCGGTCGCTGCGGTTGGAGGAGGCGATCAAGTTGGAGATTGGCCCCCATCTGAGTGAGGCCGAGCGGGCCCGTACGCCCCACCCTGGGCGAGGCCGGATCTACGTTCTGGCCACCGATGTGGACAACATCCAGCCAGCGAACAAGGCGCTGGATCCTGCCGGCCAGAACTCACCGCAGGAACCCGCCGGCTCGGATAAGGCCCCCCGCCGCTGCGGGGGGCTGCTCGGCGCCGGCCGCTGGACCTGGGCATTGCTCAGCGGTGTGGGCGGCGCTCTTCTGCCGCTGCTGACGCTGTTGGCCCTGCCGCCGGCCGCGGCGGTCTGGATCGTGCGCCGGCTGCCCGTGCTGCGGCCGCCACTGCTGGGCTGGATCCGGCGCAGCCCTGCCCTGGCGCTGCCGCTGCGCCAGCTGGGTCTGGTGCCGAATCCCGCCGGAGCCACGGGCGCCGCTGGCGTGAGCGTGCCGCTGCTGGCGTGCGCCGCCCTGCTCTGGACCAGGCGGCGCACGGCGCAGGTGCTGCCGGCCTTCAACGGCTACCTGAAGCGCACCCGCAACCTCACCTATCAGTACCTGAGCTACAAGTACCAGAATTTCGCTGGCGGTGAACCCAACACCTTCCTGCTGCGCAACCTGATTTTCGAGCTGGCACCCGGGCCGGACTCGGACCCGGATCACCGGCTTGACGAGCTCACCCGGCCGCTGCAGGACTTCGATGCCTGCGGGGCGGAGACCTATCACGACGGCAACGACTGGATCCACCAGAAGCTCAAGCCCATCGCCTGGCTGCTGGCGCTCCCCTGGCCTGAGGATCCCATGGAACCGCTGCAACTCCCCGATCGGTTCAATAGCCCGAAAAACCAGGAGCGGCTGCGTCAGCTGCGGGCCGATCTTGCGCTCGATGAGGCGGTGCGGACCTGGCAGCGGATTCAGGCGGTGGTGGCCCGGCCAGAAGAACCGCTCAGCCAGGCAGGTGAAGCCCTGAGCTGCCTGTTGCGCGTGGCCCGTAGCGTCCACTATGCGCTGCCGGATCAGTCAGGTCAGCAGCTGATCGGTGATCTGCTGCTGTCGCAGATCTGCGAGATGGCCACGAACCTGCCCACCACCCTCTGGCTGGAGGAGTTCCGTCATTACGTGCCCAACACCTTCCTGCCCGATGGGCGGATCCAGCACCCAGGTGGCTGGTACGTGGACGAGGGTCTGGTTCACTCCGGGCTGGTACGAGCCAATCTGTACAAAGGCGTGGCGGTGGACGTGGCCTTTGCGGCTGGCTTCCTGAACACCTGCTTCAATCTGTTGGAGTTCAGCGCGAGTCGATTGCCTGCCCTCAAGAAGTGATGCAGGGCGGCGCCAGCCACGGCACAACTGAATCCGACATGGAATCCACTGCCACTGCTCAGCTGAGCCATTCCGCCAGCTTGGTGTAACGCCGGCGGCCAAGGTGGTTCTTCACTGCCATCGCCAACGCCTTCTTCTGGCCCACAAGCACCACCAGCTGCTTGCCTCTGGTGATGCCGGTGTACACCAGGTTGCGCTGCAGCATGGCGTAGTGCTGGGTGAGCAAAGGGATCACCACGGCGGGGTATTCGCTGCCCTGGCTCTTGTGGATCGTGCAGGCGTAGGCGGGCACCAGGTTGTCGAGTTC
>CALRVC020000058.1:0-8475 GCA_943371515.1 Synechococcus sp. UW140 | reverse complement strand
CCCATCCACCTGCAGCTGCAGGACTACACCGGTGAGGCCCTGGCGGTGCAGCTCCAGGCCCTGGAGGGACGTGGCCTGGCCGTGCTGGTGCGCCGCGATGAACTCTCCGGGCTCTTCGGGTCACTGAATGCCTACCGCCAGGGGCGCGGTGCCGATGAGCAGCAGCTGCTGGAGCTCTTCGACGGCCATAGCTACACCTCGTTGCGGATCAGTGCGGCGGACCGGTCCTTCGAGCGCTGCCATGTCTCGATCTATGGCGGCATCCAGCCGGCTGTGCTCACGACGCTGGTGAAGGGAGGTGACCCCTCCGGCAAGTGGGCCCGCTTCCTGTTCTCTCCCCTGCCGCAGCGCACCGCACCGCTGCCGACGGTGATCACGACCGAACAGCAACTGGCGGTGCACGACGGCGCCGACACGCTCGCCAGCCTGGCCCGCGCGATTCACGGTCTGCCGCCAGCCCTCTACCCCCTCGATCCCCCGGCCCTAGAAGCCTTCTCGCTCTACGAACACCGCAAGCAGCAGGAGGCCCTGGCGGCACGCCTCGCCGCCCAGGCCGCGATCCATGGCAAGGCGGCGGGGAAAGTGCTGCGCGTCGCCGGCCTGCTACAGGTGCTGCGCATCGCCTGCTGCGCTGCACCCACCCGTGAGCCGATCCCCCTGCCGGTGCTGGAACGCTCGATCGAGCTGGTGGTAGCCCTCGACGGCTGGGCGCTCGGATTCCATGAACTGGCCGCCGGCGATGAGGAGGGCGCGGAGATCAGCCAGCTGATGGAGCGCCTGCACCGCCTCGCTGCCGGCATCGGCGGACCGGTGAGCTGGAAGGAACTACGCGGGCGGCTGGCCTGGCGGGAAAAACGCCATCTCAACGTCGCTGCCGCTGAGCAGGCCCTGCAGGAACTGGCGACTGCGGGCTTCGGGCAGGTGGCCACCGGCCCCCGCGGCGGGCTGCTCTACACCGCGCTGCTGGACCTGCCATGAGGGACTGTCCCTTGGCGTCACTGCTCCCCTCAGCCTGGAGAGGGGGACAGGGAGGGACATGCGCGGGACACCTCCCTGTCCCCCCTGAACATCCCAGTTCTGGTAAGGGTTTTAGAGAAATGAAAAATGGGGGGGACAGGATTTCTCGTGTTTCCAGGCTGCTGCTGTTGGCGGCTCCCTTCCCTCTGGAATTCCCCTTACCCCGTCACCCGTCCCCCTTAGGGGTCAGATCGTCTGCGCTGCAGGCGTTTTGTTGGGGGGATCATGGTTTCCCCCCCCCCTGTCCCCCTGTCCCTCTCTGCGCATCGGTGTGGCTTACGCCCCCTGCTGGAACCACCGAACAGCGGGGAGCAGGTTTGATCCCTATGACGTCCTTGCGCGACGCTGCTGCTCACCTGCCCGGCCGGGGTGTTACCGGCAAGCAGCCCGACGGCTGGCTGGTGCCGATCGCCGGTTTGCAACGGCTCGACCCGCAGCACCGCTACTGGCTGGACGATCACCTCTTCCCGGTCTCGATCACCGGTGTGCTGCAGGTGGCCAAGTCCAGCTACGCCCTCGGCCGCATCGAGGCCAGCCGCGCTGTGTGGGAGCCGCGCGGCAACACCTGTCACCAGGCCCTGGAGCTCTTCCTCACCGGCCGCTTCCGGCACGCTGCTTGCTCATCCGACGGACATGAGCAGGGCGACACCCTGAGCGGGGCGGCCGTTGATTTCGAGGCCTACCGGGAGTGGATCGAGCCGTTGATCGAGCACGAACGCTGGCAGGCGGTGGAGGTGATCGCTTCGGAGCGCCCCACCTGCTGCCTGGTGCGCAACGTGGCCGGCACCTACGACACCGCCTACATCGACCCACACCTTGCCGCCGCTGCCGAACGACCGGCTGGGGTGAGCGGCCCGGCGCGGGTGCTGGCTGATCTCAAGAGCCTCACGGCCAGCGGCAGTACCTACTGCACCCGCGCCCAGATCGGCGGTTACCTGGCCCTGGAGTGGAGCCAGGGACACTGGTTCGACTACGGGCAGACGATCTGGAGCCGGCCAGGGCGGACTCTGTTCTCGCCTCCCTATCCCCGCCGGGAATGTCTGGCGGCCTGGGCTGCGGTCTGGGCCCAGTACGTGGCGACCCACCGCCCCTTCTGAGCCCAGAGGGCTCGGTATCGCGAGGCGTGAGCTTGCGGCTTGTGTTACCGGGCCGCTACGGTGGCTCGCAAGCCAGGGCCCACCTGGTGCCGTTGTTCGCCAGGCGAACGTCATGGTCTCCCGCCCCGTTCTCGAGCACGCCGCCGCCGCCGAGGCCGTCGCTCTGGCGGAGCCCCTTGATCTGGACGCCCTGCTTGATCGCATCACCCAGCTCAAGGCGGCCCAGAAGTCGATCGAGAGCGAACTGACCCCGCTGCTGGATCAACTCCATGCCGCCTTTGATGGCGGCGAGCTGGACGCCTCCTTTTCCCACAACGACTTCAGCTTCTGTTGGTCGCCCGGCCGCCTTTCCTACGCCTACCCCGAGACCTTGCGGCTGCAGGAGCAGAGCCTCAAGCAGGCCCAGAAGTCTGCGGTGGAATCCGGCACCGCCACCATCCAGCACGGCAACCCCTTCTGGACCATCAAGGCACCCAGGGCCGTCTGAGCCGCCCCCGATGGCAAACGCACAGAAGCGCAAGGGGGATGCAGCCGAGCGGGAGGCGGCCCAGCTGATCGCCGCCCTGCTGGCCCTGCCCGCCCGCCGCAAGCTCGGGGCCGGCCGCACCAATGGCGCCGGCGGCGACACCGGAGACATCGAGGGCGTTCCCGGCCATGTGATTCAGATCGCCAGCTGGGCGAATGTGGCCGCCGCCGCCCGGCTCAAACCGGCTGAAGCGCAGCAGCAGGCCTGCAATGCGGCCCTGCCGTTCGCGGCGAGCTGGGTGCGCTTTCGCGGCGGCACCTGGCGCATCGTGCTCACCCCGGAGCAGTGGGCGGCCTACGTCCGCTGCACCCTGCTGTGCGGTCACGATGACGCCTGATTCGACCTGCGCCCGCCCTGGGACACGAGTGCTGTGGGGGCAGAGCGAACCTGCTGCTGAGGCGGTTGAAGCCTTACGCGACGCGGCACCCCACCAGGACGACGACGGCAACCCCTGCTTTCTTTCGGATCGGGACTCCCGGCGTGGTGTTGCTACCCGCTTTCCCCATCAGAAGCTGCCGCCGCGCGCCTCGGTGGCGGAGGTGGAGCGCCGCATCGCCGAGGCCCAGCTCTGGATCGCCCAGCGCCTGCCGCTGAGCCTGATGCGGGCAAATGCGGCCGATTCCTGGGGGGTGAGCAACACCCGCACGATCAACCGCTACCTCGATCTGGCCCGCAAGCGGATGGTGGCTGAGCTGATCAGCAACCGCCTGGAGCACCAGGCCCAACACATCTACGCCCTCTACGACTGCGCGCGGCGGGCAATGGATGCCGAGCAGTTCTCCGCTGCTGTCGGTGCCCTGCGGGTGATCGCTGAGATCGGAGGCCTGCTGCGGGCACCGATCAAGCCACCGGAGGCGAAGTAGGCCATGAGCCCAACCACCGAATTGCTGGCGGCCAGGCCGCCCCGGCCTCCCAAGGCTGAGCTGCAGGCGGATGGGCTTCCCACTGGCGGCCTGCTGCACTCCCCGCAGCACGGCGACCCCTGGGGTGACCTCGGCCTCCTCGGTGTTCCTGATCCCACGCTCGCCCTGGCCAGCACGGCGCCGCTGAGCTTCCGGGAGTTCATCGCTGAGGCCTACCCCCGCTACGGCTTCCATCGCTGGGCCTTGGTGTTGATCGCCTTGTTGCAGGCGATCGCCGATGGCCAGCTCCCGCGCCTGATCGTCACCTGCCCACCGCGCCTCGGCAAATCGCTCCTGGTTTCCAAGCTGTTCCCCGCCTATTTCATCTACCGCCACCCGCATCTGTTCGCCGCGATTGCCAGCTATTCCGGCGAGCTGGCCTATGCCCACTCCCGTGAGGCGCGGCACTTCTACCGCGTCACCGGCAATCTGCTCTCCAAGGATTCAGCGGCGGTCGGCAACTGGCTCACCACCCAGCGCGGCGGCTGCATCGCCGCCGGTGTGGATGGGCCGTTCACCGGCAAGGGCTACAGCCTCGGTGTGATCGATGACCCCTACAAGGGCCCCGCTGATGCCGGCTCCGCCCGGGTCCGCTCGCGCATCGAGGACTGGCTCAAGGCCGTCTGGTTCACCCGCGCCGAACCCCAGTTCACCGATGCCGGTGATGGCGCCCTGCAGCACAACCTCTCGGCCCAGGTGATCGTGCTGACCCGCTGGGACCACGAGGATGTGATCGGCTGGCTGCTGGCCCAGGAAACGGGCGATGCCCCGCAGGAGTGGCACATCCTCAACCTGCCGGCGATCGCCGAGCACCCGGCCGATCGGCAGAGCTTCCCGGCGACCTGCACGGTGGAGCCCGACTGGCGTGGGCCGGGCGAGGCCCTCTGCCCCGAGCGGTTCCCGCTCTCCGAACTGCTCAAGATCCGCTCCCGCGTGGGCTCGTTCTGGTGGAACGCGCTCTACCAGCAGCGCCCCAGCCCGGCCACCGGCTCGATCTTCCAGCGGGCCTGGATCAAGCCGCCCTTCCCCCGCGAGCAGCCACGCCGCTACGCCCCCCTGGTGCTCTCCTGCGACCTGTCGTTCAAGGGGGAGGAGCAGAACGATCACTGCGGCTTTGTGCTGATGGGGCTGCTGCTGCCAGATGCGGCAGGGCCGCAACAGGCGGGGCCTCTGGCCCCGCAGCTGGAGCTGGAGGTGATCTGGGCGGCGCGGCACCACTTCGATCTACCCCAGACGATCCGCTTCCTGCTCTCCACCCTCGCGGCGCTCGACGCGCAGGGTCTGCGCCCTCAGGCGGTGTTGATTGAGGACGCGGCCAACGGCCCGGCGGTGCAGCAGAGCCTCAAACGCAAGGTGCCGGGCCTGTTGCCGATCCCCGCCAGGGGCAGCAAGGAGTCACGCGCCCATGCCGTCGCGCCGTTGCTGGAGGCGGGCCAGGTGCGCTTCCACCACCGCGCTGCCCCGTTGGTGGAGGAGCTGCCGCGCTTCCCCAAGGGCACCAAGGATCTGGTGGATGCCTTTGGCCATGGCGCCCTGTGGATGGAGACCCGCTACTGGCGCGGGCTGGGCATCAAGCGGGATCCGCTGCCGATGTTGCTGACGCGGTGAGCCGTGAGCCAGCTCTGTCTGCCGCTGCCGCAACAGGAGAGCCGCTCGGGTGTGAAGCGCCCGCCGCGGCGGCGGCAGCGCCGGGAGCCGCCCACCCAGGGGCACCAGCAGCTGGTCTTTGCCTTCCCCTACAGCCCCGGCCCCCAGAGGCCCCGGATGCGGGAACGTCGTCAGCGGCCTGTCCATCCCCATGCCGCCGCCCATGCTCTGGCGCTGGCGCACCTGGATCTGGCGGACAAGATCGCCGGCAACTTTGCCCGCCGCACCACCCATCCCTTCGACAACCTGCGCCAACTGGCGGTGATCGGGCTGCTCAAGGCGGCGGCCCGCTTCGATGGCACGGGCGGGCGATCGTTTCGCCCCTATGCCCGCACCTACGCCAACGGCGAGATCACCCACTACCTGCGGGACCACGGCTTTGCGATCAAGGTGCCGCCGTCCTGGCGGGATCTCTACGCCAGCGGGCAGAAGTTGTTGCGGGAGGGTCTTCCTCCCCATGTGCTGCCGGAGCGGCTGGGGATCACAGCTGAGCGCTGGCGGGAGATCCAGGACGCATGCTCGATCACGGTGATTGCGCTGCAGCCGGATATTTAGGCATTTTGAAGAAGGTGCAATGCACTTAAATCGATCATGGCCCTTGGACTACGGACACGGATTAAGTCAGGAGTCATAGTTTTTATGACTCAGCTTTCCGGACATCAGTTGAAGGAGTGTAAAATCGATAAGGTGCAGGGGGTGAGTTTCTCATGACTGTCGGGCGAGTTATCTTTCGGGCCAAGCCAGCGAAGGGACACCCCCTTCGCGAGGAATGGGAAACTGCGGACATAGTTGTCTTAGTACGAGCTGATGATGAGGATGAAGCGATCTGGCGCGCAAGAAGAAAGTTGGCTGAGGAGCACTGGGAGCCAATAGGAGAACATAGATGTGACCGTCTGATCGCCAATAGAGTCCGCTCCGTAGGCGCTTATTTCTTGGCAGCGTATGAAGAGGCGGAGCGGAGCGGAGCATCCATTCGAATGTTCTCGCGGCAGTGGGCACGAAGCGAGAACGAGCGCGATCTGTTTCTTCCACTCAGGATCTCGGAAGCGTTCATGGATGACGTGGTCAAGAGTGCGGGAGGGTCTCGTCTCCATGCAGATGGATACGGAAAAACTGCGGATTACCGCATCGGCGACTGGATCTTTGAGTTAAAAGATCTACAGGAGGAGGGGCTCATACAAAAGAGCCGACAGGAGAAGATCTATAAGTTGTTCTATCCATATCTTGGGGATGCGAGGGCGAATGCCATGGATCCGAACGTTCTGAATGAAACGGAGCGTCGTGAGCTTGAGGAGCTGTTGGGATCGCCCATACAGAAGCAGGTAAAATCAGCCTCCAAGCAGATCCGTGCGACAAAGGAGAAGTTGGGCGAACGGGGCCTCCGTGGCGGCTTGATCTACCTGAACACGGGATACAGCAGCCTGCAACTGGAGAGCCTTGGGCCCATGGTTGAGAGGTACGTGCAGAAGGACACAACACAGATAGATGCTGTGTTGTGCGTATCATTTTGGGTGGCGAAAAATGGCTTCGATACGTATGTCATCTACCGGACCCATCCAGTACGCTCGAAGAATCTAGTCATTGAGGCGCTTAGGAAGTCATTTGAGACGCGGTTTGAACAGATGATGACGTCGGTGCTTCATGGTGAGATTCCTGCGGATGCTGAGCGAGCCACTCCTTTGGCTCCCATAGCATTTACTGCAGCGGACGAGACGTTCTACTGGGATCCAGGTGATGTAGAGCCCAGCTGGAAGTAGAAGTGAGGCTCAAATACTTGCTTCGCCGCCAACTTGTCAGGAGCTCTCTCAAATGTTTTGCGTAACCCGCACTCTATGCAACTGTGGCTCCGCGAAGCCAAGCTCTAACAGCTGAAAAGTGAAAGATGCATAGAGTGCTTCGAGCACGGGTTAAGTCCCACCGTTAACAGTTTACTATTTCTGGCGTCCTTTGTTGGCGCCTCTGCGGAAATCTGGATATGGACGGTCAATGTTGTACGGAGAACTTATAAACTGCTGAATGCAGCCACTCGCTTTGCTTATTGGTTTCATCAGGGTTACCCTCATCACCGAATGACTGCGAATGCATTGGCCGACCCCTATCGATCAAGCGCGGCATTAAGTCGCTTCGTAGAACGCACGAACGCCGGACAGGAGCGCCATAGCAAGCTTCTTATTCGTGTCGACGTACTTGAGTTGTCGGACGAGATAGCTGTATGCCGTCGCCGCAACTTCTCGTCGCCCAGCGGCCGAACGAAGTGCCCAAGCTCGGCATTGCCTGACAAAGGCTTCAGCAGGGCAGCCTAGTACGTAGCGATCAAGTTCTCCCCAAGTTGCCGCCTGGGCTTCAGTCGGCCAATCGGAGAAATCGGAGCCTCTGGGCCGAAACGGCCCATTGGGGTGAAACATTAGACTCAACTCCAGCGAGACAGCATCCAGACATGCCGTGCCTTCACCGACTTCGCCGTAGTCGATAATTACCGCTGACCCATCTTGTGCAACCAACACATTCTCTCCGTGAAGGTCGCCGTGAACGCAGCACCATCTTGTCTGAATCTCTCTTGCTTCAAAATCAGCGATCCACGAAAGGTCGAACTGCGGGAGAATTTCCTCCAGCACCTGGTCGCTGATCAGGCGGAGCCGCACATCTTTGATAGTTCGCCGTGACTCGTTGATTCCTTCGCTCCACTTTTTCGTGCCCGCCTCCACACGTTCTACAACGGCGTCTGCGTGGCCGGCTTCACCCACTGAGACCTGGAACGCTGTCATCTCGAATCCCGCCGCTAAGCTGTAGAAGACACCGGCGAGAGCACCTGCACCAGCTTCAAGCGTTACTAGTTTGCGTGGCGTGGCCCAGGCATCCAGGCGACTGACGAGATTGTCAAAGCGGCCTCCTTCGTCAGCGACTGCGGATTGATCTCCGAGCTTCGCGACAGCATCGTAAATCGTTGCACCTTGTGAGTCAGTTACGTGCAGGCGGAGAACTTTAGCACCGGAAAGGCCGCCCCCTAGCTCCGACACCACTACGCGTGTGCCGCCGTACCGACGTGAAAAGATGCGGATGAGACGGATATCTTGCGTGGTGAGCTCTGGAATATTGCTTTCAAGCTCGACATCATCCAGCATGTCAATTGCGCGGATGCTAGGAGGCTGTTGCACGAATAATCCGTGAGCTCTGCCGTGAAAGCCATGCCGTGGCTCGGACCTGCTGCGATTCCACCGTCAGCGCTCTGAGTCCAGCGCCTTGATCTGTTGGCAGCCCCCGGTGGCTCCCGCTGGGGGCCGGGCCA
>CALRVC020000057.1:0-8971 GCA_943371515.1 Synechococcus sp. UW140 | reverse complement strand
GGGGGGGAATCTGCTCAGTATCGTCTCATTGACGAGAATGAGACTAGATTATTCGGATTAAGGCGTCTTGATCAGAGGCTCCTTAGCATCAGGCTGAGTTAAATCTGAAATTAGAGATCGAACAAGTTCTCCTCTCTTCAGTGATTGAGCAATATTATCTGCGCCAAATCCGATGACTATCGGGATGATCCCTAAAAGATAGCCTTAACTACGATCTCGAACTTATCCCAGCTGTCTTTTTCTGCCATTCGTTACTTTTCACCACAGCAACATGCTTCACAGTACTCCCGCTAGGTGAGTTTTGTCACCAGGTCATTCAGCGTATCAGGCGACAGGGATACTAGTCCGGCGCTCAACCAGATTGTCGTCGGACACAGCTGCTTGATATCGACATGGATCATCTCGCCCGGCCGCTCCCACTGGTACCGCCGCACAGGCGGCTTGGCTTCAATGGCCTCACCTCCCCCCAGAGCGAAGCGCCAGCCGCCGAAGGCCTCTGCGTTTCCGCAGAAGCGTTGCTGCAGAGGCTTCCGGCGAATAAAGCTGCGATCCTGCGCCTACGCCTGCGCCTGCGGGTGCTGGAAGGCCAGTCGCTGCGGCGCGTCGTCGCAGACGAGCGAACCGCTCCAGATCCCGCAGGCTCTGGCAACCGATCAGGATCCCGAGCACCGCCACCAGCAGCAGATACAAGGCCGGCATGCAGACCCCACGCCGCATGCGGGCATCCGGTATCGCCTGCAGGTAACTGATCAGATCAAGATCAGTTACCTGCAGTAGCGGTTTCGGGCACAGGGAGGGGGCGATACCACCGACCAAACCCCATGCTGGCGACTCAGGCCACAGCACCTGTGACACACTTTGAATCAGCCCTGGGGACAGACCCGCCTGATCCTGGATTTTTGTTCTGGGGCATTACCCTGCCTCCCTGGATGATGCATTTGCATTAGGCTAGGGTAGAGAAGGGTCCTTGACAGGGCTTGCGGAGCTTCGTTGCCGATCAGGTTAAGACCTGTTAAGGAGTTGCTCAGCGGGAATCCACCTGGCTTAACCAAGTACAGGAAACTCTAACTTCAACGTGAGGTCCTTATGGTGAAAGTAATAGATGTTGTCAGCCGTTGCGACACGGGACTGGTTCGAGGATTGAGCATGCAGATCATCGATGAATTAGACTTGCTTGTTCCCAATTCCCTTGTCAGTATTTCTGATCTTTTTGTGGATGTGGAGGGAAGCCAGATCAATCCATTTCTGCAGTCCAAGGCAAAGCAATCACTTGCCCTTGCTATTGAAGAGCGGGGCACTAGGCTGATCATCAATTCCGCCTACCGAACCGTAGCTCAGCAGTTTTTGATTCGCCGTCAGTTTGAGGCCGGCCTGTGCGATATCACGGCAGCCGCTCAGCCCGGTTTCAGCAACCATGAGGGTGGCTTGGCGCTCGATGTGGAGGATCCCGATGGCTGGCAACCGTTCTTCCAAGCGCATGGCTGGAAAAGACTCGGGCGGGATTTTGATTTTCCTCACTATGATTACAATATTCTCGCGGGAACAAGGCAGGATCTGAATCAGCTTGGCATCAAGGCTTTTCAAAGCTTGTGGAATAAAAATAATCCTGGTGATCTGATCACTGTAGATGGATCTTTTGGCTCCAATACTGCCGCTCGTTTAAGCGAATCTCCAGCCAATGGATTTGGCATGCCTGATGTTGTTATTCTCAGGCGCAACGACCGGGGCAAGGAAGTATTGGCCTTGCAGCAGGCTCTTAGCCTCACAGGAGAAGCTGCTGATGGGGTTTTTGGTCCGCAAACTGAGGAAGCTCTGAAGAGGTTTCAAGCCTCCAAAGGCCTGAGCCCCGATGGCGTGGCGGGCCCCAGCACTCTGGCTGCGCTGGGATTACGGTTCAATGCCGTGGATGAGACGCCCGCCGCTGATACGCCACCCATCCAATTGGAAAACCCTGAAGACATCCAAACCCTTGAGGATCTGATCACCAGAAAAGCTATTATCAAGCTCGACTCCTTGAAAGCCAATTCCAAGCTCACAACCCAGATTCAATCCCGTCTCAGTGCCATTGGCCTCCTGCAAGCCACAGACGTCGATGGCATCTATGGGCCGAAGACAGAGACTGCAATCGAGACATTCTGCAATGCCTTCTTTTTGGATAACGTCACAACAGGCAAGCTGGGCCCCACCTTTGCGAAAAAGGTATTAGAGGCCCGGGGCCTTCCTTTTGGGATACGCCAGGATGTGGATCTGGGGGGTTCAACCGGGGCTGCTTCCGGGGCCTTTGCCAAAGCCTTGGAGTTCACCATGCCGGCAGAGGGAGGCCGAGTGGACAACCCTGTAGATCCTGGTGGCCGCACCAACAAGGGCATCATTCAAAGCGTCTACAACGCCTACCGACGGAGCAAAAACTTGCCGCAAGCCGATGTGTTTAACATTACTGACCAGGAAGTGACCGATATTTACTTCAACAATTATTGGAAGCCTGCTCAGTGTGAAAAGATGGTGCTCCCCCTAGCGGTTGTGCAGTTTGACACTGCTGTGAATTTTGGAGTTGGCGGTGCGGTGCAGTTTCTCCAGGAAGCCCTAGGACTGCCTGCCGATGGCGCTTTTGGCCCACAAACCCTTGCCGCCTTTCAACCGAACAACACCAAATCTCTGGCGCAGAAGATGATCAATGGGCGGATAGCCTATCGTCATCAGCGGGTGGCCCAAAGTCCAAGCCAATCAGTCTTTCTGCAAGGCTGGCTGAATCGAGACAATGCATTAAAGCGCTTCATTCAACCTCTGAATTAGTATTCTTGATTTCATGCGAAGCTCAGGGTTGATCCAGCGATTAGCGGGAGCTGTGGCCGCAGGGTTTGCGATAATACATTTCCCTGCCCCAACGCTGGCTGGGTTTGATTGTCAACAGCCAGCCACGCAAGCTGAGATCAACACCTGCGCCGTGATCTCAGCCAAGAAGGCAGATCAAGCCTTGAATCAAACCTACCAAAAGCTCAAGGCCACCTTGAGCTCTCACCAAGACAAACTGCTTTTGGATGCACAGCTCGCCTGGATCCAATTCAGGGACGGTCACTGCGCCTTGGAGCGAAGTTTTGAGGAAGGCGGCACCCTCTCCATCACCACTCAGCTGGATTGCGTGAAGCGGATGAGTGATGTGCGAGAGAAGGAATTGCGATCGCTGTTGCGGACTCGCCATGGGGTCAGCACTCCTCCTCATTCCCAGTACATGTTGATTGGGCCTGATGGCATAGGCGTGGCCAGGATTGGCATGACCACAGCCCAGCTCAAGCAACGCCTGGATGTGCACACTGTTTTGCTGGCCAAGCATCCGATGATGGTGGATGTGGATGCCATCCCAATGGCCAGGGAGGGGATCATCCAGTTCTATGTGCTGTTTCCTACGGGTACCAGCGTGAAGGACTCCAGTGTGATTAAGGCCCTGCTCACCACAAACCCGGCCTACAAAACGCGGGAAGGGGTTGGCCCTGGCATGCTCTTGAGTGAAGCGGCACGCCTCTACGGCCAGCCCACCCTGAGCTTTAATTCGGCGAATGAGAGCAGGGAAACGGCTACATTTGCGGGACAACCCTCTAGGCAGATTCGCTTTGGCGTGAACGTAAGCGGCACGAGCATGGCTGGCGTGTATGCAGGTCCAAGAAAGGAGTACAATCAAACCCAGCGCTACCAGGATTCAGCCTCCATCTCTTACGTGCTGGTCGGTGTTCCTTGATGGTTATTGTCAGCCACGTTCGGCTTGCGGGCCATCGGCACATGACAGTTCGATGGATACGGATGCTGGTCTGAACTGCTGTCAATCCCATGTGAAGAGGAGCCACTGACAATGATGCCTAACAGGCCCCTGACTTCATGACCAAGGACTGGCCCGGCAGCAGCTGGATCGTCGAACTGGTCGTCAGCGGCAAGCGTGCCGGCAAGCCCTCCCTCCAGCGACACCTCATTCTCCCCAGCCTGCGCACCACGCCAAAAGCGCTGCTGCAACTGGTGAGGGACAGCTGTTGCATTGAAAGCTGGCACTGGCTCCGCGACACCCAGCTCCATGAGGATGAGCACCGCTATGGCGGCCCCGGTGCAGCGGTGCTGGCCACGCTGCGCACCCTGATCCTGAACCTGCTTGGGCTCCACGGTCACCACTCGGTGAGAGCTGGGCTGGCTGCCGTGGCCCACGACATCGCCAAGCTGCTCGCCATGGCTGGGATCAGGCCGGGATGGGCGACTTGACCAGACTTTCAATCAGCCCTGCCTGATCAGCGAGAGCAAAGCCGCAGGCATGGCGCAGCATGTGGGGATGCACCGCCACGGGCAACCGAGCTTTCTCGCCGTATTTGTGTAGCGCCAGGTTGACGGTCGAGCGGTGCAGGGGCCGCCGCTGCTCACTGCTGTGATCAGGTCATTGACCATCAGCCAGGGCAGTGTCCCCGCTGTGGGATTGGCCTCAGAGGCAATGATCCGCAGCCAAGGCGTCAACAGCTGATTGAGATTCCACCGATCACACCGCTGGTCCTGGAGCACCGGCTGCATCGTCTGGTGCGCCCGAGCTGCGGCACCAGCACCTGCGGCGCCTTGCCAGCTGAGCTGGAGCCCAGTGGCTACGGGCCCCGACTCCCCTGTTCGCACCAGCCACTACAGACCCTTCAGGTGACAGCAGCGCTCAGGAGCTTCCTGGAGCAATCTGAGGGGAGCCGACGAACAACGCTGCGGAACGGGTACTGCAGACGACGGTGATCCATCACCGAAAACTCAGCTACGTAATCTCCCCCAGTGGGGTGGCCTCTGCCAGAGCAGACTGTTGACCGTGACCAAGTCTCTGTCGATCATGTCGGCCGGAGGGCTAAACCGCAGGGCAGTGACGTGCTGGAGTTCCTGGTGGAAGCGTGGAGCCCTGACCCGGCACGGACTGCCTCACAGAGCCTTCTGCGTCAGTGCGACTGATCCATCCGAAGGCTTCCCTGGCGAGGGTTATGGCCGGTAGTGGTCAGGCCGCGTCGGTAGAGCCTTGCCGGCCTCTGCCAACCTCCTCTGCAAATGCCCCCTGAGCTGATAAGAACCGAACTGATCCTACTTAAACTGCTCAATCTCATAGTCGGTAAGATAGCCTTTGACTTCTTCAGAAGTTGCTCCAGTGGCTGTCACAACCACGTCTCTAGAGCCAAGCTTGCCCTTCATCATTGAATATGCGTCTGCGAGTGTCTTGTCTTGTCCGATGAACACAGCTTTTGGCTGTGCTTCCAGCGGCTGACTATTGACAAAGTTGATAAAGTCGCTTAGCAAGAGCGCAGCCTTGTTCGCTTGCCCAGTTAGGAACGCCTCTATGGTTTTACGGTAAACTATGGTTCTGTATGATTGATCTGCATTTAATACTATCAGCCTTGTCCGCTGCTTTTCTGTGATCTCTTTCAAGACTTGCTCAAGCTTCTTAGTGAGATCAGTCTCTTTAACTTGGAGACCGTTAAGAATGGAAGAGATCTTGATGTTCGCCAGTTTGTCTGGAGGCGCTGCTGTGGCAGCGCCACTCTGATAAATCTGAAAAGTTTCGGCATTCGTCCGAGATGCTGATGTAGCAGCTTCGAACGAGCTTCTAGAGAAATAGAAAGCCATGATTGTTCCCATCCATGTTCCATAGAGAGGAATTGTCATATTCATGACATTCTGGGTTGTAGTCTGTTTGTCAGCCTCCTTAGCATTAAAAATAGCAAACGCAGAAATAAGTAGCACACATGCAAATGAAGCACTAAAGACAAGGTAGGCGAGCCAGGCCCTAGGATCTTTCTGTGTAATATCGACTGGATCTGCAGTCTTCCTAAGAGCCCCAAGAGATTTTTGACTTGAGGGGTTCACCTCTGAAGTCTGATCGGCATTAGAATCTTCAGAAGGCGATGGAGATGCTTGCATGGGAGAGCAACCTAAAAGTCCTTCATTTGTACTGTGTGGCTTTTGCTTGCTTTAGTCAAGTAGCGCTTGTTACATTCTTCTATAAATCGTTACCTGCTACTCACTCGGCCAGTAGGGTCTGACCGTTTTAACGTAGTGTGACGAATTCCGCCTCCTGTTTGGTGACAGCTAGGGAGGGTCTGGACAGCCTAGGTATTCGGAGGGAGCGAGGTGTGAGACTTATGTCCCTGACTTGCGACCATTTTCTCGCAGTGCAGTTGTCCAGACCTTCCCTAGGTTTCCATCAATCAAGGATTCCTCATGCCCCAGATCGCCCGCACCAACTACGGCAACCAAAGCTCACAGCCCCTGCGTTCGCCCTATGAAGCCCACGGCCCGGACCTAATCCAGCCAGGGGATGACTTCACGGTTCAGGCCACGACCATCTCCCAATCAATTCTGGAGGTCTATGGGCAGAAGATGAAGAAACAGCAGTTCGGCAATGACTACTTCATCTTGATGAGCCATTTTGGCATAGGCTCGAATCAAGGCGAGCTGCCCAGTAACACCATCAATCTCGTCGAGCCATGCGCCCAGATCCGAGCCAACATCCTCTCCTTCTGGGGAGAAAACATTCGCTGGATTCAAGACTACCGTGACCGAGGTCGCGACGGCAATGCCGGTCGTGTCTACATCGGCACGTCCGCCTTCTGCCAAGGCATTGGCCCAACGCCTCTGGAAGCCATCCGCAAGACGTTTCAGGAAGTCACCAGCCTGGTTGGCCGCTTCTCACCGGCACTGGCACCCTATGTGAGCGTGGCCAACCAGGCCCTCGACGGAGTCGTTCGAATCGCGGACAAGCTGAAACGAAACCCCGGTGAGATTGTGACCTCCAGAATTACGCTCTATCCCGAAACTATGGGCACGTTACCGGCTGGCAACGCCTATCTGCAAAGGGGCTCCTACGTGCTGTTCTTCGATGAGACGCCAATCGATCACCTGTTCCTGACACCCAGTGGCGAGGTGGTAGCCAACAATCAGTTTGAGGGAACCATCCCCCCCTATGTAGTAGTCAACATCGTCGACGGACTGATCGATGCACCCGATTCCGAAGCTCTTGATAAATCAGTGGCCCTCGACCTGATCGAGAAGTATGACAGCCGTTTCGGGCTTCCTCGGCATGCCAGCGATACCGGCTCCGGCACCTCTCTCAACGAGGGCCTGGCCACCATCGGCAAGTCCTACCGCGTGTTGGCGATGCTGCACCGGTTCGCCGAACTGAACGGCAAACCGGACCCGCTCGCAAGCGAGCAGGCGCGGATCAGCAAACTGCGCCAGGAACTTCAGGCGGAATTTCCAACGCTCACATTCTGAAACGTGCCGTTCCGGCAACGCTCGCTAACACCGGATTACAGAGGCTGAATTCAAAAGGTTGCCATCCGCCGCTAGGGGGAGTAAAGCGGGATGGTTCTACTCCCCGATGCTCTGCAACGAATCTCCATGCTTAACGTAAAGCCCTATCGCACCACGCTGGATCAAGGCAACGCTTATTGGATGGCACGCCTTGCAGGCAAAATTTATCAAAGTCAGCCAGGTGGCTATGCACCTGACGAAGCAGGTATTCTCAGCGATTTGATGTCGGAAGACCCTGGATTCATTTCGGTGCATGGGGTCTCGAAGAACTCCGCCCAAGCCGCCCTAGTGGAGCACGAGACTTTTCTGGCCCTGGTCTTCAGAGGAACCGACGAGGGTACTGACTGGATCGACAATCTCAACGCTTTTCCCGAGCAAGCCCTTTTCGGAGCCTTTCACCGGGGCTTCCTCCATTCGGTACTGGACATCTGGGATCCTCTGTTCAACCGCTACTCCGTGCTCAATGGGCAGAAGCCGCGGGGGCTGTTCGTTACCGGTCACAGCCTTGGCGGTGCCATGGCCACGGTGGCCAGCTCAATTCTGATCCAACAGGACGAGGCCTTCACCGCCACTTACACGTTTGGCCAACCACGGGTCGTCACCCGCGATACCGCTAGGGTGTACAACGTTGAAGCCAACAGCAAGACCTACCGCTTCCAGAACAATAACGATATCGTCACCCGTGCCCCGGCGAGGGTAATGGGCTACAGCCACGTGGGGACCTTCCTTTACATCTCGCAACAGCGGGAGATCCATCAGGACCCTGGTCGGTGGCTGCAGTTTCTCGACAACGCCAGCGGTGCGATGGAAAGCCTCAAAGAGAGAGGCATCGATGCCGTCGAGGATCACGGAATGAACTACTACCTGGATGCCGTGCGGACTTGGAACTTCGTACAAGATGATTAAGGGTATGCGGAAAGACCCTTTCTGAGGACGTGTTTTTCCGCCGCAGGGCTGATTTCCCGCTGAAAACCGTTGTTTGACTAAGCCGCTGCGCGGCAGATTCAAAGCCATCATAGCCAAAGTCATGTAATATGGCCGGATACTGATGAGTCGATTGGCGGGCAGCCTGGGCTGCAGCAGCAGACTCGTTCGCCAGTCGATTTCGCAGTTCCACAGTGAAGGATGCACACCCTCAAATGTGTGTCATTTCTTCCATCCCCTTGGGGAGGAACCTCAGCATGGAACAACACGAACAGGAGCGATTCGACCAGCTCTATGCCCAGCACCTGCAGGCCCTCACGCTGCAGGGCAAACGGAGTAAGACGATCGACGGCTATGCCAGGGCTGTACGCCGCATCGCAGGCTTCTTCAACCGCTGTCCTGACAACCTCACAGCCGCTGATCTGAAAACCTACTTCGCCTGGATGGTGGAGAACTACTCCTGGAGCAGCGTCAAGGTTGATCTCTGGGGGTTGTCGTTTTTCTTTCGACAAGTCCTTGGCCAACCGATGGAGTGGGTGGACATCATCAAGCCACCCAACTCCAGATCGTTGCCTGATATTCGCACACGGGAGGAAGTACAGCGTTTGATCAACAGTGTCTATCGGCTGCGCTACCGCGTGTACTTCTTTGCGGTCTACAGCATGGGCCTGCGGCTGGGGGAAGGTCTGGGCCTGGAGATCGGCGACATTGATGCGGCCCATCAGCGTGTGCATGTGCGCCA
>CALRVC020000056.1:0-9673 GCA_943371515.1 Synechococcus sp. UW140 | reverse complement strand
TCCCCCATCGCTCACCACCGCGCCTTTTGAACGCAGCAGCATGGGGTGGTTTGGAGCCTGCCCCTGCAGGCCGGCTCCGGGAGGCCACACTCCCATCCTCGATGTAGTTGCGTCAGTGTTCATAGAGAACGTTTGACTCGTGGCACAAGCAGCCCTAGCGCTTTTCCGGCAGCACCTTGCCCACCATCCGCTTCCCAGGATCCGCCGGGCCACGTCCTACGCTGGGGCCGGGCTGGCTGTTGCTTGGCAAATCAGTGGCCCAGCAGTTGCATCAGCATCAGTGGCTGGTCGATGGGTCTCATTCGCATCCGCTCGGCGATGAACGCGCGCAGGCGAAGGAAGGCAGCAGAGGCGCTGGAGGCCATGGAGCGATGGTGGCGGCTGCCGGGTTCCAGGGCCAGGTTTGGTTTTGGGCGGCCCGTCAGGAGGAAGCCTCTGCTGGGATCCCTTCTGGCGTGGGCGTGATGCGGCTGCAGCCAGCCCGGCTCCGGGTGTGGGTGTGCCGCCCCACTCCCCGACCCACGCTTGCAGCAACCCAGGGCCAAGAGAAAAAGTGCTCCATCCAATGCTGACGGCAGCTTCAGCCTGCGGTGCAGGACGGAAACCGTCCCGGCAGAATGGCATCTAGATCGGAACCCCGATGACCAGCTCCAGCCCACGGACCGAACAGGTGCTCAGCACCCTGCGGCTCCATCGTGGCGACTGGCAGAAGCGTTTCCACGTGGTCGATATCGGCGTCTTCGGTTCCATTGCCCGTGGCGACGCCCGCCCCGACAGCGATGTCGACGTGTGGGTGCGGCTGGATCCGCTCACCCCCTACGCCCTGGTGCACCTCAAGCAGGAGCTGGAAACGTTGCTGAGCACGTCTGTGGATGTGGTGCGGTTGCGCGAGCGCATGAACCCCTCCCTCAAGCAGCGCATCCTTGATGAAGGCCTCCGTCCATGACGGAAGGCTCCGGCCTGTTGCTGGATGACCTTCTGGCTGCCCTTGAACGTGCCAGCAGCAAGAGTCAGCCTCTCCTGCAGGACCCATCTCGAGTTGAAACGGAGGTGGGCAGGGATCTTCTTGATGTGATCTGCATGCAGTTCCTGGCGATCGGAGAGGCTCTCAAGCGTTTCGAACGCCACTGGCCTGGTCGTCTGCAGGCTGAATTCCCTTCGGTGGATTGGAAGGGAGCCATGGGGTTTCGCGATGTGATCGCCCATCAATACTTCGATCTCGACAGTGAGCAGGTGTTGCTGATCTGTGAGCAATCCCTGCCTGCACTGATCGCGGCTGTTCGGGCCTTGCGGCAGAGCCAATGATCAGCCGGCCTTAGGCCGCCAGTTGCTGGGGCATTGATCGCGTCGCTGCAGGCAGGGGTGCAGCCTCCCGCCCACCACTGCAAGACTGGTACCACTGGAGGGCGTCATGCAGGACATCCTTTTCGTGGTCGAGGAAGCGGAGGACGGTTCCTTCCGGGCCAGCGCAGCCGCTGCCGCGATCCACACCGAGGCCGACACGCTGGAGGAGCTCTACCGGGAGATTCGCGATGCCGTCGTCTGCCATTTCGATCCCGGCGAGGCGCCCCCCCTGATCCGCCTCCATCACGTGAGGCAGGAACTGCTGGCCCTGTGAGGATTCCGCGGGACGTCAACGGCCAGCCGCGTCAAACAGGCAGTCACATGCGGCTGAGCCGAATCTCTGACGGCCAGCAGCAGCACCTCACCATTCCTGCCCACAAGCCCCTGAGGGTCGGCACCTTGCGCCAGATCCTCAAGGACTTGGCCAGCCAACTAGGCTGCTCGATCGAAGAGCTGATCGGCAGCCTGGACCTGTGAGGGTTGGGCCCAGGGGCCGGCCCCCCGGGCCGAGGCATCAGGGCCGATGACGCGTGGTCGCCACCGCAGAGCGTGCCTTGCCCACCACGCGGTGCGGATCCGCCGGGCAACGTCCTCTGTGCCGGGGCCTGGCTGCGTCTTGCCAGGCAACACCCTGGCCCAGCAGCTCCATGAGCATCAGCGGCTGGTACACGTGGCTCATGCGCATGCGTTCGGCGATGTAGTGCCGCAGGCGCTGGTAGGTGGCGGAGGGAGGCGGGGGCACGGGATCATCCTGGCGGGGTGTGACGGGGGATGCCACTTGTAAAGGAGAAGCTTTGCTGCCATGGCCTCGATCCCTCCCATCGCTTTGTCAGCCTTGGAGCATGCCTACGCTGGGTTTTCAGCCGTCAGTGGTGGCGATGACTCCCATCTCTGAACTTCTTCAACTGCCCCAGAGCGAACGGCTGGCCCTGGCGATCGCCCTTTGGGACAGCCTGGATGACGAGGCCCGAGATGGGGCGCTGCCGCTCGATTCCGCCCTCTGCGCTGAGCTGGATCGGCGCTGGAGGGCTCACCTCAGCAACCCTGGCGCCGCGGTGGCCTGGGATGAGGTGCGCAGCCAGCTCGGCATCGGATGACGCTCCCTGCGGTCCGCGTCCTGCCGGAGGCGGTGGAGGACCTTCTGGAAACCCAGCACTGGTACGGCAAGCGTGAGCTGGCGTTGGCCAAGGACGTTGCCGAAACCGTTGCTGCTTCGGTGGAGCGCATTCGCCACAATCCCAAATCCTTCTTCCCCTTGCTTCATGGCCATCGCAACGGGTCAGCCGGTGCCGGAGATTGAGCGTGCTCTCACGGATCAGCAGTCGACCCAGGCAACCCCAGCCTGACGTGTTCCTCCACAGGGATGAGTTCAGCACGGCGCCGGGGCGATTGTTCTGGAGGGAGACTCTGCAAACCCCGCGCCACTGCAGACGTCGCCATCGAAGTGAGATCGCGTCGCTGAATTGCGATTCACGACGAGCGGGCAGATCGCGTGCAGATCAATCAGCCAGCACAGCTAGAACGAATGCACAACGCCGGCGCAGGAATTAAGCCGTTCGGACTTTCTTCACAGCCATGCCTTTCTGCACACCCACATGGAGATGACGCCCCATCCTCCCCCGGCAGCCTTGCTGCCGAGCCTGCCCGTGGCGGAATGGCAGGACACTTACACCACATTGCACCTGTGGACTCAGATCGTTGGCAAGATCCGGCTGGCGCTCATGCCCGCGATCAATCACTGGTGGCAGTCAACGCTCTATGTGACCCCGCACGGGCTGACCACGGGCACCATTCCCTATAAAACGTGTACGTTTGAAATCCGGTTCGACTTTCTTGAGCATCAGCTGCGCCTTGAGGCAAGCGATGGAGCAAGCCACAGCATCAAGCTGGCACCGCGGTCAGTCGCCGATTTCTACCGGGCGGTGATGGCGGCACTGAAAGAAATCGATATCGACGTCTCGATCTGGACCATGCCCCAGGAAGTGGTCGATCCCATACGCTTCGAGCACGACGAGCTCCATGCTGCCTACGATTCGGCTTACGTGCAGCGCTTTTGGCAGATTCTGGTGCAGGCTGATCGAATCCTGACCATCTTCAGATCCAGGTTCATTGGCAAGTCGAGTCCAGTGCATTTCTTCTGGGGCAGTTTCGATCTGGCGGTCACACGATTCTCCGGTCGATCTGCACCACCGCATCCCGGTGGAATTCCTGGAATGGCCGATTGGGTCACAAGAGAGGCCTACTCTCATGAGGTGAGCAGTTGCGGCTTCTGGCCCGGTGGAGGATCAGTTGAGGAGCCCGTCTTCTACGCCTACGGTTACCCTGCGCCTGAAGGATACAGCGCTTGCCCCGTGGAACCAAAGGAGGCATTCTATAGCTCGGAGCTGCAGGAGTTCATTCTTCCCTATGAAGTGGTGAGGCAGGCTGGTGATCCAGATGCCGTTCTCCTTGCGTTTCTCCAGAGCACCTATGAAGCCGCAGCCACTCTGGCCCATTGGGATCGGATGGCCCTGGAGCGCACCCCAACGGCGTAAGGCCCGGAGTCTCGAAGACGATCGACCGGCCACCGTCATGGCCAGTCGCTGCCCGGTCAAGGATGTCCCCAAACGATGCCTGAAACCATGGCTAACAGACAGATACGCTCCCCACAGATGCCCAAAGGCAGGCTGGAAGCATTCAGTGATGGGGTCATCGCCATCATCATCACCATCATGGTGCTGGAGCTGAAAGCACCGCATCAGCCCGATCTGGCTGCGATGCGTGCTCTGATTCCAGCATTTCTCAGCTATGTGCTGAGCTTCGTTTATGTTGGCATCTACTGGAACAACCACCATCATCTGTTTCAGGTGGTCAAACACGTGAACGGTTCAACCCTGTGGGCAAACCTGCATCTGTTGTTCTGGTTGTCACTCTTTCCCTTCGCCACCGCATGGATCGGCGAGAATCATTTCGCGGCGCTGCCTGTGGCCTTCTATGGCGTGGTTCTGCTGCTGGCTGCAGTTGCCTACTTCATGCTCACGCGCACACTTGTGTTGCATCACGGAGAAGACTCCACACTGGCCAAAGCCCTTGGCCGTGATCGCAAAGGAAAGCTGTCCTTGATGATCTATGCAGCGGCGGTTCCACTGGCTTTTGCCAACCCCTGGCTGTCGTGTGCTCTCTACATCCTGGTTGCAGTGATGTGGCTCGTTCCCGATCGCCGGATTGAAAAGGCTCTGAGCACATGAGCCCGGGCGTTCTGATGCGCCAGGCAGCAGCAGCGCACGCTTCACTCCAGCCGCTCCAACCACGGCGTTCCACTCCGGCTGGTGCAGCTTCAGCTCGTTGTCCAGCAGCACCCGGCCGCTGTCCTCCAGTGCACAGAACACGCAACCCGCCTCGCGCTTGCCGGCATTGCAGCGGGAGCAGAGGGCCTGCAGGTTGCTGATGTCGTCGGAACCGCCATGGTTCCTGGGGATGATGTGGTCCACCTCCAGGGCCCGCTGGTGCAGGGCTTGCTGAGCAACAGCCTGGCTCCGCAGCACTCGCAGCGGCCCCGGGCGCGGGTGAGAACCCACTATTTCACTGAGCCGCTGATCGGGCTGCGGTGGCGCCTGCGGTGGGTAAACACCTCTTCGCCGCGCTGCTCGCGGAAGGCATCGAGTCGCTGGTGGCAGAGCTCCAGCAGCTCTATGAGCATGAGCGGTTGGTCGATGTGGCTCATGCGAATGCGTTCGGCGATGTAGTGCCGCAGGCACTGGTAGGTGGCGGAGGTGGACGGGGGCATGGGGGCATCCTGGCTGGGGTGAGACGGGGGTGGCACTGGTGGAGGAGAAGCTTCGCTGCGATGCCATGCGCTTGCTTGTCCCCTCAGCCAGGCCGATGGCACTAGTGTGTGGGCGCCTCACGACGAGGTCACACATGGCCACGAATCTGGCTCTCGATCAGGACCTGCTCGATCACGCCTTCCGTGTGAGCGGTGAGCCCACCAAGAAGGCCGCCGTGACCCGCGCTCTTCAGGAGTTCATCGCGCGCCGGGAGCAACGCCAGGTTGCCGAGCTCTTCGGCAAGCTTGAGTGGGATCCTGGCTACGACTACAAGGCCGAACGGGAACGCCAGCGGTGAGTCTGCTGGTCGACACCTCTGTCTGGTCGCTGGCCTTTCGCCGTGATGGCCATCCAGGCGCGCCTGAAGTCAGTGCCCTCCGTGCCGCTCTCCAGGGTGCCGAGCAGGTCTTCACCACCGGATTGGTGCTCCAGGAGGTGCTCCAGGGTTTTGTAGGTCCGAAAAACCGAGACCAGCTTGTGGAGCGCCTCTCAGTCCTCGCCTTTCTCCAGCCCGACAAACAGGACCACATCGCAGCCGCCGACATCCGCAATGCCTGCCGCCGCCGGGGCATCCAGATCGGCACCATCGATGCCCTGCTCATCCAGCTCAGCCAGCGCTACGACATGACGCTGCTGACAACCGACAAGGACTTCCAGGCAGCCTCTGAGCACGTGGAGTTCCGGTTGTGGACAACGGCCTGAGGGTGGCGCAGGCATGGGGCCGCCCGACTCGCCCTCCTCCGCAGCACCGCTGCGCCTGGGCTTTCGTGAGCTGCTCTACTTCCAGCTGGTGAGCAGTCTGAGCGCCGAGGGCCTGCAGCTTTCGCCTGTCCAGAAGCGGGAGGTGTTCCGTGTCCTCACCGAGAAGCCTCAGCGGTTGCCTGCGGATTCACCTCCGTGCCAGGCGGCTCAGGGCGAGTGGTCGCGTGGCCGCGGGGAACTGCGCAAAACAGGCGCCGTGACCTTCAGCTTCGATCTCAGCGGCTTGAGCCGGGAGCTGCGTTACCGCTATCGGCTCTTCCTGCGGCCCCATGTCCTGGTGGTGAGCAATCCGGCCATCTGCTCAGGGCAGCCTGTGTTTCGCGGCACCCGGATTCCGGTGTCCGTGGTTGTGGAGCAGTTGCGCTCTGGCGTCAGCCGTATCGAGCTGGAGGCAGACTTTCCCCAGCGCAGCAGGCAGGCCCTCGACTACGCCCAGATCCAGGCCCGCCTGCCCAGGCCTCCCGGCCGTCCCCGCCAGCCTCTCACCCTGCACCGCGGCTGCTCGCAATCCCCCGGCTGCTGGCTCAAGAAGGGCCTGATCCAGACTGATCGCGGCACCCGCGCCATGGCCGTCTCACCGGGGTCGACAGCATGACGGTTGAGGCCTCCCTGCTCGCCTGGATCGGCAACCGTGGGTGCCGCTGCAGCGTCGGCGAGGTGGCCGCAGGCACCGGCCTGTCCCTGCAGGAGGTCGAGCAGGGGCTGCTGGCCCTGGTGGCCGAAGTGTCCGGTCGCCTGCAGGTGGCCGAGGACGGCACCTTGCTGTTCGTCTTTCCTCCCGCGCTTCGGATGCGGCTGTTGGCCCTCAGCGGCCACAGGCGCCTGCAGGCCCAACTGCAGGCAGCCTTGCGCCTGGCAGCCCGGCTGAGCCGGCTCAGCTTCGGGCTGGTGCTGGTGCTGGTCACCACCCTGGTGGTATTCATCTTGCTGCTGCTGCTGATCGTGCGTCTGGTCACCAGCGACCAGGGCGACGAGTTCGGCCTGGCGTTGTTGCAGCTGCTCGCCCAGGTGCCCGTCACCATCCTGGATCTGCTCGTCTCCGGCATCAGTGCCCTGGCGCACGAGGGCTCCTCCTCCGTCACGCTGCAGCAGCTGTGGAGCCTGCTCTGGGACCTGCCCGGCGAGGGTGCCGATCCGGACTCCGTGGGCTTTCTCAGCGCTGTGTTTTCGATCCTGTTCGGCGATGGCGATCCCAATGCCCGCCTCGAGCCGCTGCGCTGGCGCCGCATCGCCGCCTTCCTGCGTCTGCACGGTGGCGTGGTGATCGCCGAGGACCTAGCCCCGCTGCTCGATCTGCCCGACTGCCCCTCCGATCCCGACCGCCGCCGTGATCTGGCCGATGCCGCCATGCTGCCTGTGCTTCTGCGCTTCGACGGCCGCCCCGATGTGAGTGAGGACGGCGACCTCATCCATTGCTTCCCCTCACTGTCCGCCAGCGCCGCCGGCGTTGATGGGCCGGTGCCGCCCCTGCGCGAGCGGGCCTTTCGCTTCAGCCGGGCCGGAGTCGAGCAACGGGCCGCCTATGGCATCGCCGTCGGGGCCCTGCTGGTGCTCTCGCCATGGCTGTTGGCGATCACGCCCGCCTGGCTGCCCCCTGTGGCCTGGCTGGCGCGATTCGCCATCGGCTACGCCCTGTTGCTGCTGCTCCTGCCCCTGGCTCGCCTGCCGCTGCAGCACTGCCGCAACCGTGCCATCGCGGCCCGCAATGTCCGCCGCCAGGCCTGGGCCCAGGCGGCCCGCAGCGCCGATCCTCGGCTGAAGCGGCGCCGTGCCGCCGCCCGCCGTCTGGGCGCCACCGATGCCGGCCGGCCGGCGCCACGCCTCGTGTACGACAGCGGCCGCGATCTGCTGGAGCAGACCATCGACGGCCTGGCCGGTGGGCCCCGGCCGACCGCCTGACACAATCCACGCTCGCCTGTTCCCAGGGAAAGACATGGCCGTTCTCGGGAGAGAGGCGATCCTGCAGGCGATCGAGCAGGGCTCCATCACGATCACGCCCTTCGATCCCGAGCGGCTGGGCCCCGCCTCTCTCGACCTCACCCTCGCCCCCACCTTTCGCGTCTTCAGCAAGGTGCATGAGGTGATCGAAGTGCGGGAGCACACCGATTACCGGGAGCTCACCGAGAAGATCGAGGTGCCCCTGGGACAACACATCCTGATCATGCCGGGCGAGACGGTGCTGGGCATCACCCGGGAGCGGCTACGCCTGGGCCCCGGTCTGTGCGGCTGGCTGGAGGGTCGCAGCCGTTTCGCGCGACTGGGCCTGATGGTGCACATCAGCGCCCCCTTCATGGGGCCTGGCATCGACAGCCAGCAGGTGCTGGAGATGAGCAACTTCGGCCCCGCTCCCCTGGCCGTACATCCCGGCACCGCGGTCTGCCAGTTCGTCTTCCAGAAGCTGCAGGGCAGCGAGAGCTACGCCGGCCGCTTCGCCGGCCAGACGGAAGAATCCTTCTGAGCCTCACCTACACCCGCATGGTTCGACCCGGCCGATGACGGCCAGCGCGATGGGGCCTCAGAAGATGCCCAGGGTTTTCTTCTTGCAATAGCCCGCCCCGATGTTCATCCATCCGGAGGCACAGGGCTTTCCGTAGGTGGGCTTCACCTGGTAGTAGATCGGTGAATTGCAATGCTGCTTGAGGTCATTGACATACCCAAGCGGACATTGGTCGTAACCCGGCAGTTTGGGAATCCGCTTCTGCGCCTGTGCCGGGGCCGTGGTCAGCAACGGAAGGCTCAGTAGCACACCGGCTAGGGCGAGGGGGAGCTTATGCATCTGGTTGATTTTCACATCTTCAAACCCTAGGAGTCGGTTGCCGGTGGCGGGGGTGGCACTTGTGCAGGAGAAGCCCTCGTGATCCTCTGCGCCATGAATGCTCCCCCATGCAGACCACGCGATCGTGGACAAAGCAAAGATCTGCGACTATCTGCTATCAGTCGTGCATCCAGTTGGTCGGCTCAAGGCCAGGGCGTTCATTTCCCTGGGCTACACAGTCGAAAACTGGACGCGTCTTCATGATGATCTGCTTACCCATGGGCGAACCGGAACGGCTCTGCGGATTGAGAACAACTCGTACGGGATGAAAGTTGTGATAAGTGCTATACTGGCCGGATCTAATGGAACCTCTCAGCCATTCAAGACGACCTGGCTGATTCCTCCTTTCTCAGTCCAACCAAGACTCATCACTGAATTTCCAGAATAAGCCATGTTTGCCTTGCATCAGACAGTTGCCCTGGCCCAGGACATCCCAGACGCCGGCTTTCGGACAGGCGATCGTTGAGAGTCGGCCTCTAATGGTCAACCCCCTTCCGATGGAATCGCTGTGATTCCTGCAGGTGCTCTGGTGCCCTGAGGCGGCAGGTCAGCTATGCGGGCAGAGCAGATGAAGTGTTTCTTCTGGCACAGTCACGTGGCTACCTGGCGTGCGGGTCACCCGCGTTGACCATTCTGGTGAATACCCGGGTCGATATTACTGAAATCCAGACGATACAGACCTATGGGCGACAACTATCAGATCCAGCGCGATGACGGCGTGAAGGACGGCATCGCCGGCCAGGTCTTCGCCAGCTACGACGAGGCCTACGCCGTAGTGGAACGGTATTACGCCGACATCTGGGCTTCCCCCGGTTTTGTGGACAGTCCTCAGGCCACCATTGTGGACATTATACGGGCTCTTCGAGCCCGTGCTTCATAGACAATGGGGCTGAGGTATTCAATCGATGAGTGCCGTCGCTCACGGTTGTAGTACCCCTCGATCCAG
>CALRVC020000055.1:0-9753 GCA_943371515.1 Synechococcus sp. UW140 | reverse complement strand
AGGCGGTACGTCTCATCCAGCCGGAATTCAGAAAAAAAGCTGAGATTCGGCCCGACGTATCTACCGTAAGCTGCTGGTCTATAGCGAAAAGGGCTAGTCCAACCACCGGATAAGATCGTGGCTGCGCACGATCTATCCTTGTTCGTTGGACTAAGCCGCTCCGCGGCAGACTCAAACCCACTATAGCTCACTCCAAGCAATATACCCAAAGGCTGATGGGTTGATTGCAGACTTGCATGGGCTGGTGCTCGAGGCCCGATCGCCCTGGAGTCTCGCAGTTCCACAGTGAAGGATGTACACACTCATGTGTGTGTCATATCTTTCATCCCCTTGGGGAGAAATCTCACCATGGAACAACACGAAAAGGAGCGATTCGACCAGCTCTATGCCCAGCACCTGCAGGCCCTCAAGCTTCAAGGCAAACGGGGCCTGTTGCTGCTTTTAGACGTTCCCGGAGGGTGGTATCTGCTTTGACGGCCTCCAGGAATGCCTTGAGTTGCTCTTCCGACATGGTTTTCGTGTCTGGACCTCCATCGTCGTAGCTGCGCAGCTGGGCGAAGTTGGTGCTCACAGCACCGCCACCCACTGGCGGATCTTCTCGGCCATCAGCAACCTGCGCTCCACCAGGAAGGCGTCGTAGTCCAAAGGCTCTCCATCCAGCAGGTACGTGGGCAGACAATTCATCACGAGATTTGCTCTCAGCTCTGCTGGATCGGTAATGCCGCCGTAACGCTTGGAGCCGCCGTTCGCCTCACCGTTCACCTGCTCTCGCAGCTCAGCGAAATAGATCTCAGGTGCCTTATCGCCAATCGCAATGTTAATCTCACTCTGGGCCATCACGAAATTAGCGATCTGGTTGTAGCTGCTTCGGGATGCCCCTCCCCGCTGCAGATGCTTGCGAGGGAAAACATGGTGCTTGTCGCCGCGATTGAGCAGCAAGTCGCGCACGGTGATGCCGGCCGAAAGGAAGCCGCGATCACCAAGTCGAGCCTGGGCCGCCTGGTAGGCGATGAAGTACGGGCTCATTGCTGATGAGGTGTCCATCAGCTGCGGCAGCATCCCCGTCCAGAAGGTGGAGGGAAGTTCGTTCTCGATCACAGCTTCGGCATAGGTCTTCACACCCTGGGAATCAATCTGCCGAATGTCGAGGTCGAAGGACGTTTCCGGGCTGCCGGAATAATGGCCGGTGAGAATCGACATCGCAAACCATCGCCGCACCAGACTCTCGATGTCGTCGGCTGGCAGATTTTCGCGCCGGCCCCTCAGATAAAGAATGTAGGCAAAGTTGATGGCATTGCGGCTGCGAATCAGATCACTGGTCACAAACCCAGCCGACCGCAGGATCATCGTGATTCGATCGAAGTGGGTTTTGCTCATGAAAGCGAGAACCCCCTGCTTCAACTTGGCGAACGATTCCTCCGCAATGCTCTCCTCGTATTGCTTGCTGGCAAAATTACGGCCCGAAAGCAGGGCTACCAGGTCCTGCAGCTTGCCTCGGCCAAACTCTGAGGTAAATGCCACCCGCAGCATGTCGGTATAGGTGGGGTCGTAGAGATCGTCGTTGACGTCCTTTAGCCAAGCCATCTTGGGCAGAAATTCCGACTTGGCAAACTCTGGATCGTTCTTCTCGATCTGGGAGTAAAAGTCTGGCGAAATGGCCAGGCGACAGAAGTATTCGATGGCTTTGCGCAGTGTGTTGCCGCCGTAGGTCTCGTTGACCGCGATCTTCGACATCGCGAAGTCGGCCTGGGAGAGCTCGGCCCCTGCAGAGTTGACGCGAATGAAGATCTCGGTAACGGTCTCAATATCAAGATCCTCAGCCAGCTCGATCAAGCCAACAGAGTTGTTGACAATTTTCAAGAGCCGCTGGAGCGACTTGCCAACTAGATTCCGATCGATCTCTGGATTTCGTGCCACGTAGGCGTCGGTCTGATCAAACAGATCCGCATCCGACTGAAAGAGCTTCGAGATGTCTGGAATCCAAAGCGGATTCTTGGCGATCGCAGGATTGCTCACTTCAAAGCTCGGCTCGTCATCCGCGGCTAACGGGTTGAAGGCAATGCGTATCCGTACCCGTTCGTAGTCCTTCGTGAGCACCTCCATGCCAAGAAGCGAGGCCATCAGGGCAGTCACCCTTTGCTGCCCGTCAATCAGGATGCGCTTCCCGGCGGACGATGTGCCGTCCTTGAGCTTCACCGTGGGGTTTCGCCAGGCAATCAGGTAGCCCACCGGGAACCCCTGGTAGAGGGAATCCAACAGGTTGCGCACCTTGGTGGCTTCCCAGACGAAGGGTCGCTGGATCTCTGGGATGGCGATCTCGCCGCTCTTGACCCAGGTCAGCAGGGTGTCGATCGGGTGGGGGGTAACGGAGTAGCGCTGCGTGGCCATCGGATCAGTGCGTCCTCTTCAGGCAGGGCCTCATCGCCCCGGCTTCGGGGGCAACCACCTTGATGGCACTGATCAGCCGCACAGCATGCTTGCCGACCAGGCCCTTCAGCAGGGCGTTGACGAGGTCTTCGGGTTTGAGGTCTTCCAGCCGGGTCATCGGGTCATCAGGGCCTGGCAGGCACTCTCGAGCCTCTTCACCTGCAAGAGGGTCCCGTTCATCCGAAGAACCCGGCGACCACTGGGAGCACGGACGCTAGGGAGACCACTAGCGCGCAGTTTGAACGGGCCTTGGCCGAATTGGGGATATCTCGGAGAAGAATCACCTTCACGGGAACCGGAAGCAGCAGGATCTATCTACCCCTTGGCCCAAAGCCGGTGCGGTCCCATGACCTTCCGTTTCCGCCGCTCTGCCCGCCTGGGCCCCCTGAGATTCAATTTCGGCAAGAGCGGCCTCAGCTCGATTTCGCTTGGGGGTCAGGGGGCATCCTTGAACATCCCGGTAGCCCGCTCCGGTGCCCCCCGCACCACGGTGGGACTACCTGGCACGGGTCTGAGCTGGAGCGTCGAGCACAGTCCTGAGGCAAATCGACCAGCGGCAGAACGCCTCCCCGCTGGCCCGGCGGAGGGGCTGCCCAACAGCCGCCGCTTCCGGCCTGGCCAGCTGGATTCCTTCAAGCAGGGGTGCCTGGGCGTGCTGCAGGAGAAGCTGTTCGCGGCTGGCTCCCAAGGCCGGTTGCTGTGGGACCTCAACCTGATCACCCGCTTGCTGACGGATCCCTCCATCGGCAGCCGAACCCAGGGCCTGCTGGCCGTGATCGAAACGCCAGAAGCGATGGAGGGCTGCCTGATGCGGGCCCAAAGCTAGGACGACGCCAAACGCCGGGCCCATCGCTGTGTGGAAGCAGCCCAGGAAGCGGGCAGGCTGGTGAACGCCCGAGGCTGGCTGAAGGCGTAGGCCGACAGGGGGCTCAGCCGCTGGTCAGCTGCCGCATGAACTGATCGCCCAAGGCCACCGCCGTGGCCCAGTTGTCCGCCTCGCTGAGGCCGGAGATGCGGGTGGGCTTGAAGCTGTGGTCACCGCTCGGGATCCAGCGCAACTGCACCTGCGGCGAGAGGTTGTAGGTCTCCACCTCATCCCGACGCCCAAAGCTGTCCCGCTCCCCCTGCAGGATCAGAGTTGGAGTCTGCAGTCCGGCGAGGTGTTCGGTGCGCAGCTGCAGCGGCTTGCCTGGCGGATGGAAGGGATAGCCCAGGCACAGACAGCCGCGCACCCCATCGCTGGTGGCCAGCTCATCAACCAGCAGGCTGGCCACCCGGCCGCCCATCGACTTGCCACCGATGACTAGCGGTCGCTCTGCGCTGTCGGCCTTCTCCAGCTGCACCTGCTCGCGGAACGCCTCCTGCAGCACCGGCATCCGGTCAGGACCCTGGCGGCGTTCCAGCACTCGCTGCCGGGCCATGTACGGGAACTCAAAGCGCACCACCCGCCAGCCCGACTCGGCCAGTCCGCAGGCGATGGCGGGTATGAAGGGGCTGTCCATCGGTGCGCCGGCCCCATGGGCCAGCAGCACGGTGGCCGACGCGGCCTCAGCCGCCATGGGCTGATCCGCTCCGGTGCATTTCTGGCCGCTCCAGGTAGCCCGCCGCCCACACCGCCGGCGCAATCCCGTGGGGCACGATCCGGCGGTAGGCCTCACTGGAGAGGATCTCCTTCACAGCCTCCCCGAGCAACTCATTGGAGCGGCTGGCGGGCAGGCGGTGGCTGAGGGTCTGGTGGATCCGCAGCAGGTACCAGGCCGTGCCGTCGAGGCCGGCACGAAAGCGCGCCCAGCTGTGGGGGTCGCGGCGGGCATCGAGCACCTGGTCCCGGGCGTTGTGGGCCTTGTCGGCGGCCGTCACCAGCAGCGAGGTCTCGCTCTTGCGCTCCAGCGAGGACACGTAGCGGGTCTTGCGCACCAGCCAGGGTTCTTTGCCGACGCCGGTGAGGCCCTCGGCGGTGTCGGTGCAGTCCCACCACGATGCCGCCACCTCCTCCCCGAAGCGCTCGGCGATCGAGGCGTGGCTCTGTCCGGCATCCTCAATGGAGTCGTGCAACAGGCCTGCGATCGCCTGGTCTTCCGTGCCGCCGTCTTCCCACACCAGGCCGCTCACGGCGATGAGGTGGGAGATGTAGGGCACGGGTTTGCCCTTGCGCCGCTGATTGCGGTGCAGCTGGGCGGCCCAGCTCAGGGCATCGATGTAGAGCGGGCTGACATCTGCGGCATCGCTCCCGCCATGGGCGCGATCCTGCTCATCGTGCACCGGAAGATCCCGCTACCGGGGGTGCCTGAGATGCGCGGAAATCAGCCTTCCCCGTCCATGGCACATCCAGCGCCTGGACGACCTGGCAAGTCCGACGGTACCCACTGATCTGGGCCTGGGGGAACCGATGGCTCCCTCGATGGCGATGCACCCTCACCAACCGATCCCCGTGCCTAGGGCTTTCAGTTCCTGCACGCGCCGGATCGTCTGCACGGCCTGGCAGCGGCTCGTCCACTTCTCCGGGAACGGTGCCTGCTGGTAGTAAGCCTGCACCAGGGCGCACTGAGCGTCGCGCAGACGGATCCAGGCCAGTTGCGCTTCCTGCAGGGCCCGCCGCTCCGCCGGATCGGCCCTCTCCATGAGGTCGCGGTAGAGGACGTTGAGCTCTCGGTCAGCCTTGGCCAGGGCCTTCCGATTACAGGTCACAACCGTGGCCTCGGCCGAGGCCACTCCAGGGCACTCCACAGGTGTGCCGGAGAAATAGGCTCCGGTGGGGTCGTCGGCCCGGGCGACCGGCGCCAGCAGCACCAGAGCGAGGCCGCCTGCCAGCACATGGGCGAAGGGTGAGATGGGTGCCATGGCCAGAGGGCAGGGTCCGCCCTCAGTCTTCTCCCCCGGCTCCGGGGCGGCTAGGTGGTCGCCTGCGGCTTGCCGCACCCGACCCGGAAGGCTGCCCCCGCGATGAGGAGAGACCCCCGCACCTGGGTCTGGGGCTCGCCCGGCTCGCGGCGGGTGAAGTTGTTGCCGCGGGAAGGCTGGTCTATATCCGGCAGCGAGGACCGGCGGCCCGTTCAGTCAGTATCCCGGCCAGGGCCTTGCCCACGCGCCTTCGGGCCGAAGAGGGGCCCCAGATCCTCCAATGGTGAGTGCTCCGCCAGCCGCCGTCGCATCGCTTCGAGCGGGCCCCGCAGCTCTCCGTGTCCCGGAGCTTCCGAGGGGTCTTCGCCGTCTGCTCTTCCCGGCTGTTGGCGTTGTTCATGGCGTGGCACCTCCCTGATTTTCGGAGTGTGTAACAAGCGCCCCGTGTCGGACGCTTTTTGGCCGGTGGCCGGGTTCTGGACTCGCACCCCCCGGGTCGGGTCCGCTGATTCATTAACATGCCCGCCGGCCGTTTTGGTCGGTACCGCAACCCGATGGGTGCTTCGTGCGCTCTGAGCCTTCTTGTGTCGCGCTCAGAATCTGGGGGCACTGCGGGCGGTGAGCATCAGCAGCCACCAGGGAATCCTGAGATCGGGAATCCATCCCGCCAGGTGCCGCACCGGTGGCATCAGCACAGGTAGCACAGCAGGCAATGAGCGCAGGGAGGCAGGTCGGCTGCCACCCGCATCCACCACCCCGTAGGCGGACGCGAGTTCCGCGACGATCCCCACCTTGCCGGATCTGCGCAGGAGTTCGTGGTCGGCAGCCAGGGCCGCGATCACACGCCCCGTCAGCAGTGGGGTTTCCCAGTTGGTCTGGTTGGCAAGCGACTGCGTTGCCCGCTCCATCGCGCAGGACTCGCGGTTCTCCTCCGCCAGCTCCCTGATGTGCTCGGTGCAGACGATGCCCGGCCACAGGGAGAGGGAGGCCACTCCCTGGGATTTCAGTTCGGCGGCCATCTCGGCTGCCAGGCGGTCGCAGGCTGACTTCCCGACGCCATAAGCCACGTTGAACAGGGGGAACAGACCACCCCAGGAGGAGATCGTGCAGATCAGACCTCGCTGCCTTCTCACCATCATCCGTGCCGCATGAACGGAGGCCACGTAATGACTGCGCAGACCCGCATCGTTGCAGGCATCCCAGACTCCGGGATCCGATTCCCAGAAGGGTTGGCCGATGCTTTCCCGCAGCGCCCGGACCCCTCCGTAGACGTTGTTCACGAGCACATCGAGCCGGCCCTCGTTCTCCTGCTCGATCTGCGCAAAGAGCCCTTGCACCTGAGTGTCGTCGGTGTGGTCCACACGGATGGGAAGGCAGCGGCCACCAGCTTCTTCGGCGGCAGAGCAGGTGTATGCCAGGGTGCCCCCGACCGGATCGGTTCGCTCTCCCGGCCCCAGGCTGCGGGCCGTGACGTACACCGTGGCGCCGGCCTCCGCCAGACCCACCGCAATCCCGCGGCCGATACCCCGGCTGGCACCGGTGACCAGGGCGACGGCGCCGCTCAGCGGCCTGTTCATCGATTCTTGGGAGTCACGCGGAAAGACAAGTCTGGCTGCCTTCTTGGGAATCCAATCGCGCTTGCCAGGGTACTGGAATTGATCCCCTCGCCAGTGCCCGGCCATCCCTGCGGCGCCGCCTTGAGGCGGGCCGCATCGGTGGGCCGCCACCATCAAGGAGCCTCTGCTCGCACCTGCGGCTGGTGGCCAAGGCGCAGGTGCGGACCTTCGCCAGATGCCTGCTGAGCAGGCCGCTCAGTTCAGATGGGAATCCAGTCCCCTGAGATACAGGCAGTCCTCTTGGTGGTTGTTGCAAGCGGGAGCCATGATCTGGCGGTCGAGAGTGTCGCCGAAATCGCTCCGCTGGTCGATCAGCACCTCGCCAGCCCGGCAGGAGCAAATCCACCTGCACCGACTGGAACCCCCTGGCGGCGAGCGAAAAGCACAGTTGGTGCTGGCTGGAGGGGCTCGAGGGGCAGGCTCTGGCATGAAGGCTTCGGGATGTGGCTGGAAACGGGGCACGACGCCAGCCAACCGCCCGGCAAGCTGCATGGCCCGTTCCGCAGCGACGCCGGTGCCTGGTGCTGGCCCTGTCCTTCACCCAACGGGGGGCGCCGTGACGCCACCAATCGAGCGGGCTGGCGGCGAGCCAGGGGACACGCCCCAGGTCAGTGTTGCAGCACCGATATAGATTTGTTGCAGCAGACGCGCTTTGATGGGGTCATCTGGTAAAGACTCATGACCATCTCTCCTGGTTCCCTCGTCACGCTCGCCGACCGTTCCCACACCGCCTACCAGGTGGTGAACGTGGATGATTTCTCCGATTGCGTATGGGTACGGCGCTGGCCCCTGGAGGACCGCCACTCCGCAACGTTCGGTGTGCCGATCGAACAGGTAAGCCCGCTCACGCCGAAGGTGCTTCGATGATCACCCCTGGATTCGCCGTGATCAGCCGCCTTCTGCTGCAAACCGGCAGAGTCGTTCTGCTGGCGGGAATGATCGCAGCCGGCGCGGAGATCTCGCACCTCCTCTGAGCACCACTCCAGCGAGGCAGCCGTGCCCTCCTCCCTGGTGCCCCTGCTGAGAAGCTGAGAAGCAGATACCCGGCCGTATTGATTCCCTGCCGGCGTCGTGCACGCCGCAGCAGCTTGGTGATACGCCGAGCCGAAGTCGGCGGTGGCCAAGACCAGAGATCGGGTCGACTTCTGGAAAGACTGCGAGGTCAGCCGGGCAGACCGCCCCATTGGTACCCCTGCCGGTGGGCGGCCACTACGACGGGCCGTTCGAATCCATCGGTGCCGACGACAAGGCCAGTGGCATCGCCGCCCTGCTGCGCCATCTCGGGAGCATCGATGCAGGCCAGCCGCACGGTGATCCGCCTGCCGCCCTCCACCAAGCGGATGGTGTCGCCATCGCCGATCGAGAACATCGCGGCCATCAAAGCCGGCTGGGCCGTGGCAGACAGCTGTGGGCCAACAAAAGCGACAGCAGGGGAGTGTTCCGAAGGGTTGGGACTGGTTCGACGATCTAAGCCGGCTCTACACCAGCAGGGCGGAGGCGTGGGAGTGGTTGGCGACTGTCGTCGACTGGTACAGCCACCGCCATCTGCCGGCACCGTGCCGACGCCTACGAGAAGGCCCGATTTAGACATCCGTGACGTTGAAGTCGATCCACTCGCTGTTGGCGCCAGTCGAAATGGTGTGTATCAACAAGCCGCCAGAAGCGGCGGAGCCAACTCTGGCGCTACTGTTTACCAAGGCAGCCTTATTAGCAGCCAAAGGGGTTGCCACCTCTCTCGATAACCACAACACTATGAAAATTCAAGAGGTACCAAAAAATCCCCTTAACAAGGTTGCGCCTTGGGCGAGTATCGTCGTTGCCTCGACGGCAACAATTTCACTGGGAACTGGGATCTGGAGCTTCAACCGTAATGCAGAAATCCAAGCGCAGTTCATGGCCCTAAGCGCCTTGCAGAATTACCTCAACCTTGCAGTCCAGTATCCAGATCTGGCAAGCCGCGACAACGATCATGCTGTTGACGCGCGATATGCATGGTTTGCCGCCAATGCTCTCAATACCGCACAGACACTTGGGATCTTGGCAGGATATCAAGCCGACTGGCAGCCGGCGATCGACTCCATTATTCGTCATCATCAGCCATATCTCCGTTCAGGGCTGTTTGTGTGTGATGACTTCAAGCCTGAATTCATAAGCTATATACGAACTAAGGCTGAGGAGGTCAGATGCGCTGTAAAGGATGAATAGAAACGGAGAGCCCAGCCTGCAGGCATTTCTATCTAGAAAAGAAGACAAGGACTGTGCCAGGACAGGGTTGATTTTCGTGGGATCTGATTTTTCATCGACTGAATCATAGCTTTTCGTGACTGATAGGAAAAGTCTCGCTGATTGATTTTTTTTGGCATCAGCAATAGTTCCACGTCCTTGCTTGCAGTGGACAACCGAGCACCTCAAAGAATCTGACATCAGCCGAGGATGCCAATTTGATTCAAGTTTCATAGAAGGCTGCTTCTTGTTTGCTCCCCAATTGCCCGATTGAGAGTTGGGCTGAAAGATCTGCCTGGTAGGGCCATGCCCAGCCGCTGGTCACATTCGGGCAAAAGACCCGATACTGTCCGCTTACGTAATTGGTACCCATTCAGAGGTCGGGAAGCCCATGGCGCCAATCGCCCGGATCCCGCAGCGCTGAGCAACCAAGGACTTGAGGCTGTGAGCTGAGCGGCTCAGGTATTGGGCAGGAGTGATGGCATTAGTCCGCCGCGGTGATGGGCAATCCAGGCCTGCTCCAGAAACTGCCAGACATCCCGGCCTTGTTGGCGCAGAGTGGTGGTCACCGTGAGCAATCGGCTGCGGCAGATGGCGCCGCTGGTCGACTGGACACCGTGACTGATTTTGCGCTGAATCACCGACT
>CALRVC020000054.1:0-10144 GCA_943371515.1 Synechococcus sp. UW140 | reverse complement strand
ACTGAAATACGCCACCGGAGAAAAATGCGAATTGCAGTTGTTCAAAGACCGCCGGTGCTGCTGAACCGTTCCGCGACAGTCGCGGACGCCGTTGACTCGATACGTGAGGCTGCGTCAAATGAGGCCCGACTTGTAGTATTTCCGGAGGCGTACATCCCGGGATATCCTTCCTGGATCTGGAGGCTTCGGCCCGGGGCAGATATGGCGCTCGCTGAGAAGCTTCACTCCCAACTTCTCGCAAATGCAGTGAGTCTCGATGGCAACGATCTCAGCTCGCTTCGCGAGGCGGCGAAGAAGCACAAAGTGACAGTCGTCTGCGGCATTGACGAGCGGGATGCTGAATACAGCCGCGGAACTATCTATAACTCGGTTGTTGTGATTGGGCCAGACGGAGCCCTGTTGAACCGGCATCGAAAACTCATGCCGACGAACCCGGAGCGAATGGTATGGGGATTCGGCGATGGTTCAGGCCTAAAGGTTATTGATACGCCTTGCGGCCGTATTGGCACCCTCATCTGCTGGGAAAATTACATGCCACTTGCACGATACGCGCTTTACGCCCTCGGCGTTGAGATTTATATCGCCCCTACTTATGACTCCGGTGACAAGTGGATTGGCACACTCCAGCACATTGCACGAGAGGGCGGATGTTGGGTGGTTGGAAGCGGAATGGCATTTCGGGCATTCGACATTCCGGACTCCGTGCCCGGAAAGTCGGAGCTTTATCCCAATGCTGAGGAGTGGATAAACCCAGGAGACTCAGTGGTCATCGAGCCTGGCGGAAAGATCGTGGCAGGGCCCATGCGGCGTGAGTTGGGAATTCTTTACGCAGAAATCGACCTTGAGCGCGTTGGCGCTGCGCAGCGGAGCCTCGATGTTGTCGGGCATTATTCGAGGCCCGACATCTTTCAGTTGCAGGTCAATGTAAATAAGCTCAGGCCCGTTGAATTCGAAACACATGAGGGACCTTCGATCTGATAGCAACCAGACTGGAGCGACAGTTGCCGCTTTAAGCGCTGTGCAATTCCCAGTTTCTAATCTGGAGCACTAGGTCGAGCGCGAAATGTTTCGCGTGGGAATTATCAATCATAAAACCAAAGGAGATAAGTCATGTCATCTAACATTCCAATCTTCGATCCCATCAAGTACAAGTCTACGACATGTGAGCAGTGGCAGACTGCTGCAGAAGCATGGCATCGCTGGGGGCCGACACTTCACGAGTGGCTGGGCGAGGCGACGGATCTCATGCTCGAAATGGCTGGTGTAGGGCCAGGTCAACATGTCCTTGATGTGGCCGCAGGTGCCGGAGAACAAGCCATTGTGACTGCGAAACGTGTGGGCCCATCGGGGTCCGTCTTGGCCACCGATATTTCTTCCAATATTCTCAAGTTTGCCCAGACGGCGGCGCTTCAGGCAGGACTGAAGAACGTCAAGACTCAAGTGATGGATGGCGAGAACTTGGAGTTCCCGGATGACTCGTTCGACGCGGTCATATCGCGCGTCGGTTTGATCTATTTCCCTGACCAACACAAAGCACTCACGGGGATGCACCGACTTCTCAAGTCTGGCGGAAGAGTTGCTGCGATCACCTACTCGACACCTGAAAACAATATGTTCTTCTCTGTTCCGGTTTCGATTATTCGGCGGCGCGCGCAGTTGCCACCCCCACTTCCAGGCCAGCCTGGGCCATTCAGCTTGGGTGGCACAGGTGTTCTTGAGGCCGCCTTTAAGAAGGCGGGCTTTCATGACATACAAGTTCGCTTGGTGTCTTCACCGTTGAGAATGCCTTCCGCCGCTGAGTGTGTCAGATTCGAGCGGGAATCATTCGGAGCCCTTCACCAGATGTTGTCGGGTGTTCCCGAAGCCGAACGTCCGTCTGTATGGGAAGAGATAGAACAGGAGCTAAGGATATTCGAGGGTGTTGATGGATTTGTCGGTCCATGCGAAATGGTGGTTGCGGTCGGGGTTAAATGACTGACCATCGAACGCCAATCGAACAAGAATAGATCCTGTGCAGCCACGATCTTATACGGTGTTAGAGAAGTCCTTTGACGCTTCTTGGCAGCCTTCTACGGTAGACCCGTTCCGCCTGAATTCAGGCCTGATTCAGATTAGGCGACCAAGGGTATAGCCAGCGATCTGGCTAAATGGTTATTTCTGCTGCTTGACTTGTTCTATACGACCACGTCAATGGTGCAGATGCATATTGTGACGCCCATCGCACTCTACAGAGCCGCATGCTGATGACTTCTGGCTATGAACTCATGAATATGATCAGCACATTAACCTCAGCTCATCATAGCTGATGTTCAGTGATTAGGAGCATTCTGGCGATCAGTGTCATCGCATTCCTTCAGGACTTGCTGGGAACCGGTGATCGTTGCAGGATGAGACGTGGCGACGATACAGGAACCCTGAGCATAAGCTGACCCAGCTGATTGCAGTTCGCATGCAGAAGGCCAAAACCCGCACGCGCCTAAATCACCGTGGCAGCAAGGCGTGTCGCTTGACATCAGCAGCAGACCGAGAAACTCAAGATACAGCGTGCGGGAGCATACAATCTCATTTTTCGCATATCAAACGCCCCCGCTGATCTTGGGCGTTCACAAGTCATGAGCCAACCTTCAGGTTTCCAGCGGCAGGGCCACTACAGTGATCGAGCAGGCCTCCTGAATCTCCCGCCAGCGCTCGGTCGATACCCCCAGCCGCTCTGGAACACCATGTGGAGGTAATCCGTCCCGCAGCAGCTTCTGACCACTGGCGTATAGATCACGCCAGGAGGGTGGCACCTTGATCGCGAAACCGTGGTCCCGGAGGTAGTGCGTGATTTCGCCGTTGGCGTAGGTGCGGGCGTAGGGCCGAAACGAGCGCCCGCCCGTGCCATCGAAACGAGCTGCCGCCTTGAGCAGGCCGATCACGGCGAGCTGGCGAAGATCGTCAAAGGAATGGGTGGTGCGCCGGGCGAAGTTACCGGCGATCTTGTCCGCCAGGTCCAGGTGTGACAGCGCCAAGGCATGGGCGGCGGCATGAGGATGCACGGGCCGTTGACGGCGGTGCTGCATCCGTGGCCGCTGTGGCTCGGGGCTGTAGGGGAAGGCAAAGACCAGCTGCTGGTTCCGCTGAGTGGGCGGCTCCCGTCGCTTCCGCCGCCGCCGCGAGCGCTCTACCCCCGAGGGGGGTTCATGTAGCGGCAGCGGCAAGCAGAGCTGGCTCACGGCTCACCGCGTCAGCAGCATCGGCAGCGGATCCCGCTTGATGCCCAGACCCCGCCAGTAGCGGGTCTCCAGCCACAGGGCACCATGGCCAAAGGCATCCACCAGGTCCTTGGTGCCCTTGGGGAAGCGCGGCAGTTCCTCAACCAGCGGTGCGGCGCGATGGTGGAAGCGCACCTGGCCCGCCTCCAGTAGGGGCGCGACGGCATGGGCGCGCGACTCCTTGTTGCCCCGAGCGGGGATCGGCAGCAGACCCGGCACCTTGCGTTTGAGGGTCTGCTGCACGGCTGGGCCGTTGGCCGCGTCCTCGATCAGCACCGCCTGGGGTCGCAGGCCTTGTGCGTCCAGCGCCGCGAGGGTGGAGAGCAGAAAGCGGATCGTCTGCGGCAGATCGAAGTGGTGCCGCGCCGCCCAGATCACCTCCAGCTCCAGCTGCGGGGCCAGAGGGCCTGCCGAACGCGGCCGGCCTGTGGGCTGCGGTGCATCCGGCAGCAGCAGGCCCATCAACACGAAGCCGCAGTGGTCGCTCTGCTCCTCCCCCTTGAAGGACAGATCGCAGGAGAGCACCAGCGGGGCGTAGCGGCGCGGCTGATCGCGGGGGAACGGCGGCTTGATCCAGGCCCGCTGGAAGATCGAACCCTGCGCTGGCGAGGGCCGCTGCTGGTAAAGAGCGTTCCACCAGTAGGAGCCCACGCGGGAGCGGATCTTGAGCAGTTCGCTCAGCGGGAACCGCTCGGGGCAGAGGGCTTCCCCCGGCTGGCGCCAGTCCGGCTCCAGCGTGCAGGACTCCGGGAAGCTCAGGCGGTCCCCTGGGTGCTCGGCAATGGCTGGCAGGTTGAGGATGTGCCACTCCTGCGGGGCATCGCCGGTTTCCTGGGCCAGCAGCCAGCCGATCACGTCCTCGTGATCCCAGCGGGTGAGCACGATCACCTGGGCCGAGAGGTTGTGCTGCAGGGCGCCATCACCGGCATCGGTGAACTGGGGTTCGGCGCGGGTGAACCAGACGGCCTTGAGCCAGTCTTCGATACGCGAGCGCACCCGGGCCGAGCCGGCATCAGCCGGGCCCTTGTAGGGGTCATCGATCACACCGAGGCTGTAGCCCTTGCCGGTGAACGGCCCATCCACACCAGCGGCGATGCAACCGCCGCGCTGGGTGGTGAGCCAGTTGCCGACTGCCGCTGAATCCTTCGAGAGTTGGTTGCCGGTGACGCGGTAGAAGTGCCGCGCCTCACGGGAGTGGGCATAGGCCAGCTCACCCGAGTAGCTGGCGATGGCAGCGAACAGATGCGGGTGGCGGTAGATGAAGTAGGCAGGGAAGAGCTTGGAAACCAGCAGTGATTTGCCCAGCCGCGGCGGGCAGGTGACGATCAGACGCGAAAGCTGGCCATCGGCGATCGCTTGCAGCAAAGCGATCAACACCAGCGCCCAACGGTGAAAGCCGTAGCGGGGGTAGGCCTCAGCGATGAAGGCCCGGAAACTCAGCGGCACCGTGCTGGCCAGGGCGAGCGTGGGATCAGGCACACCCAGCAGGCCCGGATCCCGCCAGGGGTCGCCGTGCTGAGGGGAGTGCAGCAGGCCGCCGGTGGGCAGCCCAGTTACATCAAGCTCAGCCTTGGAAGGCCGGGGAGATCGGGTTGCCAGCAAATCGGTGGTCGGGCTCATGGCCTACTTCGCCTCCGGGGGCTTGATCGGTGCCCGCAGCAGGCCGCCGATCTCGGCGATCACCCGCAGGGCACCGACAGCAGCGGAGAACTGCTCGGCATCCATTGCCCGCCGCGCGCAGTCGTAGAGGGCGTAGATGTGCTGCGCCTGGTGCTCCAGGCGGTTGCTGATCAGCTCGGCCACCATCCGCTTGCGGGCCAGATCGAGGTAGCGGTTGATCGTGCGGGTGTTGCTCACCCCCCAGGAGTCGGCCGCATTTGCCCGCATCAGGCTCAGCGGCAGGCGCTGGGCGATCCAGAGCTGGGCCTCAGCGATGCGGCGCTCCACCTCCGCCACTGAAGCGCGCGGCGGCAGCTTCTGATGGGGAAAGCGGGTGGCCACACCGCCCCGGCAGTGGCGCTCTGGCAGAAAGCAGGGGTTGCCGTCGTCGTCCTGGTGGGGTGCCGCGTCGCGCAGGGCTTCAACCCCCTCAGCAGCAGGTTCGGGGTGCTGCCACAGCGCGCCTCTGCCCAGGCGGGCGCAGGTCGAATCAGGCGTCATCGTGACCGCACAGCAGGGCGCAGCGGACGTAGGCCGCCCACTGCTCCGGGGTGAGCACGATCCGCCAGGTGCCGCCACGGAAGCGCACCCAGCTCGCCGCGAACGGCAGGGCCGCATTGCAGGCCTGCTGCTGCGCTTCAGCCGGTTTGAGCCGGGCGGCGGCGGCCACGTTCGCCCAGCTGGCGATCTGAATCACATGGCCGGGAACGCCCTCAATGTCACCGGTGTCGCCGCCGGCGCCGTTGGTGCGACCGGCCCCGAGCTTGCGGCGTGCAGGAAGTTCCAGCAGGGCGGCGATCAGCTGGGCCGCCTCCCGCTCGGCTGCATCCCCCTTGCGCTTCTGTGCGTTCGCCATCGGGGCCGGCTCAGCAGGCCCTGGGTGCCTTGATGGTCCAGAAGGGGTTGCCGTGCTGGATGGTGGCGGTGCCGGATTCCACCGCAGACTTCTGGGCCTGCTTGAGGCTTTGCTCCTGCAGTCGCAATGTCTCGGGGTAGGCGTAGGAGAGGCGGCCGGGGGACCAGCAGAAGCTGAAGTCGTTGTGGGAGAAGGAGGCGTCCAGTTCGCCGCTATCGAAGGCGGCATGGAGTTGATCGAGCAGCGGGGTCAGTTCGCTCTCGATCGCCTTCTGCGCCGCCTTGAGCTGGGTAATGCGATCGAGCAGGGCGTCGAGATCAAGGGACTCCACCTGCTCAGGGGCCTCCGCGGCGGCGGTGCCGGGCTCGAGAACGGGGCGGGAGACCATGGCGCTCGCATGGCGAACAACGACACCAGGTGCGCCCTGGCTTTCGAGCCACCGTAGCGGCCCGATAACGCAAGCCGCAAGTAAGGGCCTCGTAACCACGAGCCCGGTGGGCTCAGAAGGGGCGGTGGGTTGCCACGTACTGGGCCCAGACCGCAGCCCAGGCGGCCAGGCATTCCCGCCGGGGATAGGGGGGCGAGAACTGGGTCCGCCCCGGCCGGCTCCAGATCGTCTGGCCGTAGTCGAACCAGTTGCCCTGGCTCCACTCCAGAGCCAGGTAGCCGCCGATCTGGGCGCGGGTGCAGTAGGTGCTGCCGCTGGCGGTGAGGCTCTTGAGATCAGCCAGCACCCGCGCCGGGCCGCTCACCCCCGCTGGGCGCTCGACCGCGGCGGGGAGGTGTGGGTCGATGTAGGCGGTGTCGTAGGTGCCGGCCACGTTGCGCACCAGGCAGCAGGTAGGGCGCTCGGAGGCGATCACCTCCACCGCCTGCCAGCGCTCGTGGCCGATCAGCGGCTCGATCCACTCCCGGTAGACCTCGAAATCAACCTCCGCCCCGCTCGGGGTGTTGCCCTGACCGTGTCCATCGGATGGGAGCACACCGGACCGGAAGCGTCCGTTGAGGAAGAGCTCCAGGGCCTGGTGGCAGGTGTTGCCGCGCGGCTCCCACACGGCACGGCTGGCCTCGATGCGGCCCAGGGCATAGCTGGACTTGGCCACCTGCAGCACGCCGGTGATCGAGACCGGGAAGAGGTGATCGTCCAGCCAGTAGGTGTGTTGTGGGTCGAGGCGTTGCAAGCCAGCGATCGGTTCAAGCCAGCGGGTGGTCGTCATGCTGGCGGGGGGGAGGGGGGTGTACACGTCAGGGAGTGAATTCGTGAAAAATTCCGGCAGATCGGCTGCGCCACAAGCGGTTACAAGGAATGAAATCGATGAAAACAGCGGGAATGGCCGTGAAAAAGCAGCTGCGGATCTGTTTTCACGCCGTTTTCACAGCTTTTCACGGCTTTTTCATCCATTTTGATCGCTGAGAACCACTGCACTGCAGTGCTTTAGAGAGAAAAAATCACTTTTTCATTTTATTGAAGGGGGACACACACCGGGTGATGGGATCAAGGTTGTGGAGGATTCGGCGAGATCGCTTGCCCTGCAACAGGTTTCAAGGATTGGATCGGGTGATGTCGCTGGAGCGACCATGCAGGCGATGGCCCCTTGGGAGGGGGAAATGCAGGCGATGCGCTCAAGGCTGTGAAAGATTCCTTGAGATCCACTGCCCTGCAACAGGTTTCAAGGAATGGAACGGCTGAATCACCCGTCAGCGACCACGAACGGCATGCTGGCGAGCGGTCCTGTTCAGGTCATCCAGATCTGCTGTTCAGCGCCGCCCTGCCGCGTCAGATCCAGCAGCTTCTGGCCCTGCGGGCTCAGCCGCCAGGCCAGGCCCGCCTTGCGCACCAGCCCCCGCTTGCGCAGCCAAGTGAGGTTGTTGCGCACCGAGCCCTCCTGGAACCCGCCCAGATCGGTGCACAGGTAGGCGGTGCTGGTCGGCAGACCGCCCGCCTGCCGCAGCTCGATGGCATCGAGCACCGCACCGCGGCAGTTGCGCGTGATCATGCCCTCGGTGATCGCAAAGCCGTCTTCCGTGAGGCGATAGCTGAACTCCCGCGGCGGACTGCCGCGCAGCTTGTGGACGCTCCAGACGTTGCAGGGCCCCCGGTCCTCGAGCTTGCGGGTGAGCTGGTGCACCGCCGAGGGAATCTGATTGATGTTCTGGCTGCCGGCGGCGGCCTGCAGCCCTTTGCCGGCACTCTTGCCCCCAGCCGGGTGGTGCAGCCAGAGCAGGGAGCAGTGGCGACACACCAGCGCCTGCAGCAGGCGCAGCAGGGTGCCGACCGGGCCGATGCCGAAGTTGATGCCGGCGAGCTCCAGCACCGCCTTGAGGGAATCGATCACCACCAGGGCGTAGCCGCCGCCGGCCAGCTCCAGGCGCAGCTCCTGCAAACCGGAGGGGCTGCAGCACCAGGAGGGCAGACCATCGGCCGGCTCGGCGGCCCAGATCGTCAGCTGCTCATCCACGCAAGGGTCCTCGGCGCAGCCGAGATCCTCCAGGTACTCGCGCACCATCGCCCGGGCACCCTCGCCGCCATCGGTGCCGATCCACAGCACCCGCCCGCAGCGCGACGGCAGGATCTCCTGATCGAGGAAGGGGAGGCCCTTGATGCAGCACACCGCCATGGCGGCTGCCGCCATGGTCTTGCCGCTACCGCCGGCGCCAAAGAGCAGGTGATCGCGGCGCCAAAGCAGAAAGCCCGGCAGCAGGTCCTCGGCGGGTGAGGTGATCGGATCGCTGAGGCGTCGGTTGCGGCTGCCGCCGTTGTGGGAGTTCTGCAGCGGCAGCTCCCAGCGGTGGGCCAGGGCGTAGTAGATGCGCTCGTCGATCGCCTGGCCCGTCACCCCAAGGCTCCAGAGGGCGGAGCGAATCGCCTGCTCCTGCGCCCAGGTGTCGCGGGTTTCAAGCAGCAGATCCAGCAGCTGCTCCAGCAGCCCGGCGATCACCGCATCGCGGGCGGGCTCGGGAAGCGGCTGGGGTCCAGCGGCAGGGGCTTCGCGTGCCAGCGCCTCACGCCGCGGCCGGTCGCCGGCCGGCCACGAGTAGTGGTAGCCGGCAGCGGCGGCGTGGTGGTGGAGGCTGCCGATGGTGACGCCACGGCCCTTGAAGGAGCGCCACTTCGCCAGGCACTCGGCCTCATCGAAGCCGGCGCAGCCGCGTGACCACTCCACCCAGGCAGCCAGCAGGCCGGGATCGACCGAGTGGAGGGCCATGCCGACCGTGAGCCAGCCCTCGTAGTCCTCCAACGCAGGGATGTGCTGGAGCAGGTCAAGGGCTCGGGGCACATCCGCCGCCGTGGGGGCGTAGTCGCCGCAGACCGGTTCATCGGGCTGCTTGTAGAGCGGCTCCAGCAGCCATTCCGGTGCATCGGCCACTGACACCTGATCGGGAGAGCGGCCCTGCATCCAGCGGTAGTGGCCCGTCTCGGGGTGGACGCCGGCAATGACTGATTGGTGGCCCGCCCAGCGCAGCTCAAAGACCGTTCGGGCCTTGCCGCCCTGGGCAGCACCGGTCCAGCGGCGCCGGCCCCGCAGCAGGTCCCAGCTCTCGCGTGGCACCCGGAAAGCGAGCTGGCCGCGATGGGGCAGCCCCGATGACCAGCCGACGGTGGGCGGCAGGTCACGATGCGAGCGGCCGTAGATGCGGCGGAAGCAGGCGGCGGCACCGCGTCCATCGAAGTCGAGGGCCAGCACACCGGAGGCTGGCCCGAGCAGCACCCCGACGGCATGGACGTGAGGGTTATCGGCCAGGGCGGTGATCGCCTCGAGGTCGAGGCCGCTGCTGCCCCAGGCGAGCAGTGGCTCACCGCTGAGGGGATCGACCGGTCGTTTGCGACCATCGATCGGCAGCAGCGCCCAGTCGGAATCGATCGCCTGCAGGCTCTCGATCAGCTGGGCAGGCAGGGGCATCAGCGCAGGGCCTGAAAGTGGGAGGGCTCAGAGCAGCGGCGGGTGCCGCTGTGGGGCGGTGGCGCTGTCCTTGGTTGCGTCCCTCACCGCAGGGCGGTTACGGGACCTGCTCCTGCTCTGGCGGCGGATGTGATCGCGCAGGATCGCCCGCAGGAAGGTGGTGCGGGCCTCGCCGCCGCGATGCGCGTCGAGCCAGTGGATCAGCTCAGGGGGCAGACGCACGGCAAGAGGACGCACGGCTTGGCTGCGCAGGGAGTCGAACCGTATCCCGTTTGGCTCGTCCTCGCAAGGCTGAGGAGAATACGGAAACGGCCATAGGGGCGCTTGCGCAACGAAGGCTTGTGAACGCTGGGCAGCCGCAGCACCATGCCTTACCGTGCCGCTAACGAACCTCAGCCTTGTGAGGCATGGCCGAATCCTTCGCCCAGATCGAGGCGCGCCAGGCCGAGGCTCGCCTGGCCTTCGGGCGCATG
>CALRVC020000053.1:0-10172 GCA_943371515.1 Synechococcus sp. UW140 | reverse complement strand
GCCCTGGCCGGTGTGGCCAGGGCTGACTGAGGCCCATCGATGGGCATGCTCAGAAGAACACCAGAGCCTCAGCACTGATGCAGCGGTTCACCGCAAGCAGGATTCGCCATGGCCAGTGGCTCGATGCTCTATTGGCAACAAACTCCTAGGGGCCCCAGACAGCCACCACCCCAGACCATGTGCGCCATCGGGGTGTCAATCAGCAGGCTCCAGAGCAGACAGAACCAGAACCAGGCCTTGAAGTTGATGCACTCCACCAGGGCGCCACTGATCAGCGCCACCGATGAAGGGGCTCTTGAAGCCCGTGCCGAAGGACAGGCTGTAACCGATGACAACCCAGACGACCCCGATCAGCCCCATCATGAAGAAGCTCATCATCATCGTGTTGAGAACGTTCTTGGCTCTTGTGAAACCCCCGTAAAAGAACGCCAACCCCGGTGTCATCAACAGCACCAACGCCGAGCCCATCAACATCAGCAAGGTATCGGCCCCGTTGGTGGGCACCTTGCTCAGCGCGGCATGCGCAGATCCAGCCATCAGGGGCAGTAGGCCGGCCCCGGCCGCCAGCATCCAGACGGCCGAGCGTTGGAGCTGTAGTTGGCGGATCCCGGCCAGGAAACGGCAGCGCAAACGATCGAACGTGGCGATCGCAGGCTGTCCTTCACGAAAGGGAAGGAATGATGTCCTCAGGGGTTGAACCCTTCAACGAAAGCCTGATCACGCTCCAGCAGATCCGACCAGTGTCGATATAATCAAAAGCACCGATGTCACGAACAGCGCCCTATGCCCATACCTGCAGCGTGCTCTGGTTGTTGCCCTGCTGGGCGAGGGGTTCGAGCACCTGGCGCTCCGGATCCGCCAGCACCAGGAGTTCATGGGCTCCGGGCGCCAGTTCGAGCGTCAGGGCAAAGGATTCCTCGGCGCCGGCGGCCAGCCAGGGAAGGCGCAGGTAGCGGTGGCCGGCATAGCGGTCGTCGATCACCACCGCCACTCCCACATCGCTCACATCGAGCGTGCCCCGGTTGGTGATGGCAAACCGCAGCACGCCAGCGTCGTAGCTGGCCCGCTCCACTGCCAGGTCGGCGCCCAGGTGGCGCAGCTCCCGAAGAGGATAGAGGGCCAGGGACTCCAGTCGCAGCAGATGGGTGCCGGGGTGCTCATGGTGCAGATGGCCGCCGTGGCGCAGGTCGCTGCTGCAGCCATGCATATGCAGATGGGCTCCCGCCTGAGGCACCGTGACGCGGCCGCTCTCGGGTCGGGTGTCCCAGAAGCCGCAGCAGTCCCACTCCAGGCTGCGGCCCAGGTAACGGATCGGATCGGCGGGGTCGTCAGAATCCCGCGGTGCCAGGCGGTAGTGCTGAAGGCTGGCGTACAGGCTCGCGCCCGCGTCTGGATCCACGGAGTCCGTGTTGCGGCGGCGCTGGCCCATGCAGAGCTTGGAGGCCACGGTGATCACCAGGCTGCTCCAGGTCGCCCGCAGGCGTACCCCCACGATCGGCGCTGGCTCCATCCGGCCCGACGCGATCGAGTCCGCGATCGCCTGCCCCACCAGCTCCTGCAGCGGCACCCCTGCGCTGGGGCCCAGTCCGGCTAGATCCACCGGCTGGCGCAGGGCGCTGGCGTCACCGCTGAAGCACACATAGGGAAAGTGGGAGGCCCCGTCACCGGGGCGCAGCCGCCGGATGCCGCCATCGAGGGCCTGGCATTTGTAGAGGTGGGTGCGGGCAGCACCGGGCTGGTGCAGGAAGCTGAGCTCGCCGTTGTCGAGGCTGGTGGTGGTGCCCAGGCCGAGCACATCGCCCTCGAGCGGAATGCGCTCCAGGGGCAGATGCTCGTTCACGTCCCCCTGGATCAGGTCGCTGACCGTGTTGGCGATCGACAGGATCACCATGGGGCCGAAGCCTGAGGCGAAGCAACCGCCGGGATCGCACCCGCCACCACCCGCCACTCGTGCAGCACCCAGCTGACGCAACCGGAGCGGATCAGGGGATCGCTCTGGACGATGGCCTCGGCCTCCTGCCAGTCGCTGGCGTGGAACAGCAACATGCCACCGGCGCCATCACCGTTCATGCCCTTGCGCTCGCGCCAGTAGCCACTGCTGGCCTGGTGGCCGCGCCTCTGAAGCTCGGCCACCCAGTCGAGGTGGTCGCGCAGGTGCTGATCAAAATGGGCACGGTCGACCAGACCCTGCTCAAGCTTCACGAACCAGGGCAAGACGAGCCCCCGAAGCAACCGCCCCAACCTAGACCTGAAGCCCGGCGCCGCAGCCTGAGTGGGGGCGAGCTGTTGGGCAAGGCCGAAAAAGTTGAGTAGAAATTCCCATAGGGAAATCCACGCTGGACCCGCCGAAGGCGTTACATTTTGTAAGACGTTCCGAGGGGCGGACCTGGCTCAGGTCCACCTCTTTTTTTTTGCTGCGGCAGGGCCCGCAGGGCCGGAACCCGATCGCTCCCCATGCCCCTGGCCCTGACATGACTCCCTTCAGAGCGGATCACCGGGCAGGAAACGCCGGATGAACACCTCCAGGGCCATCGGTCCGCAGCGGTGCTGCCAGCAGGTGTCTCCCGGCAACCGCCGCCGGTTGGATCGCCGTCGTGGTGGAGATGGAGATGGCGCACGGCCGCGCCGGGAAAACCGGTGAAGCAGTAGACGGCGCGGGTGGCCAAGGGGGAAAGAGCAGCTGCACAGACCAGTGCCACCGGCGTATCGGGGCGGCTGCGCTGGTTCTGTGCAACGATCCTCAGCGCTGTCCTGATCCCGCACCTGCTCTACGGCGATGCCTTCTGCTCGGTGTGGTGCCTGTTCCGTCCTCGGTGTGGTGCCTGTTGCGTGTGCCGGTCTCCGACTGCCGATACAGGATCCTCAGGAATCCTGAAGCCCTGGGCCCGCCGGCAGGATCATGATGGATTCCACTGATCCCGCCCAGCTCCGCCGCGACTATCGCAGGGAAGACCTGCGACGGGCCGATCTGGCGGTCGATCCGGTGGCGCAGTTCCGTCGCTGGTTCGACCAGGCCGTGGCCGCCCAGCTGGATGAGCCCAACGCCATGGTGCTGGGCACCAGCAACGGCCAGCGCCCCAGCGCCCGCACGGTGCTGCTCAAGGCGTTCGACGCTCGGGGATTCGTGTTCTTCACCCACTACGAGAGCCGCAAGGCCACCGAGATCGCCGCCCACCAGGAGGTGAGCCTGCTGTTTCCCTGGTACGGGCTGGAGCGCCAGGTGGCGATCCTGGGGCGGGCCGAGCGGATCAGCGCCGCCGAATCACTCGCCTATTTCCTCTCGCGCCCGATCGGCAGCCGGCTGGGGGCCTGGGTGTCGCAGCAGAGCGCCGTGATCGGCTCCCGCTCGATCCTGGAGATGCAGTGGGAGACGATGAAGCGCCGCTTCGCCGATGGCGAGGTGCCGCTGCCGCCGTCCTGGGGCGGCCTGCGGGTCGTGCCGTTCGAGTTCGAGTTCTGGCAGGGCCGTACCAACCGCCTCCACGATCGCTTCCGCTACAGGCCCGCGGACCCGGAGGCGGGTGGGAGCAGCGGCGAGGACTGGAGCATCGAGCGGCTGGCCCCCTGACCCACGCCCATCGCAGGAGCGGTTGCCGACAACTGCTATGCGGCTATGCTCATAGCAGTTGTCGATCGAGGCCCCATGGCCGTCGCTCCCGCCAGTTCCTTGTCCCTCGCTGCCGCCGCTGGCGGCGCCCCCCTGCTGTTCCGCCAGCTCTTCGATGCCGACACCGGCACCTTCACCTACCTGATCGCCGAGGTGGTCAGCGGCCAGGCCCTGCTGATCGATTCTGTCTTCGAGCAGCACGACCGAGATCTCGCCCTGATCCAGGAGCTGGGCCTGCAGCTGGTGGCCTGCCTCGACACCCACGCCCACGCCGACCACGTGACCGGCAGCTGGCTGATGCACGCCGCCACCGGCAGCGCCATTGGTCTGGCCGCCAGTGTCGGCGCCGAGAACGTGACCCTGCCCCTGCGACACGGTGATCGGGTGGCCTTCGGCGGCCGCTCGCTGGAGGTGCGCGCCACCCCCGGCCACACCGACGGCTGTCTCACCTTCGTGCTTGACGACCACAGCCTGGCCTTCACCGGTGATGCCCTGCTGGTGCGGGGCTGCGGCCGCTGCGATTTCCAGCAGGGCAATGCCCAGACCCTGTACCAATCGATCACTGGGCAGATTCTCTCGCTGCCCGACTCCTGTCTGCTCTACCCCGGCCACGACTACACCGGCCGCAGCGTCACCTCCGTGACCGAGGAGAAGGCCTACAACGCCCGCCTCGGCGGCCAGGCCAATGAGCGCGACTTCGTGATCTACATGCAGACCATGAAGCTGCCCCATCCCCACAGGATTGCCGAGGCCCTGCCGGCCAACATGCGCAGCGGCAAGCCCCGGGAGGACGCAGGCCATGGGGCGGCAGCCTGGGCGCCCACCCGGCGCAGCTACGCCGGGCTGCCGGAACTGGCCCCGGCCTGGGTCGCCGCCCACCGCGATGAGCTCACCCTGGTGGATGTGCGCTCGGCCGAGGAGTTTCAGGGCCCGGATGGCCACATCGCCGGCAGCCTGCTGATTCCGCTTCCCGAGCTGGAGGAGCGGGCCGGCGAGATTCCGGCGGACACCCCCACCGTCGTGCTCTGCCATTCCGGCAGCCGCTCGGCCCTGGCCACCCAGCAACTGCTGCGGGCGGGTCACCAGCAGGTGGCCAACCTGCACGGCGGGCTGCTGAGCTGGCAGGCCGCCGGGTATCCGCTGGTCATCGTCACCCCGGCCTGAACCATGGCTTCCACCAACAGCGTCCACCTCAACCCCAGAGAACTCGCCGACCAGATTCAGAGCGGCCAGATCAGCGTCATCGATGTACGCGAGCCGATGGAATACGTGGGCGGCCATATTCCCGGCAGCCACAACATCCCGCTCTCCCGCCTCGGCAGCGCCACCCTCCCCTCAGGGCCGCTGGTGCTGGTCTGCCAGAGCGGCAATCGCAGCGAAAAGGGCCTCGCCGAACTGATGCGCGGGGGCCATCCCCATCCTCTCGCCGACCTCGAAGGCGGCATGAGCGCCTGGCAGCAGGCAGGCCTGCCGATGAAGCGACGCCAGGGCGCGCCCCTGCCGCTGATGCGCCAGGTGCAGATCGCCGCCGGCAGCCTGGTGCTGCTTGGAGTGATCCTCAGCCAGACCGTGGCCCCGGGCTGGATCTGGCTGGCGGGCTTCGTAGGGGCTGGCCTCACCTTTGCCGGCATCAGCGGCTTCTGCGGCATGGCCCGCCTGCTGGCGGCGATGCCCTGGAACCGGGTGCGAGCGTGATCATCGGCATCGGCATCAGCACGGTGCTGCTGCTGCTCAGCGGCGGACTCCTGATCGGTGTTCTGCTCGCCCTGCTGGGGGCCGGTGGCTCAATCCTGCTGCTGCCGCTGCTGGTGAGCGGAGCCGGCCTGTCCACCCGGGAGGCCGTTCCGCTCTCGCTGCTGGTGGTGACTCTGCTGGCCCTGGGCAATGTGGGGCCCTACATCCGCCGCGGCCAGGTGGCTCTGCGGCCGGCGTTGATCCTGGGGGTGCCGGCCCTGGCAGGTGCCTGGATCGGCGGCAGCCTGGTGAAGGCCGAGCTGATCCCCGAGGCGGTTCAACTGGGAGTGTTCACCGTGGCGGCCCTGGTGGCCTCCTGGCTGCTGACGCGACCGCCCAGACCCGCCCAGGGCGGTGAGAGCCCTGACTGCCAGAGGTCGGGCGGATCACCCCAGGCCCTCGCGGCCCAGGGGGTGCTGGTGGGTCTGCTCACCGGCATCGCCGGCGTGGGCGGCGGCTTTGCGATCGTGCCCGCGCTGGTGCTGCTGGCCGGTCTGCCGATGCATCTGGCCAGCGGCACCAGCCTGCTGCTGATCAGCACCAACAGCCTGGTGGCCCTGCTGGCGCTGGGCCACTGGCCCGCCGCCAGCCTGGCTCTGATGCTGCCCCTGCTGGCCGGCGGCGCCGTGGGTGCCGTGCTGGGCCAGCGACTGGCCCAGCACCTGAGTGAGCGCAGACTGCGGATCGGCTTCGCCGGCCTGTTGATCGGCTCGGCCCTGCTCACCGGCTTCGAGGCCCTGCGCCGCCAGAACCATGGGCCTGTGGGGCCGAGCACGACCATCCAACGCTCAGCTCAGCCCACCGCTGGGGCGGTGCGCCAGTCGAGCCAGGGCAGGCGGGGCACGATCGCCGGCGTTGCGGTTCGGTAGGCGGCGTAGTCCGCATGGACGGCGCAGAGGCGCGCCTCTTCGCGGCGGGCTTTACGGCCCAGCACGAGCGCGAGGGCCAGCAACAGGGCCAGGTGCAGCAGGCTCCCCCGCGCCAGCATCACGCCCAGGGAACAGACCAGCAGGGCTTGGTAGAGGGGATGGCGGCAGCGGCCGTAGGCCCCGGCGGTCACCAGGGGCGCGCCGGCCATGGGCTCAGGCAGGGGGGTGAGGCTGTCGCCCAGATTCAGCGCCCCCTGGCCGGCCAGCAGCAAGCCGACGGCAAACAGGCTGAGACCCAGCACCCGCAACAAGGGCGGCCAGCTGAAGCCGAGGGCGGCAGGGCTGGGGAATGCCGGCAGCAGATGGGCCGTGATCAGTCCCATCTGGGCCATCAGCCACCATTCGCCGTGGCGGTTGTCGAGCAGCCCCCCCCAGCTGAAACCCCAGGCCTGGAGTCGTTGCGGCAGTGGCCTGCCCATGCGTGCCGTGCGGTGAATGGCTTCAGTCTGGCCACGAACGGCGCAGGAGACCGCCGGCTCAGGCCGCCTGCAGCTGCAGAAGCTGGGCCTCGAGCCGCTGCCTGAGGCGTCCCTGCACCAGAGCGCAGAGTTCCGCCACCAGCTCGTCATCGGCGGAGTAGATCAGGCGGGAGCCGTCGCGTTCGCAGCGCACCAGGCCAGCCCGCTGCAGCTGCCCCAGCTGGCGGCTGATGTGCGACTGACTGAAACCGGTGGTCTTGATCAGACTGGAGACATCCATGGGCTCGGAGCGCAGCAGGCAGAGCAGCTGCAGACGAGCCGGCTCACTCAGCAGCCGGAAGAAGCGGCTGATTTCCTCCATCAGCTCCGGGCTGGGCCTGGCCCCATCCGCGAAAGCGCCCATGGTGACTGGTTGACACTTGTTGAATTATGCCGGGTCACGCATGACTTGGGTGCGCCCCGGCACCCAGCAGGAGTTGTTGCCGAACAGATCCAGCTCGGCCGTGCCGCCAGGCCGGAAGACACGGTGATCGATCCCAGCAGCGGTGAATGGGACGGATCGCTCGGATCCGTGATCCGCCCCTCGCTCACGAAGCAGTGGAGGTGGCCGCTGGGGCTGACGCGGATCGATCTCCACCACCCCGCCGCGGGGCCTGAGGGCCTCAATCAGCTCGACCCAGGGCAGCGATTCGCCAGTGGCGTCGACATAGCCCTCGCTCCAGGGCCTGGGGCTGGGGCTGGGGCTGGGGCTGGGGCTGGGGCTGATCTATTCAAAGTTGATCGTGAGCAGGGCCTTCAGGGGCAGGCCAGAGGCAAGGGCCGCTGCTCCCCCGAGGCCGAAGAGGGCACAGAGATCGCGGCGTTGCATCGCTCAGACCCGGCCCGGGGCAGTCAACCACGCCAGGCGGGCAGGCCGTGGCGACCGCGGTTACGCCAGAGGGCTTCTGCGCTCACCTGCAGGCCATGGCGACGAGCCAGGCTGGCTGCGGCATGGGTGGAGCCGGTCTGCTTCAGCGCCTGGGCAAAGGATGGATCTTGGCTGGCCAGTTGCTGCAAGGCATGCAGCGCGTCCATCGCTTCGTGCACCGTCCCGGACAAGGCCGCCATGCTGGCGGCCCCGGGAGCAAGCATGGGGGTGGCATTCATCATGGCGACCTCAAGCTGTTGTTACCTCAAGCCTAATCAGATATACATGCAGTCAGATGGGTATTTATGCTTATTTTTGCAGCAGATTGTGACCGCCTGAGCACAATCTAGACCAGGCCAGAACCTCACATAAACCCGTGGCTCTGTCAGGGACTAATCAACTCAAAACGAATCGCTGAAATCCATGATCAAGCCTAATCGAAGCCGCCTCGATCACCCCCCATAGCACTCGATTCTTGACCTGATGGGCCTTGACCCGGGGGGACGCTCAGCAAGATCCCCGGAAGAGCCCCGCAGGAGCCACCTGGCAGCAGCCCCTGGAATGGAGCAAGCTGGGTCTCACTGGATCAGCCGCCAGCCATGACCCGCGAACGCGACCCCTTCCGCATTCCCCGCGCCGGCTGGGAAGCCGCTCCCCTGGCGGGCCTGGCCTCGATCGACCTGAACCAGAACGGCGGGGCCTTCACGGGCCGTGAATTCTTCTCGGAATCCACCGTGGGCGGGGTCGTCTGCTTTGCCGCCTACCAGGCGTTGCTGACGGCCCTGCGCACCGAGGCCCTGCGTAAGCGCGGTGAACTCGATCGGGCCACCCAGGTGCGACTGGTGCTCAGCACCACTCTGGAATCAGCCAAGGCGGGCGTGGCTGTCGGGGCTGTGCTCTCGGTGCTGCTGCTGGTGTTCCCCTGGCTCACACTTCCCCTCTCCCTGCTGGGGGTGGTGGGCACCGCCAAAGCCTCCCTTGATCTCTTCCACGCCTTCTGGGATGGCCTCGACGACGAGCAGAAGCTGCAGGTCACCGTGGCGGCCCATGAGGCCGGTGTAAACCTCAGCTCCTTCTTCCGCAACGACGGCGAGGGCCTGGGCCGCTCCGCCCTGGCTTGAGTGGCCACGGCGGTGAGCCGACTGATGGGACCACCTCGATCGTGCGCTATGCCCCCGGCAGCCACTTTGAACGGCATTCCCACGGCGGCGGCGAGGAGATCCTGGTGCAGGAGGGCGGGCTGCACGATCTGGGGCAAGACCGGCCACCTGCCGGCCACGCTTGGAGCGGATGGATCGGAGGGCCTGCTGCAGGAGTGAGCTCTCGGTCTGCAGAACGCTTGGCTCAGCACAACTACAGATCTGTTGTGGACTCGCTCAGGCGCGCAGTACAGAGAGATGCAGTACAGAGAGATATGGACTGTCCATCTTCAACAAGCATGCAACCTGTATCTGGGTGGTAGAAGTGTCTGACGGACTGCAAAGCGCCGCTAATGCGTGATGGATGTTGACGGCAACCAGCCAATCAGTTCCTTCTTTTCCTGCCGGCCTCGATCTGAGCACTTCGCAGAATGCCCAGGGCCCTCAAGCTTGGGCTGACCCTGCTGCACCCAGCCCATCCACCAGTCCACGCCGGCACCGAAGCGGAAGAGTGCAAGGAAGTCCACAGGAAGGAGAGGATCAGTCGATGGAGCAGAAAGCTCAGGGAGGTATCGCCCTTGATCAGAAGCGGGGAAAGGCCTCATGGGCTTGTCAGGCAATTCACGCCACCGCCTTCTGTATCTGGATATTGGACCGATTCACATCAATAAGGCCCAAGCCTCTCAGGAGATATTGGATATCATAATTCTGACATGGTGCTGCCTAAGCTGTACAGATACATAGCGACAACTGATTGGTCTGCGCTTAGTCAAGCCGCCATGCTTCTTGGCATTCAATTGACATAGAAGCCATCGCGCTGTAGCCGGCCGCAAGCAAGTCGTTGAACCTGTTCATGTTAACTCAGAATAGCGAAGTCTTGCAGGCATGATTAATACTTAGGACGGTATCGCTCTTGCGGGAGTTCAGAGTATTGTTTCCCTGTGGCGGCTCAGCAGCTCCGTTGCCCTGTGGATACTGATGGCATATCTGAGATCAAGTGCAGATCAACCTGGTGGCCCTGCAGCAGATGCTGGAGACGTTCGGACAGCGGTCGGCGTAACAGAGCCTGGCGCCGAGACCTCAGGGTTTGTCCCATCACGATCTGGCTGATTCTGCGCTCCTTGGCTGTCCGGGCGATCGTGCCCAGCACGTCGGAACTGTCGATGCGTAGGAACTCGGCACCCAGATCGTCACAGAGTTGGATGGATTCCTCCAGTTGGAGAGCTTCCTCCCGGCTTAGAAATCGGTTTGGATCCAGCACGCTGAGCGCCAGCACAGGGGCATCCATGGGCCGCGTCCCTTTGAGTGGTGTAAAACTCGAGGCCCGAATGCCCTGATCAGAGGGTGAACAGGGTGGAATGACGGGCTGTCATTCCGGAGGCGCAGATGCACCTCGTTGTTCCACGATGATTCGGGACGATTGACCTGTCAAGTCTT
>CALRVC020000052.1:0-10636 GCA_943371515.1 Synechococcus sp. UW140 | reverse complement strand
TGGTGCGGATCGCCCAGCAGCGGCCTGGCTTGTTTGTTCATTGGCACGGTGAACGGGCGGTGGCTGGATGACAGGAGCCGTATGACGCGAGAGTGTCACGTACGGATCTGTGGGGGCCTCGGGGGGAAGTTCCCCGGGGCTACCCGGCGCCGCCCACCAAGCCGTAGGCGCCTTGGTCGTAGCGGGTGATGCCGTTGCCGGTGAGCACCTTGCCCACCATGCGTTTCCCAGGATCCGGCGGGCTACGTCCTGCGCGGGGGCTGGGCTGGCTGTTGCCTGGCAAATCCGTGGCCCAGGTGCTCCATGAGCATCAGCGGTTGGTCGATGGGGCCCATGCGCCTGCGCTCGGCGATGAACGCGCCCAGGCGCTGGTCGGTTCCATCGACGCTTGGCCTTCGCCAGTCCTACGGTGACTTTCAAACAAGGAGAGACTGGCCTTCAGCGTGAAGCGACATCGGTTGGTTCTTGAGGGCGGCGATGCTGGGGCGCTTCGCATCAGCGACGACCAGCTCGCTGAGCTCCTGGCTGCTCTCAAGGAGGGGGCGCGCCTCGCGCTGCGCTTTCAGGCTGAGGGCATCAGCAGTCAACCGGGCCCCAGACCCCGCTGGCTGGAGGCCTGCACAAGCCATGTGATCACTGGTCTGAGTGCCGGCTCTGCGGTGCTGGAGCTCGAAGCGCCCACCCTGGAGCAGGCCGCGCCGGAAGTCTTCCCAACAGGCGGACAGATCAGCCTGCTGGAGCAGGAGGAGCCCCCCGTTCCACCGGGCAGCACAGCCCTAGAGCTGTTCGCGGCCGTGCTCCGGCAGATTCAGCAGGGGGATGGTTCCACCCTGAAGGCCGATCGGGCTCTCCTGGAGGGTTGCCTGCGCTTTGCTCGCGTGCCCGTTGGGACCTTCAGCGGCATCAGCCTTGGGCCCATCAACAGCGAGGTTCCACCCGTGACCCTGAAGGCCTCCGACATCCCCCTCATCGAGGCGTTGGTGCAGCAGACGCCCCTCCCCCAGGCCATCCGCTTCACCGCCAAGCTCGACACCATCTCCTCCACCAGGCCTTCGGTCACCCTGCTCGGTGATGACGGCGAAAAAATCCTGGCCAGGCTGCCCGGCAGCGTCTCCACAGAGGAGTTGCGGACCCTGTTTGGTCAACGCGTGATGGCGGCCGGCACCGGCCACTACCGCCCGTCGGGACGCGTGCAACAGATTGCCATCAGTCAGATCCACCTGGCTGCGGCAGAAGATGAGCTGTTCAGCGAAACCCCCCGAGCTTGGGGCTCGACACCCCTGTTTACTCCGGATAGTCATGAGCCTGGATCTGGCGTCGCGAACTTCTTCGGCACCTGGCCAGGGGAAGAGTCTGACGAAGACCTCACGGCTGCCCTCTCCGCCATTCGATGACGGCGGCGCCTACCCCCGGCAGGCCCTATCTGCTCGACACCAGCGTGATTCTCCATTTGGTGCGGGGGAAGGCTCTCGGGCGGCACATTCGTGACAACTATGACTTGCTCCACTGCCAGCCTCGTCCGCTGGTCTGTGTGGTGAGCCTGGCCGAGGCGCGGGTGTTGGCTGAAAGCAATGGCTGGGGAGCAGCCAAGTGCAATGCACTAGACGCAGCCTTCCGCTCGCTGACGGTGGTGAACATCAGCCATCCCAGGGTGATCGATGCCCATGTGAAACTTGATTTGCATGCGCGTTCCCATCCGCTCGGGGCACGCAGGATGGGCAAGAATGACCTCTGGATCGCAGCGTGTGCAGTGGCAGCCAATGCATACCTGCTCACAACGGACAAGGATTTTGAATTTCTGATTCCTGGGAATGTTCAAGGGCAGGTGATTGCAACTCCATGATGAGCGGAAGATGTGCAGTTCAGTCTCATCGGCACAGCGTTGATACGCCGGTGGCACTGGCTAGAGCAACCGCTCCACCCCCTTGGTCACCCGCCAGGTGAAGTGCTGGCGTCGGATCCCAGGCAGCGCCAGCTGGAATCCCCGCTGCGGGCCCATGCCGTTGAAGGTGTTCATCCAGCGCTTCCTGCCCGGTGATCCCCTTTGACCCGGCCAAGCGCCAGTGGACGCTGGAGCAGCGCGGCCTGGATTTTCTCGATGCTGAGACTGTCTTCGCCGGCCCAACGATCGAGGTCCCCGATCGAAGGCGAGACTATGGTGAAGTCAGAATCGACTTCGTTGGATTAGGGCTTCAGGCACATCATCTCCATGCGAAAGGCCAATGAACGAGAGCAACGTCGTTTTCTCCCCCAACTCTGCTGAAGGTGAGATCCACTCTGATCTTCAGCGCGTCGATGCCTATATCATCCAACCTGAGGAATATGAAGAGATCCCCGAAATCACTGAGGAAGATCTCACTCACGCCGTGATCAAGCGCCCTGGCCAGCCGGATCAGCCTTTTGTGGCCAAACCAACCCAAGCAACTTGACCCCATAGGCCTCAGTGCCTCAGGGCTTCTCGGTGGGCACTCAAGAACGCCTCCTGCTCCCGGCTGAACGGCCGAATCAGGTTCGCCCCTTCGATGGCCCAGCAGCGCAAGGCCTCCCCTGCCGCTTAGTGCTGCCAGATCAGCTCGCCGCCTGAGTCGAAGCTGATCCAGTGGCGATCAAACAGCTTGTCCACATGGGGGGAGAGCAGCAGGCCATTGGATCCGCTCAGCCGCTCGCTGTAGTCGCAGGATCGCCAGGGTTTGATGTGGCTCGCCACCAGGAACTCCTGCCGCGCCAGCCCCGTGACCCGGCAGGCCGGCTCCAGCTCGGACACCCGATGGCGAAACAGCCCCTGCCCCAACCGCGCCTTGGTGAGCGCATCGCGCTCGGTGCTGCTCGGCACCTCCCGCAAGCGCTGCACGTCATCGAGCAAAGCGGCGGTGTAGGCGCCCTCTTCCACCTGGACCACCAGGTGCACCCGCACCGCTGCATCGGCGTGGTCTTCGATCAGCTTCAGCAGCAGCAGCCCCAGGGTTTCGCTCAGCCCAGCTGCTGCTGCCGCCACTCCGGCATCGCTCGCACCATGAAGGCGTCAAACATCGGCACGGTGAAGGCTGTCTGACCGTGGGCAGGGCTCCAGATCATGCCCTTCTTGATCAGACCGCTGCGCAACGGGCCGGCGGTCTGCACGCTGATCCCCAACACATCGGCGATATCGCCGGATCGATGGGGGCCCGCTCCCAGCGATGCCATGGCACGTAGGTAGTCCTGCTCCCGTGGTGTGAGCCGATCAAAGCGCACACGGAAGAAGCTCCTGTCCAGCGCCTCCGTTGCCAACGTGCTGGCCTGCTCCACATCGCTTGTTGTGATCGGCGATTGCTTAGTGGTATTCCAGGAATGCTTGCCCCACTCCTGCAGGAAATAGGGGTAGCCCTCGGTGATCGCCAGGATCGTGTTCAGCGCTTCGTTGTCGATTGCCTCGCCTTCTTCCTCAATGGGGTCCTGCAGTGCTGAGCGGGCAGCATCAGGCAGCAACGGACCCACTGCCGGATAATCAAATAACCGTTCGGCGTACGACTTCGCTTCACCGGCAAGCGCCGCTACCTGAGGCAGGCCAGCACCGAACAGGATCACGGGCCAGCCCCGTTGCGCAATCCTGTGCATGGCCACGATCAATCCGCGCAGATCTTCTTCGGAGAGATATTGCACCTCATCAAGAAGAATCACCACGGTTTTCCCCGCCGCCTGGGCTGCTTTGCCCACACACGCCATCAGCTCGGGCAGATCCACTTCAAGATTGCCGCTGTCAGCCACCGTGTCCGGTGCGATGGCCACGTCGATCTCGCCAATCGACACCGTGAAGGCGCTGGCAAAGCCACGCAAGGCTCCGAGTGCCCGTTGGGCAAGATCTCGAGCCTGCTCCACTCGGCTGAGCTTCAGCAGCACGGCCTTGAGGGCCGGGGCCAGGAAGGCCGCCAGTCGCTGCCCTTCTGGAGCCTCAAGCGTCACCACGATCGCCCCCATCTCTTCTGCGATCTGCCCAATCCGGTTGAGCAGCACGGTTTTGCCCACGCCACGCAGTCCCAGGAGCATCTGGCTTTTCTCCTGCCGTCCACGGGCAATGCGCTGCAAGGCGATCGTGGCCGACTCCACGATCGCCTCCCGGCCCGCCAACTCAGGCGGCCGCGCCCCCGCACCAGGAGAAAACGGATTGCGGGTGGGGTCCATGCAGCTTGGCGTCAAGTTGAAAAGAGATATCGCAATCTTATCTGTGTATGGCCGGTTTATCAATGTATGGCGAGGCCTCCGGTGCATTCCGTTGTCGGCGCTCAGCAGCGCAGCACCTCCCGATGGGCACTCAGAAACTTCTCCTGCTCCCGACTGAACGGCCGAATCAGGTTCGCCCCCTCGATCCCCCAGCAGCGCAAGGCCTCCCGGGCTGCCTGGTGTTCACAGATCAGCTCGCCGTCTGAGTCGAAGCTGATCCAGTGGCGATCAAACAGCTTGTCCACATGCGGGGAGAGCAGCAGGCCATTGGATCCGCTCAGCCGTTCGCTGTTGTCGCAGGAGCGCCAGGGTTTGATGTGGCTCGCCACCAGGAACTCCTGCCGCGCCAGGCCCGTGACCCGGCAGACCGGCTCCAGCTCCGACACCCGATGGCGAAACAACCCCTGCCCCAGCCGCGCTTTGGTGAGCGCATCGCGCTCGGTGCTGCTGGGCACCTCCCGCAGCCGCTGCATGTCATCCAGCAGGGATGCCGTGTACTCCCCCTCTTCGGCCAGCACCACCAGGTGCACCCGCACCGCTGCATCAGCGTGGTCTTCGATAGCTTCATCAGCAACAGTCCCAGGGTTTCGCTCAGCCCTACCAGTTACACCCACACCCCCTGGTTTCCCCGGCCTGTGCTGGTGCTGATCGGGCTGTGGCGTTCCGGCAGCAGAAGTTGCAGCAGCTCAAAGAACGTCTGCGGCACCAGTGCCTGGCGCAGCGGCTGCCAGTTCACCCGCACCAGCCAGCCCTCCTGGCTCCAGTTCTCCCCTGCTGAGCCGAACTCCGGCGGCTTCGGTGCCGTAATCGCCGGTGTTTCCACAAGGCCGATCTGGCTGATCCGCCCGTTGGCATAGCTGAACACCACATCCCCCCGCTGGCAGCGGCTGAGGTTGTCGTAGGTCATGTTCCGCGCGCCGTTGGCATTGGCCTTCGGCGACCAGATGTAACCGCCGTCGGTCTCCTGCCGGTAGGTCTGCTTGTGGTTCACCCACCAGTAGGAGGGCACGGATCCGGCCAGTACTTGTGTCTTTGTAGCCGAGTTGAGACTGGCTGTCTTCAGTAGTCCCGCCTCGACGGAATCACCCCTCGCACTCCACCCCTCGGCTGCTCACAGTCCCCCTCTCGCCGGGGGATCAGATGCCAGTGGGCATGAAACACCGTCTGCCCCCCCGTCTCGCCTGAGTTCAACCCCACATTCCAGCCGCTGATCGTGGTGTCCATGGCACTCAGCTGCTCCCGCCGCTGCTTTAGCAGCTCCACCACCGCGTTCCACTCCGGCTGGTGCAGCTCCAGCCCATCGGCCACATGGCGCCGCGGGATCACCAGGCTGTGGCCCGGCGTCACCGGGTAGGCATCGGCGATGCACAGCGCCAGTTCGTTCTCCAGCAGCACCCGGCCGCTGCCCTCCAGCGCGCAGAACACACAACCCATCTCGCGCTGCCCGTAGCTGGCCTGCATGCCGCGGAAGTCGGTGCGATCGGTGTCGCGCTTGCCGGCGTTGCAGCGGAAGCAGAGCGCCTGCAGGTTGCTGAGGTCGTCTGAGCCTCCGTGGTTCCTGGGGACGATGTGGTCCACCTCCAAGGCCCGCTGGTGCTCGTGGGCGCCGCAGCACTCGCAGCGGCCCCGGGCCCTGGTGAGCACTCGATACTTCACCGAGCCGCTGATCGAGGTGCGGTGGCGGCTGCGGTGGGCAAACACCTCCTCGCCGCGCTGCTCGCGGAAGGCATCGAGGCGCTGGCGGCACAGCTGCTGCAGCTCGTCGCGCTCGGCGCCGCTCAGGACGTCGCCGCCGATCAGGCTGTAGGCGCCGTTGCCGTAGGCGGTGATGCCGTTGCCGATGAGCACCCGGCCCACCAGGCGCTTCACCCGTTCGGTGTAGTACTCGATCTGGGTCACGTCTTCCCCCAGGATCCGGCGGGCCACGTCCTGCGCTGGGGCGGGGCTGAGGCGGCCGAGCAGTTCCATGAGCATGAGCGGTTGGTAGATGTGGCTCATGCACATCTGCTTGGCGATGAACGCGCGCAGGCGCTGGTAGGTGGGGGAGGGGGCGGTGGCATGCAGCCAGAGTGGCCCGTGGTCGCGGCGGGGGCCAGTGGCGGGCAGCAGAATGGGAGCCATGGATCCCAGACAGCCACCCACTCTTAAGCGGCTCAGGCAGCTGGCCCCCGAGCTGCTCACGCTCACAGCCGCCCACGGTGGCCAGGATCTTCGCGTTTTCGGCTCCGTGATCCACGGGACGGTAGGGCTGCAGAGCGACGTGGACCTGCTGGTGGATTTCCCCTCCAGCCCCAGTTTCGAGCAGTACATGGACCTCAAGCTGGCCCTGGAAGACCTGCTCAGCGCTCGGGTGGACCTGGTGACGCGCCGCGGTCTTCGCCCTGAACTGCGGCAGCGGATTGAGCAGGAGGCCATTCCTCTTGCCTGAAAGGGGGAGTGCCCGCAATTGGTCGCTGTTCCTCCTGGACATGCAGGGGTGCTGCACGAAGATCCTCAGATACAGCCAGGGGCTTACCAAGCAGCACTTTCTTGCGGACGAGATGTTGGTTGACGCCGTACTCCGCAACCTGGAGGTGCTGGGTGAAGCGGCGAAACAGATCCCGCCAGCGGTCCGTGAGCGGCACCCCAAGCTGCCCTGGCGACGCATTGCTGGCCTCCGCGATGTTCTGGCGCATGCCTACTTCGGCCTGGAAGAAGACACCATCTGGCAGATTGTTTCCGAGAGCATTCCAGCTCTGGCTGACCAGTTGGACCAAGTGGTTGAGGCTGAGCTCTGATAGCAGCTGGTGCGCCGATCGCGTTGCGCAGAGCCATCCCCAGCTGTTCAGCTCCTGATCACAGGCAAACCCAACCCGGACTTGCACCGAGACGCTGATCGGGCTGCGGTGGCGGCTGCGGTGGGCAAACACCTCCTCGCCGCGCTGCTCGCGGAAGGCATCGAGGCGCTGGCGGCAGAGCTCCATCAGCTCGTCGCGCTCGCCATCGCTCAACTCGTCGCCGCCGATCAGGCTGTTGTGGCCATCGCCATGGGTGGCGATGCCATTGCCGGTGAGCACCCGGCCCACCATGAGCTTTCCTGGATCCGGCGGGCCACGTCCTGCGCCGGGGCGGGGGCATGGGGGAATCCTGGCGGGCGTGACAGGGGGTGGCACTTGTAAGAGGAGGAACACAGGCAAGCCAGGCCGCCATGTCAGCTCGTGATCGCCTTCGCCCGGCCCCACTGCCTGGCGTGCCTACGTCCGGCGGGGGTAAGGTAACGGTGTGATCAGGTCGTTTCGTTGCCGCGACACCCAGGTCCTCTTTGAAGGGAAGCCGGGGCGCCGCTTTGGAAGCTTCGCTCGCGTGGCTTTCCGCAAGCTCGCCATCCTCGATGCGGCCGCCTGCCTCAACGATCGACAAGTTCCACCAGGCAATCGCCTAGAGCCGCTCAGGGGGAACCGCCATGGCCAGCACAGCATCCGCATCAACGACCAGTTCCGGCTCTGCTTTGTCTGGACGGAAGCAGGACCAGAGGAGGTCGAGATCGTTGACTACCACTGAGCTCCTGCTGGTGCCACCGGGTGAGGTGCTGCTGGAGGAGTTTCTCAAGCCGATGGGGATCAGCCAGTACCGGTTGGCGCTGGCGATCGGCGTACCGGAGAGCCGCATCAACGCAATCGTCAAAGGGCGGCGGGCGATCACTGCCGACACCGATCTGCGCCTGTGCCGTTTCTTCGGCCTGAGCGAGGGCTTCTGGCTGCGGATGCAAGGGAGCCATGATCTGAAGCTGGCCAAGCAGGCCTTGGAAAGCGTGCTGCCGACGATCGAGCCAATCCAACCAGTGGCGTGAGCAGGCCTGGCGGTTCAGTGCCAGCAGATGCCGCCCTCTGCGTCGCTCAGCTGCTCGCCGCCCACCAGGGCGACGGTGCCCTTCTCGCAGCGGGTGATGCCGTTGCCGGTGAGCACCTTGCCCACCATGCGCACCCCAGGATCCGGCGGGGGCCACGTCCTGCGCCGGGGCCGGTCTGGCTGTTGCCTGGCAAATCCGCGGCCGAGCAGTTCCATGAGCATCAAGGTCTGATAGATGTGGCTCATGCGCATCCGCTCAGCGATGAACGCGCGCAGGCGTTCGTAGGTGGTGGAGGGGGTAGGAGCATGGGGGAATCCTGGCGGGTGTGACAGGGGGTGGCACTTGTGGAGGAGAAGCCCCGGCGATCACCCTGGCCCACGAATGCTCCCCCATGCAGACCACGCGATCGTTGACGAAGCCAAGATCTACGACGACCTGCTCTCAGACACGCATCCAGTCGGTAGCTTCAAGGCCAGGGTATTTCGTTAACGATGAAAGTTGTCATCACTGCTACTTTGAAATGCCCAAACGGAGCATCCAGACCATTCAGAACGGTCTGGCTGATCCCCGATCACGCCAATCAGCCAAGGCTCGTCACCGCATTTCCGGAGTAAGTCATGTTCGTCTTGCGCCAGACAGTTGCTCTCACCCACGACATACCTGATGCTGGTCTGCAGTTGGGCGATCTCGGTGCTGTCGTAGCGATTCACGACCCTGGAAATGTCGAGGTTGAGTTTGTCGCCGCATCGGGACGCACCCAATCGCTGTTGACGCTTTCAAGCAGCAGCCTCCGGGCGATTGGTGATCAGGATCTGATCGCGGTCCGTTCGCTGGCCACGGCCAAGCATTGAGTTTCGGACTTGCTCAGCGACCCCAATCATCCCCTCGGCAATGAACGCGCGCAGGCGAAGGAAGGCAGCGGAGGGGCTGTTGGCCCTGGAGTGATGCTGGCGGCTGCCGGGCAACCGGGCCAGGGTTGGTTTTGGACGGCCTGTCAGGCATACGCCCCTTCTGGGTTCCCCTCTGGCGTTGGCGTGATGCGGCTGCAGCCAATCCGGCTCCGGGTGTGGCTGTGCCGCCCCAGTCCCTTTGCCCAGACAGGGGCAGCATCCCGCTCACCGCTGCAAGACTGTTGCCACTGGAGGGCGCCATGCAGGAAATCCTTTTCGTGGTCGAGGAGGCAGAGGACGGCTCCTACCGGGCCAGCGCAGCCGCTGCCGCGATCCACACCGAGGCCGACAACCTTGAGGAGCTCCATCGGGAGATCCGCGACGCGGTCGTCTGCCACTTCGATCCCGGCGAGGCGCCGCCCCTGATCCGTCTCCATCACGTGAGGCAGGAACTGCTGGCCCTGTGAGGATTCCGCGGGACGTCAACGGCCAGCTCCTCGCCGAGCGGCTGCGGCGCCATGGCTACGTGCTGACCCGTCAAACAGGTAGTCACATCCGGCTGAGTCGAAGCTCTGACGGCCAGCAGCAGCACCTCACCATTCCAGCCCACAAGCCCCTCAGGGTCGGCACCTTGCGGCAGATCCTCAAGGACGTGGCCAGTCAGCTGGGCTGCTCGATCGAAGAGCTGATCGGCAGTCTGGACCTTTGAGTGCTGGGTTTCCAGCAGATCTTCCAAAGCTTCCGGCAGAAAGCGAACCGGCCGCAGGGTCATCCCAGGCCAAGCTGGCGCTGCCCCTCTTCCCAAGGAAGCGCGGCTGTTGGGTTCTGCCGATGGGCGGCCCAGCGTCGATCCAGCTCAGTGCAGAGGGCCGGGTCCACGGGCAGCGCCTCGCTGCGGCCCTCGTCTTCAAGGCTGTCCCACAGGGCCGTGGCCAAGGCGTGCCGTTCACCCCTCGGCAGTTGCAGCAGGTCGGCGATGGGTGGGTCGGCCACGGTCTGCGCCCGGTTGTTTCCCACGCTATCGCCCCAGTCCCCTTTCGCCGCAGGACCGATGGGCAGGCCGCGGCAACGCCTGGGCCCCATCCGGCGGGGGAACGGACAAGAGCATCCGCTCCACCCCCTTGGCCACCAGGGCTGCCTTTACCTTCAGCAGTACGGCGACCCCACCGGTAAGGAAGGTCACGCGAACCTCCTCCACCAAAAGCCGACCCAGGCCCTGCTCCTGAACTTCGTACCAGCGGGCCGCAGCCTCGAGATCGAGCAGGGCTTCCGGGCGGAGCCGCAGCACCATGCTCAGAGGGTCTGCTCCAGGGCGTCCAGCACCTCGTCGGCATCAAGGCCAGGGTCGCCGTCCGCCAGGAAGTTCTCCAGCCGCTGATAGATCAGCTGCCGATCGGCTTCCGTGAGTTCAGGGCCGATCTGTTCAGCGGCGATTGAGTCCCAGAGGGCCTGCACCAACTCCAGGCGTTGAGCCAGGGGCAGGGTCAGCAGGTCATTCACCACATGCCGTGCCGGCAGAGCCGGAGACCAGATGTTTTGACGGTAGCGGGGGCCTGCAGATGCGTCGCCCTCGCCGGGTAGCCCCGGGGAACTTCCCCCCGAGGCCCCCACAGATCCGTACGTGACACTCTCGCGTCATACGGCTCCTGTCATCCAGCCACCGCCCGTTCACCGTGCCAATGAACAAACAAGCCAGGCCGCTGCTGGGCGATCCGCACCA
>CALRVC020000051.1:0-11473 GCA_943371515.1 Synechococcus sp. UW140 | reverse complement strand
GGCAGCCACGTGATGAAAAGCGGCAATGGCTACATCCAGGGCTACAACGCCCAGGCCGCAGTGGACAGCAAGCACCAGGTGATCGTGGCGATCGGGGTGAGCAACCAGGCTCCAGATGTCGAACACCTCGTCCCCATGCTGGAGCGCATCGAGACCAGCACCGGCACCATGCCCGAGACGTTCATTGCGGATGCGGGCTACTGGAGCGATGCCAACGCCAAGGCCTGCAGCGATCGGGGCGTCGATGCCTACATCTCCACCGGGCGCCAGAAGCATGGCCAGCAGCGAGCGCCATCACGGGGTCCGATCCCAAAGGATCTCGACGCCAAGGGGACAATGGCCCGCAAGCTCAGAAGCAAGAACGGCCGCGAGGTCTATGCCAGGCGTAAGGCGATCGTCGAGCCGGTGTTTGGTCAGACCAAGGAAAATCGCGGCCTCCGGCGCTTCCTGCTGAGGGGGCTTGAGAAGGTGAATGGAGAGTGGTCGCTAATGAGCACGGGCCACAACCTGCTCAAGCTATTCAAATTCAGCTGGGCGGTGACATGAAGGCCTCCTGGCCCTCGGCGGGAGCCACCGGGGGCTGCCAACAGATCAAGGCGCTGGACTCGGAGCGCCGACACTGGAATCGCAGCAGGTCCAAGATGCGGGAGTGCTGTCACGGCAGAGGCGCGCTGATAATTCGTGCAACAGCCTCCTAGCAGCAGCATGAATCTTCTGCGACAAGCGATCAACAAAAAATGCTGTCCGCTGCTGGGTATGGTTCTCACGGCTCTGACCAGCGATAGCGGCATCAGAATGGTGATGTCGTCCTGCGTCAGGAGTGCTCATGACCACGACTCTTGAGAAGCCCACCACTCTCCAGTGCGCATGCCCGGGCTGTCACTGCACGGTGCAAGCGGAAACAGCGCTTCGCCGTGGCAGCTTGCTGTTTTGCAGCGACGTCTGCGCGAACGGACATCCCAACGGTGAACCCTGCCATGCCGGCTGCGGCTGTGAGTGCCAAGGCTGATGCAGGGATGTCCAGCTCCGGGAGGGGTCAGCCGATGCCGAGCAGGCCACGCGTGAAGGCCTCGCCCAGCCGGCAGCGGCCCTCCTCGCGCTCTCCCACGAGCGGATCATGCACGCGACAGAGTGTTCATGTTCCGTTACATGAGTCATGACGGTCGGCCAGCTCTTTCTCGAATCCCTCTCCAGCGGAGTCATCTCCCCTCGCGAGCTCTCCTGGCTCACCCATTAGCAGGATCACTTCTCCCGGGTGGAGGAGGCCACCGCCCTGCGGCTTGGGCGCCTGCTCGATCAAGGCGACATCCAGCTTGGCTGCAGGCTTCCCGTAGCCAAGCTCCGCCACGACGCGGTCCGCGAGCAGTGGATCGAGCCCCTGGGCCGTAACCGCCACCACTGAAGCCAGTACACAGCTTTAAATTATGTTAAGTTTAAAGTAGTTCCATTTCGCCCATGGCTGACTCCACCTCCCGTTTTGGCTTCGTAGCCTTTGCTGAAACCTGGAATGGCCGCATGGCCATGCTCGGCTTCGTCATTGGCCTTGCCACAGAACTGCTCACAGGTCAGAGCATTCTTTCCCAGATTGGTCTGGGCTGAATTCAGGTTCACCAATTGAGCTGCTCAAGCCCGGACGACTCAAGCCGTCCGGGCTTTCGTTGTTTTGTGCGTCTCGAATTCATCGCTGAGGCTCGAAAGCTCCTGCCTGAATGGCCGTGGTTCAACCCGAGTCAACGGGATTGACAGCAGCGCCAATGGGGCGAGGCCGCACCAGCAGGCCATCGTTCGGCGAGGGGCTGGGGATGACCGTGAGCGTCAGGTCCTGATTGGGCTCCAGTGCCAACGACAGCTGTTTGAGCATCCCCACCAGCAGCAGGCGGATCTCCAGCTCAGCGAGCGCCTTGCCCAGGCACACCCGTTCCCCGCCTCCAAACGGCAGCATGGTGGCCGTGCTGTCACCGGTCAGATGGCGCCCTGGCCGGAAGACCTCCAGATCCTCATTCCCGCTTCCATGGCGATGGGTGGCGGCGATGCTCACCTGCACCACCCGATCGCCTGGAACCAGCACACCGGCCAGAGCGATGGGCTCACGGGTGCGGCGGAAGAAGCCACCCACCGGCGGGGTGAGCCGCATCACCTCCTTCACCACAGCATCGAGCCGCGGCGCTCGGCTGGCTTCATAGGCAGACACGGCCGCACCTTCAGGAGGTGGCCAGGGCAGGCTGTCGAGTTCCTCCTTCAGCCAGGCCAGCTCGGTTGGATGCTGCAGCAACGTCAGCAGCAGACAACTCAGCGAAGCGGCGGTGGTTTCGTAGCCGGCAAACAGCAGCAGCAGCAGCTGCTCCGCCACATCGTCGTCGCCTAGGGGCAGGCCGGCTTCATCGAGGCCACCAGCCAGCAGATCCAGGCCGCCAGCGACGATGGGCTGACCGGCAGCAGCGGCGGTCTGGGCCTTCTCGAGCACGGTGCCCAGGCGCCGTAACAGGCGTTGGCGGGCCTGACGGGCCCGGGCGTAGGGGCTGCCAGGCAGGGCGAGCGGGAGGGAGAACAGGCCCTGGCTCCAGGTCTCGAAATCCACGAACAGGGCATCGCGATCATCGGGATCCAGCCCCAGCACCGTGCTGGCGATCACGCTGAAGGCAAAGCGCCGCAAGCTTGGAACCAGGGCCACCGGCGCTTCAGAGCTCAGCAGGTTCGAGCAGAGCTCGTTGACCAGCGCCACGATGGCTGGGCTGTACCGCTTCAGGGCAACGGCCGTGAACAGCTGACCCACCACCCGACGACGGGCCTTGTGGTCGGCACCGTTGCGGTTGGCCAGCGACAACGGCCCCAGCAGGTCCCGCACGCTGTCGGGCCACCAGCCCTGGACGGCATCGGCCTGGGCGAACAGGTCGCTTACCGCCCGCCCGCCGCGAATGAACACGGTGCGTTGGCCCAGCAGTGTGGTTTCGTACACATCGCCGTAGCGCTCGAAGCGCGAGCGGGCGAAATCAGGATCCCGGAAGAAGGCGAGGGTCTCGAGCACTCCGCTCAGCGCCGGCGTCCTCGGTAGGGGCATAAGAGTGGCGGGATCGAGCGGCAACCAGCGTCATCCGAATTGGTATCCAGGCTGGCGGCCAGCAGCTGGCAGCGCGAAGGTTTGGACTGATCCAGTGGCTCAGATCCGCCAGGTCATGGACAGGCTCTGCAGGGCCAGCCACAACAGACTGGTTGAAACCGAGTGTTCCTCGACGTTCTGCCCCTCCATCGGCATCGGGTCCCTCTGGCTGGGACGCATCTGGCAGGAGCCAAGGCGATACCAGGCCCTCCGATGCAGCGACGAGGGTTCGCAGTGGAAGATGCGGGACGCTTCGTTCGCTGGACTCGGATGACAGCGGCCATCCACGGATCGATGCCCACGCCCGCCCTGAACAGTGCCGACGCTGGTGCTCACCCCATGGCCCTGACCCTGATCCTCGGCGACCAACTGCACAGCCAGTGGTTCACCGCCTCGCCGCTGGAGCTGGCTGCCGGCAACCCGGTGCTGATGATCGAAGACCTGGCAGTGGCGTCCGCTTACCGCTACCACCAGCTGCGCCTGCTGCACACCTTCGTGGCGATGCGCAGCTTCCGCGACGCCCTGATCGAGCGGGGCGTCGCGGTCCATTACTTCGAGCTGCCGGCCTCGGCGGCGGTGTCCTTCTGGGAGCGGCTGGCCCTTGGGTTGGCCGGATCCAAGCAGCTGCGGGTGGCGGAGATTGCCGACCGGAGCTTCGCGGCGAGGTTGAAGCGGTTCTGCCAGGAGCAGGCGGTGCAGCTCACGATGCTGCCCTCGCCCGCCTTCCTCGAATCAGGGGCCGAGAGCCGGGCCTGGTTCGAGGGACGGCGGCGCCCCTTCATGAAGACCTTCTACGAGCGCCAGCGCCGGCGCCTGGGGCTGCTGCTCGAGGCCGACGGCAGCCCCAGCGGCGGCCGCTGGAGCTTCGACACGGAGAACCGCCGCCGGCTGCCGAAGGGCTACGGGGAGCCGCCGCTGCCGGCGGTGGCGGCCAGCCCCCATGAACCGGCGGTGCGGAATCTGATCGCCAGCCACTTCGCCGATCACCCCGGGGTGCTGGGGCCGCTCTGGATTCCCTTCGATCACACCGGGGCCCACGCCTGGCTGTGGCAGTTCCTGATCGGGCGACTCGATGATTTCGGCCCCTACGAAGACGCGCTGAGTGTGCACTTCGGCACCCTGAACCATTCCCTGCTCTCTCCCCTGCTCAACATCGGCATGCTCACGCCCGCCGAGGTGATCGAGGCCACCCTTGACCATGTGCGGAGCCGGCAGGTGAGCGCTCAACCGCTGCCGATCGCCTCACTGGAGGGCTTCCTGCGCCAGGCGAGCAGCAACTTCTGGAACCATCGGCGCCGCCTGGCCCCCTGCTGGAGCGAGGGCAAGACCGGTCTGCCGCCTCTGGATGCCGCGATCGAGCGGCTGAACCGCCTGGGCTACAACCACCACATCGAGCGGCTGATGGTGATCAGCAACCTGATGCTGCTTTGCGAGATCCATCCCGGGGAGGTGCACCGCTGGTTCATGGAGCGCTACCTCGATTCCTACGAATGAGTGATGGGGCCCAACGTGTACGGCATGGGCCAGATGAGCGATGGAGGCCTCTTCGCCACCAAGCCCTACATCTGCGGCTCCAACTACATCCTCAAGATGAGCGATTTCAAGAAGGGGCCCTGGTGCGAGATCTGGGACGGTCTCTACTGGCGCTTCATCGACCGGAACCAGGGGTTCTTTCGTGCCAACCCCCGGCTCGCGATGATGGTGCGCCTGCTGGAGCGGATGGATCCCCTGCGGCGGGAGGGGTTGAACACCGCCGCGGCGGCGTTTCTGGAGCGGGCGACGATGGTTCCAACCGTGACCGACCCCTCCCTGTGACCGAGCCATTGCCTGTGACCAACCCAACGGAGAGTGAGCCCCGGCCGGCCGCACCCGCCGCGCTGCTGGAGCGGCTGGCGGAGGTGGAGGGGATGGGGAAGGGCCGCCGTCGCCTGGTGCTCCTGTTCCCCCAGCTGGGGGATTTCGACAGCCTCGAATACGCCCAGGCCCTGGTGGCGGCATGGCCGCAGCTGGAGGCCGCCGGCATCGCCGTGCTGGCAATCGGCATCGGTGATGAGGCGAGCCGCCAGCGGTTCTGCGCCTTCACCGGCTTTCCGAACGAGCGGCTGCAGGTGGACGCCGAACCCCAGCTGCATCGGGCCCTGGGGCTCTACGAAGGCCTGCGGCAGATCGGCGGGCCCTGGCCGAACCTGCTGCTGATGTGCACCGGGATCGGCTCCCCCGGCACCCTGGCGGAGGTGCTGCGGGGCTACACGGGCGATCGCAACGCTCCCCAGCGCATCGCCGACGACGAGACCATCCAGGCGGGCCCCCTGCCGCCGATCCAAGGGTCGTTATTCGCCAGAGCGGGCGGCCGTGGCTTCCAGCGGCCCTTTGAACTGGCCACGCTGCGGCTGCGCAACATGGGCGAAGTGCTGGGCCACTGGCGCACCTACGTGCCCCGCGACGACTTCCTCACCCAGCGGGGCGGCACCTTCCTGCTGGAGGCCGACGACACGCTTCTGTACAGCTACCGGGACCGCGGCATACTCGGATTCTCGGAAACCATGGCCAGGCCGCTCAGCTTCCTGGATCCCTTTCTGGGCTGAGGTTTCCTGATGGCTCCAGAGCCCGGCAATGCCGAACTAGTGGCGGGCCCGCTCCAGCACTTCCACCGCCGACCCGATCCGCACCACCAGCAGCGGCAGCACCGGACCCCGGCGACTGGCCTGGAGCAGCGGCTGGTGATCGGCCACCCGCAGATCCCGTTTGAACCAGACGATCTGCACCGGCTCGAGCACGGGGTTGATGCGCTTCAGCACTCCCGCAGATCGCAGAGCGTGTTCAGGTCGCCCCGGCCGGTCAGCCGCAGCCGCCAACGGGCCCAGAGCCCATAGAGCGCATCGACCAGCGGCCCGATCAACGGCCAGGCGGTGGGGGCATAGAGCCAGCCCCAGCCCACCACTCGGTAGGCCTCCCGAAAGACGGCCACATCCTTGATCACCCGGCCATCGGCGCCGATGGCGCGGATGCGGCCCATGGCCTCCCGGTAGCTGATCCCTGCATGGGCCACCGAGTCGTAGTCGGCCGCATCGATATCGACGAAGCGGATCAGACCCCGCCCCAGATCACGGGCCCGCAGGCTTTGCACCTCGCGCCGGCACAGGGGGCAGGCCCCGTCGAAAAGGAGAGTGAGGGAAGGTTCAGCCACGGATCAGCCAACAGGGAATGGCACCGAACAGGGCGAAAGCAACCCTTGGGATCAACGCTATCGGGATGGCACCGATCACTGGGAACTGGAACACTCCAGCCAGCTCGATCGCTGCGCGCATCGGAGCGGAGCCCGCGGCAGGATCTGCATAGGGTGAATGGCATGACGCCCAGCTCCACCCCGGCCCACACCCACAGGCGAATCCTGCTCACCGGCGCCAGTTCCGGCATCGGCTATCAGGCGGCCCTGCAGCTGCGCCGCGCTGGCCACCAGCTCACCTTGCCGTGCCGGGATCCGGCCACGGCTGAGGCCACGCTGGCAGGTCTCGAGCACGAGGCGGGTGCGGGGCCATCCCCGCGTGCGCCGGTCTGTGACCTGGCCGATCTGGCCAGCGTCGAGCGCTGCGCCGCCGAACTGCTCGGCCTCGGTGAACCGATCGACAGCCTCGTGCTCAACGCCGGTCTCCAGTACAGCGGCGGCTCCCAGCCGAGGCGATCGGCCCAGGGCCACGAACTCACCATCGCGGTGAACCACCTCGCCCACCAGGCCCTGGCCCAGCGGCTGCTTCCCCTGCTCGATGGCGGCCAGGCTCCTCGGCTGGTGGTCACCGCCTCGGAGGTGCATGACCCCGCCGCAGCCGGTGGCCGGGTCGGCCAGCCAGCTGGCCTGGGCGATCTGGCCGGCCTCAGGTCTGGGTCGGGCTTCGAGATGGTCGCTGGCGGGCTGCCGTTTGATGCCGACAAGGCCTACAAGGACAGCAAGCTCTGCAACCTGCTGTTCGCGCGCGAGCTGGAGCGGCGTCTGCAGGGGCGCGGCACACCGATGCCGGTGCTCGCCTGGAGCCCGGGCCTGGTGATCCCGCCAGGCAGCGGCGGCTTTTTCCGCTACAGCCGCCGCCACAACGAATGGGGCCAACGCCTGTTCGCCCTGGTGGCCCGCGACCTGTTGCGCATCACCGCAACTCCTGAGCTCGCCGGAGGGCTGCTGGCAGAACTCGCCAGCTCTGATGTCCACGGCAGCCCAGGCTTCAGCTACCGCAGCAACCGGGTGGTGGGCCTGGGCCGCCTGCGCTTCGAGCTGGCCGAACCAGGTGCTGAAGCTCTCGATGACACCCTGGCCGAGGCGCTCTGGGCGATCAGCGCCGAGCTGGTGGGTCAGCCCGCCGAACTGCCTTCGCCAGCTGGCGGGGCCAGTCAGCGGGTCGATCACCGGCCTTGAGCCTCAGGCTGGCCATCGAGCCGGCCAGCGGCCAACCACCTCGGGCCAGCACCCCGGCCAGATGGGCCAGAACCGCCATCGCCATCACGCCCCAGGCGATCAGATGGAGGCTGTAGACGAGCTGGCTCAGGTTTCCCTGCCGCAACCAGTCCTCCTGCATCAGCTTGCCGGTGCCGATCGCCAGGGCCGGGGCAGCCAGGGCCAGCGCATTGCTGGCCCTGGCGAGCTGTCGCCTCCCCAGGGTGAAGGCATAGGCGGCGAACAGGACGGCCAGCGGCAGCAATGCCACCCCCACCGTGCCGTGGAGATCAATCCATTCACCAGGCGGGCGGATCGGCAGCCGTCCCCAGCGCCCGTCGAACTGGCTGTAGACGAACAGACCGCTCAGCCAGGCCAGCACCACGCCGGCGGCAGTGGCTCCATGCAGCAGCCGCAGCAGGGAGGGTTGGTAGGGACGGGCCATGGCGGGTTCAAGGCGAACGCTCAGCGGGTGGATGGGGGGCCAGCTGCCAAGCCAGCAGCAGGGAGATCATCGTGATGGCCAACAGTATGAGGACCTCTGACGGCAGCAGGGGCGCCAGATTCAGCAGCTGCTGAAGGCTCGGAAGAGCCTGCAACAACAGCCACAGCCCCAGGCCGATGCCGGGACCGATGGCGGTGATCGGTTCCCTGGGATCACCGTTGAGCCACACCAGACCCCCACCGGCGAGCAGCAGCAGCGAGAACACCAGGCTGCGGTGTGATTCGGCGTCGGTGTCGGGCCAGAAGGCCAGCACCAGGGCGGCCACCACTAACAACGTTCCCTGGATGAGGGCCCGGCGCCAGATCTCAGGACCGAACAGGGGCGCCTCCGGCGGGCGGGGCGGTTGCCGCATCAGGCCCGGAGCGGGCGGCAGCGCCTCGAACACCACCGTGCAGGCCGGATCGATCACCAGATGCAGCAGGGCGATGTGCACCGGCAGCAGGATCAGCGCCTGGCCACTGAGCAGCGGCACAAGGCCCAGGGCTGCGATCGGCAGGTGAATGGCGAGGGTGTAGCCGAGGGCCCGGTGCAGGTTGGCTTCGACGCGGCGGCCCAGTTCCAGGGCCTGAACCAGATCGCTGAAGTCGTCGCGGAGCAGCACCAGATCGGCGGATTCACGCGCCACGGCGGTGCCGCGTTGGCCCATTGCCACGCCGATGTCGGCGGCCTTGAGGGCCGGGGCGTCATTGACGCCATCGCCGGTCATCGCCACCACCTCACCGTCGGCCTGCAGGGCACGCACCAGCTGCAGCTTCTGCTGAGGCATCACCCGGGCGAACACCGAGACCTCGCGGATGGAGGCAGCCAGCGCCTGCGGTGAGAGGGCTTCCAGTTCCTGACCACTCAGCACCGGACCCGGCGGCAAGCCCGCCTGATCGGCGATCGAACGGGCCGTCACGGGGCTGTCTCCCGTGATCATCACCACGCGAACGCCGGCACTCCGCGCCGTGGCGATCGCCGCCGGCACATCCGAGCGCAGCGGGTCCGCCAGAGCCAGAAACCCCACCGGCTCGAACAGGTAGCCATGCGCGTCGTCAGGCAGAGCACCGCTGCTCGCGAACGGCTGCCCGTCGTGCACCGGCGCGCCATCGAGCCCTCGTGCCACCGCCAGCACCCGCAGCCCCCTGGCGGCGAGTGCATCGGCAGCGGCCAGCAGCGCGGAGCTCTGTCCACCATCCAGGTGGCAGAGATCGGCGATCGCCTCGGGTGCCCCCTTGGCCGCCAGTTGCAGTCCGCCCTCGTCGTCCCGCCACAGGCGGGAGAACACCAGCAGATCACTCTGCAGTGGGTATTCACGCTCCAGGGGCCAGTCGGGATGGAGGTGTTCGGTGCCGCCGAGACGGTCGAGGGCCAGGCGCTGGATCGCCAGTTCCATGGCATCCACAGGATCGCCGCGGCTGGCCAGCACCGCCAGTTCCACCAGACCGTGAAAGGGTTCCTCCAGGGTCTCCCCGGCGGTCCAGCCCTCCAGCGCAGGCCAGGTGAGCAATTGCTGCACCCCCATACGGTTCTCGGTGAGGGTGCCGGTCTTGTCGACGGCGAGCACCGTGGCGCTGCCGAGGCTCTCCACCGCCGCGGGCCAGCGGGCCAGCACCCCGATCCGGGCCAGGCGGAGGGCGCCCAGGGCCAGGAACAGAGCCAGCACCACGGGAATTTCGTTGGGCAGCACCGCCAGGGCCAGGGCCAGGGCTGCGAGCAGGGCCTGGGGCCAGTCGCCGCTGATCGCTCCCTGGATCACCGCCAGGGCCGCGCAGAGCCCCAGGGCCAGAACCGTGAGGCGCCCGGTGAGGCGACGGGTCTGACGCTGCAGACGGGTCGGCGGCGGTTGCACCGTGGCCAGGCTCCTGCCGAGCCGGCCCAGTTCGGTGGCGTCAGCCACGGCCGTCACCTCCGCCCAGCCGCGGCCGCTGGCCACCAGCGAGCCCGCCAGGATCCGCTCCCCTGGCCTGGAGCGGGCGACCGGCAGGGATTCACCCGTCAGCAGGGACTCATCCAGCCACAACCCCACCCCCTCGGTGATCTCGGCATCGGCCGCCACCCGGTCGCCTTCCTCAAGGCGGAGCAGATCGCCCAGACGCACCTGCTCGACCGGCAGATCGAGAGTCTTGCCAGCCCGGAGCACCCGGGCGCGGGGCGCCGAAAGCCGAGCCAGTTCCGCCAGGGCGCGGTTGCTGCGTTGCTGCTGGACGGCATCGAGCAGGCTGATGCCCAGCACGAACACCAGCAGGATGCCGGCGTCGACCCATTCACCGATCAGGGCGTAGATCAGGGCGCAGGCCAGCAGAAGCAGGTTGCTGGGCTCCAGCCAGCTCATTCGGGCTCCGGATCTGGCTTCTTTCTGAAAGCATGTTGCGTGAGCATCATCCGCCACCAGAGCACCTCGCTCCAGAAGCCGGAAGTCGGCTGCTGGCCCGCTCCTGGCGGCGACGGCTGCTGGCTGCAGGACTGCGTGGCGTTCTTCTCATGACGAGATTGATCCGGCTGAGCTTCGGGTTGGTGCTGGTGGTGGTGACCAGCCTGGTGATCATGGCGGTGATGGTGGTGCTGATCGTCCGCCTGCTGAACAGCGAAAAGGGAGGAACTATCGCCCTGACTCTCCTGCAGGCCTTGGCCCAGGTGCCGGAAAGCATTCTCCAGCTGCTGGTGTCCTGACTGTCTACCGATTCTTCGGGCAGCGGCACGACGCCGGCACCGGCACCGGGCAGAGCTCTGGCACCTGCTCTGGGATCTGCCGGGAGAGCGAACAGCTGCGGGATCGATGGGATTCCTCTGCGCCGTGTTCTCGATCCTCTTCGGTGACGGCCATCCCGAGGTCAGCGAGGACGGCGGGCTGATCCATCGCTTCCCGGAACTCCCATCCTTCGCCGTCCACAAGCCGAGAAGAAGACCGCCGCTGACGACTCTGATCTGAGCTCCCAAGGTTCAGCAGCTGGATCTTGAAGAGCGGAACGATCCACGACAGGCACCCTGCCTGTGAAAACACCCCTGATTGCTCGAGTCAGGTCGTCGTTCAGACCAGTGGGAACGATCTTGGAGATCTCCTCATTGCAGAGGTGTCTTTAGGTCTGACGTTCTGGATGATTCTGTGAAATCAGTCCCTGTCAGGACTGTTACAGATCCAGGGGAAGATGCCGGGCTGGTCACAGCTTTTCATGGGGGTCGCCGCTTCCACACCACCACCTGGGTCCTCAGTGAGCCTGGGAGCTTGGGTCCAGCCGGGACCTTGATTCTGCTGGTGCGCCCGGAGCTCAAGCTCAACGTGGGGCTAGTGTGTCGTCCCGGAGATTTGTGAGTAAAGTCGCTGGATTTTCTCCAGGATTGAATCGGCCGTTGCGGTCCAGTTGAAAGGGGCCTTGGTCTTGTTGTAGGTCGCCACGAACTGCTCGATCCTGGCGATCAGTTCTTTGACGCTGGAGAAGCTTCCCCGGCGGATGGCTCGCTGGGTGAT
>CALRVC020000050.1:0-12054 GCA_943371515.1 Synechococcus sp. UW140 | reverse complement strand
GAGATCACCCGCTGCAACGACTGCGGCAGGGCCAGGTACTCCAGGAAGGAGAGCATCCCGGCGTAGGTGCGCAAGGCATCGCGGAAGAAGCCGCTCGGGCGGGCGTTCTCCACCCGGTTGCGGTAGTTGGCGTCAGGCTCCTTGGCGCCGGGAGGCAGGTAGACGCAGCGGCGGCTGTTGCCGCCGGGTGCATCGAGCAGGTTCCAGCAGTCGAAGCAGAGCTGCAGCTGGTCCCGCAGGGACCGGAGGGTGGGGTGCTCCCGCCAGGGCTGCAGCTGCGGGGAGCTGTCTGCCGCCCTCAGGGCCTGCTCTTCTGGCGGAGAGAGCGGCAGCCACTTGTTGCGGGATCGATTGCGTGTCCTGGAGGCCAAGCGCCGGATGCTGCTGTGGGCTATTGCCACTGAGGGAGACCCATGGCTGGCATCCGACGGCATCCAAAGTCACCACTCGTTTTCCAGCCGCCTACTGCAGAGCGGCCAGGACAACTTCACGGTCAAGGAAATCCTGAATCACCGGGAAATGAGCACCACCATGAGGAGGGGGGGGTGAGCTCAAAAGAGGCCCACGGGATGCTTGCAGCCCTGCTGACTGAATGGCTCCTGTCGAACAGTGGTTAGAAGACCCGCAAACATGGGAAGCAACCAGGGCCAGGACTGCAGCCTTGCTGCAACAGCTAACTTTTAAAGGCATGGGTGGGATGCAAACCGTGCTCAGCGGAAAAGAGAATTTGACGGGAAGTGGTTTGCTGGAGTGTCGCAGAACAAGGTGTGCCGCATACTGAGGTCATGCAGCAAGCTCAAACCAGGCAAGCCGTCCTTTCCGATCTGCAGCTTCTCGCACCGCTGCTTGATGCTTATCGCGTCTTCTATGGAAACAGTAGCAATGTTGAGGCAGCCAGACGATTCTTGGTAGAGCGTTTCAATCATGGAGAATCGGTGCTCTTCATCGCGATGATTGAAGGGACTACGGTTGGCTTCTGCCAGCTCTATCCCAGTTTCTCCTCTGTTTCGTTGGCGCGGACTTTTCTCCTCAATGATCTGTATGTATTGGAGAGTTCTCGCAAGCAAGGGATTGCAACTATGCTCCTCAAGGCCGCGACTGAGTTCGCCAAAGAGCTCGGAGCCATAAGACTCACGCTTTCAACCGCTATCAATAATCAATCGGCTCAAGGCCTATACGAGCAGTCTGGCTGGATTCGTGATTGTGACTTCTATGTCTACAACCTGGCGATATCGGCATAACAGCAAGATCGAGAGGGCGGGGCCAGAATGGCCTGGTCAATTCCTTGGTATTATCTCCGCCGGTGATCTTGAGCGATAGGACAGGCAATTGAATCGCCGCAGCTACAACGCCATCGCCAAAGACTGGGACTCCGCCCGATCGAGCCTCCTCCCTTATGAAATTCCGTTCCTGGAGCGCCTGACAAGCAATCTTCTCAGCCCTGCCAAAGTTCTCGACCTGGGCTGCGGTACAGGGCGACCCGTGGCGGAGTTCTTGGTGCATAAGGGCATTGCTGTGACCGGCATTGATCAAGCGGAAGACCTGCTCGCCATTGCAAGAGCGCGGTTTCCTGCAGGCCGCTGGCTTCGAGCAGAAATGGAAACGTTCGAACCCGACGAAAAATACGATGGGGCGGTCATATGGGACTCGTTGTTCCACATTCCACGGGAACACCACGAGCTAATTCTGAGAAGAGTGCTGCGCAGCATGGGGAAAGGTTCAAGGCTGATACTGACCGTAGGGGGATCAGACCACCCACCATTCACCGACACGATGTTCGGGCAGACTTTTTTCTATGACTCGCACGCACCAACGGCAGTCATCAACATCTTGAAGTCGCTGGATGCCACCATTGAACATGCCGAGTTCATCAACCCGCCCACCAGTGGCCGCGACAAGGGACGCTATGGCATTCTGGCGAGTGTGGCCTAGAGAGTCGTTCACTTGGGCCGTCACCACATGAATGACTTCAATGCTAAAATTATCAACGGCCATGTCATCGGACACACTGGCTTGGTCCGGAGAATTCCATGACCGGACGATGCTCTGTATTTATCGCCACCAGCTTGGATGGCTTCATCGCCCGACGTGACGGCTCCATCGACTGGCTGGATCGTGCCAATGCAGCTGTCCCTACAGACGAAGACTGTGGCTATGCACAATTCATCGATACGATTGATGCGCTCGTCATGGGACGTGGTTCATTCGAGAAGGTACTCAGCTTTCCAGAGTGGCCCTACGGTGATATCCCGGTTTACGTCCTGAGCCATTCAATCCAACAGCTTCCAGCTGGAGTTCCAGAGACTGTTCAGCTGAGCAGAGAGAGCCCAGCTGAAGTGGTCCGCCGCGCTTCTGAATCAGGTCACCAGCATTTGTATGTCGATGGTGGCAAGGTCATCCAGTCGTTCTTGGCGGCCGGTCTCATCACGGAGCTGACGCTCACGGTCATCCCAGTGCTCCTTGGTTCGGGCATCAGACTGTTCGGCGACATTGACGCAGACATCCCTCTTCGGGTGATCTCTTCAAAGGTGTACTCCTTTGGATTTGTGCAGAGTCACTACGCGGTGGCCAAAGCTGCTTAGCTCGATGCTGCTGCCAATCCGCTCCCGGCGGTGCGCCTTCCCGGTCCCGGCCGGCAGTCGAATCGATCGAACTCCGCCATGAAGCCCGCGGCCGTGGGGCTGCAGGCATAGAGACCGATCAGCGCCGGCCCCGTCTCGCTCAGTTCTTGCAGTCGCGCCATCCGCAGCTGCTCCCAATGCTCCCCATCCAGGCTGGAGTCGGCGATGACATCACGACCCTCGCGGCGCAGCCGGAACCACACCGTTGTGATCTCCTTGGCCAGGGGCTGGGTCGACCAGTCGGAAGCCTGAGCATTCGTCACTACCGCGCCGAGCCTGTTGGGGCCGTCCGGTTCGAACTCCACCGAAGTCTTGATCCAGCAGGCCGGCGACAGCCGCAGCAGCAGCCCGGCCTGGTCGTAGCGATGGCGCGGATGGGCCGTCACTCGGGTGGTGAGCACGAAATCATCCGTCGCTTTCATGACCAGGGCATGGCCGTTGTCGGCCTCAAAGCCGTAGTGGGTGCGCTGCCAGAAGTCGGTGCGGCCAGCCGGCCAGAGCCTCAGGCCACCACTGGCGGCATCGAGCTCCCATCGCGGTGGCTCGGACAGCCAGTGCAGGCGAGGGTCCAGACCAGACCCGCCGAACATCTCGAGCACTCTGTCGGGATTCATGGCCTCACCGCGGTGGAGGTCAGACCGATTTCCTGGCCGTAGGAGAGCTCCAGGGTGTGGCCATCGGGATCACGCAGAAAGGCCCAGAGTCCCACCGGGGGGCCGTCGTCCCGGGGGCCTTGCTCCAGTTGGCCCTGCCCGCGAGCCAGCTCACACAGCTCCAGCAGAATCTGCGGGGTAGCGCACCCCACCCCGAGATGGCCCATGGGCCGCAGAGGCGCGTCGACCACAGCGCTCTCGATCAGCACCACAACAAAGGGCCGGCTGCCATCAGCGATCCACGCGACACGCGACCCTCTCTCAGCGCCGCGCTCGTGCACCACCTTCAGGTCGGTGTAGGTGGCATAGAAGGCCAGGCTGTGCTCAAGATCCGTGACCGGGAGCGCCACATGGGTCAGTCCGATGTCAACCATGACGAGGAGATAGGTAAGAAGTTGGTTTGGGTTCAGGAGCCTTGAGGACCAGGCCGCAGAGGACAGCCAGGCCCAGCACCACTGGCACCAGCAGGGCAGGTACCGCAGACAACCCGACGTCAGCGGCGATCCAGCCCAGCGAGGAGGGCAGGACAACGGCACCGGCACTGCCGGCACTGGTAGCGAAGCCAACGGCGGCAGGCACCAGATGGCCGGGCAGGCGCCGCGGGATCAGCAGGATCGTGGCGGGAAAGATCGCGGCCAGGGCGAATCCCAGCAGCGGCAGGGCGACCGAGGGCGCGACCCCATGGGACCAGCCGATCTGGGCTGCCAGCAGCAGGGCGATCGAGCAGGTGATCAACCGGATCACGCCCAGCCGCTCCACCAGCCCACCGAAACAGAAGCGGCCGACCGTGAGCCCAAGCCAGTAGAGGCTGACGCCGATTCCGGCAACAACGGCCGGCTGGGAGCGGCCGAGGTGCTGAACGCTGAAGGCCCAGGTGCCGATTGATGCCTCGATGCCCACCGCAGTGAGCAGCACGAGCCCGCTCAACCGAACCGATGGGAGCTGAAGCGCCTGCCCCAGGACACGCCAGTCGCCGCTTGCAGCCGTCGAGGGACGTTGCCAGAGGCAGCTCTGGCGATGGCGCCAGATCCCCAGGAACAGCAGGCCGACCAGGCCAGCCAGCAGCGCGTAGACCAGGCGCCAACCGCTCCCCAGGGCCAGCACCGTGGTGGCGATCGCCGGGCCTGCGAACGCTCCGACGCCGTAAAAGCCATGCAGCGGACCGATCAGGCTGGTGCCGGATTCATGCTGAGCCACGGCCGTGTTGAGGCCGGCATCGATCAGCCCGATGCCCAGACCCAAAACCACCCCTCCTGCCACCATCAGGTCCCAGCGGGGGGTCAGGGCGTACAGCAGCAGGGCCGACGCCAGCAACGAGAACGCCACCACCAGCATCCGGCCCAGCCCAAGACGGCTGATCACCACACCGTTGAACAAGGCAGCGAGGGCATAGCCACCGATCTGACTGGCCAGCAACAACGTCACAGACGCAGTACTCAGCTCGAAGGTCTCCAGCAGCGAGGGAACCAGAACGCCGAGTGCAGCCTCCACGGCACCAATGACCACAAAGGCGGAGAAGGCGATCCCCACCCGCAGGTTGCCCGGGGAGTCAGTCATCGGAGTTGGAGCTGGGGGAGGGGGTGGAATCACTCCGGCGCAACGCCATGGCGAGCAGCAGCAGCAGCACCGCCAGCCAGCGGCCCGGCCCGTTCGGGCGCTGGGGGACCCCCAGCCAGCCCCAGTGATCGATCAACAGCGAGCCGATCAACTGGCTGAAGACCACGGTCATGGTCGTGGTGGTGAGTCCGAGCCTGGGAATCACCAGGGTGACCAGGGTCACGTAGAGGGCGCCGAGCATGCCACCGCAGAACGCCCAGGGCGGGATGCCGGCGAAACGATCGATGGGGACGGGATCGAAGTCGCCAAGGGCAAGCAGCAGGCTGAGGGTGGCGGCACCCACCAGGAAGTTGATCGTGGAAGCTGCGACGGCGGAGCGCAGGGAGCCAGCCAGACGGGCATTGGCTGCCCCACCCATCGAGAGCAGACTCCCTGCCGAGACAGCACAGAGCACGGCTGAAACAAGGCTCATCGCGCTCCTCCCGCCTGAGTTAGCAGGGCCATAGCCGCCAGGAACAGCGCCACGGCCGCATAGCCCCGTGCGCCGAGTCGCTGGCGGCGGACTCCCAGCCAGCCGTGGTGATCCATGACGAGGCCGGCGACCGCCTGGCCGGCCACCACCAGTCCCAGGGTCATGGTGGCGCCGAGACTGGAGATCACCAGGGTGCTGGAGCTGACGTACCAGGCGCCGAGCACCCCCGCGAGCAGGGACCAGGGTGGCGTCGTGCGCAGCGCCCGCCAGTGGGCCGGCGGAACCTGGCGACTGATCAGCAGCCCGATCAAGGTGGCGGAGCCCACCAGATAGGAGAGGAGGGCGGCGAAAGGGACGGACTGAAGCGAACGGGCCAGCTGGGCATTCATGGCCGCCTGCACCGGCAGCAGGGCACCTGCAAGGAGGGCCAGGGACACGAGGACCACGGAGGCGACAGGGAAGCCAGGGGCCCGTGGGCGGACGAGAACAAGGCCAGACATCTCGATATCAAGAGACTTGATCCGAAGCTAGAGGCAAGTTGTCTCGACGTCAAGCTATCCTCAGGTCATGGGCTCCGACCGCATCGACCAGATCCTGAGTCAGTGGCAACAGGCGTCCCCGACGCTGAATGTCTCCTCCCTGGCCGTGGTGGGGCGGATCCTGCGCATCGCCCGGCTGCTGGAGCGTCAGCGCGAAACGCTGCTGGTCCCCCATGGACTCAGCGTCTGGTCCTTTGATGTGCTGGCCACCTTGAGGCGGCAGCCTCCGCCGTATCAGCTCACCCCCACCGAGCTCTACGGCTCGTTGATGCTTTCCTCGGGTGCGATGACCAACCGGATCGACCGGCTTGAGAGCGACGGTCTGGTCGAGAGGCACCGCGAGACGCAGGATCGACGCAGCGTTTTGGTGCGGCTCACGGCCAAGGGCGTTCAGCTAGTGGAGACGGTGTTGCCTGAGATCCTTGGCAGTGAGCGGGAACGGTTGGAACAGTTCATGACGCCAGAGGAGCGTGATCTGCTGGCAGGACTGCTGCGCCGTCAGCTCCAGGCCTTGGAGTCCGGCGGCTGAACCCTCTCGAGCACCCCGATGGGGGTCTTCTGCCGCAGGGCGTAGATCCAGTAGCGAGCCTGATTGCCAAGATGGATCAGTTCATCATCACTTCCATCTGAACTTCCGCAGTATCCTAATCGCCTAACGTGCGACTATCAATGAGAAAAGACAAGGGCTAGCGTGAGATAACGAGAACACTCTCTGAGCAAGGCTAGCGGACATCAAGTAATGGAAAAGCATCGGCGTAGTCGAGGGCGCTACGGGTGGAAGAATGTCAATCATGATATGGTTGTAGACCCGACATCGGATTCTCAGGCGCAACGACAGGCGCTTGCGCTGAGAAAGACCACAGCAATGAATTCAGCGATTTCTGTCAGGCCACTGACACTTGACGACCGCCAAAGATTGGAGAACCTGTGCATTGAATGTACCGACTTCTTTCAGCTTATTGAAGGTCAGCCTGGTGGGAGTGAAACAGCGGTTGAACTCCTCGGGCCACCTCCGCCGAACGCCAGAGGTGGAATAAAAAGCATCTTTGGACTGGAGATAGGCAACAATCTAATCGGGGTTGTGGAGCTATTGGCTGGATTTCCACTGCCGAATGAGTGGTACGTAGGTCTGCTTCTCCTTCGTCCCGATGCTCGATGTGCCGGAGCAGGAACAAGAATCTGGGAGGATCTGCGACGAAGGATGGAGTTGGAGGGAGCCGTCACAGCAAGACTGATCGTCCAGAAACAGAATCCAGGAGCACGACGATTCTGGGAGCGACAGGGTTTTATGGTGGAGAAGGAGACTATGGCAAAAACCGGCAAGATCGAGAGCCAAGCCTGGCTGCTTCGTTGTTCATTAGGAGTCGAGGACCGACATCAGGATCAAGCGTGCGGGAGCTAAAATCCTCTATGCCCATCGAACTTGTGTTCGCCGCTGAATTGGCAGATTAAACCGCAGAACCTGTGAGCTGTGAAGATTATCCTTCTTGGAAACGCTGGTGCAGGCAAGAGCACACTGTGTGAAAAGCTGATTGCCAACCAACCTGCGGCTAGATTATCGCTAGATGCAGTGGCGTTTCAAGGCGATGCGACAAGGCGTCCACTTCAAGAAAGCATCAAAGATGTTCAGCTTTGGATCGCAGACAATGAAAACTGGGTCATCGAAGGCTGTTACTCAGACATTGTTGAGCCATTGCTGGACCACTGTGATGAGCTCATCTTTCTTAACCCTGGAATAGAAGCCTGCGTAGCTCACTGCTACTCAAGGCCCTGGGAGCCCGAGAAGTTCAAGTCCCGCGAGGAGCAAGCTGAAAATCTGGACAATCTGATCCAGTGGGTTCGCTCCTATGAGACGCGTACAGACGAATATGGACTCATTAGGCATCGTGCACTCTACGAATCCTTCGGCGGGAAGAAGCGTGAAATATACACATCCAAGCGAGTATGAATCGCTTTAAGCAGGACACACAAGGGTCGCCGCTGCAGAGGCGGCCTGAACTTCAGGACCCATGTCATTTGCTCATGCTGATCATGCGCTCGCCTTGAATCATTCTCTCAACTATCTGGCTGCAATGCAATCACGGTGATCGAGCAGGCCTCCTGGATCTCCCGCCAGCGCTCGGCCGCGATTCCCAGCCGCTCCGGAACGGCGTGGGGCATCAGTCCCTCCCGCAACAGCTTCTGCCCATAGGCGTAGATGCCGTCCCATTTGAGACCTCAATCAGGCCCAGATCAATTAATCGAGGTGCCCACAAGTAACTAACCCTACTAAAACTAGTGGCAGGCCAAACAGTGAGTTCATGAAAACTACCAAATGCAACGTAGTCAGTATAGGACGACATAATATGAAACCAATATAAACCAAGCCCAGTTTGAGAACCCTAGTACTGAAAGGTAGAAGCAAGAAGGAAGAAGGCAGAAAGGGAATTCCATGACATAGAAGGGTTCCCAATTTAACAAGTCGGTGGGTTATTTCTGCCTCAGAGCACTAGTTCTGGCCCACTCTTCGAGATTGCATACTCCAAGTTTGTAGGGGGAAATTGCCGTTTACCCGCACAGGATACCTGCTTTGATTAGGGGGTTTTGAATCCAGATTCAGCTACCATTTGCCGCTTCTGACGCTTTGAGGCCTGGCGAATATCCTGCAGGCGCAGCAGCACAATGCAAATCATCAGCCACAGGAACCCGCTCACTATTCCCGCTAAGACATCAAAGGGCCATTGAATCCCCAGATATAAGCGGCTAAACCCAATGGCACCCACCCAAAGGATGGCACCGACATAAAACCATCGGGCCATTTTTGGAAACCGAAGGGCCAGTAAGTAGGCGATCAGACCGTACAACACGGTGCCCTGTAAATAGTTGCCCTGAAACAATAGAGCTAGCTCTTCGTCTCTTAACGAGGGGGGGTGAATGGACGGGTGAGAATACTCCAGCAGCAGGCCTAGTTCATAGTTAATTGTCCGAACTCCAATAAAGGCCACGATGCCCATGAGTAGTTTCCAGTAGTCGCGCTGCCACCAAAGCAGACCTAAAATTATCAGGAAAATCGGTACCGTAATTTCCGGATTGCCAAAACGGGTGATGACAAGCATCGCCTGATTCCCCGATGGGGTGGCGAACTGCTGAAAAAACTGCAAGATGTTAATTTCCAGGGCTTGGGTTCGAGCCGGCATCCATACGTTCGCCATCCATTTCACCAGCCAGAAGGCGAGGGGAAGACCGATGAGCCCACTTAGTCCCAGGGCGGCAATTAAGGTTGAAACGCTAGGGAAGACCCTCTGTACCCAGAAGCCTGCCACCTTTTCGACTGAGGTGGGTCGATGTTTAGCCGGAGCCACTACGGTCAAGGCTGAAGGCAAACAATACACCTCCAGGGGAGTATTGCCCACCATTTCCCCATCCACCACGATGGGCTCTGGATAGGTTGTCTTTAATGTCAATCGGTCAGTTCTAAAGTGATATAGATTGGGCAGATCTGCTTTGGTCTTGACCAGGGCTGACCCGTACAGATTAATGAAGTCGCGGGTGGCTTGCAGTTTACTTTTGATGGTAGGTTGCTGGGCATCCTGTTTGGTAATAATGGTAATATCGAGCAAGCCATCGTCAAAAATAACTTCTCCCACTCCCTGGGCCAATACCGATGTCGGCGGGGCAGCGTTGGCAATGGTTACGGCAAAAGCCGCGAATTGATGCACCTGCCCCTCAATCTCAAGCTCAGCGTTAAACAGGGCCTGTTCGCCCAGTTGCTCCCACCCGGCAATCAGGTAGGCCAGTACCCCCCACTGGTTCTTAAGTTCGCGGGTAGCTTTTCCAACAGTACCGGCCTCCAGCCCTATCCCAGCCAGTAGCGTCATCAAGTGATGGTTACAGTAAGCCGCATCGAAGCGGCGAGTGGTGCCCGCTAAAATCAATTGACAAGCCCCCGCGACTGTGGTGGGAATGCCCATGGCTACCGATAGGGCATTGGCGGTTCCTCGCGGAATCACCCCAAGAGGAATTCCCGTGCTCAACATCTGACCGGCAACAAGAGAAACCGTACCATCGCCACCGGAAGCAATAATCAGGTCGGGCTGGGCCGCAACCGCCTGCTGGGCCAGTTGGTCGGCATCGACCTCCCGGCTGGTGAAATGAATATGCAAGTGCATCCAGGGGGAAAGGATCTGGCGAATTTGTAATAAGTCCTGGGTTGAGTCACGCTGACCGGCGACCGGGTTAAAAATAAGATGGGCCACCCGAGTCTGCATAAAAGAATTGAGCACCGGGTGGGCTGTGGGCAGGTTAAAGGCAAAGGGAACGTTATGCTCACTGCAAAGGCGAGATAGCTCTGCCACATCAGGTTCAGATGGAGTTTGCAGACTCGGGTCAATGAGAAAAATAACCGCTAATACGTTGCCTGAGGCCACCTCAGCTTTCAACTGGTTAAGCTCGGTAGCATGAATGGGGGCGTGAGTCAGTCGATGCAAGCGATGGGCAACGGCAGCAGACGCTTTTAACCGATAGTGCTGAAGAATGTCGGCACGCTCACTAATCAATTTGGCCAGGTCGGAAATCTGGCTGTCGTGGGCCAGCAGCCATACCGTGGCTGACAGGGTGTTATTGCTCGCCTCTAAGTCGAGCATCGATCTATTTGTTCATTGAATTATTTTATCTCCTCACTTATGTAGGGGCAATGGCTTGAGGGTCGGTCTGTTTCCTTTCTTGAATTAAAGTATCATGGCTTTCCGTAGGAGAGTTGTGAGCATTCCAGATTCCTACTCATTTCTACTCAATCGGGGCTTCCAAGGTTTTGACGGTCTTGGACAGCAAAACGACAGCCCCAGGCAAGCAGGCAGAGCCTCAGGCCACCAACAGGGTGGTCTCCATCGCCTGGCCGGCGGCGGTTTGTAGAATGCCCTCCAGGGCGGTCAGCAGACCTAGGGGGGCCATCGCCCACCGCACTGATCAGCAGCCCCGACGGAGCAAGTAGCGGTGCGGAAACTGGGGTCGCCGCTTCACCAGCAGCAGCACTGCCAGCTGGGCCAGGGTGAAGGGTATGACCGCGATCGTTGTCTGCACTGGGTTGAGCCCCACCACCGTCGGAATATACTGAAACAGGTTGAACTGCACCCCCACGGTGATCAGGGTGTGCTGGTGCCGCCGGGTGCATCGAGCAGGTTCCAGGAGTCGAAGCAGAGCTGCAGCTGCTCCCGCAGGGACCGGAGGGTGGCGTGCTCCCGCCAGGGCTGAAGCAGTTGAGAGCTGTCTGCTGCCGCCAGGGCCTGCTCCTCAGGCGGAGAGAGCGGCAGCCACTTGTTGCGGGATCGAGTGCGACTCCTGGAGGCCAAGCGCTTGGTGCTTCTGGGGACTATTGCTACCAGGGGTTGCCTCAAGGCTGGTTTGAAGTATGAAGTGGCGCTAAACGCATTCGAGCCCCCTACTGCAGGGCCACCAGGACGTGAGCACGACCATGATCTATACCCATTTTCTCAATAGTGGGCCGCTTGGATTCCGCAGTCCCACAGACAATGTGTAGCGTCATGAACAAGTGGTTCTCGGTTTCGAGAACCACGGCCAAGCTTATGGAGATAAGTCAGAAACCAAATAATGCAACTGGAATAGTGCCTTGCGCCCGATGTCCTATAGCCGTGGTTCTCTGAAAGGGGGTGAGCTCTCGGGGGTAATTCACGGAAACCATCGAATAACAAGTTAGGCCGCGGCAATCAACCAACAGACAAGGAGTAGCACTATGACCAGTTCAATCCGCACATGCCTTTGGTTCCGCGACGGGCGAGGGCATGAAGCGGCAGAATTCTACTGCTCACTTATCCCGGGAAGCCGGGTCGAGAGGGTCTTCCACGGCGACGCCGGGCATGGCGCATTCTCGGTCATCGACTTCTCGCTGGGTGGGGTGCCGTACCAAATTCTCGATGCTGGGCCGATGTTCACTCTGACCGAGGCGGTATCGATCTCGGTCGCGACCGACGATCAAGCCGAGTCCGATCGGCTAAATACTGCCTTGACCGCGAATGGCGGCGAACAGAGTAACTGCGGCTGGCTGAAGGACCGCTACTGTGTCTCGTGGCAGGTTTTCCCGAAGCGGCTGACGGAATTGACGACGAGCGCCGACAAGGATGTGGCCGCCAAGGCGATGGCGGCCATGATGAAACAGATGAAAATCGATATCGCCGCTATTGAAGCAGCGGTTCGTTGCTAGGAACCAGCGGCCTAAA
>CALRVC020000049.1:0-12720 GCA_943371515.1 Synechococcus sp. UW140 | reverse complement strand
CCTGCTCAGGCAGCCAGGGGCGGAAGGTCTTGGGCTTGCTCATGGCCCATGATCTCGCCCAAAGCCATTGCTGTCACTAGCTTTTGGGCAGATGCGTGGCCGTCTGTGGAGAACTCGCGGCGCGTTCTATGCGCAACAGCCTCCTAGTGTGCCGTCCCGGAAATAACAACTAGAATAAGGAACGTCTCCCGAGGTGCTCCGTGGCGCTTGGCCGTCCGATGCCACCGCTGGTTCTCAGCGATGACGAGGTACAGCAATTTCAGGGCATCGCCAGCTCTCGCTCGCTACCGCATTCGATCGTGCAGCGCGCCCAGATCGTGCTGGCCTGTGGTGCTGGCGAAAGCAACACCGCCATCGCCAAACGGATGGGCCCGTGTCTCGCGTCAAGCCCCTTGGCCGCCGGTCAACTTGATTGTCGGCGAACAGCAGCCGCACCGCCAGAAATCGTTCAAGCTCTCCACCGATCCGTTCTTTGTGGAGAAGGTCCGCGACATCGTCGGTCTCTACTTGAACCCACCGGACAAGGCGATGGTGCTCTGCGTCGACGAGAAGACGCAGGTCGAGGCCCCCCGGACATTGGCCAGCCTTTTTTCAGGCTTCCAAAGGTATCTTTAAGAGAGTTCTGCCTGATCCTTGCTTGGCTGATGCAGGCCTGTCATGATGAGCAGATCGTGCCCGGCAAGCCGATGCGCCTGATCCTTCTGCTCTGGCTTGCTGACACGCTTACTATCTTCTGGCGGGCAGGTGATCGAAGTCGATTGCCTGCCCATTCTGAATATCACTTTTGTTGTTGCGTTTGACTCGCTGGTCCCTGTGACTCTTCATACAGCTCACCATCAGTCTGAACTCAAGTTTTTGGGGCAACCTGCGGAGCAAAGCCGATGGCTTCTGATTCCTTTTGGAATCATTATTCTGCTTTGCTTGGGAAGTGTATATTCCTGGAGTATTTTCAGGACTCCCTTGGAAAGCGAGCTTGGAATTAGTGCCACTCAAAGCCTGCTTCCATTTACCTTTGGCTTGGTCTTCTATGCTGGCATGATGCCAATTGAAGGTTTTTATATTCCTCGTATTGGTACTCGTGTCACGACAGCTATCGGAGGTATTATCGTAGGATTGGGCTATATTCTTTCAAGTTTTGCGACTCAAGTTGGAGCTCTCATTGTAAGCTACGGGGTGATCGCTGGAGCTGGAGTAGGGATTGTCCATGGTGTTCCCATCGTGGTCGTCTCCCGCTGGTTTCCTGATAAAAAAGGCCTCGCGGTGGGCTTGACGATTGTAGGTTTTGGCCTTTCGCCCTTGATTACAGCTCCTCTCGCTAATCAATTGATCGAAGCTTACACAGTACGCCCCGCCCTCCGTCTCCTTGGTAGTGCTTTTGCGTTCATTATCCTGGCTCTTTCTCTGGTGATGAAGTTGCCGCCTCAAGGCTGGCATCCTCGGCCCCATGCTGCTGCTGCCGCTGCTGGCTCAACCCTGGTTTATTCCCGAAGCCTATTCCATAACCGATCGTTTTATGGGCTATGGCTTTGTTATGCGATCGGGACCCTGGTCGGTTTGACAGCGATTGGTATTTCCAGTTCAGTCGGGGAGGAAATCATTAATATCAATCCCAATGTGGCAGCCTGGAGCGTTTCTTTGTACGCTTTATTCAATGGTGTCAGTCGTCCGCTGTTTGGCTGGTTAAGTGATCGGTTCAAGCCTCACTATGTTGCCATATTGTCCTATGTGCTGGTCCTGATTGCCTGCGTGCTCATGATCAATGCTGAAGCTGGCCAAGTTGCCACCTATCTCACTGCCTTTAGCCTGTTCTGGTTCTGCCTTGGAGGGTGGTTGGCCATGGCCCCAACCATGACTCTCCGCTTTTTCAATCCAGATAAGTATGCCCAGAATTATGGAATTGTCTTTACTGCCTATGGAATTGTCTTTACTGCCTATGGAGTTGGCGCATTGATTGGCACCTTGTTGGCTGGCAATATTCGAGACCTGTTCGGAAGTTATGAACTTGTCTTCTATCCGATGGCGCTTCTGGCCATGGCTGGCGTCGTTATCGCTTGCCTGCTGCTTAAGCGAGAGCGATCTATAGCCTGATCAGTTTGCATATGTTTGCTGTCTGCAATGTCCTTAGTCCATGAGCGCTGATCACATGCTGCTGTTGAGCATCGCCATCGCTGGGGTGGCGTTTTTGTACTCATCTGTCGGTCACGCAGGCGCCTCCGGTTATATCGCGGTCTTGTCGCTGGCTGAGCTGTCCCCCAGCGCCATCAAGCCAACCGCGCTGATGCTCAACATTCTTGTGGCGACGATTGCCACATGGCAGTTTGCACGCCGCGGCCACTTTTCATGGCCTTTATTTTGGCCATTTGCTGTGTTGGCAGTTCCAATGGCGTTTCTGGGTGGCTATCTCAATCTTCCGGTAGCCGCATTCAGGGTCATTGTCGGAGTCGTGCTTGTTCTGTCGGCTGTAAGATTCATTGTTAGTCAAAGTGCTGATACGGCAAACGCACCACCGGCAATCGCCTATGCAATTCCAATCGGTGCTGGCCTTGGATTGTTGTCAGGCCTGACGGGCACGGGTGGCGGTATTTTCCTCACCCCTTTGCTGCTGATGATGCGTTGGTCAACAGTCAAATCTGCTGCAGCTGTGTCTGCATTGTTCATCTTGCTGAATTCAGTGGCTGGGTTATTGGGCAATGTGAGCAGTACGAAAAACTTCCCGACTTTCGCGATCCCTCTTGCGATTGTCGCTGTCGCGGCAGGTTTTGCTGGAGCCCATTTCGGCAGTCACAAACTTCCTCACACCACCATCAAGCGCGTTCTCGCCGCTGTGCTGTTGATTGCTGGCGGGAAACTGCTCATGACAGCCGCGATTTGACGGAGGCCAGGGCGGTCGGTCACCACGACGCTCAATTGGAGCCGCAGGTGGTTTTAACTGGTTGGCGGTGTCAGCACGTTGTCCGATTCCGAGTCCCCCCTTGGTTCTGGTTCATGGGCTGCTCGACAGCCCAGCGGTGTTCAACAAACTCAGGCGTGAGCTGGGGGAACGAAGGCCCCATCTGCTGATCCCTGCCCTGCCCCTGCGCCTCGGACTCACCCCGATCGAACAGGCGGCTGAGCTGCTCGGTGGCCACATTCGGGCGACCCTGGGGCTGGAGGAGCCGATCGACCTGCTGGGGTTTTCGATCGGGGGCGTCATCGCCCGCACCTGGATTCAGCTGATGGGAGGGCACCAGCGCACGCGGCGCTTCATCAGCGTCGGCAGTCCCCAGCAGGGAACGCTCACGGCCCAGCCCTGGCCTGGGCGCGTCTTCAAGGGCATCGCTGGTCTGAAGTGGGGCAGCGGCCTGCTGGAGCGCCTGAACGGCAACCTCGACACCCTGCACCGGATCGAATGCCACAGCTTCTATTCCGCCATTGATCTGGCCGTGCTGCCGGGATGGCGCGCCGTGCTTCCCATCGGAGCCCGCACGGAGCTGCCGGTGGCGACACACCCCCAGCTGTTGCGTGATCCGGCTGCCATCGGCCCACTGACCAGGGAATTGCTCAGGCCGTGATCCCGTGCGCCTGAGGCCTCTTGCCCATAGCGTTGGTGGCTGCAGGACTGGTGCGCACGATGGGCTGGGTTGGCGTTTCCATGCTGGTGCGCTGGAGCTGGATGCTGGCCGTGCTGCTCTGGCTCTCCGGCCTGTTCTGGGCCGCCTGGTGCCTGCCGGCCTCGCTGCTGGGCTGGCCGCTGGTGGGTGACCGCGCCGTGCTCAGCAATGCTTTGGTCTACGGGGCCTATGCGCTTCAGCTGCTGGTGATCCTCAACCTCGAGCGCGGCCAGGTGCACTGGAAGGGACGCACGTTCAGCACCCGCTGATGGCCAACTCCGTCGGTGTGGGTGCGGTGGCCGCCTCGGCGAGTCTGTGGCTTCTCTTGTCACTCCTGGTAGGGGCTCTCGCCAATCAGCTGCCTGAACGGCTGCTGGTCTGGCGCGATGGGGAGCGGCCCGACCACGGGGGTGAGGCCTGCTTGCGGATCTACGAACGCTGGCTGGGCATCAGGGTCTGGAAGCGCTGGATTCCCGACGCCGGCCATGCGTTGCCGGGGGGGATCCGCAAGGCCAGCCTGGCCCGTCGCGACCCGTTGGCCCTGCAAAGGCTGGGCCTGGAGACCCGTCGGGCGGAGCTGGTGCACTGGGCGCTCTGGCCTGCCTGGATGGTCACGGCCCTGTGGTTGCCGCCGGCTGGCGTGCTGATCAATCTGGTTTTCGCGACACTGTTCAACCTGCCCTGCGTGCTGCTGCAGCGCTACAACCGTCTGCGCCTGGGCGAGACGCTGAGGCAGCTCTCCAGCAGGCGCCCTGAGCGGGGGCGCTGAGAGTGGACCTTGCCCGTCAGCTGCCCACACGCGCCGCCTCCATCTCCAGCGCAACCGCCAGGCCGACGTCTTCCACGTGCCTGGCCACCACCAGCCGGTGCGTGCCGTCTTCGGTCACGAAGCCATCCTGGGCTGGATCGAACCTGGCGAGGGTGCGCAGGGGGACCGCCAGCGTGATGCGCCTCGCTTCCCCGGCGGCCAGGTGCAGGCGCTGGAACGCCACCAGGGTTCGAGCCGGTCGCTCCAGCTCCCGGGCGGGGGGCTCCAGATACAGCTGCACAACCTCGGAGGCCTCCATCTCGCCGACGTTGGTGATGGTGACGCTCGTCTGCAGGTGAACCATCCGACCATCAGCGCGCTGGAACTCGGCCGTCAGGTCGGAAGCCGTGAACTGGCTGTAGGAGAGCCCGAAGCCGAATGGAAACGCCGCGGCATGGCCGTCACGCTGGAGGCGCCGGTAGCCATGCCAGAAGTCGTAGACGACCCGCCGCGCTCGGGGTTCGAAGGGCGGCAGGTGGCAGGCCTGAGTCGGCATGGAGAAGGGCAGGCGGCCGGAAGGTGACACCCGACCGAGCAGCACATCAGCCAGGGCAGCACCCCCTTGCTCTCCGGGATACCAGAGCACCAGCAGGCCCGGAACCAGCTGCCGCCAGTCCTCGATCAGCATGGAGCCACCGCCCATCAGCACCACCACGGTGCGTGGATTGGCGGTGGCAATCTGGCGGATCAGCGCCACCTGATCCGCGGGCAGATTCAGATCGGTGCGATCACCGGCGGCAAAGTCGCCGCCCTGCCGGGCTGAGGCGTAGCTGGTGATCCAGGCGAGCAGGTGGGCCAGGGGTCGCCAGAACGGCATCAGCCTGCGCCGCCCCATCAGGCGCAGCATCCATTCGGGTGGAGGAATCAGGCGCAGGATCGGGGCGATATCCCCCGGATGGATATGCTCCCCTTCCAGGCGCCAGTCCAGGCCGGCCACCACCACAGCGGCGTCGCAGCTGGCCGCCAGCGCGGCCGCTGCCAGGGGGCTGCTGCCGCTGGCCTGCTCGATGCGCAGGTCGGGAGCCGCGGCCCGCAACCCATCCAGCGGTGTCACCACCGTTCCCGGCAGAGGCCTGGTGTCCGAGGATCCCCGATCCCCGAGGTTCGCGATCGACGCCAGCCGGCCGATCACCGCCAGGGAGCTCAGGCCTTTGAAGGGCAGCACCTTCCCCTCGTTGCGCAGCAGCACGATCGAGCTGGTGGCCGCCTCGCGGGCCAGGGCACGGTGCGACTCGCAGGAGCGAAGCGACGCCGGGTAAGCCCCCGGGGGCACCCTCAGCTGCACCTGCAGCAGTCGCAGCACGGCCTCGTCGATGCAGCCCATCGGCACCCGGCCGTCGGCGACGGCCTCGGGCAGGCATCCTGCAAACACCATCCGGAACGGCATTTCCAGGTCCTGGCCTGCCAGTACGGCGGCGACGCCATCACGCACGCCGAAGATGAAGTCGCTGACCACGAAACCGCGGAATCCCCAGCGCTGCTTGAGGATCCGTCGCAGCAGCTGCGGGTGCTGGCCGCACCAGTGGCCGTTGACCTGGTTGTAGGCGCTCATCATCGAACCGGCGCCGGCTTCCACACAGTCACGGAAGTGGGGGAGATAGAGCTCATGCAGCACCCGCTCGCTGACCTGCACGTCGACCAGGAAACGGGAGCTGTCGATCGAGTTGAGGGCGAAGTGCTTGACGCAGGCCACGGCATGGCGCTCCAACCCACGGGTCATGGCGGCCCCCATGGCTCCCACGTGCACCGGGTCCTCCCCATAGGTCTCCTGGGCCCTGCCCCAGCCGGGGTGGCGCAGGAGGTTGATGCAGACCCCGGCCACCCAGTTGGCGCCGAAGGATCGGGCTTCGCGAGCGATGGCCTCCCCGATGCGTTGCTCCAGGTCTGGATCCCAGCAGGCCCCCCGGGCCATCGGCACGGGGAATGTGGTGGCTCCACCCTCGAGCACCACGCCGCGGGGGCCGTCGACGAACTGAAGGCCCGCCAGGCCAAGACGGGGCACCTGCGCCGCCGGCCAGGGATGGCGGTGGGAGGCCTGGTGGAGGGCGATGTCCGCCATGCCGGACCAGAAGGGTGTGTCACCGTCGAGCAGTTCCAGCTTCTCGGCCGTGGTGAGCTCGGCCAGCAGCTCCAGAGCCCGCTCCTGGCTTGAGGATCCGTGCTCGTGCATGGTCACTCCTTCAACGGAAGGACCCTCTCAGGATCGCAACGCCCGGGCCAATGGCAGCAGATCCATCGGCCCCACGACGTGCAGAGCCATCCCAGCATCAACCCATCAGGCACCACGCCGGACGGGTTCGGGGATCAACTGTCTTCAGCAGCCGTGACGCCTTCGATCCGGTCTTCGATCTCCTGGTAGATCTCCTGCAGCTGGGCGATGTTCTCATCGCTGGTGTCCCAGTAGCCGCGGCCGTTCACTTCCAGCAGGGTGCCCACGATGCGGCGGAAGCTGTGGGGGTTGAGCTCCATCAGCCGCTTTCGCATCTCGGGATCGTTGATGAAGGTGTCATTGGCCTCTTCATACACGAAGTTGTCCACCGCGCCGCTGGTGGCGCTCCATCCCAGGGTGAAGTTGAGCCGCTTGGCCACCTCGCGCACCCCCTCGTAGCCAGAATTGAGCATGCCCTCGTACCACTTGGGATTGAGCAGCTTGGTGCGGGAATCCAGCCGGATCGTTTCGCTCAGCGAGCGCACCTGGGCATTGGCGGTGGTGGTGTCGGCGATATAGCTGGTAGGGGCCTTGCCGTCTTCGCGCAAGCCGGCAATCAGCTTGGTGGGATCGGAATCGAAGTAGTGGCTCACATCGGTGAGCGAAATCTCAGCCGAGTCCAGGTTCTGGAAGGTTACATCGGCGGTTTTCATCGCTGATTCGAACACCTCACGGTTCTGGTTCATTTCACCGGGGTTGTCGGCGTTGAAGGCGAAGGTTTTACGCGACAGGTACATCTCCTGGAGCTCGCCCTCCTCCTCCCAGGTACTGTTCTCAACCGCCAGGTTCACGTTCGAGCTGTAGCTGCCGCTGGCATTGGAGAACACCCGGGTGGCCGCTTCACGCAGGCTGATGCCCTGGGCTGCCGCCTGCTCCTGGGAGTGCTTGCGCACGAAGTTGAGCTCCAGGGGCTCCTCGGCCTCGGCGGCCATCTTCACGCCCTGATCGATCAGGCCCATCTGGTTGATGAACAGATCGCGGAACACCCCGGAGCAATTCACCACCACGTCGATGCGGGGACGGCCCAGCTCCTCCAGGGAGATCAGCTCCAGCTTGTTGACCCGCCCGAGCGAGTCGGGCACGGGACGCACACCGATGAACCAGAGGATCTGGGCGAGGGATTCGCCGTAGGTCTTGATGTTGTCGGTGCCCCAGAGCACGCAGGCGATCGTTTCCGGCCAGGTGCCCTGCTCGGCCTTCTGACGCTCGATCAGCCGGTCCACCACCACCTTGGCGGCGGCGATGGCGGCGCGGGTGGGGATCGCCTGGGGGTCGAGGGCATGGATGTTCTTGCCGCTGGGCAGCACGCCGGGATTGCGGATCGGATCACCGCCGGGGCCGGGAATCACGTATTCGCCATCGAGGGCGCGCAGCAGGCTCTCCATCTCCATGTCGGCGCAGATCTGCTCCAGGCAGAAGCGCAGGTAGCCGAACAGTTTGTCGAGCTCCGTGGGCTCCACCGCCGCAAAGCCCGAGGCACGGCAGGAACTCAGCCAGGGGCTGGGCCGCTCGTAGCCAAAGCGCTCCAACAGGGCGAAGAACCAGCCGAAGCGGCCCTTGAGATCCACCCGACCATCACTGCCCGTGACCGCACGCACCATCGAGGCCACGGCGGCGCGGCAGGCCTCGGTGATCCGTTGGTTCAGCTCCACGTCGACCAGCACCCCGGCGTCGTTGCCGCGATACACCTCATCGATCGTGCGGCCCAGGCTTTCGGCCAGCAGAGCCGGCAGGCTGCGGTACCCCTCTTCCTCCCGCTCCAGGGCGGCGATGTTCACCAGAGTGGCAATCGCCTCCTCGGCGGTGGGCGGCTTGCCGATCGTGTGCAGGCCGCAGGGCAGCAGCCGACTCTCGATCTCCATCAGCTGGCTGTAAAGAGCACCCACCACCCCGTCACGGCCGTCGAGGTCGAGCTCGCTGGCGTCCACCTCCGGCAGGGTCACGTCCTTGTCGAGGTTGCACTGGCGGGCCGTTTCCACGATCGCGTTGACGATCTGCACCCCACGGCTGCTCTCACGCAGCTGCTGGTACGAGCCCACCAGTTCGCCCAGTTCCTTGAGGCCCTTGTAGAGACCGGCGTTTTCGGCCGGTGGTGTGAGGTAACTGATCGTGGCGGCGTAACCCCGCCGCTTGGCGATCGTGGCCTCCGATGGATTGTTGGCCGCGTAGTAATAGAGGTTAGGCAGGGCGCCGATCAGGGAATCGGGATAGCAGGTGTCACTCATGCCCATCTGCTTGCCGGGCATGAACTCCAGCGAGCCGTGGGTGCCGAAATGCAGCACCGCGTCGGCACCCCACACCTTCTCCAGATAGGTGTAATAAGCGGCGAAGCCGTGGTGGGGGCTGGCGCTGCGGGAATAGAGCAGCCGCATCGGATCCCCCTCGTAGCCGAAGGTGGGCTGCACCCCCACGAACACGTTGCCGAAGTGACGGCCGTAGATCAGCAGGTTGGTGCCATCACTGTTGAGGGTGCCGGGAGGCTTTCCCCAGTTCTCCTCCAGCCGCTCGGAATAGGGGGTCAGGCGTTCATACTCCTCCACGCTCATGCGGTGGGCGATCGCGAGCTCCGGTGCCCCTTGGAGCGCCTCCGGGTCGTTGATCACAGCCTCCATCAACGCCTTGGAATCCCGGGGCAGGTTCTGGACGTCATAGCCCTTGCGCTTCATCTCCTCCAGCACCCGGTGGATCGAGCCGAACACATCCAGGTAGGCGGCGGTTCCCACATTGCCCTTGTCGGGCGGGAAGCTGAACACCGTGATCGCCAGCTTCTTCTCGATGCGGGGTTTGGTGCGCAGAGAGGCCCAGCGGATCACCCGCTCGGCGATCGCCTCCACCCGGTCCTGCAGGGTGTGGGCTTTGCCGGTGGCGTCGTCGCGGCCGCTGAGCACGATCGGCTCGATGGCGCCATCGAGCTCGGGAATGGCGATCTGCAGCGCCACCTGCACCGGGTGCAGACCCAGGTCGCTCTCCTCCCACTCCTGGGTGGTCTGGAACACCAGCGGCAGGGCCACCATGTAGGGCCGGTTCAGCTTCGAGAGCGCTTCGATGGCGCGGGGATGGTCCTGGCGGGCCGGACCACCGATCAGGGCAAAGCCGGTGAGGCTCACCACCCCATCCACGATCGGTTGGTCGGGATCGAGCGGGTCGTAGAAGAAAGCCTTCACGGGCTTGGAGAAATCGAGCCCGCCGCAGAACACCGGGATCACCGTGGCGCCGCGGTATTCCAGTTCCTGGATCACCGCCACGTAGTGGGCCTCATCGCCGGTGACGATGTGGCTGCGCTGCAGCACCAGGCCAATCACCGGACCGCTTCTGGCCTTCGCGCTGAGGTCGGCTCGGCTGGCGTTCCAGTTCAGGTATTCCTTGAGGTCCTCGAACATCCCAGGAGCCATGGGGTGCCACAGGCCCAGATCCGGGAACACCACAGGTTCGGCCACCTGCAGTTCGGGCCGGCCGCTGTCGCCACGGGGGAACACGTATTTGTCGGCCAGCATCAACAGGAAGTTGCGCAGGTTGTCCGGCGTTCCCCCCAACCAATACTGGAAGCTGAGCATGAACGAGCGCGCATCCTGCGCCTTCTCGACCGGCAGGTACTTGAGAACCGTGGGCAGTGTGTTGAGCAGTTTCAACATGGCGTCCTGGAAGCCGGCGCCATTGGCCTCCTTCCGCTTCTTCATGAAGCTGGCGATGGCGCTCTTGCTCTGGCCCAGCTGGGCCATGGAAAACGTGCCGAGCTTGTTGAGCCGCATCACCTCCGGCATGGAGGGGAACACCACAGCGGCCTTGAGTCGATCCCGGTGGGGTGCCACCGCCTCCACCACTTTCTGGGCCAGGTCTTCGATGAAAATCAGCGAGGCGATGAAAACATCGGCTTCGGCCACATCGGCGCAGAAGGCGGCGTAATTCTCTGGATCGCGCAGCTCCTCGATCAGGTAGCCGCTCAGATCGACCGCCAGTGCCGGGTTGGTGGAGTTCAGGCTGGTGGCCGCCTGGGTGAGGGCGTTCTGGTACTGGGGCTCGAGCACCACGTATACCGCGCGCATCACGGCCCGACCCTCACTGCCGGCGGGAGCCTCGCCGTTGCCAGGGGTGACCCGGCGGTTGGCGGAGCGTACCTGCGTGAACATCGGCGCTGGGGTTTAGCAATGTGAAGGAGCCTACGAAACCTGCCCCAGCCGCGCGACTTTGCGCCCCAAGGCTTTACAGGAGCGTGGCCGTGGCCGGAATCGCCGCCATAGGCTCCCCCCACGTCGAGATCACCCACGGCCCATGTCCCCCACCGATGCGCTCCCTGCTTCGATCCCGGTGGTGGTGGCCGGTGCCCTGGGCCGGATGGGGGCTGAAGTGGTCAAAGCCGTCACCGCGGCTGGGGATTGCCGCCTGCTCGGCGCGATCGACACCACCCCCGGCAAGGAGGGGGAGGACGTGGGGCTGGAGCTGGGACTGGGGGAACTGGAGGTGGCGATCACGGCCGACTTCGAGGGCTGCCTTTGCCAGGCCAGCCAGGCGGTGCGGGGTGATGGCCCAGGAGCTGGTGCGGTGCTGGTCGACTTCACCCATCCCTCGGTGGTCCACGAACACACCCGTGCTGCGATCGCCTATGGCGTCCATCCGGTGATCGGCACCACTGGCCTGAGCCCCGAGCAACTGGGCGAGCTGGCGGTTTTTGCCGAGAAGGCCGGCATCGGCGGTGCCGTGATTCCCAACTTCTCGGTGGGCATGGTGCTGCTGCAGCAGGCCGCCGCCGCCGCCGCCCGCTTCTACGACTTCGCCGAGCTCACCGAACTCCACCACAACCGCAAGGCCGATGCCCCGAGCGGCACCTGTCTCAAGACCGCCGAGCTGATCGAGGAGCTGGGCAAGACGTTCAATGAGCCCCAGGTGGAGGAACACGAAACGCTGGCGGGCTGTCGCGGTGGTCAGCGGGAGAGTGGCCTGCGGCTGCATTCGCTGCGGCTGCCCGGGCTGGTGGCTCACCAGGAGGTGATGTTCGGCGCCCCCGGGGAGACCTACACCCTTCGCCACGACACGATCGAACGCTCCGCCTACATGCCCGGCGTGCTGCTGACCCTGCGCCGGGTGCGCCAGCTCCAGGGTCTGGTGTACGGGCTCGAGCGCCTGATCTGAAGCGATGCTGATCCCCCTCAAGCCAGGTGAACTGCAGCGCCTGATTCCGGCGGTGGCCACCGGGCCCCAGTTCAGTTTCTGCAGCGGCAATCCCCAGAAGATCCTGCAGCGGGTGCTGATCTCGGTGATCGGCGGGGTGATCTCGCTACTGATCGCCCAGAGCCAGTTCTCCTACCGCTTCGGTTCGGTCTGGCTGGTGGCGGGCTTTGTCCTTCTGCTTTACGTGCTCTGGGGCCCGATCCTGGAGGCCGGCCGACGCAACGCCACCCTGCGGCGCTACCCGCGGGCGGCGATCTACGAGGCGCGGGTGGGGGATCTGTTCACCAAGGAGCTGGTGGAGCAACGCAAGGAGCAGGCGGATCAGCGCGGTCGGCTGGAGCTGGTAGAGAACCGGCGCACCTGGCTCTCCCTGGAGCTGGAGGACGACGACGGCTACCTGGGCTCAGTGCGCTTCCCGATGGAGAAGAAACACCAGACGATCCGACGCGGCATGGTCGTGCGCGGTCTGGTGCTGAGCGAGCGCGCTGATTTCTCCCGGATTGACGCCATGACCGACGCCTGGATCCCGCAGATCAAGGCTTGGGTGGGCGAGTACCCCTACCTGCTGCGGCCGGCTTTCGAGGAGCTGTGCCTGCGACGCCTGCGCTGAAGCGGGTCGCAACCGGGTTCGCCCCTGGAGCCGCATCCACCAGCGGGCGTTTACGTTCCGCAACAATGTGTTACATTCAATTCATCAACACAGGAGACCCCATGGCTCAAGCCACCGCCACCGCCCCCAGCTCGGTTCCCGTGAAGGCCAGCGAGCGCGCCACCATCCGCGGCGCCACCGTGACCACCGAAGACGGTGGTCGCCTCAATGCCTTCGCCACCGAGCCCCGCATGGAAGTGGTGAGCGCCGAGAGCGGCTGGGGCTTCCACGAACGTGCCGAGAAGCTGAACGGCCGCATGGCGATGCTCGGCTTCATCGCCCTGCTGGCCACCGAATT
>CALRVC020000048.1:0-12746 GCA_943371515.1 Synechococcus sp. UW140 | reverse complement strand
AAGGCGAGCCTCACCAACGCCGTGGCCGGCCGCTTCTACTCGCTCTGGCGGGCGACGGGTCAGCCGGGCCAGGGCGCCGTTCCGACCACGGCGGCGGTCTGCACCCGGGCCACGACCGGAGCGTTGCCGCTCACGAACCAGACACCGCCGGCGGCGAACTACCTGGCCTGGCTGGATCTGGTGACGGCCAACAGCGCCACCAACCTCAGCGTCCATGACCGCCTCGCTCACCAGGGCGGCCTCTCGGGCACCGTTGCTTCTCCCACGGTGCAGACCACCAACCTGCCCCTCACCCTCACCGGCGTTTCCGCCGATCGGATCGGCGCGGTGGACCTCTCTGAGCTCTGCTGGTGGCTGGAGTGGTACACCGACACCGGCGCCACGGGCGTGAACGCCACGGTGAACGTGACCTATGCAGACGACACCACAGGAGATGTGGTGATCGCCCTGGTGGCCACCAGCCGCGCCTCTGGTCTCTATCCGATTCTCCCCGCTGCGGGCAAGACGGGGATCAAGCAGGTCAACAGTGTCCTGCTGAGCGCCACCACCGGCACAGCCGGGGCTTTCGGGGTGACGGCCACTCGCTTTTTGACCGGCACCACGACGATGGTGGCCAACAAGAGCGAGATCCGTGATTGGGCCGGCCTGGGTCTGCCGGTGGTGCCCAATGACGCCTGCCTGGCGCTGCTGATGTTCTGCTCGACCACCACCACCGGGGCAGTGCGGGGACTGCTCAAGCTGGCGGTGGGCTGATCGATGCGCAGACGCCAGGACCCCATCCAGCTGTTCGCCGGTGGTGCGGACAACTGGGACCAGGGCCCCTCTGGGACGATCGTCACCGAAGAGTTCTTCGGGGTGCTGACGGCCAGCCCCGGCGCCGTGATGACCTACCTCGGCATCGATCGGGGCTTCCAGCCGATCACCGCCAAGGTCTGGTCCGGCAGCGCCTGGATCCTGAGGCCGATCAGCTTCTGGAGCGGCAGTGCCTGGGTGCTGGCCTGAGAGGGCCTACTCGCAGCAATGGCAATAGCTCGTGAGAACGGCCTGCTGAGCTGATGACCTCCTGGGCAAACACCGGCTCGATCCGTGGACCCCAGGGGGTGCCTGGACCTACAGGTCCTGCTGGCGGCACCGGACCGACCGGCCCCCAGGGCAACAGCGGGCCGCAAGGACCAGCCGGCCCCGCCGGCAGCCAGGGGCCAGCGGGAACCACCGGCCCACCCGGCAGCACCGGAGCAGCTGGCCCGCAAGGGCCTGCTGGACCCCAGGGCACCGCCGGCACGGGCATCAACCTCAAGGGCAGCGTGGCCACCTTCTCGGCGTTGCCGACGACCAACCGGCAGCAGGGGGACGCCTACATCGTTCAGGACGAGAACGACAGCCTCTACAGCTGGAATGCAGCCGGCAGCAACTGGGTGAACGCCGGGCCGATCTCAGGCCCGGCTGGCCCAGCTGGACCGACCGGCGCCGTGGGACCGGCTGGCCCCACCGGACCAACCGGACCAGCCGGAAGCACCGGCGCCGCTGGACCGCAGGGGATTCAAGGCCCGATTGGTGCGACCGGCCTCGCCGGCCCTGCCGGCAGCCGCGGCACCGGTTGGTTTGTGGGCAGCGGCCCGCCGCCGGCCTCGATCCCGGGCCAGATCGAGGGGGATCTCTACCTCGATCAAAGCAACGGCGACGTCTACAAACTCGGCGCGGCGCCAGCGGGAACCCCGGTGGCCAGCCTGCCGGCGATCGGTGCGGCCTTTGAGGGCGGCTACTACGGAGGGCTGATCTCCCAGAGCATGAACGGCGTGGCCACCCACGCCCTGATCATTGCGCCCAAGGCCAGCGGCCAGAGCATCAGGGCTTGCAAGACCACGGGCACTGCAACGGCCGGAGCGAGCAGCACCTTCGATGGCTGGGCGAACAGCAACGCCGCCAACGATGCCGCCCACCCGGCCACCCAGTGGGCGCGGGGGCTCACCATCGCGACCTTCAGCGACTGGTACATCCCGGCGCTGTTCGAACTGGAGATCCTCTACCGGCGCTTCAAGCCGGACGGCAGTGAGGGCAACGTGACCACCCATGGCGCCAACCCCTATGCGGTGCCGGCCAGTGCCAACTACACCTTCTCGTCTCCTGCTCAGACGTCCTTCCCGCTGTTTGCGATCGGCGGTGCCCAGGAGTTCCTGGCAGGGGGGATGGGCACCTCGACGCAGGACTCGACCACCACCCACCAGGTGCAGGACTGGTTCTATGGCAACTGGGAACCGCTGGGCAAGACGTTTCCCCAGACCGTGCGGGCGATCCGCAAGATCCCGGTGATCCCCTGATGCCTAGTTGGGTTCCGAGGATCGACACGCCCCGGCGGGCCCATGAGCAGCAGGCCACTGGCCCGCTGAATGGTCCGTCGGTGGTGGATCTGAGCTTTGCGGGCCTCGGCGTGGATGGGCTGTTTCTGGAGGTGAGCTGCTCGGTGGCGGCCTGGGTGAGCTTCTACGACTCGACGGCAGCGCGGGCGGCTGATGCAGCCCGGCCGATCGAGGAGGACCCACCGCTTTCGAGCGGTGTGTTGCTCGATCTGCGCTTCTCCGCTGAAACGCCGACCCTCAAACTCGCGCCGGGCAGCAGCTACAGCAACGGCGAAAGCCCACTGCAGCAAAGGCTCTGGGCGCGGTTGCGCACCGAGGTGAACGGTGCCCACACGGCCACGTTGGCTGTGCTGGCCCTGGTGCTCAACGATTCGGTGGGCGGCTGATGGCGGCGACGATCACCGATCTCAGCCGCCGGGGAGACCAGGGCTTTGCGCTGCCGGGCCTGTTTGGTGAGGTCCATGCCCTGCTGACGGCCTGGATCACGGCCGCCAACAGCCAGAACCCCACCCAGCTGCTGAGCGTGCTCACTGGCCCCGCCGGGGCGCCGGGCTTCTGTGGCTGGACGATCAAGGCACGGCTCGCAGCGCTCAGCGGCGGCCAGCCGGTGGAGCTGATCAGCCAGTGGGTGGCGAACCTGAGCAGCGGAGCGGTGACGACCCACGCCGGCCTGGCCTCGGGCTTCACAGCCGGCACGGCCCTCGGGGGCCACGGCAGCCTCACCGGCGGGGTGGGCACCACCAGTTCCCTGATCACCTTGGGATCTCAGCCACTGCCGGTGGGTGCAGTGGTGGCCTCCAGCCTGGCGGCAAGCCAGGAGTTCTTCTGCTTTGCCTTCTCTCAGCACTCCTTCTCCAACCGGCAGGCGGTGGCCCTGCTGATCGCCAAGGACGTGGTTTCCGGCCAGTGGCACCTCTCGCTCACCGACATGGCCGGGGTGATCGCCACCGTGGCCTGGAACCTGGCGCGGCCCCAGGTGCAGCTCTCCACCGCCTTCCGCGCTGACTTCTTCTCATCGGCGGCGCCGTTGATGCTGGTGCGCCCGGCCCAATGGCTGCCGATCACACCCAGCGTCGTGTACACCACACCACTGCCGCCGGTGCAGTGGTGGGATCCGGTGGCGTTGCCGGTGGATCTGGCGATCTACAACCGCACCTTCACCAGCCTCGGCTACATCAAGGCGGCCGATGGCAGCGAGTGGTTGCAGCTCGGCGGCGCCCGCCTGGTGGTGCGGCTCAAGGATCCGGTGAGCTGACGCGATGCCTCTGACCTGCTCCGCCCTGCAATGGCCGCTCTGGAACTGGACCAGCAAGCTGCCAACGGATCCAGGCCTGAAGCTCTCAGACGCCTTCAGTGCCTTCTCGGCGGAGGTGAATGCCACGCCGGCCAATGCCCTGGTGCCGCTATCGGTCGTCAAGGATCACAGCGCCGCAACGGGTGCCATCACCTACGGCTACGTCTGGCGGCTCGGCCATCCCCAGACGCCGGTGCTGCTCAGCTTCTCGAACAGCTCCAAGGTTCAGGGCTACAACTCCAGCAGCAGCTCCGCCCGCCTGCAGCTGGGCCTCGAGAGCGCCTACACCAATGACAGCAGCAACGGCGGCTACGGCAGCTTCTCGGCGACCCTCTTCAGTGTCAATGCCGGGCTGTCGCACTACGCCTCCGATGGCACACCGGCCTGGGATCTGGCTGGCTTTGTGCTGATTCAGGCCGATACGACGCCGGGCCGTGAGTTCTTCTGCTACACGATCGCGCCGATCGGCACCGACATCAACACGCAGAATCACACCCTGCTGTTGTTTCGCTCGCCGGCGGTGAGCGGCTGGAGTGTGGTGCTCAATCGCTCCAACTCCTACACCGGCATGTTCTATTCGCAGAACAGCTACACCTGGAGCAATAACACCCTGGTGGCGGCTTCAATCATTCCGCTGCCGCCCACTGGCAACGATCAGCAGCTGATCCGCGGTTGTGGGTTGTATGCGAACACCACCAGCGGCATTTTCGCGCCGGGGATCATCCAGCCACGCATCGCGCTGCCGGACTGCTTCTGGCTGGGCAGCAACCAGCTCTCCGACCCGCGCCGCCTGGGCCGGGTGAGCAACCCCGGTGGAGCCGGCACCTTCTACCAGCTGGCGGCGGCCTACAGCGGCGCCACCGATCTCTGGTACCTGAACCCACCGGGTACGCAGCCACAGGCGGGCTGGGACACGGTCGGTTCCTTGCCCTGGAGCACGATCCCGGATCGGCTGAGCTTCTGCCCGCTGCTCACCCCAGGCCCCGTGGCGATGGGTCCAGCCACCGGCCCGGATTTCCTGATCGACTGGTCAACAGCCGCACTCGGCGCTGCAGGCGTGCGGCAGCACCCCTTCTATGCCAAACAGCTCCAGGGGGGCGGGGGGAGTGGTGGCGGCAGCGGCCGACCGAGCACGGGAGTGCTGTGGCCGCGGCGGTTGTAAGGCTCGCGGCAGGCTTGGAATGCACAGCCCCGGGGCGGCCCTGCCCTCAAGACTCAGCCACCTCCAGCACCGATCCACGTCGGCCCGCCGCCCCTGCGGTCTGCCGCAGCCGCTTCGGGACCCGCTGTTTCTTGATTTCCCTTCTCCTGGGGTACGCCGCCAGGGCGGACTGGAGCCAGTGCCGGTGCTCTCGCTGGAGAGTCAGCGGCGACTCGATTCGCACCCCGCCGCCCAGGGCATACAGCCAGCGACGCAGGTCCGAGTCACGCTCGAGGGTCCAGAGCGGCAGGTCGATCTCCACCGGATAGGGGTGGCTGGAGCGGCTGCACGGCAGCAGTTCCGCCTGCTCGCCCAGCGGGCTGAGCACTCCATCGCCGGGCAGGGGGCGCGACAGGCGCACCGCCGCCGCCGGGAAGCGCCGCACCTCCTCACGGAGCAGGGCAAAGGCGGCGGCATCACAGCTCAGCTGCAAGGTGCCCATGGCCTTGCTGCGCTGCTCCGATGGCGTCCCGCAAACCGCTTGCTGCGCCTGGAGGGCATCACCGAACTCAAGGCTGCCGCAGCAGTGCTGCAAGGTTTCGCCGCGCAGCAGCGCCGCCGCATGGGACGGCTGGCTGCGGCAGCTGCCGATTTCGATCCGGCGCAGCCCCAGCTGATCGATTCGCCGGCAGGCCAGCAACCCCTCCGTCTGGCCGATGTGGTCGTGCTCGAACATCAGGTACCAGGCGCTGGTGTGGAAGATCAACTGCAACGGCCACACCCGGATCTCCTCCAGCCCGGCATGGGAGGCGGCCAGGGCCGTGAGCACCACCCGCTGGTGCTGCTGAATGGCGCCGCGCAGCTGCTCGGCCTGCTCGGTGTTGAGCAGGGTGCCGCTTCTGCGCTGATCCCCCGCCAGAAGGGAGCGATTGAAAAACGTCCGCACCGGGGGAACGGTCTCGATGGCGATGCCACTGCGTTGCAACCGCCTGCCCAGCTCCAAGGCGATGGCCTGTCCGCTTGGATCACCGAGCCGATCGGCATTGGCCTGCAGCAGCCCATGGATCTCCACCTGCAGCGGCAAGGGCAGCAGCGAGGCGCCGAGGGCGTAGCCGTGGCGGCCACTGCCTGCCGCATCACGAAAGCCATAGGGCGTGAGCACGGTGGTGATGCTCTGGTGCAACTGGCGGGGTGTCCAGCAGTGACGGCCGCCGCTGAGGGTCTTGAGCCTTGCGGCGAGGTGGTGGTCGATCGCCACCCCCTCCTGTCGATCAAAGGGGTGGTGAAGGATGTGGCGCAGCAGGGTGAGCGCACGGCAAAAGGTCTCTCGATCGCCCAGCGCGGACCAGCCGCCGGTGGAAAGAGGTTGCGACGCCGACCAGGGCGGCGGCTCCACTGCCCGCATCGGCGCGGGATTCCCCTGCTCGGCGCGGACGCGCCAGGCGGCGGTGAACCCCTGCTGCCGCAACCAGTCCAGGTCGGCGGCGATCGCGCCCACATCCGCATAGCAAGGCCCGTGCAGCTGGCTGAGCTGGGCCGCTGCCCGCTCGGCCAGGCCTGCGGGCGCGTCCGCCGCCGGCTGGGTGTTGGTGGCGGTCAGTTCCGGCTCGCGGCTGAGCAACTGGATCAGGTGGAGCAACCGTTCGCACTCCAGCAGGCGCGAGTAGCCATGGGGGATCAGCCGGGCGTCCCGGTTGCGGGCGGCGCTGATCCGCCGCTCCAACTTCCCCAGCACCACCTCCAGGTGCGGCTCCAGTTGCTCATGGTGATGGGGTTCGACGCAGACCACCGCTGCGAAACCCTCCGAGCGGCTGGGCGAGAAGGAGGCCTGAGCCAGCAGGGAGACATGGTTGTCGATCACCTGCTCGGGAACACAGTGATCACGGCGCCGGTTCCATTGCTGGCAGAGCTCACGCGGTGTGCGCATCCACCAGCCGATCCACTCCACCGGCACCGGCAATTCCAGCCTTTGCGTGATCGCCAGCCGCCAGGCCCGGCGCGAGAAGGTGGCCTCGACAATCACCGGAGCACCTGAGCTGACAGCCTCCTGGATGCGTTGGTGCATCACAGCGGCGATGTCATCCCAGGGGCCAAAGACGCCCCGATCGCCAAAGATTTCGGCGCGAATGTCGCGGCTGCTGATGTAACAGGGCGGCGGCGCCTCAGGCCCGCCCAGCAGCGCGGCCAGGTGGCGGGCGACGGTGGACTTGCCGCTGGCGGGCGGGCCGATCAGCAGGTGGCAGCGCAGCGGACGCGGCGGCGGATCCGAGCTGCGGCGCCGTTGCGCGGCCGTCGTCGATGCGGTGGAGGAAGTCATGGGCGTTGGATCAAAGGACACATCCCCAGCTCCATTGGGCAGCAAGTGGCGCTGCCATTCCTGCTGCATTCATCACGATTCGGTAGCGGTGCTTGCCGTGCTGGTGGCGGTCAGTACCAAAGGCCGATTACGACCGTGGTGGCAGGAGCATTCCGCCACCCTCCGACCAGCGCGAGATCCGCTGCCTGCTCCGATTCCACCTCCTCTGCGCCCTGCCACCGGCCTGCGTGTGGCCACCGACCTGTTCCATCAGCACCTGCTCGATGGACTCGCCCCTCTGCGCTCGACGCCGCTGCAGTGGCGGAGCGTGAGCCAGTGGTGCGAACTGCTACGGACGGGTGAACTGGAGGCGGTGCTGCTGGCGAGCGTTGGTCCTGATCTGGAGGCGCCACCTGAACGGGCGGAGGGAATGAAGTGGATCCCCCTGGGCCAATGCGAGTTGCTGCTCGGCAGCAGGGTGAGCAGCAACGATTCAGACGGGATGCCACCGCCCCGGACCTACCGGTTCCTGGCACCACCCGTGGCGGTAGCACCGGCGCTCCATCTGGCCCTGGAGGAGCAGCAGTTGGCACCCATCACCCCACTCGATGCCGTTGCCCCCAGCATTTGGTTGGCGGAGTTGCAACGGGGCGATGGATTGTTGCCGGTGCCGGCGTCGCTGCTGCTGACCAGCCCCTGGCGGGAGGCTGCGCTGACGGCGGTGCGGCCATGGGAGCCGCTCGTGGAGCGCCTCTGGCTGTTGGTGCCCCAGGAGCTCGCCAGCTGTGCGGCCGTGCTGGCTGTGGCCGCCAGGCTGCGGGAGCGGATCGCAGCGGCCCCGGGTCCTGCCGGGGGAGGCTCGATCCGTTCCACCCGCAATGTTGGCGAGTCGGACCCCGGGCCTTCATGATGAATGTGGCAAGGCCCACCAACCGCCCCCCGGCAAGCAGTTACCGTCAAGCACCGCCATCGCCTGCCCCCACCCGCATGGCACCGTCAACCACCATCAAGAGCTCGACAAGCCAAAGCTCAGGCCAGTTGACCCGCGAGCAGATCGATACGCTGCTGGAAAAGCTGCGTGATCCAAGCCTCGCGCGCAAATTCCTGATGGACGCTGGCCTGATCGACGCTGACGGCCAGCTCACCCGCCCTTACCGCAGCCAGGATGCCCAGACGGCCTAACAACAGCGTGGGTCCTCTGGTTCTGTATCACGGCTGCGATAAGGAAGTCGCTGAATCCGTCCTGAGTGGGGAGTCAACCCTCCAGCCCAGCGAGAACGACTATGACTGGCTTGGACCTGGCATCTACTTTTGGGTCGACAGTCCTGAGAGGGCCAAGGATTGGGCCAAGGAACGCAGAAACAATCCGTCAGTGGTTGGCGCCTTTGCGTATCCCGGGCATTGCCTGAATCTGACCGATTACGGGGTGATGAATGAACTCGCCCTCGCCTACGAGGCCACCAAAGGTATTTCGGAAGCAGCGGGCACGGCGCTTCCGAAAAATTCAGTGCGGCAGAATGGAATCTTCATGATGCGGCAATTGGACTGCGCTGTGATTCAGATGGTGCATGAGATCCGCATGGATGAAGGCATGGATGCCTACGACACTGTCTACGGAGTTTTTGAGGAAGGGGGGCTCGTTTATCCCGGGGCCGGATTCAAGGACCGAACTCATGTCCAGATCGCCATCCGTAACCCCGAAATGATCCTCGGCTACTTCCGTGTTGATGGGATGACCTGAAAAGGGACTTGGCTGAGTTGACCACGGCTGGGCGGCCTGGAGCATGTGCTGGCAGAGGTGGTTGCCGATGCCTTCCCCCCGACACGGCACGGCTATCGCGGATTTGCCGACAGCTCACTCAACCAGTCGATGGAGACCATGAGGCTGCTTCTGCACTTCCACACCTGCACGGTCACGATCAGCCCGCCGCGGCAGCGGCCAGGCTGTTCTTGTAGATCCGGCCGTCTTTCATGATCACCAGAAAGCGCTTCTGGGGATCGCCGATCAGATCGAGGTTCTCCAGCGGATTGCCATCCACCAGCAACAGATCCGCCAGTGCGCCGCTTCTCACCACCCCCAGAGCACCGGGGTAGGGATTGCGTGGTCCGGAGAGCGCCAGCAGCTGGGCGTTGTCGTGGGTCACCAGCTTGAGGATCTCGGGCGGCGTCATCCACTGCTTCAGCTTGAGGATGTCGGCGTTCTGCTTCACGTTCTGAGCTGGCATGAACAGAAAGTCGGTGCCCCAGGCGAGCTTGACCCCGTACTGCTTCGCCCAGCGGAAGGCGTTGTCGGTTCCCGCCACCACGGTGTGCTTCTTCTGCCGCACGTTCTCCGGTGCCGTGGGAGGGGCCTCATCGAGGGCCTGCAGGCTCAACCAGATCCCTTTCTCCCCCAGCAGCTTCATCGTGGCCTGATCAAGCAACTGGCCGTGCTCGACGCACTTCACCCCGGCCTCGATCGCTCGCCGCACCGCCTTCGGGGTGTAGGCGTGCACCGCCACGTAAATGCCCCAGTCGGAGGCCGCCTCCACGGCGGCTTTCATCTCATCAAGCGTGTACTGGGTGACATCGAGGGGGTCGTAGTCGGAAGCCGCTCCCCCACCGGCCATCACCTTGATCTGGCTGGCCCCGGCCCGCAGGTCCTCTCGGGTGGCGGTGAGCACCTCATCGCGGCCATCAGCGATGAAGTTCGCCCCCAGCTTCTCTCCCCGCGACACCTCCCCGAAGAACCGGCGTGAACGCTCGTGCGGAAGCCGCGAATCGCCGTGCCCGGAGGTCTGGGAGATCATCGCCCCGCTCGGATAGATGCGGGGACCGGGCAGGCTGCCCCGGTCCATAGCGGGCCGATCCACCAGCATCGGGCCGCCCAGGTCGCGCACGCTGGTGAAGCCACGCAGCAGCATCCGGCCCGCCTCGGCGGTGGCCCGCTCCTGCAGCACCTTGGGCTCCACCTTGGGATCGAGCAGATCGGCCCGGCTGCTGGCGCTCATCAGCACATGGACGTGGTTGTCAATCAGGCCTGGCATCAGCACCCGACCCGCGCCCTCGATCCGGGTCACCGATTGACCCGGTGGCGGTGTGATCGGTGTGGTGGTGATGGTCTGGATCGTGCGGCCCACCACCAGCACGTTGCTGGGGGGTGAGAGCTGGGCCGCCTTGCCGTCGAACACCCGCACGTTCTCGAACAGGGTGACCCCCGCAACAGGGGGCGTGGCCTGGCTCAGCAGGGGCGGAGAGGGTGCTGCCGTAATTGTCGCCGGCTTGGTGGCCGATGACGTGCTGCACCCGCTCCCCAGCAGCAGCAGAGCAAGAGCGAAGGGAACACGGGTGCGCATCAAGACGGTGTTCAAGCACAAGCAGGGTAGGAATGCGACCGCCGCTGCACCCACCACCCGGGCGGCTGGATTGAGCCCCGGACAGGATCAGACGGTCCTTGCTGCATGACGGAAGCCCCAGAGGCGGGTGATCCCACCTGGTAAGTGCCAGACCTCGTAGCGACTGCGGGAGACCCGGTACTTGGCATCCAGAACCTCTCTCGCATTGCACTGGCTCAGGTACTGGCGGTAAGTAATCACCTGGCCGTCCTCCACCATCGCTAGACCGATCTTGATGTCGCTGGTCACCTCTGGGACGGTGCGGCAGTAGCGGTCGGTGGTCTTGACCTCGAGCGTGACCTCCCGACCCACAGGCAGGCGCTGCTGCTTGTGAACGGTGGGCCAGCAGGTTGCATGCTTGAGGCCAGTGAGTCCCCTGCAGCCCATGAAGATCCGGCGGACCCGCCTGCTGGCTGAGCTACTGGGCGTGCTGGTGGCGATGCTGGTGCTGCTGGGGGGGCCTGGCTCGATGGCCGCGACGGGTACCCCTGCGGAGTCCCCTCCAGGTGTCTGGGTGACGCTCGATGGCCAGCGGATCATCGAGCTCCGGGGCGCTGCTGGCTCCCAGACCCCTGCGGGTCTGGCCGAACGGATCAGCCGCGAGTTGCTGGTCCTGGCCCGGGACCACACCTTTGCCCCTGGTCAGTTGGTGGTGGAAGAGAAGCCTCCCTACTGGATGGTGGCGGAGCGTCAGGCCGATGGAGACACCGTGCCCCGGCTGGCGGTGGATGAGCGATCAGCGCAACGCTTCGGGCTGTCACAACAGGCTCTGGCCGAGCGCTACCGCGATCAGCTGCAGGCCGCCATCCGCCAATACCGCAGCCGCCACAGCCTGAAGGAGTGGTTGCGCGGTACTGCCCTGGCGCTGCTGGTGCTGGGCATCTATGTCGGCTGGGTGCTGAAGCAGCGCCGCCTGCACAAGCGCCTGTGGCGGTGGCTGGTCGCTCATTGCCCACCCCTCTATATCGGCTCGATCCGGCTGCTGGAGCCGGCCCAGCTGCGTCCGTCGCTTCTGCTGGCGCTCAATCTGCTGCACTGGTTTCTGCTGCTGCTGATCAGCTACCTGCTGATCCCCCTGCTGCTGGGCTTCTTTCCGCCCACCCAGGTGCTGGCGGCTGGATTGCGGAGTCAGATCCTTACGGCCCTCCAGGCCATGGTGGCTGCCGTGCTGGGGGTAGTGCCGGCCCTGGGCTCGATCGGCCTGATCCTTGCCATCACGGCGCTGCTGGTGCGGGCCAGCAATGCCTGGTTCCGGGCCCTGGATCAGGAGCAGGTGAGATTGCCCGGCTTCTACCCGGAATGGGGGCGACCCACCGGTCGCATCGCCGCCGTGCTGATCGTGATGGCGGGCCTGGTGGTGGCCTATCCCTACATCCCGGGTGCAGGCAGCAGCGCCTTCCAGGGGGCTGGGCTCTTTGTGGGTCTGCTGGCGGCCCTGGGCTCCAGCGCGGTGGCTTCGAACGTGATCAGCGGGGTGATGCTGATCTACACGCGGGGCTTCCGAGAGGGTGACCGCGTTGACATCAACGGAGTGGTGGGACTGGTGCAGGACCGGGCCCTGCTGGTGACTCGCATTCGCACACCCCGTAATGAGCTGGTGAGCATTCCCAACGCAGTCGTGATTGGGGCCTCCATCGTGAATTACAGCCTCAGCCGCCGCGAGAATGACCATCCCGTGGCTGTGGCCACCACCGTCACGATCGGCTACGACGTGCCCTGGCGGCAGGTGTACGCCCTGTTGCTGGCCGCCGCCCACAATGTTGACGGTATCAGCGGAGAACTGGAGCCGTATGTGCTCCAGACCTCGCTCAACGACTATCACATCAGCTACGAGCTCAATGCCTCGGTGCGCGATGTGCAGTGCTATCGCCAGACCCTTTCAGCGCTGCTCGAGGCGATCCAGGATCAGTTCGCCGCTGCGGGCGTGGAAATCCTCTCTCCCGGCTACCACGCCATCCGCAATGGCAACCGCAGCACGGTGCCAGGCCGCCAGACCTGACCACCGTAGTGAGGGGCTGCCATGGTCGTGATGAAGATCAGCATCGCCGAAGCTGGAGCCACCAGGATCCAGGGCGATGGAGTATGGAGAACTGACCATCCACCATGCCCTCTGCCCCCACCACAACATGCAGCGAGTGAGTGATCTCTCGCTCTACGAAGAGCACTCCGCCATCCTCAAACGCCTGTGTGAGGCCCTGTGCTATCTGCAGCCTGCCATATCCATGGCCTGACGGAGACAGTGATTGCAGGTGACATTCCTGGCGTGGGTTCTGCCCATTCTCGA
>CALRVC020000047.1:0-13431 GCA_943371515.1 Synechococcus sp. UW140 | reverse complement strand
GGCCGATTACGGCCGTGGTGGCAGGAGCATTCCGCCACCCGCCGACCAGCGCGAGATCCGCTGCCTGCTCCGATTCCACCTCCTCTGCGCCCTGCCACCGGCCTGCGTGTGGCCACCGACCTGTTCCATCAGCACCTGCTCGATGGACTCGCCCATCTGCGCTCGACGCCTCTGCAGTGGCGGAGCCTGACCCAGTGGAGTGAGCTGCTGCGTGCAGGCGAACTGGAGGCGGTGCTGCTGGCGAGCGTCTGCCCGGCTCCGGTGGAGGGGATGGCCTGGCTGCCCCTGGGCCGCTGGAGGCTGCTCCTCGCCAGCCGGTTGAACGGCACCGATTCCTCCGCCGCGCCACCGTCCCGAACCTTCCGGTTCCTGGCACCGCCGGTGGCGGCTGCACCGGCGCTCCATCACGCCCTGGAGGAGCAGCAGCTGGCGGCCATCACCCCGCTCGATGCTGTTGCCGCCATCGACTGGCTGGCGGCGTTGCAACGGGGGGATGGGCTGCTGCCGGTGCCGCCGTCGCTGCTGTTGACCAGCCCCTGGCGGGAGGCCTCACTGACGGCGGTGCGGCCATGGGAGCCGCTCGTGGAGTGCCTCTGGCTGCTGGTGCCCCAGGAGCTCGCCAGCCATGCGGCTGTGCTGACTGTGGCTGCCAGGCTGCTGGAGCGGATCGCGGCGGTCCCAGGCCCTGCGGGTGCCGGGACGGGCATCAGTGGGCCGCCATTACTGGACGAGGAGTGATCGTTTCAGCTGGGCACTGCCGCCGTCTGGTGCTGCACCAGGAAGGCCTCGATCCAGTCGTGGTGTCGCTTCTGGCAAATCCGATCCGCGATGGAGGTGGCCTCCGCCGGCACCTGAAACCGCTTGCGGAAGGCCTTGGTGAACCCTTCCAGCTGGGGCTGGGGAAGGCTGCGGATGGTGGCGTGAATCCGCCGGATGGTGGTGCCATCGAGAGGCAGCAGGGCCGCGTCCTCGGGGGCTGCGTCGACGCCATCAGCCGCTGCAGCGTCGGAGTGCTGGCCTGCGGGTGGGTGGCTGCTGGGACGGTGACCGTTGCCAGTCACTGAACGCCGCAACGTGCCGTTCCCTGAAGCTGTGCTGGAGGTGTTCCCGTTGGAGGGGCGCTCGGTGGTGTCGCCCCGAGAAAGGGACTCGGTGCTGGTCGTGGAGACCTCTCGCTGCTGCTTGTCGTACAACGCCAAGCCGAACGGGTTCCCGAAGGTCATCAAGGCCCGTTTCATGGCATCGGTTTCCGCTTCCTTGAGAGCGGATTCATGGGCCTGGCCCAGATCGACATCGATGCCGTGGCCGGCGCCGCTGCCTTCCCTGATCACCGGGGTCTGGGCGGTGCCTCCCACGGTGATGCGGACCCGAGCGGTGTAGGTGACGCCCCAGCCGTCGCGTTGCGGTGGATCGGAGGGCTTGCTCGGCTCACGGCCGATGCGGCGTTCCGCCTGGGAAACGCACCGCAGCGAAACCGTCTCGCGCTGCCAGCCGTCGAACCCAAAGATCCGGTTGGCTTCTGCGATTACTTGCCAGCCCTCCAGGTAGCTGACCTTGGTGCGGCCCTGCTCGCGCTGGCGAACCTTGCCTCGATCGAGTGGGGCGGAGAGGGAGGCGATCTGCTCTGTGGAGAACATGCAGGTCATGGCATCGAGGGGGTGAGTGGGGAAAAGGGACCGGGATCAGTGGGCGGAGCTTTTGGGCGGCGGTTCGATCAGCACCCAGCAGGGCGGCTCGCTGCAGTGGATGTGATCGGGCGAAGGCCGGCGGCCTGGCTTGCGGGTGATCGGCACCACCCAGCTGGCCAGCCGTGTGGACCAGATATGGCCTTTGGGCCGTGGCGTGGTCGGGTTGGCACCGGAGGTGAGGCTGCTGCTGGACGGGGTGAGCTCCATGGCTTCTGAGGAGGTGGGACGTAATGGGGTGGGCCTGCCCAGCAATGGGCCCGGATCGAGGGGGCCTCTGGCCCCCCGCTCAGTGGATGCGCCAGCTGCGGTGGGAGAGGAGCTGGGCTCCAGGGATCTGCTGGCCGGCCTTGAGGGCCTGCTTGATGGCGGCCTTATCCGGCTGGGTGGTGGTCTTGACCGTCAGCCACTCGGGAGCCAGGGCCTGCTCGTCATCGATCTCGACGGCCTGGGATCTGCGGCTTGTGAGCTCGTGATTGGGGAAGGAGAAGCGGGTGGCCCCTGGCTGCAGCCGGGTGAGCACCAGAACGAGGGAGTCCTCCAGGGCCTCGGCCCGGCTCGCATCGGAGCGGGCGAGATCGGTGAGCCGCTTTGCCTGCTGCTGGCGGTAGGCGGCCTGGCCGCGCAGGTGCTCGATCACCCAGCAGGTGGCATCGGCCTTGGCCGCCAGGGCCGCCTTGTTGCCCTCCTCGGCCAGCAGGGCAGCCTCCAACTCAGCGAGGGCCTGACTGCGGGAGTCGTCGTCATCGGCCTCCAGCTGCTCGGCCAGCTGGCCGATGGCGGTGGTGAGCTCCTGGGCCTCGATGCCCAGCTGCCACAGGGAACCTGAGCGCTGCAGGGAGCAGGCGGGGCCGGCAACATCCGCAGCAACGTGAGCGGACGCCGTGGCAGCAGCAGCGGCGGGGGTGGGGGTAAGTACGGGCATGACGTTGAGAAGGGAATGGGAACGGAGGCGCCACCAGGCGCGGAAGGCTTCAGGGGCAAGGAGCAGCAGCGGGATCGGCCCAGCGAGCGGCGGATGGGCTGACCTCCACCACGGCGATCGGCACCGGGGAACCGGAGGCCAGGCGGCGGGCTTCTCTCACCAGCGAGGCTGTGCCGGACCCACCGGGGAAGGCCACCACCAGCACGGAGGTGGAGACACCAGGGGAGGTGTGGGCCTCGGCTCTGGCCACCGCCAGCTCGAGGAGTTCCCGATTGCGAATCGGCCCGGCGGCCCGGCCATGGCGCCGCCACTCGGCGGGCATGACCAGCGCCGACCAGCCCAGCTGATGGGCGGCGCGGGCAATGGCGGCATCGGCGCCGCGTGCCCCGCCATGAAGCAGCAGATGGACCAGCCGGCCGCCGCTGCGGGCGAGCAGCTCAGCGGCAACGCGCTGATGGGGCCAGGCCAGATCACGGCCGCCGCCGGCAGCGATCACAAGGGAAAGAGACGGGCCCATTACGGGCCTGGATGACATACAAAGAGCCATGGAATCAGTTGCCGTAGGTGATAACTGATCGGGGCATCAAGGCCGCTCAGACATAGGCGGCGGTGATGGCGAGATCAGGGGATAACGTTGCCGCAGGCGATGGGCTCGGGGTCTTTGGCGCGACCCTTATTCTACCAGTACAAATGCACTTCAGGCATTGCAGAGCCACTGCGATTACTTGGATCTGAGGGGTTCTGGCTCATTCTCACAGGCCTGGATTCGGTGACAGCCAGCTGGCCATCTTTGCGACCGGCCTGGGGCTCAGGCCTGATGGACAGCCGCGCAGTCGCGCGAGGCAACCCCTGGCCATCGGCGCCCCTGAACCATCACCTTCTGGCCGGATGAGCAGCGGCACCGCAGCCGCGGGAGAGCCGCCCGGCAGCCGTGACCTGAGCACACCCATCCCGGCGGCGGCGAGGGGAGATCAGATTCACGCGAGCGCAAGGGTCGGCGAAGCCGACTTGCCCGCCCTTGCACCGCGTGACACCCTGCATCCCCGCCGCCGGGTGGCCACCGTTCTTCTGCGCTTGAGGAGCCTTCTTCTTGAGCGACCAACTGCAAGAGATGCAAGAGAAAGTCCCGGGCTGCCTGAGGCAGATCAATCACCGGCTTCCGTGCCCAGCGACCACCCACGGGCTCCGCTGACCGGCCCAAAAACCCTTGAAAGGCCAGCAACAGGCAAGTTTCTCTTGCACTTTCTCTTGCAAGTCAAAAAACAAGGGTTCCCGGTTTCGCCGAGAACCCTTACGGTGACTAGTCGGGGCGACAGGATTCGAACCTGCGACCTAGTGCTCCCAAAGCAATAGACTAACCCTGATCACCACTGCCGAGACCCGTTGCAGCAAGGGACTTTGTCAGAGGCTGTCATGGCCTGTCAGGTCCAAAAGAGCCATTTTTCCGTACAATTGTACGAACGCTCTGGCTGGGTGCTTTATGGCGACAAGAGCCCGCCACGACCAGGCCTGGGTGAAAGGTTTTCGGGCCTCCGTTCGTACAAGTACGAGTGAGGGTTGGTGGGTGCGCGAGCACCGCGGCCGGATGCGTCTCGAGGTGAAGGCCCCCGACGGACGGATGTCCTCTGTCGCCCTGCCCTTCGACTGGGTCAAGGGGCAGACCGGTGACGCGGTCGCACGGGTGCGCTCCATCTATCGCCTTGTCGGGGAAGGCCACACCCTGAAGTCAGCGGCGACCCTGGCCGCCGGGGAAGCGCCAGCAGCGCCGATCAACTGGCCTGCGGTCGCGGAGGGTTTTCGAACCCAGAAGCTGCAGCACGGCACGACCGTCAAACCAGAGACCTGGGAAGCCCACTACCTGCCTGTTGTCTCAGCAGCCGTGGAGCTCCTCTCCAGCCGGAAGGCGCCGATGAACCCAGCTGATCTGATGGATCAGTGCATTCGCTCCTGGCCGCCTGGCAGCCGGACACGACAGATCCGTGCCCAGTCACTGGCTCAATTCCTTCGCTACGGCGTGCATCGCGCAGGGGTGCCTGTTCTCTGGGCCCCGCCGGCCAACCTCAGGCAGCACGTTGGCGTCAAATCCAGAGAGGCAGCGTCTGCCAGCCAGAAGGGGGATCCCTTCACCGACCAGCAGATCCTGAACCTGCTTGCAGCACTGCCCGAGGGTGCATCCGGTCAGCGCTGGGCTGATGGCATCCGCTTGATGGCGGAGCTGGGTCTACGCCCGATCGAGCTGCTGCACCTGACGATCCGTACGGATTCTTCAACGCGAGAGCCCTACTGGTGGTGCACCTACCGCAAGCGAAGTGGTGGAGGTTCAACGGAGTCGCGCCGGCTCTTTCCTCTGCCACTGATTGGAGACGACGGAGAGGCCACCAGCTGGAACCTGCTCAAACGGTGGCAGGCCAACTTGATCGAACTGCCGCCACTGGGCGGTGGGAACAGTCCCGCTGATTGCATCAAGACCTTTCTGAACCGACAGCAGGCTTGGCGGTCCCTGCGAGAGACGATGGCTGCCAACGTCCAGCGCGCTGTGCCTTACAGCTTCCGGCACAGCTACAGCCTGCGCGGGCACCAACGCGGGATCGACGCCGGCAGCATGGCCCAGGCCATGGGCCACAGCCTCGAGGTGCACTGCCGCTCCTATCCATGGGCCAGTGTCGCGGGGACGATTGCGGCCTTTGATCGGGCCAATGCCACAGTCGCCATGGCTTCCAGCCCCTGAACGGAGGCCCGTGGGCGCCAGGTTGCGGCCAACCTGCGGGAGTGATCACTCCCTCAGGTCATGGAGTGGATGCAACTTATGACTCCCGCTTGGCTGAGCTGTGCGGGAGTGGTAGGTTGCGTTGTACTGGTTAAGCAGGGACTGATCACCCCCCTTCAGGCATGAACGTCAAGGAGCTGCGTCTCCGCCAGGTGGATGCGGTTCTCCAGGAGGCCGCCAGCCACCCCATTCCGCAAAGACCCTTGTCGGGCTGGTTGCGCGCGATCCGCGAGGCGCTGGGCATGAGCTCGGCTGTGCTGGCGCAGCGGCTGGGTATCTCGGCATCGGGCTTGCGCAAGCTGGAGCAAGCCGAGGCTGCCGATGCCATCACCCTGGCCACCCTCCGTCGTGTCGCCGAAGCCCTGGACTGCGACCTTCAGTACATCCTGGTTCCCCGTCAGCCCCTACGGCAGATGCGCTGGCAGCAGGCCATCGGGCGAGCCCGCGATTGGCAGCAGCGTGCCAGCCGCACCATGGCCCTGGAAGCCCAGCAGAGCGAGGCCTCATCGTCGATTCAGCAGGAGCAACTCGATGAAATGGCTCAGGAGATCCTGCGCTCCGGCGGGGCCAGGTTGTGGGACTGAATGACGATCTGCCGAGCGGAGCAACCCCGCTCGATGCGGATGAGCTCCATGGCCTGATCCCCACGCATCTGGTGAGCCGGAATCAGCTGAATGAATGGGAGGAGCGCAACATCCAGGCGGCACTGTCATGGATCGAGCGGCAGCGCCGGCTATGGCCGCTGGAGGAAGCCTGGCTGCGGCGCTTGCATCGCGAGATGTTTGCTCAGACCTGGCGCTGGGCCGGGCAATACCGCAGCAGTGACAAAAGCATTGGCGCCGACTGGCGCCAGATCCGGATGCAGCTGCCTGCCCTGCTCGGTGACATCTCTTTCCAGGTGAAGCACCTCGTGGAGGAGCCAGATCTGATCGCCGTGGGGTTCCACTACCGCCTGGTGTCCATTCATCCTTTCCCTAACGGCAACGGCCGCCACGCACGGCTGATCGCCGACGTTCTGATCGAGCAGCTGGGGGCACCACGCTTTTCCTGGGGAGGAAGCAGTTCCCTGGTCAATCTCACCGCTCTGCGCCAGGACTACATCGCGGCGCTTCGTCAGGCAGACCGTGGTGACTTGAGTGCACTGCTGGCCTTTGCCAGAGCGAAGTGAAGGGGAACGGCAGCCTCCAGGGCGTGCTGCTGGTGGCGTTCCTGGATGTGCCCTGGGGCTGAGCAAGCGCCACCAGATGCTGCGGTCGTCGTCGGCCGTCCTGAACTTGCCACGGCTGCGCCGTGGCTGTCGTCAGACAGCCGCCGCCGCCCTCCGCGGTTCTGTGGTGGTGGGGAAGGGCCAGATGCCTCTCCCGCGGCTGCGGTGCCGCTGCTCATCCGGCCGGCAGGTGATGGATCGGGGGCACTGATGGCCAGGGGTTGCCTCGCGCGACTGCGCGGCTGTCTAGCAGGCCTGGAGCCCCAGGCCGGCCGCAAAGATGGCCAGCTGGCTGTCACTCAATCGAGGTCCGTGAGCATGTGCCAGAACCCCTCAGATTCAAGTAATAGCAGCGCCTCTGCAGTGCCTGAAGTGCATTTGGACTGGTAGGATAGGGGCTGCGCCAAAGGCCCCGAGCCCATCGCCTGCGGCAACGTCATCCCCTGATCTCGCCATCACGGCCGCGTATGCCTGAGCGGCCTTGATGCCCCGATCAGTTGTCACCTACGGCAACTGATTCCATGGCTCTTTGTATGTCATCCAGGCCCGCAATGGGCCCCGGCCGCTCCCTTGTGATCGCGGCCGGCGGAGGCCGTGATCTGGCCTGGCCCCATCAGCGCGTTGCCGCTGAGCTGCTGGCCCGCAGCGGCGGCCGGCTGGTCCATCTGTTGCTCCACGGCGGAGCCCGCGGAGCCGATGCCGCCATCGCCCGCGCGGCCCATCAGCTGGGCTGGTCGGCGCTGGTCATGCCCGCCGAATGGCGGCGCCATGGCCGGGCCGCCGGTCCGATTCGCAATCGGGAACTCCTCGAGCTGGCCGTTGCCCGGGCTGAGGCCCACACCTCCCCAGGTGTCTCCACCTCGGTGCTGGTGGTGGCCTTCCCCGGTGGGTCCGGCACGGCCTCGCTGGTGAGAGAAGCCCGCCGCCTGGCCTCCCGCTCCCCGGTGCCGATCGCCGTGGTGGAGGTCAGCCCATCCGCCGCTCGCTGGGCCGATCCCGCTGCTGCTTCTTGCCCCTGAAACCTTCCGCGCCTGTTGGCGCATCCGTTCCCATTCCTTTCTCACCGTCATGCCTGTTCTCACCTCCATCGCCGTCGCTCCCGCCATTGCCCCAGCAGCGGCTGCTCCAGAGTCCACTGGTCCGGCCTGTTCCTTGCAGCGCTCCGGCTCCCTGTGGCAGCTGGGCATCGAGGCCCAGGAGCTCACCACCGCCATCGGCCAACTGGCAGAGCAGCTGGAGGCCGATGACGACGACTCCCGCAGTCAGGCCCTCGCTGAGTTGGAGGCCGCCCTGCTGGCCGAGGAGGGCAACAAGGCGGCCCTGGCGGCCAAGGCCGATGCCACCTGCTGGGTGATCGAGCACCTGCGCGGCCAGGCCGCCTACCGCCAGCAGCAGGCCAAGCGGCTCACCGACCTCGCCCGGTCCGATGCCAGCCGGGCCGAGGCCCTGGAGGAATCCCTCGTTCTGGTGCTCACCCGGTTGCAGCCGCAGGCCACCCGGTTCAGCTTCCCCAATCACGAGCTGAGCAGCCGTAAGTCCTCTGCTGTCGAAATCGCGGACGAGACCGCGCTCGCGCCCGAGTGGCTGACGGTGAAAACCACCACTCAGCCGGATAAGGCCGCCATCAAGCAGGCCCTCAAGGCCGGCCAGCAGATCCCTGGAGCCCAGCTCCTCTCCCACCGCAGCTGGCGCATCACCTGAGGGGTGCAGAGCCGCCCTCGATAGGGGTCCGCTGTAGGGGCGGGCCCAGGGCAGTCAGTCAGCGCCATGACCACCCAGGCCATCACCTCCACCCACCACCAGAAGCCATGGATCTCTCCAGCTACGGCAGCGCCAGCTCCACCACCACACCCACCAGCCCACGTCCCAGGGGCCACATCTGGTCCACCCGCCTGGCCAGCTGGGTGGTGCCGATCGGCCGGCGCCCAGGAAGGCGCCCTTCTGCCGATCACATCTTCTGCAGCGATCCGCCCTGCTGGGTGCTGATCGAGGCCCTGCCCGGCGGCAGCCCCGCCAGCTGACTCCCATCGCTTGTTCCCACCCTGCCCCTTAATGCCATGACCACGACAACCACCATCGACCGCTCTGTCGCTCAGGCGTCCACCCTCACCGCCGAGCAGGTCGCTGCCCTGGCGGCACCCCTGAGTCGCGCCAACGTCAAGCAGCGCGACCAGGGCCGAGGCAAGGTCAGCTACATCGAGGGCTGGGTGGCGATCGCTGAGGCCAACCGGATCTTTGGGTTCGACGGCTGGCAGCGTGAGACGGTCGCGTTGCAGTGCGTGTCCCAGGCGGAACGCCGCATCGGCCGTGAGCCGAGCAAGCCCTCCGATCCACCGCAACGCGACGGCTGGGGTGTCACCTACACCGCCCGGGTGCGGGTGGTCGTCGGCGGGATCGTGCGCGAGGGCAGCGGTGCCGGCCACGGCATCGACGTCGACCTGGGCCAGGCCCATGAATCCGCTCTCAAAGAAGCGGAAACCGATGCCATGAAACGGGCGTTGATGACCTTCGGGAACCCGTTCGGACTGGCGCTCTATGACAAGCAGCAGCGAGAGGTCACCTCAAGCGTCACCGGGGCCTCCACACGGGGCGACACCACCGTGCGCCCCTCCAACGGGAACACCTCAAGCACCGTGGCAGGGAACGGCACGTTGCGGCGCTCAGCAGCTGGCAACGGCCACGCTCCCAACCACCGGCCCGCAGGTTTGCCATCCGATGCTGCAGCGGCTGATGGCGTCGACGCAGCCCCCGAGGACGCGGCCCTGCTGCCTCTCGATGGCACCACGATCCGGCAGATTCACGCCACCATCCGCAGCCTTCCCCAGCCCCAGCTGGAGGGATTCACCAAGGCCTTCCGCAAGCGGTTTCAGGTGCCAGAGGAGGCCACCTCCATCGCGGATCGGATTTGCCAGAAGCGTCACCATGACTGGATCGAGGCCTTTCTGGTGCAGCACCAGAGCGCTGCTTCCTGACCTGCCACGGCAACATCGACGCGGCGCCATTTCCCGCCTCCGTGCGCCATCCTTCCGAAGCCGGCCATGCAGGAGGTGGCATGTCGATCAACGCGGCCATGCTGCTAGCCGGGGTGCTGTTGCTGTTGGGCATCGCCTCCAGCAAGTTCTCCGCCCGACTGGGCATGCCCGTTCTGGTGCTGTTTCTCCTGGTCGGGATGCTGGCGGGCTCGGAGGGCCTTGGACGGATCCCCTTTGAGGACTACCCCCTGGCCAACAGTGTCGGCAGCGTCGCCCTGGCGCTGATCCTGTTCGACGGTGGCCTGCGCACCTCGCTCACCTCCGTGCAACGGGTCTGGCGGCCGGCCATGTCGCTTTCGACCATCGGCGTTCTGCTCACCTCGCTGCTCACGGGTCTGGCGGCGGCCTGGGTGCTGAAGATGCCCCTGCTGCAGGGGTTGCTGCTGGGCAGCATCGTCGGCTCCACCGATGCGGCGGCCGTGTTCTCGGTGCTGCGCACCAGCGGCCTGAAGCTTCCCGAGCGGCTCACGGCCACCCTCGAAGTGGAGAGCGGCTCGAACGATCCGATGGCGATCTTCCTCACGCTGGGGTTGATCGGTGTGATTACCGGCAGTGCCGATTCGCCCCAGGCGCTGCTGCTGCTGTTCCTCGCCCAGTTCGGCGTCGGCAGTCTGGTGGGCCTTGGGGTGGGACGTCTGGCGACCTGGGGCGTGAATCGCATCAACCTCGACTACCCGGGCCTCTACCCGCTCCTGGCCCTGGCCTTTGGGCTGGTGGCCTTCGGGTTGGCAGCGGTGCTGGGCGGCAGCGGGTTCCTGGCGGTCTACATCGCCGGCATCGTGCTCGGCAGCAGTTCGATCGTGTTCCGCCGGGGAATCTTCTCCTTTCACGATGCCACCGCCTGGCTGGGCCAGATCGTGCTGTTCGTGATGCTCGGGCTGCTCAGCTTCCCCAGCCGCCTGCTGGCCGTGGCCGGGGAAGGGCTGCTGATCGCCCTGGTGCTGATCGTGGTGGCGCGGCCCATCGCCGTGGCCGTGTCGGCCTTGCCGTTCCGCTTCCGCCGCCGGGAACTCGTGTTTCTGTCCTGGGTGGGCCTCAAGGGTGCGGTGCCGATCACCCTGGCCACCTTTCCGCTGATGGCCGGTGTTCCCCATAGCCACACGATTTTCAACGCCGTGTTCTTCGTGGTGCTGATCTCAGCGATCACCCAGGGATGGTCATTGCCGCTGGTGGCGCGTTGGCTGCACATCGGCCGCCCGGCGGATCCCACGCCGGCGCTGTCGGTGGAGATCAACGCCCTGCGCCAGGTCGATGGTGAGATCGTCGACTACACCGTCAAACCCAAAGCCCAGGTGGCCGGCCAGCAGCTGCGGGATCTCGCCCTGCCGGATGGTGTGCTCGTCACCCTGATCCTGCGCGGCCGTGAGGTCGTGATGCCCCGCGGCAGCACCGCCCTCGACCCTGGCGACCACGTCTTCGTGGCCATGCGCACCAGCCTCCAGCCTCTGATCGATCGGCTCTTCGATCCCGACCCGGAACCGTCTTCGCTGCCGGCCCATGGGCTGCTGACGTTCAGCGCTGCGGCAACGCTCGAGCAACTGCTTCGCTTCTACTGCTTGCCCCTGCCGGAGGAGATCAGCGCTCGTACCGCGGCACGGAGCCTTGGCTCACTCCTGGCCGATGCTGCTCCCCTCGATGGTCTCCGCATTGGCGCGTTGGGGATCCAGGCTGGAGCGGATCCAGACCATGTGGCCGTGTGCTGCCGAGCTGATGCGACCTGAACACTCTCAGCGCTGAAGAAGCCAGCGCAGCAGCGACAGGCCGATGATCAGTCCGATGCCGGTGTTCCACAGCCAGGAGGGGCGCTGGGAGAGGCGCTGCAGCCAGCGCGGCATTCGATCGCCCCAGTGCTCCAGCGCCAGCAGCGCCAGCAACAGCAGGGCCACGGGGAGTCCGATGGCCAGCACCAGCTCACGCAGCATTCCATTGCTCGCCTCTATCGGCACCGTACCCAGCTGGCTCCAGAGCGGACGCAGTTGGCGGCCCTGGCCTGAGGCTGCGGATCGGCCGCTTGTTCCTACGATCAGCCCATGGCGTTTTCCCGCATCAGCCACGATCCAGCCGTGATGGGCGGCAAACCCTGTATCCGAGGGCTGCGCATCACGGTGGGCACGATCGTGGGGCTGATGGCCAGTGGCAGCAGCCGCGAGCGCATCCTGCAGGCCTACCCGCAGCTTGAGCCTGCCGACATCGATGAGGCCCTGGCTTACGCCGCCTGGCGCCTGGAAGAGCGGGAGGAGGCGCTGCTCCTGAGCTGATGGCCAGGCTGCTGGTCGACATGAACCTGTCGACCGAGTGGATCCCGCTGCTGACGGCCGCCGGCCATGACGCTGTGCACTGGTCCGAAGTGGGCGATCCACGGGCGCCAGATACGGCTCTGATGCAGTGGGCCACTACCCATGGCTACGCAGTGTTCACCCACGATCTGGATTTCGGAACGATGTTGGCGTTGACCGGTGCCAGGGGACCGAGCGTCCTGCAGGTGCGTGGGCTGAACGTGCTGCCGGAGGCCATCGGTTCGCTGGTCCTCAGCCTGCTCAGCACCTATGCGTCCGAGATCGAGCAAGATGCTTTGCTGGTGCCTGATCAACGGCGCCAGCGGGTGCGAATCCTTCCGCTGAGCCAGCAGGGCTGATCACCCATGGCGATCGATCAGCAGGCGCATCACGGGCCTGGCACCGTGCCCCGGATGGCATGGGCCCTCGCTGGCAGGGTGATCGGGCCGCTGCCGGCCGGCTGCAGGCGGGCTCGCAGCAAGGCGCGGAAGCCGGAACGTTCCTCCTCGTTCATGGCCGCGAGGGCCTGACCGGCGCTTGGGCCGCCGAGAAGGGTGCTCCAGAAATCCTCGAAGTCGAGGAAGCTACGTTCAACGGCAATCTCTCTCGTCTGGATGTCGCCCAGGCCGGCGGTGGACCAGAGTTCCCCCAACACCTCAAGGCGGGAGGCCTCCGGACTGGGGGGCATGGGTGTGGGCCGGCCGACGGCACTCAGGGTTTCCGTCACGTCCCGATAGGGGAAGCCTCCACCTTCCATGTCCCAGGCATAGGCGGCCACGGTGCCACCGGAGGCAACGACCCGTGTCATTTCTGCCACACCCTTTGCCGGCTCGGGCACGAAAAAGATCACCAACGGCATGACCGCGTGATCGAAGGCGGCGTCCGGGAAGGGCAGGGCCATGGCGTCGGCGTTCACAAACTCGGCGCTCTGCAGAAGTGGATGCTGCCGGGCAAAGGTGAGTTGGGCATCTGAGGGGTCGATGCCAACGAGCGAGAGCGGTGCGCTCTGCTCTGCGATCAGCTGCGTGAAAGCGCCGTTGCCACAGCCCACATCCAGCCAGCGCAGGCCGGGCTGCGGCGCGATCCAGTCCAGAAACTCCTGGCCGGCGAGACGGCTCCAGACCCCCATGAAGCGGTCGTAACCGGCCCCATCGGTGAAACGGATGGGTTCAGTGGTCATGGCCAACGGTTCCCACGGGGTTCAATGCTGGGCTGCGCTCACGATGACAGCGCCGGCTCGCGTCAGGCTTCATCGTGATCCTTGAGGTTTCGGTCTTCTGCAACGCCGTGAAGCGGCCACCGTTGTTGAACCCCGCCGCCCGGATGGTGGGTGCAGCGGCGGTCGCATTCCTACCGCGCTGGGGCCTGAACGCCGCCTTGATGCGCACCTATAGAGCCCAGAGCTCGAGAATGGGCAGAACCCACGCCAGGAATGTCACCTGCAATCACTGTCTCCGTCAGGCCATGGATATGGCAGGCTGCAGATAGCACAGGGCCTCACACAGGCGTTTGAGGATGGCGGAGTGCTCTTCGTAGAGC
>CALRVC020000046.1:0-13528 GCA_943371515.1 Synechococcus sp. UW140 | reverse complement strand
AGCGGCTGAAATCCGAGGCCTCATTTGCCGCGCTCTGCGGCGTCAATCCCCTGCCGGCGAGCTCCGGCAAGGTGGTGCGACACCGGCTGAACCGCAGCGGCAACCGGCAGGCCAACTGCGCTCTGCATCGCATCGTGATCTGCCGGCTGCAGCGGCACCAGCAGACCAAGGAGTACGTCGAGGGCCGGACGGCAGAAGGCCGCACGATCAAGGAGATCATCCGCTGCCTCAAGCGGTTTGTCGCCCGCGAGGTGTTCGGGATCCTGCGCGGTGGCCCCGCCGTTCGCACGGCAGCGACCTGATCAGCATCGCGATAGCTCGCTGCGTTAACCCAGGCTCCCGCTGGAGCCGTTGCCTGCCCGTCCAAGGCAGTCGGCGGCTCCGGCGGAACGAGAGCCGGCCGGCGGTTCAGCTGTCGACGGGGATCAGCACGTTGAGCAACTCGGTCACCAGTGGCTGGCCGACTTGCTCCGGCACAACCAGGACGACGGCCTTGGCCTCGATCAGATCGCTGTCGTCAGCCATGGCCTCGCCATCGGCATCCCAGCTCTCCAGTGCTGCATCCAGCCAGCGGGTCTTGGTCTCCAGGAAGGCGATCGCCTCGTCTGCACTCCAGCGGACCTGACTACCGCGGCAGGGATAGCGCTGGAGAAGCTCCAGGATGCCGAGCTCCTGCAGCTCGGGAGATCTGGAGGAATCACGCACCAGAACGGTGTCAGGATCGGTGGCGTTGTCGATCAGCTTCTGGGTGTCGCTGCGATCGTCGTCGTCCTCAAGCTCCTGCCAGTCCAAGAGATCGACAACCTTCTCGAGCAAGGCCTGCAATTCATCCATTGGCATCGGCCGGGCTGTTTTTGGCCTGGCGGGATGGGAAGCCAGCTGGATGAGGCCTTCTGCGGCATCGATGATCTGCCTTAGCGACATGTGCTCGGCCACCAGGTTGAACGTGGTCTCGGTCAAGTCCTCAAGCGGCAAGCGAGGAGCATCCACATCCTTCTGGACCCGATCGATGGCCTCCAGGAGGAGCAGCTGATTCGACGTGGTGATCGGCTCCACAGGATGGTCAAGACGGCGTCGGCTTCATCCTTGCTGAGCTGCCTGATTCATCCCAAGTACTGGCCGCCACCAGCCGGTGACGCAGCTGAGCCGAGGGGTTGACAGTCCATAGGAGTGTCAGCTGCACCAGGGACTGCTGGCCCATGGGGAGCACCTCACCCGCCGCTGCCAGGGTTGGACCGATGACATGACGCGCCAGCGGGGCTGGTGCCAGGAGGTGGCATGAGCAACCGGCGCGCGGTGGTGGGTGTGATGGGTGCCGGAGAGGGCGCCTCCGCTGAGGCTGTGGCCCTGGCCGAGGAGCTGGGGGAGCGCATCAGCGCCAGGGGGTGGGTGCTGCTCACCGGTGGCCGCCCGGCGGGGGTGATGGCGGCGGCCAGCCGCGGTGCGGCGTGGGTGGAGGGGCACCTGGTGGTGGGGGTGTTGCCCGATGAAGGGAAGGGTGATGAGAGGCAAAGCACTGCGGACCTGGATCTGGCCCTGTTCACGGGCATGGGCAAGGCCCGCAACGTGATCAACGTGCTCAGCGCCGATGTGGTGGTGACCTGTGGGGGCGGAGGCCCCGGCACAGCATCAGAAGCCGCCCATGCGCTCAATGCGGGCAGGCCGTTGATCCTGCTGGCGGTGCCGGTGCTGTGGCGGGAGTTCATCTGCTCGCTCAGCAAGGGAGTGGAGAGCGCGAGCGACGTGCAGGAGTGCTGCCGGTTGATCGAGGCCCGACTCACAGAGGCATGAGTCGGCCATCACATCGTGTCCCACTGACCCCAAAGGAGGGCTGGCTGAGCGACGGCCGCCAGGTGCTGCACTTCCTCCCGACCCACTGGGAGCGCACCTACCAGAGGCTGGAGATCAACAGCGGTGAACGCCTTCCCGGCGAGCAGGTGCCGCTGCTCAAGAACCGGCGGAAGATCAGCCGGGATGAGGCACTCAAGCTATGGGCCACCCAAGCGCCAGGATGGCTGAAGCCCAAGTCAGCCCCGGATGGCATAATCGGGATTGTTCATCCACCAGGTGTTCTGAGGGCTATCGAAAGGGAACACTATTATTCGTCGTTGGATCTACGCGGACGGATGAACAATCATCGATCAGAAGATAATGTGTGAGACACGCTTTGCAGCACTGAGGAGCATCCCAGTTCAATTTCAGCTCGTTGAGGCATCTCAGTTACCTCGACAGCGAATGCGCAGGATCCTTCGCATCGGCGCAAAAGTTGTGTGACTTCAGTATACTACTGAGTCTGACTTCCATTTCCAGCAAACAAGCATGCCCACTCTCTGGTAGTAGAATGGTTTGGGAATTAGGCAGATAACTCTTTAATCTCCCAGCCTCTTCCACGGAAGGAAGGAGTCGATCTGAGCCCGATGCCAATACCAAAACAGGTTGCTTAATGCAGTCAAGAGGAAGTTCCTCCAAATCAAACTGACGGAGCAGAGACAGTCTCCAAGCAGCACTGGGAGGGCTGACCGATTGCATGGCCGCCAACAAATCCTGTTGACTTGGGATTGATACTCGGAGTGGTGCAATCAGAAGCGGAAGCAGGCCTAGGGTAGATAGCCGATAAAGCGAATTTGGCAACCGCTGAGCGACTGAGACTCCCAAGTCTAACCAGGGTTGGCGGCTCGCCGAAGAAGCAGGATTGACCAAAATCAGACGATCGCACAGGCGCGGAAAGTGCGCGGCCAGTTTCAAGGCCAGACAGCCGCCGAAAGACTCGCCACAAAGATAGACGCGACGCGAAGGTGATCGTTGCTGCTCCCTCCCGATCAAATGGGCGATCTGTTCAATCAATCCATCCCAGCCCGTTAGATCGTCAGAGGGAATTGATAAGCAGCGGATATCAAAGGCAGCCTTCAACCCGGCCAACTGGGGACGTAGCAACTCACTGCTTCCGTCCATGCCTGGCAGAAAGATAAACAGGGGAAGGTTTGATTCTGTGACTTTGGATGTTACGAGCCGCAGTCGTTTCGTCGTGATTGACATGTGAAATGGAAATTGATTAGTGGCAACTATGACGCATCAACCCGGCAATCTGCTCCCAGCATAACTGTGTTAACTCTTTTGCCAGTGAGCCTCCATGTCGGCCGCGATACTGCTGCTGTAGATCCTCATCAATCCAGAGAGGATAGCCAAAAAGTATGTGGACTTGGCGATACACGATGGCGGAATGCCAGCCTCCACAGTTGAACAGGGGTTCTGAAGGATCAAATAAGCTGAAAAGCTTGAGTGGTGCAAGGTTATGCCTTCCCTCTTCGGTTGATACGATCGCAATTGGCAGGATGGCCAAGTCATGAACCGGTGCTCTCAAGGCTAGATGGGCAAAACCACGATGGAAAGGGCTGAGTTGATTTGCCTCTTTGACCTGAACCATCGGCTGCGCTCCCTCGGGAAAAACCCCAACTATCTGTCTTGATTGTAACAATTCAACTGACTGCTGAAAGAAATGCTTTTGCCTTTTGTGAGGAGCATCGAGAGGAAATGCCCCCATTGCCGAGACCACCTCCCGCAGCAGGGGAACCCGACTCATGTAGTAGTGGCAGGCAAATCGCACTGGACGATTCATGGCTGCCATCAGCAAGGGAGCATCAAGCAAGCTGCGATGGTTACTTACCACTAAGATTCTGGTTGTGGCCGGAATCCGTTCACAGTGATGTAGTGATACTTTCGTGCCAACGGCACCGAGCACGCGGCGAGAAAGGTGTAAGGGAGTATCGAGAATCATGCCTGGTGTCAAATCGCCATGGTTGACAGGCGAAGGGTTCTGGTGTGCAATTAAGAGCTGACATAATAGCTGGCCGAGCGCAGGTCGGACTATACTGGGTCAAACAGAAGTCATCCATAGCCCAATGACTGTAGGCGACTTTTGTGGATTGCCGATCATTGCAAGACCTGTTTGCGCCGATCTTGATATTCGCAAAAAGAGCAATTAAGCATAATTGTCACTCAACTGGGATATAGGCAGATTCGTCCGCAATAGTCTCTACCCCTAAACGGGCACAATGGATATATTGGTTTTGTGGCGAGGGATTCAAGAAAGACCTGTCCGACCGTCATGAATCCTGTAACTGAGCGTAAACAGTCTGCCTCGGCCATGGCTCCACTTGTGGCTTCTGGAGGCTTTGAACCGCCTCCCGGGTCGGAGGCCCAACCCCGCTCCTCTCGCGGCAGATTCGCCAGCCTTGGCGACAGAGCCAGATCCGCCTGTCTGGGGGTGCAAGTGTTATGGGCATTTCACTCCGTAATAATCTGTCAGGGTTTCTTCATCTCAACCTGAGCCTCATTTGCCCCAGACACCGCCCCCAGCTCGGCTCCTGTCAACGCCAGCGAGCGCGCCACCATCCGCGACGCCACCGTCACCACCGAAGACGGTGGGCGCCTCAGTGCCTTCGCCACCGAGCCCCGCATGGCCATGCTGAGCTTCATCGCCCTGCTGATCACGGACTTTGCCCGAGGCGGCTAGGCCTTCACCCGCGACATTTTGGGAATTGGCTGATCCTGCTTCCAAGTGAGTGCCTGCGGGCTTCTGTACCGTGGATACACCGTGTTTTCAGCAGTTTTTTTGCAGAGCCAATGCATCCAGTGCCCCGTGGATCCTGCTAGGGGTGATCGGCGCTGGGCGGTTGGTGGCATGTCTTGATCGTTGTGTTGGCGTTGGCCTGCGGTGCCAGGACAGAGGGCCTAAGCGGCCCTCAATCACGGTTCCGCTTGAGTGCACCTGGATCATGAGGTCAGTTTGCAGCACTCTTCTGGCGAAGCAGTCCTCGTGAGGGCACAGACATGTTTTTTGGAGCCGATCTCCCTGCGACACCAAGAAGCCCGTTAGATTCCCGCGCCATGTACCTGATCAACCCTTCCGGCCGATCAAAGCGACTCGATGGTCGCGCATCCTGACTCCAGAGCTGCCAGCCTTGAGCGATCCCCATGCACTCCGGTGCAGCGAGTCACCATCAACGCAGTCCTCACGCCGCCACTCACCGAGGCAACGCTCAAGGCCCTGTTCACCAAGCCCTATGGCGCTCCAGGGCCCAGCGCTGAGCAGTGGCGGGCCGTCTACGACGCCAAGGTCCATTTTCAGGACCCGACCCAGGAGAAGCAAGGCATTGAGGCCTACATCGAGGCCCAGGAGGGTCTGATGCGCCGCTGTGATGATGTTTTCCTGGTGCCCGGTGCCGTGGCGCTCAGTGGCGAGGCGGCCTTCGTGGAGTGGACGATGGGTCTGAAGATCAAGGGGATCGAGCTCGTCTATCCCGGCACCACCCGCCTGCGCATCGGTGTCGACGGAAAGATTGTGGAGCATCGCGACTATTTCGATTTCGTTGGCCCCACCTTTGAACCGGTGCCGGTGGTGGGTGGTTTCGTGCGCTGGCTGTACCGGCGTTTCGTGTCTTGAAGCTGGCGGGAGGCTCTAATCACACCATCGGTAACCCAACTTCATCTCCTAGTGTGTTTGTTGTTCTCCACATCCGTCTGCCATCGGCACGGCTGAGCAGGCATCGTCAGTAGATCGAAGCGCAGGGATGTCCCAATCGTGCTGCACACCATCCCGTTGCTCGCCGCCACCTGTCTGACGGGATTTGCCCTGCTGCAATTGCTGTTCAGCACCAGCACCTGGTGATCAGCAGCCTCCTGGTTCACGAACCATTGAATGATGAATGGCGTCGTGTAACCTTAGCTGAATCAGTGGATCTGGTTACTATACTCTTTGCCCTCAAAATGGCTAACCCAGGATCATCAGCTGGTGCAGGAGGACCAACCCACCACTCTGGTGCATCCGTTCAAGTACTTCTGGGGCCTGCTCCTGAGGCCCCACCGATGATACCACTGTCGATCATCATTCCCACGCTGTACGAGGCCGGCAGCCTGAGACGATCGCCAGCACCGTCCAAGCAGATCCATGTCCATCAACCTGAGTCCAGAACCGATGGCTACCTCTTCCCCGATGAGCAACCGCCAGCCAAGGCGCTACCGCCTGGTGGATCAACAGGGCAAGCCACACGATGAGCTCGTTGAGCACTTCGATTGAGGAGGCCTGGGCGTTCGCCACTTGCTGGTGGCAGCAGCAGCAACCCGCTGGGGCTCCTGACGCTCAGGTCTGCCTCGGCCTGGAGGTGAGCACCGAAAGCGGCAACTGGCGCACCATCCGCCATCCGCAGGGTTGATCGTGCCCTGATCCCACCCTCTGCCAGATCTCTGCAAAGGTGAGCCAACACAGGCCACTCCCGACCTGCGTAGGGGTCAATATTTCGACTGTTGATACCATGGAGTAGAGCCACTGTTGCAGTTCACTTGAAGAAGCTTGGTGGACCACTGCGTAGAGCATTGATCTATGGCCTGATTAGTTATGCTGGGCTTGTTCTGATCAACAACTCAGAGCTGGACCTCCCCAACATGTGGATCGCGTATCTGCCGATGTTTATCGGTGTCTATGTGGTGACGCAGTGGCTCGACAAGAAGCTTGGGGATTGAGCACCTCAGGAATGGGCTCCCATTCATCAATCGATGACCAGGTCGTGCGTGCAGATCACAACCAGTTGACCGGAATCGCCTCCCAACCGGCGGGATCCCACGGGGCCAGCAGCGCCTCCAGCCCCCGCAGCTCGGCTGCTGCTTCCGGCAGCAACCAGGCCTCTTCCCAGCCATCGTTGATCACCACCGGCATGCGGACGTGGATCGGACGCAGCAGGGCGTTGGGGGTGGTGGTGAGGATGCAGCAGGTCTGGAGTTCGCTGCCATCGGGACCGATCCAGTGGTCCCACAGGCCGCCCAGCCAGAACGGGGAACCATCCTGGCGGCGGATCCAGTAGGGCTGCTTCTTCCCTTCTGGGCCATGGCCTTCCCCATCCAGAGGCGGCCGCCATTCGTAGAAGCCATTGGCCGGCAGCAGGCAGCGGTGATGGCGCCACGGACCGCGAAAGAACGGCTTCTGACTCACCGTTTCACTGGGGCATTGATCGGCAGGCTCTTGCCGCGTGTGTCCTTCAGCCAGCTCGGGACCAGCCACCAGCGGGCGTAGCCCACCTCCAACCGGCCCTGCTGCTGCCGCTGGATCAGCAGCGGTTCGCCAGGCCGCACTTGCTGCCGCGGCTGGCCCCCTGCGTCAGGAAAGAAGTCCGCTCGGTCTCACCCATCTACCAGGGGGGCAAAACCATTGATCTGCTCGTGAGCCTGTTCGTCGGTAAACCACCAGCCATCCTGACGGTGGCCGGCGGTTTTCTGGCGGGCTACCTGGCCTTGCGATTCCTATGGCCCGGTGTCGCCCACCATCGCTGTGCACTGTTGTTCGGGGCCATCGCCTGGGGGATCTTCGCCGGCTGGGAATGGCTGGTGCTGCTCAGGACGCCAGAAGCGAGCATCCGGGTCGATCTGCTTGTGATCGGCCCCGTGCTGTTGCTCCCCTCGTCCTGGTCACTCCCGCGAGCGTTTCGATAGCCACGGTGGCTGATCGCCCCACACGGATGCTGAGCACGCTTGCCGCTATCGCCAGCCTGGTTGCCCCCTACTTGGTTCTGTGACTGCTGGCCTGGAGGGAGCGTGAGCGGCCCCGCCTTTCGGACCTGCTATTCGTCGCTGTGGTGGTCCTCTCCCTGGGAGGCACGAGCCTCCTGGGAATAGACAGCTACCACTTCCACAACGTGCCCGAACATCGCCTGGTGCAGCGAATGACCATCATCTTCGTGCCGATGCTGCAATCAACTGCCGCGATCGCCGTCGCCCTGCTGTTTCAGACGAATCGAATGCTGGCAGGACATGGCCGTGGAGGGGCTGGCCGGTCAAGGCGCCGCTGATCAGCGAGCGAGGGGATGCCATCCAGGCCAGCGGCCATGCTCAGAGGCCCCGTTTCTGGGGTATGACCTCGCAGGGCAGCCGGTGGGCGCGGGGATCCTTGTCGTTCCACGCCAGGTAGGCGGTGCCCGGTTCCGGCCGGCGCAGGGGGATGGCCGGCGCCACGCTGGGGTTGGTGGGATAGGTGCGGCCGTCGTAGCGCAGCTCCGCGTAGTAGCCGGTGCCGGCATCCACCCGCACGCGGGTGATCAGCTCCTTCCAGCCGTTGTGGCGCCGCTCGGTCACGATCAGGGGATCCTTGAACAGGCTCATCTGGGTGACGAGCTCCAGCCGGCCGGGGCTGGGCTCGCGGAAGATCAGCAGCGGGCAGCCGCCGGTGCCACAGAACATCGGCCCCACCACCTGGGCCACCACCTCGGGTCTGCCGTCGCCGCCCAGATCCACCCGGCTCCAGCTGTAGCGAGGCGCCGGCAGGCGCTCGCATTCGGTCTTGATCCTGTTGCGTTTCACCATCTCGCCCTCGGCACTGCCGGGATCGGGACCGTGGCCCTGGCCGTCGTCGATGCGCACCGGGAAGAGAACCTCGCGCAGGGCCGCCTCGAGGGCGGGGTTGGGCCGGGGCTCGGGCGGCACCGAGCGCACCACCGTGGGCCTGGCGCTGGTGGTGGGCTGGGCCTGCAGTGAGGGCGCCAGGGCGAGGCCGGCCGCAAGGGGCAGCAGGGGCAGGGCGACGCGCAGAGCCAGCGGGATGCGGCGGCGAGGGCGGACCATCCGGGGCCAAGGGAGCGACACACCCCTTCCTAGCCGTGAACCGGGAGGCGGGCGATCACAGGTATCCGTAGGCAAAGGGCGGCTCCTCTCCGTTGCGCGGCACCAGCAGCCAGGCGGGGCCTGGAAAGAAGGCGGGGCCATGCACACACCAGATCCAGTGGTTCGCAACCTGTTCCCCTTCTTCCGGCGGAAAGAGACGCGTGCCGTCGGCAGCCTGCGGTTCCTTGCCTGCCGGCAGCAGGTGGACGGTCAGATCGGGATCGGCGGCCAGCCCGCTCACGATCGCAGCGCGCAGCTGTTGGCCCGTGGCGCCGGCTGTCAGGCCAAAACTCTCGGGCTGGGAGGCGACCATGGCGGCGAAGCCGTCGCGGTTCGGATCGATCCGGCACGGCTCGAACAGGGCCGGCAGGCCCCGGCGAAAGGCCTCCAATGCCCTGAGGTTTCCCGGTAGGGCCGACTGCACCTGGTGCTCGCCGGCCTCGTAGCGGTAGGCGGGGGGCAGGCCCTGCTCCTGCAGAGCGGCATTGAAGTCTGCGGCGCAATCCATCGGAAGCTGGTGGGGGCGGCACTATCCCATCGTGGGCGATCCTCATGCTGCGGATTCGGGAGCGCCGTGCCGGCTCCGATATCCAATGCTTGCCTGCCTCAGCGATCACCAGCACGTCGCCCGGATTCGGGTTGCTGTCCTGGCCCTCAGCAGCTGGCGGATGGCGGGGTCTTCAGCGGCGGCTCCATTCGTTCGGCACTTCCCTGGCTGACTATGGCCGGGCCTTCATGGCCGTCGTCAAGCAGGAGCAGGTGACGTGGTCCCCAGGAATCGGTCCACGGTGAATGAGAGTCCTCAACCGGCCAGACTGGGCCGGGGACTTCACCATGAAACGAATCCGCCAGACTCCCGAGCAGATCATCCGCAAGCTCAAGACCGCTGAACAGCTGATCGCCCAGGGCAAGACCGTCGCCGACGTCTGCCGCGTCATCGAGGTGACACAGCCCACCTACCACCGCTGGAGGCAGCAGTACGGCGGTATGCAGGCCGTGGAGGCCCTGCGCGCTCGGTTCCGGGCATCGGGGCGGTTCGCCTGCGGGGTGGTGGGCCAGCACCGCAGCACCCAGCGCCATGACGGCAAGGTCGTCGGCATCGAGGAGGTCAAGCTCAGGCGTCGGCTCCGTGAGATCGCGGCAGAGCACATCCGCTGGGGATGGCGGATGGCCTACCGCATGCTGCGGCGGGAAGGCTGGGCGGTGAACCACAAGCGGGTGCACCGCCTCTGGCGGGAGGAGGGGCTCCAGCGCCCTACTCCTCGCAAGCAGAAGCGTGCCCGGCCCGCCGACGGCTCCGTGCGCCGTCACCAGGCCGAGCACCCCCACCAGATGTGGGCCATGGACTTTCAGTTTGATGCCACCGCCGATGGTCGTCGCCTGAAGTTCCTCAACGTGATCGATAAGCACAGCCGCCTCTGCCAGACCATCCGAGTCGACAGGCGCTGCAAGGCCAGGGACGTGGTGGCCGTGCTGGAGGAGCTCACCAGCCTCTACCCAGCCCTGGTCTTCGTCCGCAGCGACAATGGTCCCGAGTTCATCGCCCACGCCTTGCGCTGCTGGTGCAACAGCAGCGGCACCGCCACGGCGTACATCGAGCCGGGATCTCCGTGGCATAACGGCTTTGCCGAGTCGTTCAACGGCCGGTTTCGGGACGAGTTCCTGAATACCGAGCTGTTCGCCACCGTTGCCGAGGCGCAGGCCTTGGCTGATTGCTGGCGCTGGGAGTACAACACCCTCAGGCCGCAGTCGGCCCTGCAGGGGCGTACGCCCCTTGAAGCAGCTCAGGCAGCTGCAGCATGACCACCAACTCTCATTGCGCCTGGACCAATGAAGGGGTCACGTCACTGTCTTCGTAGTTGACACCGGACACCAGAGCCAACTGGGGAGTACAGCATGCTGGGCCGACTCAACCCCTCAGCCTCCCCTGTGACTGCCCCTTCCGCCTTTCGCCACCAAGGGCTGGAGCGCCTGCTGGATCTGCCGCCTTTTGCGCTGTCGCTATTCAGCTCGCTTCTGTTGCCCCTACCCCAGACCCTGTTGGTGTCAGCGATCGCCACCGCCGGCCTCGGTCCGGGTGTGGGTCTGATCGCCCTGGCCCTTATCGGTAGTGGCAACTTACTGATCACCGCAGGTCTAAGTGAATCGATCGTGCGCCTAGGGCCCGACGCCCCCAAGTGCACCACCCTGCCTGCAGTAGCGCTCTACTACCTCGGGCCCATTGGAAGCAGGGTGGCGACCTTCGCCATTCTCACCATGTGGTTCACGGCGCTGGTGGGGGGAATGCTGGGATTCATTGATGTGATGGCGGGACTCAGCAACACCCCTCAAATTCCCTGGCTGCTGGGGCTTTCGGTGGTGGTGGTGGCCCTCAACGCCCGCCGCAGTCTCGGCTTCAGCGTGATGCTGATGCTCGGCATCGTCACCTTTCTGCTGCTGCTAGCCATCGCCATCGGCGTCCTCCCCCACATGGCCCCCTGGGGCCCACAGGAGTTCTGGAGCCCGTTGCCCCTGGTCAACCCTTGGTCACTGCCACCCTGGTCGTCCCTACTTGCGATCAGCTTCTACACCTATTTCGGGGCCTCCCTTTTGGCACCTGCGGCGAGTTTCGTTTTGCCCAGGGATCCAAGCGGTGCCAGCTTTATCAAGGGCAGTATCACCGGAGGTCTGGCGATGATGGCTGTGGTGATTGGCTGGTTGATCCTAGTTAGTCAGGTGGTGCCGCGCCAGATCCTGCAGGGCCTCAAGGGCACCGTGCTGGTGGCGCTGGGGGGGACGGGCCATCCGGCATTGGCCCTGCTCTGCGCCTCCCTGGCGATCACCCTCTCAGGCTTTGCCGCCATCCGTGCCGGCGGCGTACTCGGCAATCAATTGCGTGATTTGCCCCTGGCTCTCACGGCTTGGGGGAGGCAACTGCTGCCAGCTGTGCCAACCCTGACAGCTCTGTTGCTGATTCTCGGCTGGAGGCACAGCGGCACAACCAATCTCACCGCAGCCCTGTCCGTCGGCGGGGGTCTGGGTATTCCGGTGGGTTGCTGGATCGTGCCGACGATGATCCTGAGGCAGGCCCGCCTCAAGCGTCCAGGCCCGGTAACGGGGAGCTTTGATCTGGTAGGCCATCCGGTCGTCACCTCATGGCTGCTCGCAGTAGGGCTTTTGGTGCTGTTGATGTTCGGACTGCTGCTCTGGACCTGGTGGCCGATCAAGATCTTCACCGTGTCATTGGCCCTGGGGCTTGCCGTCTGGATCTTTTGGCTTCAGCCGTCATGGGAGGCATAAACCATGCGGGTGCTCGTGGTAGCCACTCCATCGGCCCCGCGGATCTGGTGGACCAGCAGTTCACGGAAGCTATCGAGATCGCTGGCGGCCAATAACATCCAAATATCAGTCTCCCCGTAACAGGCGCGAACCTGCTGGACACCATTGAGGGTTTGCAGCGTAGCGACGACTTCGCTTTCTCGGGTCTGGGCCTCAGGCAGGAGGCTGATTGCTACGAGTCCCTGAACCGGATGGCTTGTGCTGACGGCGATCATGGGATGGCGATGACCATCGTTTTTGCAGAGCCTGATTTCGACCTGACTATTGAGGAGCAACGACTGCAACGTTTCCGCGGCTGACTCAATCTGCTCCCTTGAGTTCGCCGTGACATAGAGCCCAACGCCGTGGCTGCCATAGAGGGGAGCTGACCACAGACTCTGAACACCATGTGGGGAAACATCAGGCCATGATTCTTCAAGCCTGGCCCATAGACTCAAGGAGCTAATGGCGGAGGAGACCAACAGGAAAGCTTGGTGTCCTTTAACAGATTCAGATGGCGAGACAGGATTCATTGATGGTAGGGGTGCCGGAAGAGTGATAGGAACTTATACCCCGATGCTGCCTTTGACTGTCCAGCATTTCCAGGCCCTGACGTCGGCATAAGTGCCTAACCACTCAGGCGATACTTGTGCTACCAATTATTGAGTCCAGCAGAAGCTGGCGAAGGCGTGTTTTGCTGGTCTGAGGCGGTCTGGTTTTTCTGGACAGCCCCAATCGTGAACCTCTGATGCTGGGCAACTGCCCCCGAACGGGGCTTCCACCCATGAGCATGCGCCCACCCAAAGCCCCGAGTTCAAGGTCGGAGTCGCTATTGAGGCGATGAGTGGCTGCCAGTCCCACCAGCCCCTCCATCCGCTATCCCTACTTCAGGCCCTCACACGCCTCTCCATCCCCAACTCCATCCAGGTAGCCGTGTCCCTGCCGCAACAGCCCCAGAGGCCCAGATCCTGGCCAATCGCTGGCGCTGGGAGTACAACTCGCTCAGGCCCTACTCGGCCCTCCAGGGGCGTCAGCCCCTGGAGGCAGCTCAACAGGGAGCTGCAGCATGACCATGGACATCCACTCTCATTTGGTCTGGACCAATGAAGGGGGTCACGTCACAGGCCCCGAGACCAGGCGGGTACTGGATCGGACCAGCCGGGTTGGGGTGATCTGATCCCTTGCCAGCGGGATGACCAGACCGCGCAACCGGCCCAAGACGAAGTCTTCTCCGAAGGAGTAGGACGCCCGAAACGGGGCGCCCTTTCCATTGGAGCCGTCCAGTAATACTGCTGTTGGAGTGCAGCGAGTCCGAGAGCGTTTCTTGGATCCGTCGTGGTGCCATGCCTGCTCCGCTGGCCAGGCCTGGCATTCGGGCCATACCGGCTGGTGGACAAGGCCGTGGTGAACCGCTGCGCGGTGGGGATCTACCCCAGCCTGAGGTGGACTGGCTTTTCTGGACAGGCCCCATCGTTAACCTCTGAGGCGGGGCACCGCCCCTGAGAAGGGGCTCCCATCGATGAGCAAACGACGCACCCACAGCCCCGAGTTCAAGGCCAGGGTCGCCATGGAGGCGATCAGTGGT
>CALRVC020000045.1:0-14531 GCA_943371515.1 Synechococcus sp. UW140 | reverse complement strand
GACCGTGACCCTGCAGGTCGGGTTGGACCCTTGCAGCCTGCCGGCGGCGAGGCCTTTCAGGTGATCACCCTCCAACCCGGTGCCATCCCGGTGGTGGGAGGACGGGTGAGCGACGGAACCGAGTTCGCCCTGGTGTCATGAGCAGCCATGCCGCTCAAGCCCCCCTGCAGATCCGCCCGTTTGAGCCGGACGACTGGCCTGGAGTGTGGCGGCTCCTGGAGCCGGTGTTCCGCGCCGGGGAAACCTTCCCCCACGACCCGGCGATCACAGAGGCCGATGCGAGAGGCCTGTGGGTGGAACAGTCCCAGGCGGTGATGGTGGCCCTCGATGCAGGTGGGGCCGTGGTGGGCAGCTACTACCTCAAGCCCAATTCCTTGTGCCTGGGTGCCCACGTGGCCAATGCCGGCTTTGTGGTGGCAGAGCCGTGCCGGGGGCAAGGCATCGGCAGCTGCCTCTGCCAGCACTCGCTCCAGGCGGCCCGACGGCTGGGATTTCGGGCTATGCAGTTCAACCTGGTGGTGAGCACCAACACCGCCGGCATCCATTGCTGGGAGCGCAACGGCTTCCGCACCGTTGGCACCCTGCCCGGGGCGTTTCGCCACAAGCAGCTGGGGTATGTGGATGCCCTCGTGATGTTTCAGGGATTGGTGGAGGGGCCGGGCGCGTGAGATTGGTGCCTTGATCCATGGGGCCGCCACACCTGCACCGCCGAGGTTCACCTGGACTGCAAGGCGCGATCAGCGCAGACCGACGGCAACTACTGAGCTGATCCAAGATCAGCTGATGACGCAGGGGGGAGGGACTGAGCAACAAGGAGATCCTCCGCTGTCTCAAGCGGTTCATTGCCCGCGAGGTGTTTCACCTCCTCAGGGGCCGTCCTCCACTGAGAACTGCCGCCGCCTGACATGAAATCCACGGTGAGCCCAGGCTCCCACCCAGGTGGCTGAGAGCCGGCAGCGTGACCTCACCAACGCAGCAAGAAGCCGCTGGAAGAACTTGATGGTCTATAGGAGTATCCCTTGTCAGCCGAACAACATGGTGGGACTACACAATTCAGCCGATCCACGGCAGATTGGGAAGAACGAGTTGTAGCGATGAGAGGAACAGAATTGAACCAGTAAGCGAGGAGGTTCAAGCAGTATTTCAGTAGCTATTCTGATCGGGTAGTCCACAGACGACCATGGCGGGAGGCCTCGCAGGCGTGAGTATTTATTCGCAGCCCATCCGCGCCGACCGCCCCGAATCCTTAAGCAATTCGAAAAAACGGCGCGACTTATCTGCATAGAGAAGGTCTGCCGAGCAGCTCCAAAGGGCTTGCCCAACGAACAAGGATAGATCGTGCGTAGCCACGATCTTATCCGGTGTTCGTTAGGCATCGTTGCCGTTAATCGAGCCTGGCCCCTGAACTTGTAACGACCTCGGATCGGGATGAGGTGTTGGTTTGCCAACGTGCAATGACTCTGCAATGCGCACCACGTTACGCACTGTGGCGATCAGCCATTTGACCAAACCACTGGGAAAGAACCACCACCATGGCTGCTGTTTCTGCAGGAATACGTTTACAGTCAGTGCCAGGTCGAGTGGCCGAAACTAAAAAGGTTCCACTTGTCCGATGAGCGCTTCTTCCATCGTCACTAAGTCTAGCTGATAGATATCGTAATCCCGCACGAAGTAGATCACGCCAACAAATGCCTTCTTTTCATAGCATAGTCCACTAATTGGGCCTACGCTTTCGTGAAGGCGCGTCAACGCGCCCTCCACGATGTCCGGTTTTGCGCCGTCAAACCTATAGACGGCACACTTGAGGCCACTCCATCGGCGGCCAGACGAGAGATACAAAGTATTATTGTCCCCAAATACAAAATCTCCATCGTATAAGTACATGTCGTACTCTCCGCTGCATGGGTGCAGGATGGTTAGCTCCTTTGGATCGATGGTGGTGTAGTGAATGGGATCACTGGAGCCAGGCTTGAGATAGTAGATCGCGTAACTCTGGGCGATGCCCTCCTGAGTAAGATCCTCCTCTACGCTGTAGTATACGCGATCCTCGCCACCTACTGAACGGACCCTGACATTACAGATCTGCCCATAACAGGGCTTCGGACTTGGATGCACATAGACTTCGTCCTCGGAATTCTGAGGACCGGTGAGCATGGAAATCTCATAGCTACCAGTTGAATAAGCCCCCCCCGCACAGTACAAGCTTCCCTTCGGGTGTGAACGAAAGGCTAGATACGTTATTCATGACGCTATCGTAAATGGGAAGCGCCAGCTGAGTCGGTTTTGCCGTATCTATCGTGCGGATCAGCCCGGTTAAGTCACAATATGCGAAGTTCGGCATGTCTGCCTCCTATGGGTTGAGTTGTTTGTTGATAAGGCATTGTGAGGTGGGTGCCTTTTACTGGACAGCCTTGGCCTCTGACATCGTTAAGCTCGGGCGGGAGGAACAGGGTTCATTTTCAGTGTAGACATCGTGGGGAATTCTGCCTCCAAATGCGCTGTGGGGTCTTACAACCCTCCACCCACAGCGAGCGGTATGACGAGGCCCTGCTCTAGACCGCTCAGCTGCATCGCACCCAGGCCCGCAACGGCAAGCCGATGCCCTACATCTCCCACCTGATCGCCGGCCTGCTGCACGACGCCATCGAGGATGCGGGCCAGAGCCACGCCTCGATCGCCGAGCGCTTCGGGGAGGATGTGGCCGGCATCGTGATGGACTGCACCGACAGCGCCGAGGGACTGACCGGCGCAGGAAAAGAACCCTGGCTGGTGCGCAAGACGCGGTATGTGGCCTCGCTGGAGCACAAGCCGCTCGATTCATTGCTTGTGACTGCAGCCGACAAGGCCCACAACGCCCGCGACATGGTGCTCGATGCCCGCCGCGATCCCGACAGCTGGGAGCACTTCAACGCGGGGATCGATGGCACCGACTGGTACCTGCTGCGGATCCATCAGACGCTGATCAGCGGAGTGCCTGGAGTTCCTCCAGCTGCCGACGCCAGGCGGGATCGCGGCCGACCCAGGATCGAAATCGCTCCCTCCCCAGGCTGAGCAGCACACAGGGGGTGAGCGCCACCACAGTTGCATTCCTGGGGCGTTCGGAGAGCAGAGCGGATTCCCCGAAGACCTCTCCTTCCCGCAACCTCGCAATCTCTCGGTCCTGATCGTGGGCACCGCGGCGGCGCACCGACACGGTGCCACGCACCACCACATAGAAGCGGTCGCCCAGCTCGCCCTCACGCAGGATCACCGCGCCTGAGGCCACCCGCTCGCTGAGGAACGAGCGGCACACGTCCTCCATGAGGTCCGCATCCATTCCCTGGAAGAGGGGCCACTCGCCCAGGAACGCAGCGGTGACCTGGGCATGCCCGGAGTCGTCGCTCAGCTGCAGGCCTGTCTGCTTCCTCCACAGGGATGCGTAGAGCCCGTCCGCCTCCAGGAGTTCGCCGTGCGTCCCCTGCTCGGCCAGCAGGCCACCTTCAAGAACGAAGATGCGGTCGTATGCAGCCGCCTCCGCCAGGCGATGGGTGACCCGGATGGTGGTGAGCTGGCCCCGAAGGCTCTCCAATGCGTTGTTCACGGCGCGTTCGGTGGCAGGGTCAAGGGCACTCGTGGCTTCATCGAGCAGGAGGATCTGCGGGCGGCGGAGGATGGCGCGGGCAATGGAAATGCGCTGGCGCTGCCCACCCGAGAGATGGGTGCCCCCCGGACCGAGACGGGTCTCGTAGCCCTCGGGGAGATTTCGCACAAAGTCATCCACTTGCGACTGCAAGGCCGCGTGCTCGACCTCAGCGTCGAGTGCATCGAGGCGGCCCAGTCTGATGTTCTCCCGCAAGGACCCCGCGAAGATCATGGTGTCCTGTTGCACGATGCCAAGCAGAGCCCGCAGACTCTCCAGTCGGTAAGCGCGCAGGTCCATCCCGTCCAGCAGGATCCTGCCCGTCACGGGGTCATGGAAGCGAGCGATCAGGCCCAGGATCGTGCTTTTGCCGCTGCCGCTCGGACCGACAAAGGCGACGGCCTGGCCCCGTTCGATCTCCAGATTGAGGCCATGGAGCACCGGAGCGTTGCCATGGGCGAAGCTGACGTCCTCGAAGACGATCCTGTCTCCGAAGCACGGCAGGCCGCAGGCCTCCGGGAGATCCCGGAGGGTGGGGTTCACGTCCAGTACCTCGCGAATCCGGCGCAGGCCCGCCGCAGCGCTCAGGAACGCACTTGAACTCGAGGTGAGGGTTGCCATGGCGTTGCCCAGACTGAGGAGCACCGCGTTGAACGCCACCAGGGTGCCCACGCTCATCCTTCCCGAGAAGGCCAGCAGAGCCCCACAGGCCAGGGCCGCCACATGCACCACGAGCATGGCGATGTTCGGCAGCCGTTCCGCCAGGTAGCTCTGGAAGTTGAAGCGCCGCACGCTGCTCTGAGTGGCGGTGAGAAGGTCTGTCACGCGCTCAACGGCATGCCGTTCCAGGCCCAGGGCCTTGACCGCCGCCTGCCCCTCGAGTTGTTCCTGAAGCACACTCAGGAGATCCGCCTCCCGGCGCCTGGCCTCCAACCCCAGGGCTGCTGCCCTGGGAACCACCAGGCGTGGCCCGAGCCAGCAAAGGGGCATGAGCATCGCCACCAGCAGAAACAGGCGGCTGTCGAGGGCCAGGAGCGCGAGGCCCAGAACGAACAGAGTCAGGGAAGCGATGAAGACGCTCGGCAACCCTCCCACCACCAATTGCTCCACCGAGGCCAGATCGGTGGAGAAGCGCGCCATCAGATCGCCAGGCCGCATACTCGCGTAGTAACTGAGCGGCAGTCCCTGCAGGTGTTCGAAAAGGCGCTGGCGCACGTTCCGCAACACCGCAGCCCCGAGGCGGGCGTAGAGCAGATCACGCCAGATCATCGCCAGGGCGGCGATCACCAGCCCTATGCAGAGCACCGCAAGGAGTAGGTAGAGAAGCTGCGCATCACGGGGCACGATCGCCCTGTCGATCAGGAACTTCAGGCTCACCGGGAGCAGCGCCTGGAACGCCACGTCGATCAGCATCGCCACCACGACGGCTTTTACCAGCCGTCGCTGCGGTGCCAGGAGCGCGATCAAGTCGCTCAGGAAAGGGGAGCGAAACCTCATGTACTGAAATCCCGTGCCGGGGTCGGTGTGGCGAGCAGGGAGGAGACCATGCCCGCATCGATCCTGAGGAAAGCTCGTCGTGGGCTTGGCATACGGGACTCATCCGACCCGATGAATCCGATAAGTTCAGACGCCTTCACTCGCCCAGCGCTCGGGCGGCCTGATGGCCGATCCGAGGAGGGCCTCATGAAGTTGCCGTGCCAGGTGTGCAGTCAGTCTGCAGATCCCTCCGCCTGAGCAGATCGCGGATCGTGGGGGACAGGACATGCCGGACAAGCAGCTCCTCCTCCAGGCCGGCGGCACCAGAAATGAAGCCGAGGCAATCCGGCGCGAGGCAGCGACAGGAGAAGGTCTCGGTCATCTGCCACTCGGTGGCGGGATAGAAGAAGGTGAGATCGTCGCCCGGCTCGATGGCCCTCACGGCACGCACCACCGACGCTTCGAAGTCGAAGCACACATTCGGGTGGCAGGAGTGGTTGATGTAGCGCAGCTCGATCGGCAGGGGCTCCGCATGCTCCCCAGGTCCGCACTGCAGGGTCCATCGGCTGGGGAGGGGCTGTCGCTCCCCCAGGCGGAAGGGTGCGATCACCTCCCCCTCCCGCCAGGCACGACATGCGACCAGACCGTGGCCAGCGGGATGGGGCACCCATTGGTAGGGAGGTTGAACTTTGGAGCCCAGTCGGGTACGGGCCTGCCGAACATAGGGAGAGAGATGGGTGCCGTAACGGCTGTCCAGATCCGGTAGGAGGTGGTCCACACTGGTGATCAGGCCTCTGCAAGCTTCAGTGCTGCAGCTGCAGACGAAACCGTTCATGTCCGGCCCGCAGAATGTGGCGTAATCGAGGCTGATCTCCTCGCCACGGGCGATCGGCCGTCGGGCGATCAGGTTCAGGCCATCCAGCCAGCTGTTGGGGTCGCAGGAGTGGTTCAGGGGGCGCCAGTCCTCCGGGTCCTTGCTCCACAGCACGTGCACCTCGTCACTCAGCGGATAGGCGTAGTCGGCGAACCAGCGGCTTTGTATCCCATCCCAGCTGCGTTCCACATGCTCCCGGCTTGCCAGAACATGGGGCTGCTCCTCATACCTGTGGATCGCTTCCCCCGCATCCAGATCGCGGCTGGCCACCATGCCAAAACCCTTCTGCGGATGATGCTCCAGGCTCCAGCGTGGAGCGCTCGCTTGCTGGCGGCGCCGGGCACAGTCCAGGATGTGCCCGAGGAAGCCCCGGAAACCGGCGGGATCGGCCGAGAGGATGTCATCAGCGCTACCGAAGCTGCCCTCGGGGTAGAAGAGGCCGCAGTTGGGGTTGATCTCGAGAAAGCACAGCTCTCCGTCTGCATCCAGTCGAAAGTCACAGCGGGCATAGCCGGTGCCACCCATCGCCTCGAAGATCAGCGCGGCGGCGTCCCGCAGCTGGTGCTCGAGCCTGACTTCACTCACCGGGCGTCGTTGCAGGGAGTCATGGGCGATCCACTTGAGCTCGAAGTGCTGGAAGATCTCTCCCGGGGGGAAGATCACTTCCATCGGCTGCAGGGTCCAGGGGTGTTTGTCTCCAGCCCGCGGCTCGCTCACCAGCACGGTGAATTCCCGACCGGGCAGGAACGTCTCGATCAGGGCTCCGTTGTAGCTCTCCAACCGAGAGGCAACTTCTCGACGCAAGGCCTCGGGTCCATCTACCAGGGAGGTTCGGCTGATGCCCACGCTGGAGTAGCCGTGGGGGTGCTTCACCAGCAGAGGGAACGCCAACCGTGCCAGCGCCCGTTCCACATCCTCGTGTTCGCGGGCAAGCACATAGGACGGAATCTGCACACCCACGGAATGGGAGGCGAGCTTCATCGCCTCCCGTGAAGGTTCGTAGAACGAGCTTCCAGCGCCGGTGAAGGGAACGCCGAGGGTTTCAAGCATCCGCACCACCTCGATGCCGGCACGGTCCTCGTCCCAGGCACCGTCGCAGAGGTTGATGATGATGTCGCAGTGCTCACGCACGATTGTCCGGATCTGAGCGACGGCCCTGGCTTTGTCGATGGTGTGGAGCCGAACGTCGAGTCCCTGCAGGTGGGGGGTGGGATCTGGAAGCGGGTCGAGGCTGGCGAACGGAGACGCCGATCCCTCGCGGGATGAGCGGAGAATGACGACGGCCATGAAGGGGCAGACCTGCCTCGCTGACTTGAGGGGCAGAGTAGGGAGGGTCAGAACACAAGGGTTGATCACCACACGGTGGTGTCAAGATTCAGTTCCGAGCTGGGGGATCCGGGGCACGGCCCTGTTCATCTGGCAGGATCTGCGCGCCTGATCAACAGGGCCGCTGGGCGCCCGCCGACCAGGGCACAATCACTGGTACATAGATAACAGTGCTGCGATGCGCCCGCTTCCGCAGAGCCGATCCACTGAGCTGCTCGGGGAGTCGGTGAAGGAGATCCTCGCCAGTGAGGCCTACCGGCGTATCGTGCCCCACGGGATTGCTCCTGCGGTGTGGGCGGCGGGGTATCTGGAGCGCCCAGAGACGCACCGGAGCAGATCAGCCCATGACGGCTGAGGCCCCAACCTCCGCGCCGCGCTTGATCGACGGTCCAGACGCCGCGCCGGCCACCGTGCTGCTCGCCCATGGGGCTGGGGCACCGATGGACAGCCCGTTCATGGCGGCCATCGCCAGTGGGCTGGCCGAGTCGGGCTGGCGGGTGGTGCGCTTCGAGTTTCCGTACATCGAGGTGCCGACGAATCAGGCGTTGCCGACCGATCGGAGTCAGTCGGGCATTGGGGTGGCTATGCATGGGGGGTGAGGTTCTGGGACGGGCGGTGACACCCCGACCCTGGCGACCTCACACCGCCTTGTCAGCTGAACAACCTGGTGGGACTACACACCTAAGCCGGTCACCTCCACAAGGCTGGCGAGCAGGGCCAGACCCGCCAGCAGCAGGGTGTGCCCCCATCCCGCCTCGCGGGCCAGAGCGATCCACAGCCTCACGCCGCCATCCCTTCCTGAACCCCCACGACCGTAGGTGGCCTGCCGGTTCGGGTCTGCCAGGGCGAGCAGTGCGCCTCACCGCTGCTGACGTGGATCGGGGGGTTGTGCTAATCAGCCTTCAGCCAATCGTCGTGTGCCGCCTTGACCTCCCTGATCGACCTGGCGACCTACAAGCCCAAGGGAGACAAGCGCAACACCGCCTTCTTCGAGGAGTTTCTGCCCCGCGTGTACGAGCGGCGCCAGCGGAGCGGCATCGACGAGCTGGTGGGTTCCATGGCCGCGGTGGTGATCCAGGTGGACCATGGCCACGCCGTGCCCTACATGGCCGAACTCGCCCTGATGGGGCCCTACCGATTCCGTGAATGCTGGCTGATGCGCACCCACCGCATCCACCTGCTGGCCGCCAACCCCGCCTGGCCGCGGATGATCCTGCTGGAGCCCCTCAATCCCGACTTCGAGGATGAGACCACCCGCTGGAACACGATGTATCCCCTCTCCGCGAGAAGGCCCAATGCACGCTACGTGGGCGAACTGTTCCACACCCAATCAGCACGATCCGTGCGGGAGATCCTGGAAGCCCAGAACATCCGCTTCGTGTATCCCGGAGAAACGCAGAACCCCTTCTACGCCCACGAACATTTCGCCCACGACCACCTGACCTTCAGTTTCCTTTCGGATCACACCTACAACCGGGTAGGCTTTGTCGATCTGCCGCTCGACTCGCTCGCCCCCCTCGACCTAGGCGACCGCGTGCTGCTCGACGACGACACCGAGCAGCCCATCCTCGAAGCGGCCGAGCAACACACCGCCATGGGCCTGGACGGCAAGGTGCTGGGCCTCGATCACATGGCCACCCGCGTACTGGCAGGCGAGCGGGAAGACGCGATCCTCGAGTATCTCAGCATGGTGCCCTATTACTTCTGGGGGGCTTACAACATCAATGAGATGAATTCCTCCACCAACGTCACCCGCAACCCAAGGGTCAGCGACGACAAGCTCTCGCCGGCGCGGGTGTTCACGGCCAACAACACGCCCTCCTATTTGAACTCCCTGGTGAACCTGCCCATGCCCACCGAGGAGTTCGTGCGCAACTTCGGCCGGCGCATGCATCACCTTGCCTTCGAAGTGGCAGACGGCGACGTGGATGGCGAGCAGAATGTGGATGTCGTGGTGCGCAAGCTGCAGGAGGCCGGCATCCCCTTCCTCGCCGAGGTGGTGGGCGAATGCAGCGATCAGCCCAATCTCAAGCAGATCTTCTCGAAGAGCTCAGACTATTCCCTGCTGATCACTGAATACGTGCAGCGCTGCCTCGGCTACGACGGCTTCTTCACCCGCGAGAACGTCGCCTCCCTCACCGAAGCCGCCGGCAACGAAGAGCGCTACGCCCACGGCCATGTGTTCGACTGACGAGCCACGGGCAACCGTTCACCCCTTGTCCAGCTCCTTCAGCCACAAGTTCAGGTGTGGCGATTGGTTTTCGGGTCGTGGGTCTCGGCTTGAGGGGTCCCCTTGCGGGGTTGGACTGACCGGGCCAATAGGGTTCATTGGCATCAGTCAGTGCATGGCCCGGCAGCGAGTGCTGGAACGCCGCCAGGGGCCTGACCGGATGCCGGTGCTGCAGGAGGCGTTCCGCGAGCAGGTGCGGCTGGAGAACGGCGAGCGGCCTGAGCGAGCGCTGTTCATCGGCGGCAAGTCGATGGGCGGCCGGGTGGCCAGCCTGCTGATCGATGAGCTGGCCGCCAGCGCTGGGGTGCGCGGCTGCCTGTGCCTGGGCTATCCCTTCCACCCGCCCGGCAAGCCGCTGCAGCTGCGCACCGAGCACCTGGTCGCCTTGCGAACTCCCACCTTGATCCTGCAGGGGGAGCGGGACAGCTTAGGGCGGCGGGAGGAGGTGGAGACCTACAGCCTCTCGCCACAGGTGCAGCTGCGCTGGATCCCCAGCGGGGACCACAGCTTTAAGCCCACCCGCAGCTCCGGCCTCAGCGAGGCGGAGAACTGGGCCACGGCGGCAGCCTTGAGCGATCAGTTCCTGCGGGAGTTGCTCAGCTGTTGAGTCCCCCTACTTCCCACAGAGACACATTTATCTAAACAGCACGGCCTGCGAACGCCTGAGAGGTCACGAATGCCAGCGGTCAGGCGGGCAAGCTGCCACAACAGGCAATTGGGAGTTGGATGCCATGCCCTGGCCACTGACAGGACATCCTGGAAGCGGCACAGTGGAACAACCTATCCTCGTGACTGTTCTGAGGTGAGCGCCGAGTCACCTATGAACAAATCCTCCACTCCACGCAATCCCAGCCGTTTTCAGTCGCCTACCACTTTGACCGGAATCCTGGTAGCAGGCTCCGGACAGATCAGATCCGCCGCCAGCCGCGCCTCGCTGAGCACCTGGAACAGCACCTTGGGTGACTCCTTGAGCAGCTCAATCCAGTGGCCGAGATAGGCGGCATGGCTCTCGATCTCGCTGCCGATCTCCAGCCGATCACCCAGCAGCACGGCCCCCAACTCAGCAACCAACTCCTCACGGGCATAGCGCGCCTTCCCGAAGGCATCGCCCAGATCCGGCTTCAGCCGCGATTCATGGCCGGTGGAGTGGATCTGCTCATGGGCCCAGGTGGCGCAGAACGCAGCAGGTGATTGTCAACCGTCAACCGTCTGTGAATGATCCAGGGATCCCGGCAGGCCAGGTCTCCGGCAGCCTGGCGGTGGCTGGGGGTTCGGCTGACTCCTGACATTGCGGCACTACCGGCGCCATGATTGGTTGAGTGTTCACACCACCTGTGGCGCCATGAACGAAACCAAGCCAAGACGACGTCGCTACATCAGCGAAAGCGGGGCTCGACTCAACGTCCGGCTCCGCCCCGAGGAGGTGACTGTCCTGCGGTCTGACGCTGCCGCCCGCGGCACGACCATTTCCGAGCTGGTCCGCTTTGCCCTCGTGGCGGTCGGAACCCCTCTTCCGCCACGGACACGGGCCAGGCAGATCTGAAGTTGGCGGGTGATCACACGCAGAACCGCCGTGAGCCTGGAGCTGCCGCTGATGAAGCTGAGTGATCGGCCGTCAAAGGGCTTCGGCTGACACCTGAACAGCAGAAGGCCCGGCCGGAACCGGGCTTTCAACGAACAAACCCCCCCAAGGGAAACCCATTCGCGGACTGATCATCCAAAGAAGTCATGACAGCTTTCGCCGCAAATGCCAATCACTACAGCATCAAGGCAAAAGGCGCCCACTTCCGCATCACGGCCGGCCTGACCATCTTCCGGCGGGCTGGCCCTCGAACCCAGCCGCTGTTTGATGCCGCGCAGGCGGCCCGCCACTGCCAGCTGGTGGGCATCGACCCCGTACTGGCCCACCTACGGGCGATCCCATGGCAGGGAGGCAATGCCACCCCCCTGCCGCCCACGGCGCGGCCGCGCACGAAACAGCTGGAGCAGCTGCAGCAGAAAGGCAACCGGCTCTATCTGATCGCTGGCAGTGCCAAGAAAGACGAGGAAGTCACATCAATCCCCGCCGTCTTCGCCGAATGGGATGGAGTCCTGCTGGAGGAAGTTCTCGCCTTCGTTCATGAAGCGCAGGTGAACGAGCTTCCTGAGCATCACTTGATGCTCACCACCTGGAAGCACGGCTCAGCGCATATCTGGTGGCGGCTGGCTGAACCTTGCACTGATATTCCACGCTGGAAACGCCTGATGGATCGGCTGGTCATTGCCCTGGGCAGTGATCCCGTATGCGTCAACCCGAGCCGCTTGATGCGGCTGGCTGGTAGTTCCTACATCGCCACCGAGTCCAAGCACCCAGGCAAGGGCGGCCAGGTGCTCGGGCAAGCAACGATCATTTACGAGGATGACGACCTCGACCACTGCACCAGGCTTGAGGACCTGGAGGCGTGGGTAAATGCAGAGTTCACCCGCCGCCCTGAGCTGAGCCAGCAGCAAAGAGAAGTCCGCTGGGCAACCAATCGAGGGGAAGGTGCTTTTATCCCGCCGGCTGATGCAGACCGCCGCAGCACGGGCGGCAAGATCCTTGAACCGCGATCACTGGCTGAGATCAAAGCCGCGCTGGCCTGTATTCCCAAGCGCGTCAGCGGGGCGAGAAAGGCATACTCACACCCCTATCACCGTTTCATCCTCATTGGGCTCAGAGATGCGCTCTACCGCCTGACCAAAGGTGAGCAGGCCAAGCGCATTCAGGAGGCCAATCGACAGGCCTACGAGCTGATGGAAGCTCACTCACCGCCCAAGGAATCCGGCTGGGACGTTGCTCAGCAGCTCCGGTCATCGTTCTGGCTTGGTGAGGGTTGTTTCTGGAAGCGTGCCGCCGCCGAAGGCCACAACCTGCGCATGACTGGCACCAGGCGAAAGAAGGAACGCGCTCACGCCCAGGCTGCGCAACCGGGGGCCGCCGCAGGGCACGACGCGGAGAAGGGGGCGGCCATCCACGAAAAAGACGAGACGCCGATTGATCTTCTCGCCGCGCAGATCCTCCAAAAGGAATCCGGCCACACCATCGCCTGCCACCAGGATGCTTTCTTCATCTACAACCCAGCAGCGGGCTACTGGTCGCGTGTCTCGGCTGATGCCATGAAGCGGCGGGCGCTTGATGTCCTCAAGCGCATCTATGTGATGGTCAAGCTTGAGGACATCGAGTTCGAGTCCTTCAAGTTCGGTTCCGCCCGGCAGGTGGATGACACCGTTCGATCCTTGCGCTCCGTTGCCGGCCCTGGCCCGCTGGATCGCCGCAGCCCGCCGCATGTTGTCGTCTTCAGCAACGGCACCTTCAACCTGCGGACCAACACCCTGGAACCGCACAACTCAGACCATGGTGCTACCTACGCCGTGGCTGGGCCGTTTGTTCCTGATGCGCTCTGCCCCCCTGAGGTGGAGCGCATCATCGCCAGATGTTTCCCTGATGGGGCGGAGGTGATCCTGCGGGCCATGTTCCGCTGGGTCATTGATCCAACCGTCCCCTACGGCCAGGCCTTCCACCTGCTCGGGGGCACAGGCACAGGAAAGGGGCTGGTCCTGACCCTGGTGCAATCTCTACTGCCGTCTGAGCTGGTCTCCGCCCTTAGCCACCCAGCAGACCTGAAGGGGCCAGAACAGCTCTATCAGTTCGCGCTCGGCCGGAGGCTGATGCTGTTCCCGGACTGCCCGGCCAAGATGCCGCGCTACGCCGAGCACCTCGGCCCCTGGTACGAGCTGGCCGAAAACAAGCCGCAATCCTTGCGGCGGTTGCATGGCAGCGACACCGACGCCTGCCGGCTGCACTGCCGCTCGATCATCGCCAGCATCACACCGCTGAAGCTCAGCGACTCACGAGACGGTGCTCAGCGGCGCCTGCTCACCCTCGAAAGCCTGCCGCGCGGTGGGGAGCCAGACCCGACCCTGCTCGAAGACATCAGCGGCAACACAAACCGCCAGCGGCAGATGCTCGGTGAGCTGGCGTCATGGGCGCTGCTGATGCCGCTCGACGAGGTGAACGATGTACTCGCCAAGAACGACTCCGGCGGGCTGCTGCGGGAGTCAGCGGCTGCCGTTGCGGCTGAGGGTGACACGGTCGCGATGTTCATCGACGCCTGCTTGGTGCCGATCACCAGCAAACCAGACGCGGAAGTCAGAGGGGCCGATGTGGAGGTCACCGACGCCGATTGGAAGCACATGTTCACCACCTATCTGGGGTGGTGCAAGGCGGTGAACGTCACCTACGGCATGCAGTTCAGCAACTTCCAGGGCCAGGTGCGGCGCACCCTTGGCGTTGACCGCTGCCTGCCACGGGTGAAGGAATCACGCACCGAGGCACGGGCGGCGGGACGTGAGCCAGCAGAGCGCCTGAACCTGGTGCGGTTCGATGCCGGCTTCAAGCTGCGCGACGGGCTGTTCAAGCCGTCCCCCTGCCGCGAGGGTGTTGTCTTCGATCACCTGGCAGCGGGATCTGGCGGACTGGCACGGATTGCCGAGTTACCGCCTTGCCGCCGGCCGTCGGTACCCACCTCCTGAGGGGGTGGTCTCAGGGCTGCCCCCCCCGCCGAGCCCTGAGACCAACCCCGAAGTCTCCCGACGCCGCTGCCGGCGCCATCGGCGGAGGTGGGGGGTCTCAGGGCTCGGCGGCGCGGTCTCAGGGCTCGGCTCAGGCTGGTCTCAGGGCGGTCTCAGGGCTGCCCTGGATCGCTGACTCTCCTTCCTGCGCAGGTGCTGCTGGCGAATCTGTGGGGGTGGTCTAAGGGCTAGGTGCTCTGCTAAGTCACAACAAAGAAAAAAGGGGTCTTCAGAGCCTCTCTCTCCTACGGGAGGAATATGCACGCACCTAGTGTACGGTCCCGCATATAACTGATAGAATGTGGAGCTTCTCCCGAGGGAGTCTTTCCATGGCTGTCGGCCGTCCGATGCCGCCGCTGGTCCTCACGGAGGACGAAGTTCAGCAGCTGCAGAGCATCGCCAACTCCCGTTCTTTG
>CALRVC020000044.1:0-15255 GCA_943371515.1 Synechococcus sp. UW140 | reverse complement strand
GAGTGGGGCAAAGAGCGGGAGTTGGCGATGCTCTGCAGCTGTTGAACTTCGTCCTCCGTAAGGACCAGCGGTGGCATCGGACGGCCGACAGCCATGGAAAGACTCCCTCGGGAGACACTCCATATTCTATCGGTTATTTACGGGACTGTGCACTAGCGTGCAGTTTGGCCGGACCTCAAGCGAATTGGGGGAACTGCAGATCCACGAGCACAACGGCTTCAGCATCAGCAGGGTGCGGCAGGGTCTGGCTGCATCCATCGCACCTGAGCCGGTCCGGTTCCATGCCCTTCCGTTTCCGCCGCTCTGCCCGCCTGGGCCCCCTGCGTTTCAACTTCGGCAAGAGCGGCCTCAGCTCGATCTCGCTCGGAGGACGTGGGGCATCGTTCAACATCCCAGTGGCCAGGTCCGGTGGCACCCGCACCACGGTGGGGCTGCCTGGCACCGGCCTGAGCTGGAGCGACGAGCACAGCGGGGACCCGATCACGCGGCCAGCGGCAATCCCAGCTGGCCCCGCCGCAGGTCTGCCCAACAGCCGTCGCCTCAAGCCCGGTCAGCTCGATGCGCTGAAGCAGGGATGCCTGACCATGCTGCGTGAGCAGCTTCTACAGCCGGGCAGCAGCACCCAGCAGCTCTGGGAGCTGGGCCTGGTGAGCCGGCTGCTGGCGGATCCTGCAATCGGTGGTCGCACCACAGGCCTGCTGGCCGTGATCGAAACCCCGGAAGCGATGGAGGCCTACCTGCTGCGAGCCCAGGGTCAGGACGATCTCAAGCGCCGTGCCCACGGCTGCATCGAGGCGGCCCAGGAAGCCGTCCGCCTGATTAACGCCCGGGGCTGGCTCAAGGAGGAAGCATCCGAGGGGCTCAGACGCTGAGCAGCTCCCGCATGAATTGATCGCTCAAGGCTGCCGCCGTGGTCCAGTTCTCCGCCTCGCTCAGACCCGAGCTGCGGGTGGGCTTGAAGCTGTGATCACCGCTCGGGATCCAGCGCAGCTGCACCTGCGGCGAAAGGTTGTAGGTCTCCACCTCCTCGCGGCGGCCGAATGTGTCCCGCTCCCCCTGCAGGATCAGGGTTGGAGACCGCAAGACGGCCAGGTGCTCGGTGCGCAGCTGCTGCGGCTTGCCGGGCGGGTGGAAGGGATAGCCCAGGCACAGACAGCCACGCACCCCATCGCCGGCGGCCAGCTCATCCACCAGCAGGCTGGCACCCGGCCGCCCATCGACTTGCCGCCGATGAACAGCGGCCGGCCCGGTTGCTCCGTCTTCTCCAGCTGCACCTGCTGACGGAACGCCTCCTGCAGCACGGGCATCCGGTCAGGCCCCTGGCGGCGCTCCAGGATTCGCTGCCGGGCCATGTACGGAAACTCAAAGCGCACCACCCGCCAGCCCGACTCAGCCAGTCCGCTGGCGATGGCCGCCATGAAGGGGGTGTCCATCGGTGCGCCGGCCCCATGGGCCAGCAGCACGGTGGCCGGTGCGGCGTCGGGACCGTCGATCAAGCGGGGCGCGGAGGTTGAGGCCTCAACCGTCATGGGCTGATCTGCCCCGGTGCGTCTCCGGTCGCTCCAGGTAGCCCGCCGCCCACACCGCCGGGGCCAGGCCTGCGGGTACCAATCTCCCGTAGATCTCGCTGGTGAGGATCTCCTTCACGGCTTCTCCCAGCAGCTCATTCGAGCGGCTGCCCCGCAGCCGGTGGCTGAGGGTCTGGTGGATGCGCAGCAGATACCAGGCGGTGCCATCGATCCCCGCGTTGAACCGCTCCCAGCTGCTGGGATTGCGGCGGGCATCGAGCACCATGTCGCGGGCCTTGTCGGCTGCGGTCACCAGCAGTGAATCGAGCGGCTTGTGCTCCAGCGAGGCCACATACCGCCTTTTGCGCAGGATCCAGGGTTCCTTCTTGGCCCCCGGCGCCACCGGCCCTGCGGTGTCGGTGCAGTCGGCCACGATCCGCCCCACACGCTCCCCGTAGCGGCCTGCAATCGAAGCCTCGTCCTGGTCGGCATCTTCGATCGCGTCATGCAGCAAGCCGGCGATCGCCTGCTCCTCATCGCCGCCGTCCTCCCACACCAGGCCGCTCACGGCGATCAGGTGGGAGATGTAAGGCACGGGTTTGCCCTTGCGCCGCTGGCGGCTATGCAGCTGGGCAGCCCAGCTCAGGGCATCGATGTAGAGCGGGCTGTGGAGATTGGGCTGGGTGATCATCAGCGATCGGAGGCCGGCGGTGGCAGGCGCTCCAATAGGAGTTCCAGCTTGCGGTCCTGCTCGCGCAGCACTCCCAGGAAGCCGGCAGCGGTCAGAGCCAGCACGCCCAGCCAGGCCAGGGACGTCCAGAGAACAGCCTTCAGGACCCCGGAACCTCCCACCGCTGCAGGAGAGGCATCGGCTTGGAGGACCGTCGCGGCGGCTGTCGTGGCTCCGGCATCCAGATTGAGGACCAGCCGCAGCACCGCTTCCGGCGTCACCGGAACGAGCGCGGAGCTCAGTGCTGGCGATGGCGAGGTCTCCAGGAGTTCCTGCCGGCAGCGATGCAGGCCACCACCTGCCCAGAACATCCCCCAGGCTCTGTTGTTGCGCTGTAGTACCACCCATCGCTCGGGTCTGGCGTCAAGCCGCGCCAGCTGAGCGGCCTTGGCCAGCGACCAGCTGCGGCCAGCCGCAACAGAGGGATGGGCCTCCAGCAGCAACTTTCCCTGTGGATCTCGGGTGTAACCCGTCACCACCTGCAGCGCAAAGACATCCACGATCTGGCAGTGCACCGCTCGCTCGGTTTCGCGCCACTCCGGTGCCATGAACAGCAGTGCGCCGCCTCGACGGTGCAGACAGTCGTTGACGAGCTTGTTTTCGTGCACTCTGCCCCTGTGCCAGGGGCAGCAACGCTAGGGAAAGTTGTGCCTCAAGCCAACAGCGCCTGAGGCCTTGACGCCACCCGTAATAGAGGTGAACCCCCTGCGTCCATCAATCCTCCTCGTAGATGGCGCAAACCGGAATCAGCCGGATCTGTTTCTTGCCCAGCTTGATCTCGAACTCATCGCCTGGTTTGAGGCCAAGCAGACCGGTGTAGGCCATGCCGACCAACAGGTTGCCGTTGCCCTGCACCTTGGCGATGTAGCTCAGGCTGCGGCCAGCTTGGCCCTTGCCATTGCCACCGCTCTTGCCAAGGCTGACACCCTTGGCTTCCAGCAGCGCCTCATAGAAGGCCGTGAAGTTCAGCCGCTTACTGCCGTCCTTCTTGCTGCTCACATAGCCGCAGGTGCGCACCAGATCGGACTTGGAGGCATCTCCAAGCTCCTTGACTTTGGCGAGAAGGTCAGATCCGGTGAGGGCCATGAATGCCACGAATTGATGGACACAAGCTTACGCCCTGGCTGATGGTGGTCTTGACAGTCTGATGCAGCTGGCGGTGCCTTCATCGGAGGCTCTTGCAGGCTTCGCCATCACCATTCCCGTCCAGATACGTGTGACCCTGGCGGAGCAACTCCTGGGCACGTGCAATGGAGCCGATCTCACTGCAGCGAACCGTCCGTCCACCAGGAATCGACTCGGTGCTGCTGGCTGATCGCCCCGCTGTTCTGCCGCGGCTGAAGTCCCAGGGGCGGGTGATGCCGCCCGGCACCTTCCACACCCCGTAGCGACTGCGGGAAGCCCGGAACTCGGCATCCAGATTATCCCTGGCGTCGCACTGACCCAGGTACTTCCGGTAGGCAAACGCTTTACCGTCCTCCACCATCGCCAGGTTGAGGTTCACCTCCCCGATCACCTCCGCCACCGGCAGCCGCGACGGCAAACCGTTCCAGGCCACCCTCCACTTGCTCACCAGCCTGCGATGCGGACCACCCCAGAAGCGTTGCTGCAATTGGTTCGGGACAGCTGGAGCATTGAGGGCTGGCACTGGATCCGTGACACCCAGCTGCATGAGGACGCCCATCGCTACCGGGGCAACGGCGCCGGAGCAATGGCGACGCTGCGCACGGCAGCCCTCAACCTGCTGCGGCTGGCTGGATTTCAGTCGATCCGCGCCGGCATGCAGGCCGTAACTCACGACATCACGGCGCTACTGGCGATGGCGAGGAGAAAGCCAGAACCAAGCTCGACTTAAGACTTTGAATCAGCCCTGCCCCAGCCCGGGGTTAACGATGTCAGGGGCCCAGGCTGTCCAATAAAAGGCACCCATCTCAATCAGAACCCTCCCCGTGGCTTGCCGAGATGGCTCTCGTACCGCTGCCAGCTGGGGTAGTGGCGCTGCAGCTCCAGGTGCAGCCAGATCACCTCCGCTTCGGTGCGCGGCCGGATCCGCATGTAGACGAAGGCTGTCGTGCCGTTGGCGAGGTGATAGTCCCTGCCGGGGAGTCGTTGGTAGGAATCGTGCAGCGGGTTGCCCGGTTCCCGCAGAGCCCGGGAGGGAACCGTGATCACGCGCTCATGCTCCTCGCCGAGATGGATGGCGGGGGGATCGCAGGCCACGATGTAATCGGCGTCCAGCACCTGGAGACGGAACGCATCCCGGAGGTCCACGCCGCCCACACCCACCAAGGACTCGCGGAGGCTCCTGGAGCCTAGGGCCCTCACGATGTCGGTGTTGAGCTGGTCGGACGAGGCCAGGATGGCGAAGGTGCTGCCGCGCTGCTGCCGCTCGATCGCCTTCATATCCATTACCAGGCGCCTCACTTCCTCGTAGCTCTCGAGCCGCAGTGGTGGATAGGTGCGGGGGGGGGCGATGGTCGCCAGTGGGGAGGAGGGCAGGTCGGCGGCGGCCGTCTGCACGTGGAAAGTGTGGAGGAAGCCAAAGGCGGGAACGGCCAGCCAGAGGGCCGTCAGGGGCCGCCGCAGGGACCCCCGCAGGGACCCCCGCAGGTAGGCCCCGATCAGCACGAACGGCACACAGGAGGCCGGGAAGAGAAAGAGGGAGAGGATCAGGAGGTGATGGTCGCTTGGCGCCTGGGCTTTCTGAAAGCCGAGGAAAGTGAGGAGCGGCACCAGCAAGGTGAAGAGAACGCCCCCAGCCCCTCGCGCCAGGGCAAGGAGGGCCCCAGCGGCGGCGCTGACCAGCAGGACCGGACCGAAGAAGCGGTAGAGCTCGTTGAGCTGGGAGGAGATCTCCTGCCGGTAGGCGCTGAAGGTGGAGGCATAGGACTGGCCCATGATCTCCATCACGTAGTCGTGCTGGAAGATCAGGCCAGGCAGCACTAGGGCCACCAGCAGACACGCCAGATGGAGCAGCCAACGCCCCGCTCCGGTCCGGCCCCCGGCCCTGCGGTGCGTAAAGCTCTCGATGGCCGCGAACACCGCCGTGGCCACGATCAGGGCGGCCACCGTGAAGATCGTGTGGCGCCGCAGGAGGAAGGAACTCCAGAGCAGCAGGCCGATGACCACCGATCGCCCCGGGGTGGCCGCGTGCAGGTAGCGGCTGCGGATCAGTAGCAGGGTGGCGCACGCCAGTGGCAGCACACAGACCACGTCCGGATGGCCGCGCAGGGTGGGGGCCCAGTAGGGAACGTAGAGAAGGGAGTAGGCGGTGACGGCGAGTGAGGACGTGGCACCCCAGGCCTGGCCCCAGGTCCGGCGCGCTAGCAGCACGGTGAGGAGACAGGCGGGAAAGAGGTAGGCAATCACCAGGTTGAGGATGTAGCCAACCCGGTGGGGACCCAGCAGGAGGCGGCCCGGCAGCAGGGGAACGATCGGGGTCACGTTGTGCTGACTGTGGAGGACACTTCTGCGGACGAAGCCAATGAAGGGGAAGATACCGTTGTAGAGTTCTTTGATTAGCTCCTTGTATTTCTCGTGGTAGTTCGCATAGTCCCAGAACCAGGTGGGCGTCTCCCGTTCGACATAGACGATGGTGAAGACGACGGTCGCGATCAACGCGAGGGTCAGCAGGAGAAGCGTACGCCTGTTCACCAGGATGGAGATTTCTGCGAGGGCTCCACTCATTTGCCGTTGGAGTGCGCTTCGGATGACGTCTGTTGAACGGCGGAGATGCGGCGTTTTCAAAAGTTGGCAGAGCCACAATTTTCACGGCATCTTATTGGGATGTGTGTGGGCTTGTCTACACATCCAGGAGCTAAACTTTCCGCTGCGTTGTCCGCGCTATCCCCGTCTGTGTGACTGTGCCTCTGGGAGTGATGAAGGTCGTCGCCGCCACCCGCGTCCTACCCAGCAGCGACCCCCTCTGCTGGGTGTGGATCTCTAACTGCCGGTGCCGGTGCTCTGTGAGCACGATCTGCTGGTGCTCATCAAAAAGGTGGCGGTCATCGGTTCTCGCTTCACTCTGGTGACGCTGGATTGGTTCGGTCGGTGCTGGCGATCACCATTGGGAACTGCAGGACTGCCAGCCCTTCTGTCGCAGTTCACTCCAGAGCTTGAGGGCTTCCTTGCGGCTCAGCTCCTTGCGCTTCTTCAGCAGTGGCACCTGCTCGCCAGGAAGCAACTCCCCACTGGTGATCTCCAGCCGCTGGTAGGTGCGCTCCCAGCGGGTCGGGCGGAAGCGCAGCACCTGGCGGCCGTCGCTCAGCCACCCCTCCTTTGGGGTCAGGGGGACACGAGGTGATGGCCGGCTCATACCTCTGTGAGTCTGGCCTCGATCAATCGGCAGCACTCCTGGACGTCTCTCGCGCTCTCCACCCCCTTGCCGAGCGAGCAGATGAACTCACGCCAAAGCGGCGGCACCGCCAGAAGGATCAGTGGCCAGCCTGCATTGAGCGCATGGGCGGCTTCTGATGCTGTGCCTGGGCCGCCGCCCCCGCAGATCACCACCACATCGGAGCTGAGCACGTTGATCACGTTGCGGGCCTTGCCCATGCCGGTGAACACCGCCAGATCCAGGTCCGCTGTGCTCAGCCGCTTGTCACCGTTCCCTTCATCGGGCAGCACCCCCACCACCAGGTGCCCCTCTACCCGAGCTGCGCCGCGGCTGGCCGCCGCCATCACCCCCGCCGGGCGGCCACCGGTGAGCAGCACCCAACCCCTGGCGCTGATGCGCTCCCCCAGCTCCTCGGCCAGGGCCACTGCCTCCGCGGAGGCGCCCTCTCCGGCACCCATCACGCCCACCACTGGCCTACGGCCCATCAGACCTTGGCGTTCCATAACTTCCTGAAGTGATCAGTCTTGCTTTCTGGATCGCACCTGAACAGGACTTCTATCCTGATCCGTTCCGGCGCTGGTCCGCCGCAGCAATGGCTTCCAACACGAGCCGACGTCAAGTCACGGTGCCATCGGGTGCAGGACGTCCGCAGATCTTCCTCCGCGTGCTGGGCCCGGCGTACCTGGTGGCCGTGGGCTACATGGATCCGGGCAACTGGGCCACCGATCTGGCTGCCGGGTCCCGCTACGGGTATGCCCTGCTCTGGGTGGTGGGGCTCTCCAGCCTCATCGCGATGCTGATGCAGTCTCTCTGCTGCCGCTTCGGGATTGCCACCGGTCTCGACCTGGCTCAGGCCTGCAGCCGCCTTCTCGATCGTCGCCTGCGCCTACCGCTGTGGCTGATGGCCGAGGTGGCGATAGTGGCCTGTGATCTCGCCGAAATGCTCGGCAGTGCCATCGCCCTCAAGTTGCTGTTCGGGCTGCCATTGACCTGGGGGGTTGCTCTCACCGCCGCTGACACGCTGTTGTTGCTGATGCTGGAGCGTTACGGCATAAGACGCCTCGAAGCCTTCGTGATCGCCCTGGTGGCGCTGGTGGGTGCTTGCTTCGCGGTTGAGTTGCTCCTGGTTCAACCCAACTGGGATGCCGTGTGGGTCGGTTTCATACCCCATCCCAGCAGCCTCAGAGATGGTCAGCAGCTGTATCTGGCCGCAGGTATCCTCGGCGCCACGGTGATGCCCCACAACCTTTATCTGCACACGGCGCTGATGCAGAGCAGGAGATGGAGCGATCGGCAGGACGCCCGTCATCGGGCCCTCCGCTACGCCACCCTCGACACCATGCTCGCCCTGAGCTTTGCCTTCCTGGTGAATGCCTCGATCCTCGTGGTGGCCGGTGGCAGTTTCCACGGCCGGCTGGCCGAACCGATCACCGATCTCACCCAGGCCTACCGCCTGCTCACCCCATTGTTGGGCACGTCCCTTGCCGCGGTGCTGTTCGGCATGGGGCTTCTCGCCGCCGGCCAAAGCTCAACGCTCACTGGCACCATGGCCGGTCAGGTGGTGATGGAGGGTTTCCTCGATCTGCGCCTGAGCGAGTGGCAACGGCGGCTGGTGACCCGTTGCCTGGCCCTGCTGCCGGCGATGGTCACAGTGATTCTTTTCGGCGATAAGGCCACAACCGACCTGCTGGTTCTCAGCCAGGTGGTACTCAGCCTGCAACTGCCCTTTGCCGTGATCCCGCTGATGTGGTTCTGCGGGAAAAGGGACCTGATGGGCGATCTGTGGACCCCGATCTGGTTGCAGATTGTGGGCTGGACCGGCGCCGGCCTGATCCTTCTGATCAATACGTCACTGCTTGTTTCGGTGCTGAGCGGTGCCTGAATCCAAAGCCAGTGGCATCAGCGATGCCCCCTCGGGCGCCCAACCCCGCTGCCGCGTCATGTCGTCGGTCCAACCCTGGCAGCGGCGGGTGAGGTGCTCCCCATGGGCCAGCAGTCCCTGGTGCAGCTGGCAGGTGAGCAGGGGGATGCAGTTCACCCCCGTGTGGTGCCGGAAGAAGTGGCAGGTGAGGCAGACCTTGCGGCTGCGGCTGGCCACCAGCACCTCCTCATCGAGGTAGGGCCACTCCTCGTAACCGCCATCGGCTGCCGCTGAGCTGGGCGCCGGCCTGGTGCCGCGGGAGCGGGGCGGAGAAGCAGCCACGGCAACATCAGCAGAGAGAACACCTGTACTAGCAGAAGTCTTCTGGTTCTGGCCAGCTCAGGCGCGACCTCAGGTGGAGGCCCAGGTGACAGCGACGCACTGACTGCCAGCGGATCGGACCGGCGCCCTTGGACAAGCAAGCCCAACACCTCTGACCCCGCTGCGGGGGCACGATCTCCGCCGCCACGAATCGGCGACAGCCGCTGACGAACGCGGCGTGGGTCAGCACCGCTGGGGTGTGTGTCCCGCCACGGCCCCGGTGAGAAGCACCCGAAGGCTGCGCTGGCCTGCTCGGTTCGGCAAGGGCTGACGCGAGGCGCTTCGCGCCCCCTGCCTTCCCTGCGCGGGCCGCGCTGAGCGGTCGGGTTCCTCACCTCAAGGCCATGGCCACACCCTCTGCCCCCAGCTGCGAAATCCGCCGCGTCATCGTCCACTTCTATCCCGATGGCCTCAAGGGCGGCGCCCACCCCTGCGAGCAGCGCTTCTTCGGGAAGCGCGGCAAGCCGGTCAAGAAGATCCGCTTCGTGCCGGCCGAGAAGGCCTTCGCGATCGCCCGCAAGCTGCAGGGCACCCGGGGCTGCACCGTCTCGGTGATCTGAGGCCCACAGGGGCCAGCCCTAGGGGGCCTTCGGGCCCCCTTTCCCCGACGGCTCTGGGCGAAACCAGCGGGGGAGGCGGCGGTCCTCCTCATCGTGCGCGGCGGGGCAAGGGCTGCGCGAGGCGCTGAAGCGCCCCTTGCCCTCCCCGCGCAGGGCTTCGGGGTCCTTCGCCTGGTACGGCCATGGCACCCATCACGATCTATTCGTCCACGATGAGCGGCATCACCTGGAGGGCCGTCACCGGCAAGGCGGTGAGCGAGCACCTGCTGATGATCGAGATCAGCAAAACCGGCAAGCACAGGCTGCTGCTGGAAGAGTCCCGGCCCTGGGATGCCACCAGCAAGGTCTGGCGCTGCCCTCGGCCCTCCGGCATCCCGAAATACCTCTGGGCGCTGCTGGAGCAGAAGCTGCGCCAGATCGAGCCGCTTGAAAAGCCAGGCCCAGCGGCGGTTCCTGCGCGCCCCCGGCGTGGGCTGTCCTCCCAGGAGGTCACCCTCTCTGGCTTGGTCCCCTTCCCAGCCTTCCTCGCCATGGAGCTGATCGAAGCCCACCACCCTGATCTCTATCGCCGGGAGTTCGGCTTCCGGGCCTGATCACGGCCCACCAGTGGGCCCACCTGGGGCGGCTGGCGCAAGCTGGCTGCCCCTTCTCACCGCTGGCCGGCGCCAATGAGCGACGGCAAGGAGGACATCAGCGCAGCGCCGGCGGAGGAGGTGGGGCTTCAGGTGGAGACGGGGGCGGAGCCACGGGTGGCGGCGAAACGCGATCGAGCCTGCACCTTGCAGCCAGCAGCCGCGGCTGTGCCTTCGGGCTGGCGGTCGCTTCCGGCGTCAAGGGCGATGGCGAGCGGCTGGTCGCACGGCGGCTGCGCCGCCCTTGACCCCGGAGCTGGCCGGTGCCTGGGGGAGCGCGTTCTTCTCCACCACAGCCGTGATCACCACCTCCTCCCGTCCCGTCATCCAAGAAGCCCTGGCCCACAGCCTGGCCGTCGTCGTGTGCTGCTGCTGCCTCTGCTTCAGCGCCGGCTTCTGGCTCGGCACCGTCCTGCAGCAGTGGGTGCAGCCAGCCCAGGCCAGAAAGGCCAAAGATCCCCAGCGGGTCGCAAGCCAGGAGGCCTGGGAGGCGGAAGTCGCCTCCGGCCGCTGGAGCGAGCCCAAGCCGGTGGTGGGCCGCTTCATCGGCTCCCACTGGGATGTGGAGTGGCTCGATGAAGAAAGCGAGGCCGATACGCAGCAGGAGCTGCCGCTGCGCTGGGCGGTGTGAGGCCCCGGGCCTCTGGCCTCTGGTGCAAGGGCCCCTGGGCCACCCGGCGGCTCTTCCGCCGGGCTCAAGTCGACACGGCTACTTGTTCTTGTTCGCTTTAGCAATCCCGCACCTTCCTGAACAAAACGGAAAGATGAGGCTGGCGCAGACCGGAGGTGCAGTTTAAGTGCTACTTGTGGTGGGTGTTTCGTCTGGCCTAGCGTTGATGAGATCGCGAATCCTGAAGTCAAGCTGTAAAGCAAAATGATGAACACGAAACAATCTTTCAGTTCACCAGAAGCCATCGACCCGGGATCTGCAAGAGGCCTTGCCAAGGACTCCTACATCTTCACCTATCCCCTGGTGATGAACTATCGGACGATGTTCATGCAGGCCATCGAAGGGGAGAAGGCCATGGGCAGGTGGCTTCATCTCGGGCTCTCCTCACCGGCAGACACCGATATTGTGACGCCAAACAACGACACGCCCTATTCCTACGCGTGGGTGGATCTTCGCGCCGAACCGTGGGTGCTGACGATGCCCAGGATCGAGAAGGAGCGGTTCTACACGAGCCAGTGGGATGACTACTGGGGCTATGTCCTCGACAATCCCGGATCGGTCAACGATGGCAACGATGGAGTTTCCGTGCTGCTGGCCTCCCCTTCGTGGAAGGGCAATCTTCCGGAAGGAGTGGCTCGTGTGATTCAAGGGGAGACGGATTTCCTGGGCACCTTGACCCGCACCCAGATCATCGGTGGCCAGGAGGATCTCCGGCAGGTCAAGGAAATTCAGGAAAGCTATAAACTGGAGCCCTTGAGTTCCTTTACCGGCACACCTGCTCCCAAGGCTGCTCCCACCATCGACTGGCCGAAGTGGGCCGATGGCGATGAAACCAGGGAGTCCTACTGGACCTACGTTTCATTTCTGCTGCCCTTCGTCACCCCGAATCCAAACGACCAGGCGATGCATGAAGCGTTGGCCAAGCTCGGGATCCAATCGGGCTCAACATGGGACCCCGCGGCGTTGGAGCCTGCAGTCCGCGAGGCGATGCAGCAAGGTCTTGAGGATGGGCGCGCGGGGATGAAGAAGCTCAGCGAGGGCGGCATCGACGCGGCAAAGTTCTTCGGGACGCGGAAGCGGGTGGGCACGAACTACATGGACCGGGCCCTCGGTGTCTACATGGGAATCTTCGGCAATGTGAAGGAGGTCTCCGTTTACCTCTCGATGCCCGCCGATGCCGATGGCACGCCTCTCGACGGCAGCAAGTCCACCTACACTCTGACCTTCACAAGGGAGCAGATGCCACCGGTCGATTACTTCTGGTCGATCACCATGTACAAGCTGCCGCAACGCTTGCTAGTAGACAACCCAATCGATCGTTATTCGATTGGCAGCTCGACCGCCGGCCTGAAGACCAAGGAGGACGGGTCCCTCGTCATCTACGTCGGCAAGGAATCCCCCGGAAACGCCAAGGAGAGCAACTGGCTGCCCGCCCCCGACGGCCCATTCTGGACGGTGATGCGCTGTTACGGTCCCAGTCAATCGGTCGTCGATGGCACCTACAAGCGGCCAGACTATGTGGCGGAATCATTGAACGAATAGCCATCGGTCAAGACCCAATGAACCAGAACCATGAAACAAACCCCAGCTGAAACTTTCGACACCCCGATCGGCAGGCTGTCCTTCACTCCTGATTTCATCAATGGCTATCCTTCCGGGGAGTCGGTCGAACTACTCTTCGATCAGATTGATTTCCAGCGGGCTTGCCAGGCCTATCTGTGGAGCATCCCGATCGTCTCCTTCGCCGAGTGGCAGAAGGCCCACGAGGTGACCTTCAAGGCGAGGTCCGGCGATGTGGTGGTGTATGACAACTACCTGGCCAAGCTCGGGATTCTCACGGCAAACGCCACGACTCCCTACATCATCAGTTTCTTCAATCTTGAGGAAACCGGGCCGATGGTCGTCAGGATGCCTGCCGGCGCGGTGGCGGGATTCGCCGACGACATGTGGCAGCGCCCCTTGATCGACATGGGCCAGACCGGACCGGACAGGGGCGAGGGTGGCGTCTATGTGATCGCGGGCCCCGGGCAGAACGCCGAGGCCCCCAAGGGGGGCTACCTGGCCGAATCCCCGACGAGCAACGTTTTCTGGGGGTTCCGCGCCCTGGACAAGGATCCCGCCAAGGCAAAGGCATTGCTCGAGAGGCTCGAGATCTACCCCCTCTCGAAGAGCAACAACCCGCCCAAGAAAACGATCGTCGACATCTCGGGAATCCGCTGGAGTCAGACGCCCCCCAGAGGGATCGAGTATTGGAGGAGCCTGCACGCGATCATCCAGCGCGAACCGGTGCATGAGCGCGATCGCTTGTTCATGGCCATGCTCAAGCCGCTCGGCATTGAAAAGGGCAAACCGTTCGAGCCGGACGAGCGCCAGGTCAGGTTGCTCGCCGACGGGGCCCTGGTGGGCGAGGCGATGGCAAAGGCGAATGATTTCGAGAAGCGGCTCGAGGAGGCTCACTATGCGGAAGGAACCCACTGGCATTTCGCCCTCGTGATCGATCCTTCCCAACGAGCGGAGTTCTACGACCAACTCGACGGACGTGCGGCCTGGTTTTACGAGGCGGTGACAACGTCATCCGGGATGGTGACCAGGACGCCGGGCGTCGGGCAGGTCTATCTGGGCACCTACAAGGACAAGGACGGCGTCTGGCTCGATGGGTCGAAGAGCTATCGGCTCCGCATACCCGCGAATGCCCCGGTGGAGCAGTTCTGGTCCATGACCGTCTACGACGTCGGAGCCCGCTGCCTGATCGACAACCCATCCCAGCAAGCGGACCGCTCATCACGCATGGACCTGAAGGTCAATGACGACGGCAGCACCGACCTTTTTGTCAGCCCGAAGGCGCCTTCGGGGAATGAGGGGAACTGGGTCGAGTCTGTACCCGGCCGCGGTTGGTTCAGCTATTTCCGCCTCTACGGCCCGAAGCAGGAGCACTTCGATGGGTCGTGGGTGCTCCCCGATTTCGAGATGACCGACGGGTAACGAGAAAGTTCCTGGGACATGAACCCGAAGATGCAAAGCAAACAAGCCCCTCGAGTAGACAGGCCGGCGCCCATACTTTGCTTGCGGACTTAGCTCCTTGCCTGCCACTCAAGGGCAGAGCAGGGGTACTTGATAGAGAGGGAAGCAAGACAGCAAGGCAGACTGTCTTGCCGCACCAGCGGCTAAACGCTCCACCCACTCGCGCCTGCTCGGGGTTCCCGCGCCAGCCTCGGCGCAGCAGCAGACGGCGGCCAGGCGGCTCCAACCGCTCGCTCCCGCTCGGGTGTTCCGCTGCGCCTCGTGGCCGCCTCAAGCAGCACTGTCACTGCAGGGGCGTCAGCCGACGTTGAGGTGATCGGAAAAATGAATTTCCAGATTTTGCGACATTTCCGAAGCGGTAGGCGCGAGTTTCTCGTATTCGGGGGTATATCCCCCCCCTTTTTGTCCTTAACTTGATTGGATTGATCGTGAATTTGGGTGCCCTTCCTCGCGCGTGATTGTGCGTGGATGAATCGTTCCCTGCCGTTCGGTTGCGCTCGGTTGTCAATGATCAAGGTGCGCTCCGCCGTGATGAACGGAGCGCGGATGGATCAACGCCTGGCGCCGGCTGGCTTCTTGGCGTAGCTGGCAAGGTAGAGCTCACTGGCGCTCATGCTCTGCAGGTTGGTTGGCTGGCCGTTGCCATCGAACTCGGCGATCACGGTGGCGGGGCCGAGTCCGCCGCGCTGGTTGAACAGGAAGCTGAGCACCGGATGGGTGCGGAGCGACTCGATGTGATCGGCGGCGTCGAGGTTGCCGTGATCACCAAGCAGCACGTTGCCCTTGGAGTCGATCGGCTCCAGCAGGTCGCGGCCAGCACCGTCCTTGGTGAGACGGAACTCACTGCCGACCTGGTGCTTGAAGATCTCAAAGAACGAGCCGCGGTTGTCCCCACCGGCGCGGCCATCGGCGTCGACGAACAACCGCTCCAGCAGCCGCTCCTTGCGCAGGTTCTGCACGTCCTGGAGCGCCTCGTCCCGTTCCTTGGCGGCCGCTTTCACCTTGCGGGCAGCGGCGGCCTCCAGCTGGAGTTCACGGCTGGCGATCTCGCGCTCCAGCTGCTCCTTCTGCCGTTCGGCCTCCTGGAGGCGCTCGTACTCGTCGGGGTTGATCTTGGAGAACTGGGCGAGCTGGCGCTTGATCGTGCGCAGCTCCCTCTCCAGCTGGTTGGTCTTGCGCCGCTCCGCCTTAAGCGCGTCGGATGGCTCGGGGCGAGAGGCCAGGGCCTCCTCACCGGGTTCATCCAGGGGCTCGTCAGCATCCAGGTCGTCGTCGTCCTCGATGTCGTCGTCCTCCAGCTCGTCCGGCTGGGCAGGTGGCTCCTGGTTTGGCCAGTGCAGCGGCTGCGCGTAGCTGACGATCGGCTGGTGTTCGGCGGTCGGTTGCTGCAGGACGCGGAGGTCCTGAAGAAGGCGTTTGGTCATCGGTCCACCCATCACGGCTGTGGTTGAAGCGAGCGCCCCATCCGGGCTGCACTCACCCCAGCTATTGCCAGCCAGAGCCGGCCTGGCCGGTCACGGCGTGACGGGCGGCGGATCCGGCGTCAGGTCCACATC
>CALRVC020000043.1:0-16438 GCA_943371515.1 Synechococcus sp. UW140 | reverse complement strand
GCATCAACGCCGATATGGCAGCGCATTCCAAAGAACCACTGCTTGCCCTTGGCCACCGAGTGCATTTCAGGATCCCTCTCCTTGGCCTTGTTCTTGGTGGAGCTGGGGGCATTGATGATCGTGGCATCAAGGATCGTGCCTTCCCTCAGGATCACTCCCCTCTCGCTCAGCATCTGGTTCACACCCTCGAGGATCTGCTCAGCGATGCGGTGCTCTTCCAGCAGATGGCGAAAGTTGAGAATCGTGGTCTCATCAGGGATCCTCCCTTCCATCGGCTCGATTCCGGCGAAGCGGCGGAAGCAGGGCGTATCGATCAGCATCTCCTCCATCAATGGATCTGAAAGCGTGAACCACTGCTGCAGCAAATGGATCCGCAGCATCACCTCCAAAGGAATCGGCGGAAGGCCTCCTTTGATGGAGGGCTTGTAATACACGGGCTCTATCAAGGCCAGAAACGCTTCCCAGGGAACCGTGGCCTCCATCTCATCCAAGAAGCGCTGGCGACGCGTCCTCTTTTTGGCGTAGATCTGCTCGTAGTCCGTGAAGCCCAGCTGGAGGGGGGCGGCCATCCGTTCCACTCTCAGTCCTAGATCTGGAATGATTTTAGCCGGTTTTTCAGATGTTCCTTAAGGCTGCCGTCGCGCTCCTGAACCCAGACGGCCATCAGCTGACGCTCCGAGCTGAAGGGAATCTCGACCTCCCGCGGAGAGCCGCTCCCAGATCCCGTCGCGGCGCACGGTCACCAGGGGTTGGGCCGTGTCGCGCAGGGCCTGCAGCGCCTGCTGGGCGCGGCTTTCTTGCAGGTAGCCGAGCAGGCCGTTGAGACCCACGACCAGCACGATGGCGATCGCATCCTTGGGAAAGCACTGGGCGGTGTAGGCCACTCCGGCCGAGACCGCCGCCACCGCCAGCATCATGATCACCATCACGTTGCTGAACTGGTCCCAGAGGATGCGCAGATTGCTGCGCCCCGCCTTCAGCTCCAGCCGGTTTGGACCCAGACGGGCCAGCCTCTGGGCGCACTGGGCTGTGCTCAGACCGCCAGAGCGTGCCAGGGATGCACGGACACCGCAGGGTTCAACGTGACGGAGCACAGCTGGCCCGAACGTGAGTCATTTGTGGCGTTGTTTCCGGTTCGCTCCAAGTTCAGGCTGGGGTGGCTTCAACGCGGCTCAGTCGCCGCTCCAGCAGCAGCAGACCCAGCACCGTGGTGACGGTCACCATCAGCACCAGGGCCGAGAACTGCACCGAGTCGATCAGGCCCTGATTCAGGGCTGTGGTGGCGAAGACCAGCCCGGGAAGGCCTCTGGGGATCAGACCCGTCACCACCAGCCAGCGGTCGACGCCCTCCTCACGGTCTCTGCGACTGATGCCCAGGCTGCAGGTGAGTTTGCTGAGCACACCCATCACGATCAACACCGCCGCCAGGCTCCAGGCGAGTGGCTCCAGCAGCGTGCCGGCAGTGACCCGCATGCCGACGCTGATGAAGTAGAGGGGCAGGAACACCTCCGATAGCACGGTCAGCACCCGCTGCACCTCCCCCTGCACCGGCCCCAGCCGGGCCATCAGCACCCCTCCCCAGAGGGCTCCGAGCAGGCTGGTGAGACCACTCGACTCCCCCAGCCAGGCCGAACCGATCAGCAGCATCAGGATGGCCAGGGCACTGGTGGGCCGCTCGCTGCGCTGGCGTGCCCAGTAATCCACGGCCACCCAGCTAAGGATCGCCATCAGCACTCCCGCCAGCGGTCCGATCCAGCCGCCCCCCTGCCCCCCAAGCCGCAGGCCGGAGGTGGCGGTGGCGATCAGCAGCAGACCGATGGCAGGCAGATCGTCGAGCACCGACACCCCCACCAGCACCCTGGCGGAGGGGGTCTGCAGGGCCCGGCGTTGGGCCAGCACCCGCAGCGTGACGCCGGTGCCTGTGGCGCTGAGCACGGCCAGGCAGAGCAGGGTGGTGGGTAGGGAGAGGGCGAACCAGCTCCTCAGGGGCCAGAACGCCAGCAGGGGGGTGCAGAAGCTCAGCGCCACCGTGCGCAGCACCGTGCCACGACGCGAGGAGATCAGATCGCCGCGCACCTCAAGGCCCACCTGGAAGAAGAGGGTGAGCACCCCCAGCTCCGTGAGACCGCTCAGCGGTGCCATCGACTGGAACGGAACCACGGTGTTGCCGAGGATGAAACCCATGGCGAGCTCCAGGACAATCGCCGGCACTGCCCATCGGGCCATCCATCCGGCCGAAAGACGAGCCAGGAGGACGCCCATGAGCAGGATCAGGAGCGTGCTGAGCAGAGACGGGGAAGCCAAGGCCACGGATCAACCCCCTGCTGGCATCACTTCATCCTGGCTCCAGAGCGGGCAGCCTTTGGTGATCCCCATGCCTGATCACCAGAGGCGGGGCTTTCCAGTCGCATGGCCACGTCAGTCGATGCGTCCGGGAGGGGACTCGACACCGGACGCCCCTTCGAGTTCAGCCTCCGTCAGTCCGGTGGGGTCCTCTTCCTCGGCATCCCCTGCCGGCGAAGGTTCACCGGTGTGTTCTTCACTCAGCTCCTGGAGTATGCGATCGGGTGAATCGGGAGAGTCCAGGTCGTCGTCGAGGGGCCGTGTGGGCGTCCAGTTCATGGCAGGCACCGGGAGGAAGGGGGGATCGGAGGGATCTTCCTGAACCGTATCCACGATCGCCTTCCCAGGCTGTGACCTCGTATGGATGTGATGCAGCGCCCCTGGCCTCCTGTGGCTAGGACTGGGAAGCCTCAGGGGGTTGCTGTGAGCCGTTCCACCGCTGCCGAACGTGAGGTCATCGTCCAGGCGGCTGGCGTGGAGCTGGCAGGCAGTTTGACGCTTCCTGATCCGGCAACTGGGCTGGTGTTGTTCGCCCATGGCAGCGGCAGCAGTCGCTTCAGCCGCCGCAACCGCTACGTGGCGAGCGTGTTGGTGGAGGCACAGCTGGCCACGCTCCTGTTCGATCTGCTCACCTCCGCGGAGGAGCGGATCGATGAACTGGACCGATCGCTGCGCTTCGACATCCCCCTGCTCAGACGGCGCCTGATCGGGGCGATCGACTGGGCGGGCAGACAGCCGGAGTTGAACGGTCTGCCGATCGGACTGTTCGGCGCCAGCACCGGCGCCGCGGCGGCCATCGCGGCGGCTGCGGCACGCCCAGATCCTGTGGGTGCCGTGGTGTCCCGTGGAGGCCGTCCCGATCTCGCTGCGGAGGCCCTGCCGCTGGTGCGCAGCCCCACGCTGTTCCTCGTCGGCGCTCAGGACGTCGAGGTGCTCCAGCTCAACCGGCAGGCCGCCGCTCGGTTGATGGCTCCCCACGCCCTGCAGGTGGTGCCGGGAGCCACCCATCTGTTTGAGGAGCCCGGCACCCTGGAGCAGGCCGCCCACCTGGCCTGCGACTGGTTTCTCAAGCACCTCTCAGGGGCCAGGCCCTGAATGATTCCTGATCCCTCACGCCCCCCTCCACGACATGGTTGACCGACCTCCTCTCTGGAGCGACCGCCATCAGGCAGGTCTCGCTCTTGCTGACGCCTTCGCTGATTGCCGAGGCCTTGCCGACGACACGACTCTGCTGGCGCTGCCGAGGGGGGGAGTGCCGGTGGCGGCGGCGATGGCCTCCCGCCTGGAGCTGCCACTGGCGACCTGGTCGGTGCGCAAGGTCGCCGATCCCGCCTGGCCGGAGCTGGCGATCGGTGCGGTGGCCGCCGGTGGGGTGGTGGTCTGGCGGGACGGGGAGGGCGCCAGCCGTCGGGCGACCACGGCCGCCGCGCACGGCTGGCTGCGGGCACAGGAGCAGGAACTGAGACGCCGTCAACTGCTCTTCGGGGACCCGCCAGGTGAGCAGCTTCTCGGCCGACATCTGATCGTGGTGGACGACGGCATCGCTACAGGCATGACCGTGAAGGCTGCACTGCTCTCGCTGCGCAAGTTTCAGCCGGCCTCACTGGCCCTGGCAGTGCCAGTGGTCGATCGCGACATCACCGCCGAACTGAGCCAGCTGGTGGATCGTTTCGTGGCCCTGGCTGAAGTCGACGATCTCCAGGCCGTGGGTCTTTGGTATGAGCACTTCGAGCAACTTCGGGATGAACAGGTTCTGGCCCTGTTGCGAGAGCACTCCGCTGTACGGGAACAGGTACCTCCTCGAGTCTCCATCAACACGCAAGAGCTTTAGCTTGAAGTTGAGAAGAGGTCCTCCCAAGAGCTCTCTCCTCAACAGCAATCCGGGTAAGTCGCCCGGCAGCGCAGATGGAGGTGATGAGATTGGAAACAGGCCCAACGTGGTACCACACGGTTGCCACCTCAACTGGAGGAATGAGCCATACGCTGCTTGTATGTTCTTGATGTGCGAATCCTGGGCTGCATAACCCAGACGGGACTTATCGGCTGATGAGATCAAGCCTTGAGCGTTTCTCGTCCAGCAACGTTGTCCCTTGACGATCCCGCAGTCGCAGCTGCGGGATCGACTTTTTGATTCTTCCTCACGCCTAGTCGATGGAGTGCGGTCAACCGTCCTGAAAGAAGCCAGCTCCTCCTTCACAGAGAAAGGGGAAGAGCAAAGAGCACCAACCCTGGCCTGCGACCATCGATGGGCGAAGGCAGCATCTGTCTGCACTCGGGGCTGCTGAGCCAGCTCAGGGCTGGTTGCGGTTGCACTCCCGCAGGCTGGCAGCGATCGCAGTGATCAGGCTTTCGGCCTCGTTGCGCCATTCGCTGCGAAACTTGAAGCCCAGCACCACAGTTTCGCGATTCTGCAGCCGCAGGGCATAAACCTCGGCGAAGGAGGGAGCGGGAATCGGGGTGGAGAAGGCCAGGCCGTCAACAGAGCGCTCCAGCAGGCGGCGCTGAATCGGCGTTCCCTCTTTGGCCTGGCCGGCGAGGAACACCGTTGCCACATAGTCGCGCAGTTCGGCCGGGGTCATGCCGGCCTTGGTGTCGGTGACGACAAGCGGAAAGTGCACGGCTGTGAGGCTGAAGCGCTCGCTCTGCGCGTCGGCTTCCGGCGGATGCACCACAATCATCGCATCGAGTCCCACCGGTTTGGGATTCGAGAGAGCAACAGGAGAATGCAAGCAGAGCCCTTGCAGGGCCACGACGTTATCGGGCCGCGCTGAAGTAGCAGCTGGTGAAAGCACCAGAAGCAGACCGAAGGCAACACCGACGGTGGCAGGTCGGGACCGGCAATCCCGCCAGGCGTTGCTGAACCCTGTGCGAAGGCAGCGGGACGGTGTCACGGCGATGCTCCATGGGTGCCAGGCATCCTCATGGAAGAGGAGGTCGCCGATGCGATTCAACTGGGTCCATCTGGTGTGAACTCTTGAGCCTCCAGCTTCTCAGCAGCGTTCCTGTCGATCTCCGACTGGTTGACCTGCAACAAACAACACGAACTCCAGGACGCAGGGTCAACGAAGCGGATGCCCAACGCAGTCAGGTCACCAGCTTCGGTGACAGCTCATGCAGCGCCTGCACCACTTCGGGTTGCAGCATGACCAAGGTGGTCTCCTCTCGATCGTCGGTCGGCACTTCCAGCTGCAGCGGCAACACTTCGCTGGGCGTGGGGTCCAGGGCGCGGGCGTCGAACTGGGCCGATGACTCGGGGATCACCTCCTCCCCCTGTCTCACCAGTTCCTCACTGCGGTTCGGCAGAGTCCAGGCACCGCCGAGGCCATCGCTCAGGAGCAGCGGCATTTGGTGATCCACCACCTGCCCGGGTGAGCGAGCCGTCAGGCGCAGGCGCCACCCGGCTGGATAGGCGGGATCAGGCTGCTCGAACAGGGTCAGGCCCCAGAGATGGCCCGAGGAATCCGTGAGCGACCAACGCTGTGGATCGACTGCTGCCTGGGCCTGAAGCGGCAGCACCATCAGGGTCAGGGTAAGCAGAACAGCGGCGACCACTGGCCGCCAGTTGGGTCGATGCTGTCGGTGCGCAGCTGGGCGGAAACCCGCACCAGCCCTTTGAGAAGGAATGCTCATAACGCCTCTCGCGTCATAGAAGACTTCAACGCTAGCGTTTTATTGGGAAGAGCCTGCGCTCGGCTGGTCGACCACCACGATGAACCGTCCTCGCCTCCGTAGCTCTTCCCAGTCCCGTCGACATCCCTCGCCATGACGACAACCATCCTCAAGCGTTCCTGGGGCAACCCATGGAACAGCTTCAAGGACTGGGTGACCAGCACCGACAACCGCCTCTACGTGGGCTGGTTCGGGGTGCTGATGATCCCCACACTGCTGGTGGCCACCTGCTGCTTCGTGATCGCCTTCATCGGTGCTCCCCCCGTCGACATCGACGGCATCCGCGAGCCCGTTTCCGGCGGCCTGCTCTACGGCAACAACATCATCACCGCCGCGGTGGTGCCCAGCTCCAACACCATCGGCCTGCACTTCTACCCGATCTGGGCCGCCTCCAGCCTCGATGAGTGGCTCTACAACGGCGGCCCCTACCAGCTGATCATCTTCCACTTCCTGATCGGTATCTTCTGCTGGATGGGCCGTGAATGGGAACTGAGCTACCGCCTGGGGATGCGCCCCTGGATCGCCGTGGCCTATTCCGCCCCGGTGGCTGCCGCCACCGCCGTTCTGCTGGTGTATTCGATCGGCCAGGGCTCCTTCTCCGACGGCATGCCGCTGGGGATCTCCGGCACCTTCAATTTCATGCTGGTGCTGCAGGCCGAGCACAACGTGCTGATGCACCCCTTCCACATGCTTGGCGTGGCCGGTGTGTTCGGCGGCGCCCTGTTCGCCGCGATGCATGGTTCCCTGGTCACCAGTTCACTGGTGCGGGAATCCACCGAAATCGAATCCCTCAACAAGGGCTACAAGTTCGGCCAGGAAGAGGAGACCTACAATATCGTGGCCGCCCACGGCTACTTCGGCCGCCTGATCTTTCAGTACGCCTCCTTCAACAACAGCCGCAGCCTCCACTTCTTCCTGGCCGCCTGGCCAGTGATCGGCATCTGGTTCGCGGCCCTGGCGGTCGCCAGCTTTTCGTTCAACCTCAACGGGCTGAACTTCAACCACTCGGTGATGGATCACCAGGGCCGGGTGATCAATACCTGGGCCGATGTGCTCAACCGCGGCGGACTGGGCATCGAGGCGATGCACGAGCGCAACGTGCACAACTTCCCCCTCGATCTGGCGGCGATTGAGATGACCCCTGTGGCGCTCAGCGCACCGGCGATCGGTTAGTGGGCCTTTGACTCCCACCCAGCCGCTTCCTCGCTGAGCTCCCCTGTGGGCCCGGATCTATCTGGGCTCACAGCTTTCCAGGGCCCGAAAGATCCGGGCCATTTATTATCTCCAGGTTCCCTACCGATTCGCCGATAGGACTCCTGGCCAGACTTGAGAAGACACCGCCTGCGCGGATCCTTTCAATTTCCCTTGCCCAGGCACCATGCCCTTCGCCCTGAACTTCGTCCACCCAGTGCTGATGTGGGTGCTGCTCGGCCTGATGCTCTATTCGGGCTACCTCGGCTTCAAGGCCAGCTTGATCCGCAAGGTGAGCGCAGAGGAACGCAAGGCCATGCTTCCCCTGCACTACGGCCAGCGCCACGCCCAATTGGGTGCGGTGATCCTGGGCCTCACCCTGCTTGGCGCCGGCGGTGGGATGGCTGCCACCTTCCTCAAGAACGGCAAGCTGATCATCGGCCCTCACCTGTTCGTCGGTGTGGCCGTTGCCGTGCTGGTGATCGCCACCGCTTCCCTGGGGCCTTCCCTCCAGAAGGGCAAGGACTGGGCCCGGCGCCTTCACCTGGCCATCAATGGAGGGGTCCTGATGCTGTTCGGCTGGCAGGCCGTCAGCGGCATCGCCATCGTCCAGAAGCTGCTGAGTTCAGCGGCATCGCCTGCGTTACCGAGCTCCTGAGCCCATGACTTCCACCCTCCAACTCCAGCGTCTGGCCTGGCTGGCCCTCTCCTTCCTGCTCCTGATCCTGCTGGGCGTCGGGCTGTTGACAGCCCTGCCCAGCACCGCCCTGGCTGGCGAGGCTTCCCCACCGGTCGATTCGACTGCTCTCGCCAAGGCCGTGGTGGCCATCGAGCAACTCGATCAGATGCGCATCTCCCTGGCCTCCACCCTCGAGGGCTGAGGTGGGTGCCTTTTACTGGACAGCGTGAGCTGCAGGGGCAGGGCTTCGCTGGGACGGGTGTAGAAGGCGTCGAGGTCGAACTGGGCGGAACTGGCCGGTATGGGCGTGCCATCCGGAGGCACGATTTCCTCGCTTCGATTGGCCAGGGTCCAGCCCTGACCCATGGCGTCACTCACCTGCAGAGCGTCGTCGTGATCCAGCTCGCTGCCTGCCCCGAGGGCGTTGAGGCGCAGGCGCCAGCCGCTGCTGTACTCGGGAAAGGGTTGCTCGAAGACTGAGGCCTGGAAGCGGTAGCCGTCTACATCGCTCAGCGTCCAGCTGTCTACTGCCGCTGCCGGGACGACCAGCACCAGGGTGGCCAGAGCACGACGCGCAGGCCCAGATTGTTGGGATCACAGGCGGCTTTCGACGCCACGCAGCTCGTGCGATCCAGCAGCAACTCACCGCCGGCGAGGCCACTGTCACCGCCGGAAGCCTGGAGCAGCGCCAGGACCGTTCGCAGCCAGCGCGGCTGTCCTTTGGCAATCGGCGTCGCTCCTTCGGCAAGGGCCTGTCGCTCCGGAAGATGCCATCGGCGGGTTCCCGCCCTGGGCGCAGGGATGCCGAGGGCACCATGGCCCCCCCCGGCCTTGATCGGATGGATCCTGATGACGCCGGGCCACTCCCGATCCATCGGTCCTGCCGTTCGTCCTTGCCTCCAGAAGAACGACCAGCACTTGAGCGGCTCAGAGAAGTCGCCTGGGTGATCCATCAATAATGCGAATCATGTTGGTACATGAAGATAAACTTGTCTTTGAACATAGCGGAGCCAGGTGCTCGATCAGAGGGTGATTACCGCCATGTACAGATCTGAAATCCGATTAAGTTGCTTTAGTCCAAACGAAGCAAGTCAAGATTATGAACACATCTTTTTCTGCATCAGCTTTTGAATGGCTGCATAGACTGCGACGTTTTGCTGCCAAGGGCACGGCCTGGATCGTTGCCGTCGGGCTGCTTGTTCTCGGGCCCCTTTTCACCCCATCAGTTGCCGTGGCCGCCGACACCACAGGCAACTGGAATCTTGACGACGGTTCGGGCCACCGGCTGGGTGCCGTGCTCTATGAGCGCTCAAACATCGATTCACCCGCTGGTCTGCGCCTGAGACTGAATGCGGAGTCAGACGGGCTGAAACTGGATCATGCCCGTCCTCTGGTGCTCAGTGATGGGCATGTTCAGGATTGGAGTCTTGCCAACCGCAGCAAAGAACTCATGGCCAGTGCAGGTGGCGCAATCCCAGTGGGTTCATCCCAGTACGACGCCGGGTGCCTCAACCCCATCCCGAGTGAAGGCGTGCCATTGCAGATGACCGTAGGCAGTTCCGCGGGTGATCTGAGCTTTGCTCTTTCCCCGGGCCAGGTTCAGATCCTCCACTCCCTGACTGACGCTTGCGCTAACTGAAGGCCGCCTTCGGTGGCAGCGGCGGCAGCTACGGCGCCAGGCCGCTCGATCTCCCAGGCCCCGCGCGCCGGTTCGCCGATAGCGGAAGCGATCGTGCAGCCGGTTTGCGCGGCCTTGCCAGAACTCTTGAAATCCGCAGGCGAGGTGCCGCTTCATCTCCCCCACTTTCAGTTCCAGGATCAGCTCCCCGGCTGTGCTGCCATCCAGTAGCGGCGCCAGGACTGAGTCGTCAGAATGCTTTGAGGGCATGGTTCGTCTGGTTGAGGTGGTTCTCAAACCAGGGTCACGGGCCTGCCCACCCCTTGCAACGTCAGGCGTCTGAGGAGGTGGTCAGTCAGCACCGGGATTTTCACCAAGTGAGGGGACGCCACTCAAGGGACCGAATCTCACCCTTGAGCCGCCACCTGCCTTGCCACCGCCCTGATTCTTTCCGACCGATCGGCGAGCGCTTGATCCTGGACTTCCTCGAATGGTTCATGCCCACGGTCTGGTCTGTGATCCTGGCCCTGTTCCTGCTGCTCTATGTGATCCTCGAAGGTTTTGATCTGGGGGTGGGCATCCTCTCGCTCACCTCCCCAGCGAATACCCGCGCACGATCCTGATGACGAGCCTCGGCAATGTGTGGGATGCCAACAAAACCTGGCTGGTCCTGATGGGCTTCGCCCTGATCGTTCAGCTGTTCCGCAGCCTGGAGATGCAGCAGGAAGTATGGCACTTCGTTTATATCGTGATGCTGTTCATCCTAGGCTTTGCTGGTCTGGGGGTGATGGTGTTTCCGGCGGTGATTCCGCCGTCGGTCACGATCTTTCAGGCGTCGTCGTCGTCGGTGAGTTCGATTGTGTTCATGCTCACGTTCATCGGTGTGCTGATTCCTATCATGCTTTTCTACAACATTTACAACTACATCGCCTTCCGAGGCAAGGTGAGTGCCGAATAAGGAAAACCGCTGGCCTCCATCACGATCAATCCCTCTAGGATGTATCTAAACCCCATATGTCTCGCCTTCGCTCGCTCCTGCTGGGGGTCGCCCTCGCCCTCTGCCTGCTGATCTCAGCGCCCCTGGGCGCCGCTGCGGCCACCGCGATCGCCTCTCCGGATGCCACGGTTGCTGCAGGCGAGGCGGCTGCCATTGACTCCGCAGTGGAGCAGTACCTCTCCAACCTGCCGGTTGATTTTCACGCGATTCGATCGGTTCCAGCTCTGAAGCGCCTGCTTGCCAGCGGCAACGTGTCACTGATTGACGTGCGGACCCCTGCTGAGTACCGGGCGGGACACATTGCCGGAGCCATCAACAGACCGTTGAACGATCTCAGCCGCCACGTGGCTGAGATTTCCCCAGAGCGAGAGGTGGTGCTCTATTGCTCCAGCGGATTTCGCTCTGCCATGGGAGTGATGGCGCTGCAGCTGGAGGGCCGCCACCAGGTGAAGGGCTTTGCACCCAGCATCGAAGGCTGGAAGGCGGCTGGTGAGCCCGTGGTGACGACAGAAGGCGTGTAGGCCTGTCGAACGTTGGCGGGGTGCTGATTGTGGGCAGCGAATTCGGCAGCGCTCACGCCGCGCGACTCTGGCTGCTACGAATCGATCCATCCGCAAAGAACCACCAAGATCCAAGGCCTTTGCTTCCTTGCTTCCCACACTGAAGGAACAAGCCTTGAGGCCGATGAACCCGTCGATCAACCAGGCCCTGCGGCTGATCACGCTCTGGATCGCCTGGCTGATGGCGATGCTCTTTCACGTGGACCTGGGCCTGATGCCCCTGTTCCACGGCCAGTCGCCGGAGATCCACAGCCATGTGCAGGAGGGGGCTCTGCCCCTGCTGTTCGGGGCAATGCTCGGCTACTTCCTGCTGCCGCTGATCGCGATCGTGCTGATCGCCTACGCCGCCACCGCGGTCGGTCCGGCCACGCGCTGGCGACCCTGGCGGCGGATCCACTTCTGGTTCAGCGTCGTCTATTCAGTCACCAACGTCCCCCATCTCATCGCCGACATCCTGGTGCCCGATGCCCGCCTCGATCAGATCGTGCTGATGGTGGCCCTCACTGTCTTCGGGCTGCTGATCAACCTGGAGGCCTGGCGCTGGTGGCGGCAGACCCCATGACAACTCCATCAGCTTGACGAGGAAACGATGCGCAGGCCTCGGAAAGGCTTGCTGCTGCCGCCGATGCTTGGAATTCTGTTCGGCCTGTTGCTGGCGCTCACCCCTTCGCTGGCCCCTGCCCAGCCCGGAGTGGGGGGAGCGGAACTTCAGGTGTTCGTGCGTGAGGGCTGTCCCCACTGCGCCGCCGCCAAGGCGTTCCTCCCCGAACTGCAAAAGCTGCGACCAGGGGTCCAGGTGCGGCTGCGGCCGCTTGAGTCGGATCCTGCCGCGGTCGACGACCTGCTCCGCCACTCCCGACAGGCCGGCATCCAGGCCCCGGGGGGTACCCACGTTCGTCCTCGAAGGCCAGGTGCTTGTGGGTTTTGGTGACGCCGAAGGCCAAGGCAGGGAACTGCTCGATTTGATCGATCGACGTGAGCGTGCATCTGGCAACGTGAGCCTTGGCCGCTTCGGCAGCATCAGTGCCACTACGCTCGGCCTTCCGATCTTCACCCTGGCCATGGGGCTGCTGGATGGCTTCAACCCCTGCGCGATGTGGGTGCTGCTGTTCCTGCTCTCGCTGCTGGTGCACTGGAGGGACCGGCGGCGCATGGCCCTGGTGGCCGGCACCTTTGTGTTCGTCAGCGGGGCCGTCTATTACGCCTTCATGGCGGCCTGGCTGAACGTCTTCCTGCTGCCGGGGGTGGTGAATCTGAGCGAGTTCTGGCGCCAGGGTCCGGACTTCACCCTCTCGATCCCCGCCAGTGCCAAGCCGGGTCTCTACGCGCGTATGCGCGGGGTCATGCAGAGCCGCTCCCTGCCGGCAGCACTGGCCGCAGTGGCGGCCCTGGCGGTGGTGGTGAACGCGGTGGAACTCCTCTGCACCGCGGGACTGCCGGCGGTCTACACAGCTGTGCTCAGTCAACAGAACCTGGGTCTGGCCGCCCATTACGGCTACCTGGGGCTCTACATCGTGGGCTATATCGCCGATGACGCCCTGATGGTTGGGATTGCGGTGCTGGCACTGAGCAGCAACCGACTCACCGAAGGCACGGGTCGGTGGTTGAAGCTCATCAGTGGTGCCGTCATGGTGGCCCTGGGCCTGCTTCTGGTGTTGCGGCCTGGCTGGCTATTCTGAACAGGCTCACTCTGCGGCGCGTCCAGACACCAATGTCGACGGCGGAATCGAGATCGGAGGTGTGACGATAAATCACCTAAATCTGGTTGGGAGTGATGATCTTGCCATGCGTAAGTCCATCCTCATCAACAATGTACTTAGTGGCATTGTCATGGCCGAGCGTGCCGACAAACTTCTCATTTGCGTACTTGGATTTGAAGACTCCGTGGAAAACCCGGCCCTGTTGCTTGGTGATTTGAGCGACGGCACTGAGATCACTGAAATCACCATGATGGTGTGTCTTGCATCTCGATGCTTCGACTTTGCAGAGTACGGCCCCCTTCCCTTCAACCCTCCATGTGCCGATCATGTTGGGAATGACAGGTGCGGCCAAAGCAGCAGAGAAGGTTACTGCGCTAACCAGAGTAGTCACGCCGACCATGGCCAGCCGTGCTGTGAGAGCTTTTGCGATGAAATTCGCGATCGCAGCATCATTCATCAGCCTTTAAGAGAGCGCTTCATCCAAGCACTAGCCATAGAAGATAATTGCGAGTCGAGCGCGCAAATGATTGTCATGTCAGCAGGCAAGGCTCTTCCTGAACGGCCTACGAATCGAAACGAATGGTCCATGGATGAGGACTCCAAACAGTACTAAAATACGTAGAGCGGAGTCTGCTCAATCGGCAAGAGAGGCAGCCCAATCTAGTTGGATCATGGCTTCAAGAAGGGGGGCTCACTGCGCAACGCTCAACAAAGAAAGCCAGGGCTACCGCCAGTCGAGACCGGGCAGAAAGGGAACGATCGCCGGGGTGGAGGTCATGTAATTGGCATAGTCGCTGTGCATCGAACACAGACGCTGCTCCTCGCGTCGTGCCTTGAGGCTGAGTACGGTCGCCAGCGCCAGCAGCAGTCCCAGGTGCAGCAGGCTGCTGAGGGCCAGAGTCACCCCCAGAGAGCAGAGCAGCAGCGACTGGTAGAGGGGATGGCGGCAACGGCCGTAGGCCCCCTCGGTGACCAGGGACGCCCCGGGCATCGGCTCCGGCAGCGGGCTGAGACTGTCCCCCAGATTGCTTGCCCCCTGGGCGCCGAAGAGCAGGCCGATCAGGACAGTGAGCCCGCCGATCAGGCGCAGCGCCAGGGGCCAGTGAATACCCAGATCCGAGGGCGGAGGCGTTGGCGGAAGCCAGTGGGCGGCGATCAGGATCATCTGCGCCAGCACCCACCACTCGCCGTGGCGGTTGTCCCGCAGACCCTCCCAGGAGAAGCCCCACTTCTGCATTCGTTCGTTCAGTTGGCTCAGCATGATTCGATCTCTACAGGTGAAGGGGTTGGGACAGGCTGGCGCCACAGGCCGAGCCACTCGTCGTTGCGCTTGTCCACCGAACCGGTGGCCGGCTCCCATATCTCCGGCACCAGGCCGGCCTGGCGCATCTGGGCTTCCACCAGCTCCGGGTCACTGCCCCAGGGCGGGCCGCCTGGCTGGCGGTGGCACCAGAACAGCCCCAGCAGCCAGCCGCCCGGTGCCAGCAGTCGGCACGCGGTGGCGATGTAGTCCTCCCGCAGGCCGGGATCGATGGCGCAGAAGCAGGTGTGCTCCACGATCCCGCTGAGGCTGCCGGGAGTCAGGCCCGCCGCCTCCAGGGCCTGCCGGTCGAACAGGTCGGCCTGCAGCCACTGCAGGGTGTCCCGGGCCTCGCCATGGAGCCTGCGGGCCTCGCGCAAAGCCTCACTACTGAAATCCAGGCCGATGGCCCGGAAGCCGAGGTCTTCGAGCAGGGCGACCTCATGGCCGCGTCCGCACCCCGGCACCAGCACCCTGCCCGGAGACTGGGGCGCCAGCGGATGGCTGCGCAGGAGCTGGGCCAGCGGTGGGGCGGGCTGACCCAGCTCCCAGCTGTCAGCGCCTTCCTGGTAGCGCTGGTCCCAGTGGCTCGCATCGGCGCTGAGGGCCTGTTTGGGGGGGCTCATGCCTCCAGCTTGCCCTGTTCAAACGTGACATGTGTTGAGCCGCATGGAGGCATTGCCGTACCGCGGTTGGGCAATGCGGTTGAGCACAATCGGGGGCATGGACCTGCATGCCGATCTGAGCCAGCGCGTGGTGGTCAACACCGGCGCCCTCGCCTGGAGCCCATCGCCGATGGCGGGTGTGGAGCGGCGCATGCTCGATCGCCAGGGCGCAGAAGTGGCCCGGGCCACCTCGATCGTGCGCTACGCCCCGCGCAGCCGTTTTGATCGACATCACCATGGCGGCGGCGAGGAAATCCTGGTGCTGGAAGGCACCTTCTCAGATGACCAAGGCGATTACGCCGCCGGCACCTACCTGCGCAACCCGGCCGGCTCCGCCCATGCCCCCTTCAGCAATGAAGGCTGCACGCTGTTGGTGAAGCTGCAGCAGATGCACTCGGCCGATCAGCAGCGCGTGGTGATCGACACCCGCACCGCCGAGTGGTACCCGGGCCTGGTGCCGGGACTGCAGGTGCAGCCGCTGCATGCCTGGGGCTCGGAGCACGTGGCCCTGGTGCGCTGGGCGCCCGGCACGGTGTTTCAGCCCCACGGCCACCCGGGTGGAGAGGAGATCCTGGTGCTCGATGGTGTGTTTCAGGACGAGCAGGGCACGTATCCGGCCGGCAGCTGGTTGCGCAATCCTGCCGGCAGTGCACACCAGCCCTGGAGTGAGCCGGGCTGCACCATCTGGGTGAAGACCGGCCACCTGCCGGTGACGCTTGGTCCGGACGGCTCACAAGCCTGAACTCTTGCTCAGCAGGGCTTGGCAGAGAGGGAATGGGCGGTCTCCTCAACGGAGAAGATTTCCGCGTGCATCTGGGGGGCATCAGCCAGAACGGCGGCCGGGCCGAGGAGCAGGGTCAGTCATGAGCTGCTGAAAGCCAGCTCCGAATCACGCCAGATCTGGTGGGGAAGTGGTCGAGCTTCGACACTAACGCCAGGTTCCCGGCGAGCACACAGAGCAGGAGAGGACTATCGAGCCAGCTGAGCCAAGGGCACGGGCGGTTCCTGGCCGGTGGCATCGAGGAACCAGTTGCGGACCTGGCCGCCGGATCGATCAGCCGGCTTTCTGGGCGTCGTTGTCACCTGGGGCTCCATCAGAGGCCGCGCCTGAGCTGGCCAGAACTAGGCGACTTCTGCTAGTACAGGTGTTCTCTGTGATGGTGTCGCCGTGGCTGCTCCCCCGTCCCGCTCCCGCGGCACCCGGCCGGCGCCCAGCTCAGCCGCTGATGATGGCGGCTACGAGCAGTGGCCCTATCTCGATCAGGAGGTGTTGGTGGCGAGCCGCAGCCGCAAGGTCTGCATGACCTGCCACTGGTTGTAGCGACCCGAACGAATGGATAGGGGAGGTAGGCGTTGGGGCGCTGCCACCGCCGGGGCCGGTGCCGACGTGGCGGAGCCCCGCTGGTGAGCAAGCGGCGGCCAGGCGGGGGTGCTGGGCGCCGCCACCACGAACGTGGCCCAACTGGCTCCAGCAGGCCGGGGAGGGTCAGCTCCAGGGCCTCAGGCCGGCGGTAAGGGGCAGCCTGCCGGAGTGTTCCCGCTAGATACCGAATGGGGTGGTCTCAGGGCTAGTGTACTGTCCCGGATATTTGTAGGCAAAGTTGCTGGATTTTCTCCAGGATTGAATCGGCCGTTGCGGTCCAGTTGAAAGGGGCCTTGGTCTTGTTGTAGGTCGCCACGAACTGCTCGATCCTGGCGATCAGTTCTTTGACGCTG
>CALRVC020000042.1:0-17108 GCA_943371515.1 Synechococcus sp. UW140 | reverse complement strand
CCGGGATCGCCTGCAGAAAGCTGATCAGGTCGGCAGAGCCATGGACAGGAGAGGTTTCTGGCAAAGAAGAGATCCATTCCCGCCGACCAAACCCAATGGTCGCAGCCCTGCCGAGGGCACTTGTGACAGACTTTCAATCAGCCCTGGGGCCTTGAGCACGCCCCGGGAGCGGTTGGCCGACACCAGGGCCGCTCGGCAGTCCTGGTAGGTGCCCTCCAGAGCCTCTGGATCTGGCGTGATCGGGAATTCAGTGGCCGAGCGGAGGGGCATCGGGATTCGATTGGCTGTCTCCAGGATTGCCGATTTTGAGCGGTTTGGGCTGGGTCAGCTGGGGGAAGGGTGATCAGGGCTTCCGTAGGGAGTCCTCTGGTATCAGCAGCCAAGTCAAGACAGCCTTTGCAGCAGCACATTCACCCCTACGCCTACCAGCAGGAGATCCTCGACAAGCTGTCGGCCGAGCGCAGCCTCCATGGCCGCTGGCGCAACCTAGTGGTGGCCGCCACCGGCACAGGCAAAACCGTGATCGCCGCCCTCGATTACGCCCGCCAGGCCGGTCCGGGTCACCCGAGCCTGCTGTTCGTGGCCCACCGGAAGGAGATCCTCGATCAGAGCCGCGCCACCTTCCGCCAGGTGCTGCGCGATGGCTCCTTCGGTGAGCTGCTCGTGGATGGCCAGCGCCCCAGCCAGTGGCGCCATGTGTTCGCGTCGGTGCAGTCGCTCGCTGGGCTGGATCCGGCGGGCCTGGCGCCGGACACGTTCGACGTGGTGATCGTCGATGAGTTCCACCACGCCGCCTCCGCCAGCTACGAGCGCTGGCTGCGCCACCTGGCGCCCGTCCTGCTGCTGGGCCTCACCGCCACCCCCGAGCGCACCGGCGGCGAGGACATCCTCCATTGGTTCGATGGCCGCATCGCCGCCGAGCTGCGCCTCTGGAGCGCCTTGGAGCAGGGCCTGTTGTGCCCGTTCCACTACTTCGGCCTCCACGACGGCACCGACCTCTCGCAGATCGAGTGGCGCCGCAACGGCTACGCCAGCGAAGCCCTCTCCAACCTCTACACCGCCGACGACACCCGCCTGCGCTTGATCCTGCGCGAACTGGCAGACAAAGTCACCAACCTGGAGACGATGCGGGCCCTGGGCTTCTGCGTGAGCGTGGAGCACGCCCATTGGATGGCCCGCAAGTTCGTGGCGGCCGGCCTGCGCGCCGCTGCCCTGGATGCCTCCAGCCCCCGCGAGCAGCGCGCCGAGCAGATCCGCCGCCTGCGATCCGGCGAGCTGCAGATCCTGTTCGCCGTGGATCTATTCAACGAAGGTCTCGACATCCCCGAGATCGACACGGTGCTGTTCCTGCGGCCCACCGAGAGCGCGATCGTGTTCCTGCAGCAGCTCGGCCGGGGCTTGCGCCTCTGCCGGGGCAAGAGCTGCCTCACGGTGCTGGATTTCATCGGCCAGGCCCACCGGAGCTTCCGCTTCGATCTGCGCTACCGCGCCCTGCTCGGCGGCACGCGCGACCAGCTGGAGCAGCAGATCAAAGACGGGTTTCCCTTCCTGCCGGCCGGCTGCAGCCTGCAGCTCGATCGGGTGTCGAGCGAGCGGGTGCTTTCAAATTTGCGCGAGTCGCTGCCCAGCCGGCGGCCCCAGCTGCTCGCCGAAGCCCGCCGCCTCGGGCGCTGTTCGCTGGCGGCCTTGCTGGAGGGGCTCGGGATGGAGCTGGAGGAGTTTTACAAGGTGGCGGGGTCGTGGGCGTTGTTGCAGCGGGAGCTGGGGTGGGTGGCCGGGGCGGCCTCAGAGGAGCCCAGCGACGATGAAAAGCGGCTGGGGCGGGGGATCGCCGGCGGCCTGCTTCACCTGGACGACCCGGAGCGGTTGCGCTGGCTGGCGGATCAACTGCGGAGGCCCCTGCCGCCCCATCCGGCGGGCTTCGATCCGGAGACGGAACGCAGCTGGCGCATGCTGATGGCCCAGCTCTGGGGCAGCGGCCAGCACCACCTGCCCCTGGCCGAGGCCCTCGTCCGGCTCTGGGCTGCCGCCGACCTCCGCGCCGAGCTGGTGGAGCTGTTCGCGCTGCTGCTGGAGCGCACCGACCACCTGGTGGCGTCGCTCGACTGGGGCCGAAGCGATGCGCCCCTCGTCCCCCTCAAACTCCATGGCCGCTACTCCCGCGCCGAGGTGTTCGCCGCCTTTGGCCTGCTCAACGACGCCCGCACCTTCCCCGGCCGCGAGGGGGTGTTTTTTGATGAGGCCACCCAGTGCGACGTGTTCTTCATTACCCTCAAGAAATCCGAGCGCCTGTTCTCCCCCACCACCCGCTACAACGACTACGCCATCTCCCCGCATGAGTTCCACTGGGAGAGCCAGAGCCTCACTCGGGAAGCGTCCGCCACCGGGCAGAGATACATCCACCACCGAGAGCGCGGCAGCCGGGTGATGCTCTTTGTGAGGGAGGAGAACAAGCGCGGCGGGGTGACGATGCCGTTCCTGTGCCTGGGGTTCGCGGATTACGTGAGCCACGAGGGCGAGCGGCCAATGGCGATTCGTTGGCGGTTGCACCGGGCGATTCCTGCGGCGTTCGTGCCGGAACTGGCGTTGGCGGTGTGAGGGGGGAGAGCCCTGCGGCTCAACGTCCCGTAGATCCCCCTGATTCCCGAAGAATCCTCATCGCATCGTGGGCAACGACAATCGCAATCCCCTGATGGCTGCCCAAGACCAGCAGGTCGTCATCGCCGGAGACGATCAGATCAGCGTGTCCGGCGATGGCCGCAGCCAAGACCTGATCGTCGTCCGGATCCCGGCTGACGGGGCCTCCCAGATCAGCAGGTTCCACGCGCTCCACCAGAGCGGCATAGCCATCAAACAGATCGGCAACCGCCACGCCAAGACGCTGGATCGGTTCCCTGAACTTCGTGCGCTGCAGCACACCTTCCAACTCGGCGAGCATAGGAACGGTGCTGATCAACTGAACCCGCCCCAAGACGACTGCATCGATGAGCTGCCCGGGAACTCCCTGCCAGATCAGGCCGGAGATGGCCGTGTTGGTATCAAGAACCAGCCGCAAGCCGCTGACCCTTGCGGTACGCGCTGATCTGCTGGTTGATCTCCTCCCGTGTCATGGCCTCTGGTGGCTTGGTGGCAAGAGCAGCCCTGGCTTCTACAAAGCGAGAGAGTCGGTCAGCGGCCAGCTTGTCCCGCAGCAGGCGCTCGATCGCCTCGGACGCCAGCAGACCGGCTCCGCTGGCCTCCGCCGCCAGCGCATCAGGAAGATTGATCTCGATGGTGGTCACGGGTGCGCCCCAACCATGAATGGGTTTGAGGCTAGCCGGCATCTCCACCCAAGGGCACCACCAGCACCGCCGCAGTCAGTGCCTTCACCTCGCTGTCTGCAGGCTGCAGCTTGGTCGTGTGACCAGCGAGCGGGTGCTGGCCAACCTGCGCGAGTCGCTGCCCAGTCGGCGGCCCCAGTTGCTGGCGGAATGCCGCAGCCTCGGGCGCTGTTCGCTGGCGGCCGCACAAGGCGATTCCGGCGGCGTTCGTTCCGGTGATGGCGTTGGCGGTTTGAGAGGGGTTGGGGGTTTCGGGATCTGCCGACCGCTGCTACCCCTGTCAGGATGGGGTGAAAGCCGAGGGCCCATGGAACTCACAGCCGTGCTCAGCCCAGCCGAAGAAGGCGGCTATGTGGCCTACAACCCCGAAACCGGCACCGCAAGCCAGGGCGAGACCATTGATGAAGCGCTGGCAAACCTGCGCGAGGCCACTTCCTTGTATCTGGAAGAATTCCCAGCCGGTCTGAAGGGTCACCCACTGGTGACCATGTTCAGCCTTACTGCCCATGCCTAAACTCCCGAGCCTTTCCGGTCGGGAGATCATCCGGGCACTCGAGCGGCTGGGGTTCCGCGCTGTTAGGCAGAGTGGTACCCCTGCATCGACCGGTGAAACTAGGCACCCTCGCAGGTCTTCTTCGCCAGGCTCAGGTCGAAGTCAGTGCGTTCCTCAGGGTTCTTTGATCCCGCACGCTTGATGGCCGCCTCGGCGGCATCTCCTCTGGAGCTGGCGGCGGGAGGGAAACCCGGGCTCCATTAGCCTGACCCCATGGACACTGTTGCCCCGCTGCTGCCCTTGCTGGCCGATCGGCTGGAGCCGCTCAGGCACCTGTGCAACCAATACGGCGTGGATCGACTGGAAGTGTTCGGCTCGGCGGCGAAGGGCCTCTTTGACCCTGACAGCAGTGACCTGGACTTCATCGTGCAGATGACGGACCAACGGGAACCGGGCTACGCCCGGCGCTTCTGTTCCTTCGCCGATGAATTGGAAGATCTCTTTGGCCGTCCGGTGGATCTGTTGACGGAATCCATGATCCAAAATCCCTATTTCCGTAAAGACGTGGACGCGTCACGCCGGCTTCTCCTGGAACTCTGAAATGCGAAGGGAGGCGCTGAAACGCCTGCTTGACGCCTTTGAGGCCATCGAAGCGATTGAACGCTTCATCGAGAACTGCACGCTTGATCACTGCCTTGACAATGAGCTGATCCAATCAGCGGTGGAAAGTAAATTCGAAAGCCATTGGCCTCCTCACAGCCGACGCCCCCTGGATCCACCTCAAAGGCGTGCTCTGGCACGAGCCGAGCGCCACCGACCTGCTGTTCATCACCCTGCGAAAAGCGAAGCCCTCTTCTCCCCCTCCACCCGCACCCGCGACCTGGCCTTCGGCCCCTCCCTGTTCCACTGGGAGAGCCAGAGCAGAGCCGGCAGGGCACGGTCACCGAGCCTTTCGTTTGCCTGGGGTTTGCGCGCTACGAGAGTCATGAGGGCGAGCGACCCATGGCGGTTCGCTGGCGGCTGGAGCGGGAGATCCCGGCGGCCTACCTGCCTGGCTGTTCCTCGCCATCTCTGGCGTTGGCGGTTTGAGGGAGGGGGGCGGTGCACGGCGGGGAGGGAATGAGGCACATGAGCAACCTCATGGCCGCGGAAAACTTCTCTGGGCCTAAACTGACTTCAACGTGTAACAGGGTTGAGCTTGATGAAGGGAGAACTGACAGCTGTGATTGAGCCTGCACCGGAAGGTGGCTTCTGGGCGATCTGCCTGGAGATTCCCGGTGCCAATGGTCAGGGAGAATCGATTGAGGAAGCAACAGAGGATCTCCATGCAGCCATTGAGCTTCTGCTGGAAGATCGTGAGGCGGATATCAGTCGTGGCCTGCCGCCTGATGCCGTGCGCATGCCCCTGAAGATCGGATGAAGCGCCGTGATTTGGAACGGCGACTGCGTATGGCTGGATGCATCCTCAAGAGGGAAGGGGCTTCACATTCCATCTGGATCAATCCAGCTACCGGGATGAAGGAAGCGGTGCCAAGGCACAATGAAATCAAGGAACCCTTGGCCCGGAAGATCCTCGCCAGCCTCGGCGCAAGATGAGCCTCGATTTCATGATAAACCTGGCAGATCTGGCCTGAAGGAGACGTATCGGACTCAAGAACCAGCCGCAATCCGTTGTTCCTGGCGGTAGGCCATGATCTCCGCGTTGATCTCCTGCCGAGTCATCGCCTCCTCTGGGCGAGCCGTGAGCAGTTCACGCACTTGCTGGAGGCGTGCCAAGCGGTCGGACGTCAATGTGCTGCGTAGCAGATCCGCGATGGCCTCGGGAGAAAGAAGACCGGCTCCCTGTGCCTCTTCCGCAAGAGCATCGGGGAGGGTGATCTCGATGGTGGTCATGACCGTTCATAACCACAGCATCTCAACCCTAGCCGGAATCGGCGGGATGGGGCTCCAATCGCTACCGGGCCCCGGCCAGCCAGAGAGCGCTGCTTGAGCGATGCGATCACCGCTTGCACCCTCTGGATCCACCACGAAGTCGTGCTCAGGCACCAGCCCAGCGCCACCGACCTGCTGTTCATCACCCTGCGCAAAAGCGAAGCCCTCTTCTCCCCCTCCACCCGCTACCACGACCTGGCCCTTCGGCCCCTCCCTGTTCCACTGGGAGAGCCAGAGCAGAGCCGGCAGGGCACGGTCACCGTGCCTTTCGTTTGCCTGGGGTTTGCGCGCTACGAGAGTCACGAGGGGGAGCGGCCAATGGCGGGGGCCTCTCGGTGGTGGCGGCTGGAGCGGGAGATCCCGGCGGCCTGGCTGCCTGGCTGTTCCTCGCCATCTCTGGCGTTGGCGGTTTGAGGGGGGCAGAACGCCAAGTAGGAAGGCACCTGGCCAACCCCTGCCTGCTGGCCATTACCAGGCCTCCAGGTGCAGATCGGCCACATGGGCAAAGGCCTGATCCGCCGTCACCAGGGCGCAACCTTCGCTGAGGGCATGGCTGGCGATCAGCAGATCCATCGCCGCCAACGGCTTCCCGTTGCGTTCGAGATCGGCCCGCAGCCGGCCATACACCCTGGCGCAGGCTTCCGACCAGGGCAGGATCTCCAGGGTCTTGAGGGTGTTCTCCACCAGCGCCTGCAACCGCGACGTTGGCGGCAGCTTCTCCAGGCCGTAACGGACCTCCGCCACCACGATCGACGACAGGCAACAGCGTTGCTCACACACCCAGGTATCCAGGCACGGCGACAGGCCTTTCAGAAAGGCGTTCACGGCGTTGGTGTCGAGCATCAGCCTCCCCTTTGCCGCAGCCATCAGAGGAACTCCACCGGTTCCGCAGGGCGCGTGTCGCGCAACCCCTCGAAAAACGCTTCCAGCTCGGCCTGGAACCCAGGCTCCTGCAGCAGGTCATCCCTTTGATCCAGCAAGGCGCGGGCCGATGGCCGCACCGGTGTGAGCACCACAGCGCCACTCTCGGGATCGCGATGCACCTCCACCTCTGTACCCTCAAAGCGGAACTCGGCCGGCAGCCGCACCGCCTGGCTGCGGCCGTTGCGGAACAACTTGGCGCGCATGACACCCCACAGTTGATCGATATCGAGTCTAGACCAGGCCTGCGCTCTCATGCCGCCTTCTGCGGGATCCGCGGCGCCCCTCAATGTGGCGTTGCCGGTTTGAGACCCGCCAGACTGGTTGCCAGACAACCCAGGCGACCATGACGACCGCCACCCCCCAGCGCCTCACGGCGATCCTGTACCGGGAAGATGAGGTCTACGTGGCGAAGTGCCCGGAGGTCGGCACCGCGAGCCAAGGCGACACCATCGAGGAAGCCCTGGCCAACCTGCGCGAAGCCACCGAGCTCTACCTGGAGGAATGTCCGCAACCTGCTCTGGCGCCCCGGCTGCTGACCACTGTCCCGCGTCACATGCGTGGTACCTGTCCATCGGCGTGATCTGGCGGTGGGGACACTTGGAAGCGTGCTTCGCCAGGCAGGAGTCGACGCGGAAACGTTCATCGATGTCCTATGACGCCTTTCCTCGCCCAGCCTGAACCTGCGCGTGCACGTCCACGCAGCCGCACCGAGAACGTCCTGCAGTTCATCACCGCGCCAGAGCGAGGCCCTCATCTCCCCCTCCCCCCCTCGCGGTAGGCGAACGACCACCGCAGAGAAGTTGGGCGTCCCTATGGTTGATGCTTGATGTGAACACATCAGATGCGCACCACCCTGCAGCTCGACGACGACGTGCTGGCGGCGGCGCGGGTGCTGGCACGGCAACGGCGCACCAGCCTGGGTGCCGTGATCAGTGAGCTGGCGCGCCAGGCCCTGGTAGCACCGGCGCCAGGCTCCAGCTCCGAAAACCAGAGGTCCGACCATCGCAACGGCCTGCCCCTGCTGCCCTGGAAGGAGAAGGGAGCACCGGTGGATCTGGAGCTCGTGAACAACCTGCGCGATGAGCTGGCGTGAGTGTGGCTCTGCTGGATGTGAACGTGCTGATCGCCTTGCTGGATCGGCGCCACGTGCACCACGAACCAGCCCATGGCTGGTTTGCGGCAGCTCAGGCGCATGGCTGGGCCACCTGCCCGCTCACACAGAACGCCGTGCTGCGCATCCTCGGCCAGCCGCGCTATCCCAACAGTCCGGGGCCACCAGCGGTGGTGGCCCCTCTGGTAGCGGAGCTGATCCGCCATCCGCAGCATCAGTTCTGGCCGGATTCGCTCAGCCTGCTCAACCAGAGCCTTGTGGATGCATCGCGACTGCTGGAGGCCACCCAGCTCACCGACACCTACCTGCTGGCGCTGGCGGTGCACCGCGGCGGCCGGCTGGTGAGCTTCGATCGCCGCCTCAGCTGCGAGGGGGTTGCCGGTGGCCGCGAGGCCCTGTTGTTGCTCGATGCTTGAGACAGGTCGGAGACCTGGGGGTTGGCTCAGGATGAACAGCTGTAGTGGGACACCCCTCCGGCGTTGAAGAATTCCCTGGGCTTCAGACGGTCGTAGGTCGCCGCCAGCTCCGGAGACAGCTCGTCGTAGGGATGGCTGAACACCTCCTGCAGCTCATGGATCAGACTGGTATCCCCTTGTGCCGCCTGTTCATAGGCCGGGGCGATCAGCCATTCGCGCCAGGTGATCCTGGGGTTGATGCGTTTCATCGCTGCGGATGTCTCGCTTAGGTCGCCGTTGGCCGTGATCTGATCACGCCAGCGCTGCAGCCAGTGCGTCCATTGCGCATCGAGTTCTTCCGAACTCGGCAGGTAGAAGCTCTCCTTCAGGGCTGAGAGTTGCTCCGGAATGGCAGAGAGCCTGCGGAAGAAGATCGTGTAATCCACCTTGGAGAGCACCATCAGCTGCAGCAGCTCGTTCACCAGCTCGGCGTTATAGGTGATCAGGCCGAGTTTTCTGGCCCACATGGCCTCGATCTCCTGCTGCATCGCCTCGGCGAAGTCGTCGCGGATCTGATCCAGCCGCGCCAGGGCCTCCGCGTTGTCCTCGAGCAGCAGCCGGATGGCTGCCCAGAACATCTGGTAGTTGGCTTCGGCAGCCACCGGTTGGTTGAAGAAGCAGAAATGCTCGCCGCCTCCGGTCCAGGGCTGGAATCGGGGATCGAACAGTTCGCAGAATCCGAAGGGGCCGTAGTCGAGGGTGTAGCCACCCGCGGCGCAGTTGTCGCTGTTGAAATTGCCCTGGCAGTAGCCGACGCGCATCCAGTGGGCCACCAGTGAGGTGAGCCGTGTGCGAAACAATTCCGCCAGCTCCACCACCTGATCGCTGAACTCCAGAGCCGGATCAATCTCCTGCCGGTAGTTCCGCTCGATCAGGTGCGCCACGATCATCCGCAGCTCGTTCAGTGCCTCCGGATGGGCCTGGCTGCGGGCGCGACGGGCGAACAGCTCCAGCTGGCCGACACGCAGAAAGGATGGGGCCACGCGTGTGGTGATCGCCGCCGGGTTGTCCACCAGGATGTCGGGATCGAACGAGCGGGAGTTCGGGGAGTACCAGGGCCGGCGCACGGTTTCCGATCGGGACACATAGAGCGTCAGGGAGCGTGAGGTGGGAACCCCCAGGGCGTGCATGAACTCCTGCGCCAGAAACTCGCGCACGCTGGAGCGGAGCACGGCTCGTCCATCGGCGCCACGGCAGTAGGGCGTGGGGCCACCACCTTTCAGTTGCATTTCCCAACGCCGGCCGTTGAAGACGCCTTCGAACACGGAAATGGCCCGGCCATCGCCGTAGCCGTTGCCGGTTCCGAACGGGCACTGTTGGTTGTATTCAGTGCCGTAGATCGAGAGGGCATAACCGGTCGCCCAACCAAACGGTCGCATCGGCTCGAGCGCCACGCTGATGTCGCCGGACAACAGACGGCGGAACTGGTCGTCGTGGGCCAGCGCATCGCTCAGGCCCAGTTCGTTGAAGAGGGTTCTGCTGTGAGCCACAACCTCCGGCGCCGGCAGCGGCGTGGGCGTCACCGGCACGTAGTGACCGGAGAACACCTGGCGGGGCTTGTGATCGCGGCCATCGCCACTTGCCTGAGGATCCGGATTGAGTGAATCCAGCAGCGAATAGTCGGCCCGCTGGGCAAACTCCGCGAACGTGGTTGTGATCGGCGCTGTCGTCGGCACGGGTCTCTGGGGTTTTGCGCGGCCTGGGCCTGGCCCTGACGCTGAGGTCATCATCCTGGCTAGGCTGTCGCCATCAGCGGCGACCTTGCAGGTGTCACGCCGGTTGAGGGTGCGTTCGCGCTGGAGATTCCGGCGGCGTGGCGGCCAGGCCTCCAGGGTGAGATCGCCCACCTGAGCAAAGGCCAGATCCAGCCTCAGCCCCGGTAGCTCCGGCTCCCCTTCCAGCAGGGCCAGCCCCTCCAGCCGCTGCGGTTCGCCGCTGGCATCCGGACTCAACACGGAGCCATCCGGCAGCAGGAAACCGGTGGAGCTGTCGAACACGCACCAGCCCGGCTGGTGGCGGGCCCACAGACCCAGCTGAACAGCCAGCTGGTTGTTGCGCCGTCCGGTTTCGCCGCACAGAGATCGGCGAACTGGGCCGGCGTGAGCCGCAGCGCGTCGCTGAGTTGGCGGGGCAGGGTGAGCATGGCCCTGCGGAGGCGCAAACACTGGATTTCAGTTTAGGCAGGGTTCAGACGGCCGCCGTCACGGCGGTGGCCCAGCACCACCGAGGCATAACGCCGCGCCGCGCTGCGGTGGTCGGCGTCGGCTCGCAGGGCGATGAAGCCGTCCGGCCGCACGGCCAGCAGGGTGAGGGGTCCCAGGCCCAGGCTCGGCGCCTGCTCCAGCCGCAGGGACACCACGGCCTCCACCAGCGCCGGTGGAACCTTGTCGGCGGCCCTGTCGGCCTCCAGCTCTGCCTGCAGGGTGGCGAGTGCCTCTGACGGTGCCTGCGGGTCGGCCAGCAGCAGCAGCGTGTGGCCGCGCCGGTGGGTGAGCTGGTGCAGCAGGGTCGCGCCGGCCCCGTGCGGCAGCGCGATCGTGGTGGGCAGCCGCTGCCCGGCAGCGAGGGGGTGGCCGCCGCTGCCGCCGCTGATCGCCGAGCCGGCGTAGCTCACGTTCATCTCCGTTTCCGCCACCACCTCCTGCTGGCGGGCCACCGGATTGGCCAGCATGGCGGCGATCGCCCGGTCGCGGGCGGCACGCTCTCCGCTCTCCTGCAGAGCGTGGGCCTGCTCGGTGGCATCGCCGGAGCGGCAGATCTGCTGCGCCACCGGACGCCGCTCCTGTTCGTAGCTGTCCAGCAGGGCGGGGGCTGCGGCGCCGTGGTGCACCAGGGCCAGCTTCCAGGCCAGGTTGGCGGCATCATGCAGCCCGCAGTTCATGCCGTGCCCCTCGGCGGGAGAACACACGTGGGCGGCATCGCCGGCCACGAACACCGGCCCGGCCCGGAAGGCGCTGGCCACCCGGCTGTGGCAGTGGAAGCGGCTGGGATTCTCCACGGCGCTGAAGCGGGCCGCAGGCAGGTAGCGCCGCAGCACGGCGGAGGCCTCCGCCACCAGATCGCCCTGCTCGCCTGCGGGCCGCAGGTACACACGCCAGCGGTGCTCGGGCAGGGACGTGAGGATCAGGGGCGACGCGTCGAGGAAGGCCGCGTTCACCTCATGGCTGTCGGCCCAGCCCTCCACCGCCGCATCGAACACGGCCCAGGGGCGGGTGATGGCATGGCCATCGAAGCGGATGCCGCTCAGTTCGCGGGTGGTGCTGCGCAGGCCGTCGCAGCCCACCACCCAGCGGGTCTGCACGGATTGTTCCCGCTCGCCGCAGGTCACCATGGCGGTCACGTCGTCGCCGTTGGGCTGGAGAGCCACCAGCCGGCAGGCGCGGTGCACTGTGCCCCCCGCGCTCTCGAGATGATCCGTGAGGATCGCTTCGGTCACCTCTTCGGAGAGGCCGATGTTGAAGCCGTAGCGGCTGCCGCAGACGGCCAGATCCAGTTCCCCCAGTCGGCGGCCGTCGGCGTGGATCAGGATCCTCCGCTGCCGGCAGCCGGCCTCGAGAAACCGATCCGCCAGCCCCAGCGCCTCGAAGATCTCCAGCGAGAGTGGGTGGATCACCGTGGCCCGGTCCCAGTGCAGGGCCTCGGCCCGGGCGTCGATCAGCAGGGTGGGCACGCCGCGGCGCTGCAGCTCACCCGCCAGCAGCAGGCCCGTGGGGCCCGCTCCCACCACGAGCACGCTGGTCTGACTGGGCAGGGAGGCAGGCACTGGGCGGTGGCGGGTCGATCAATGGGGGGCACACTAAATTCACCACAGGGCCTCAAGGAGCCTGTCGCCCGTCGCTGTTCCCCCTCTGGCCGGCTCAGTTGGCGTTGGATTGAGGCTTCACGGGCGGAGGCTCATCCGGCGCCAGGTATGCGCCGATCTCGCGGAAGATTTCATCAGCCGAATTCTCGTACGCACCGCTCGGATCGAAGGCCTCTTCGTCGAAGGTCACCGCCACCGCAATCGCGATCTTGCGTGACGGCAGGTAGGCCATCACCCCGGCCTGCCCGGAGAACAACGGGTTCTGCAGCAGCCAGGGGCCCGAGAGGACGATCCCGATCCCATAGGTGTAGAAGTCGTTGAGGGTGAAGCAGGTCTCACCACAGCCCTCGATCGGCTTGCCGAAGCCCCGAAGCTTCGGGGCGATCTGCAACCTGTGGGTCTCCGGCGACAACAGCCGTCCCGTCCCGATCGCCTCGGCAGACGTCGCCATGTCGTGGATGGTGGTGTATTGGACTGCCCCACGGGTGAGCGTCCACGACGGATTCCAGTAGGTCGACTCCTCGTAGAAGCGAGTCCCTGCGGCGATGCCGAGGGTCTGACGCCGTTCCGACGAGAAGGCGTGCAGCACCGGCGGCGCGATCACGGGCGTGCCGCCGGGGTCCCGCGTGTTGCGGATGTTCAGGGGTCCGAAGATCCGCTCCTGCATCAGCACGGGCATGGTCTTGCCCGTGATTCTCTCCAGCGCCAGACCGAGGAGAACGTAGTTCGTGTGCGCGTAATTCCAGCTCGTGCCGGGCTCGTACCAGAGCGTCTGAAGGTTCGCGTAGGAGAGCAGATCCTGCACCGCAAACTGACGGAACGGGTTCTCGAGCTGAGCCAGGTTGAACGCGTCGTTACCGATCGCGTAGTCGCGGTAGCCGGAGGTCATCTGGGCGAGCTGGCCGAGCGTGACCTGCTCCGCATTCGGGATCTCCGGCAGCCAGGTCGCGAGCTTGTCATCGAGGCTCACCCTGTTCTCGTCGACCAGTTGCAGCAGCAGCGTCGCCACGTAGGAAATGGCGATCGCACCGTTGCGGACGTGCATGTCCTCCGTGGCGGGCACGCCCGTCATCGACTCGCCCATCGCTTCGGTGACGACCTCCCTGCCGTCGATCGTGACGCGCACGATCACCGCCCTCAGGTGGTCTTCGGCCATGCGGTTGCGAACGATCCGCAGGATGCCGGCAGCCTGGGCCGGATCCGCCGCCCGCCCGTCGCTGGTGTTCATGGCCGGAACGGGGGCCGCTCCGCTCAGGCAGGCAGCGAGCACGGCGCCAAGAATGCGCCTCGCAGATCGGGCGAGCCAGCGAGGATTTTCACTCGCTCGTGCAGCCAGCAGCAACTGTCGAATCACCATGGCCATCTCCTGCACGCCTGTATTCGTTCGCACGCAAGTATGGCCCTGGTTGATCGGGTAGCCGAACGAGTGACCGGCAGCAGGAATCGCCTCGACGTGCGCCAAGCTGCTGGAGAACGTTGCCATTCCAGCCTGGGGTTTCAACCCACCCGTTCACAACATCGTTGTGGATTCAAGTGGCAAGTGCATTATTATTGAATCCATCGGCTGCAAGCTTCATGTTCATGACAATCTCCTCGGAATCTTCGCGAATGCGCCGTCCTTCGTCTGGGATATGAGCAACTTGCAATGCTATTGCCTCTCTAGCCGGGGCTGGCTGATGGTGGGCTGAGGCTGCTGAAGAATCCCTCGACATCAGCACCGAACGCCGCTGCCTGTTGAACGAGGGTCATGGCCATAGCCCGCTGATCGCTGTCGCTGATCGTTCTCCAGCCGAAATAGCTTCGGTAAAGTGTGATTGACCATCGCTCGGCGTGAAGCGCAGCTCCAGCACGTTCCCCGACCGCCACAGCATCGCCCCGATGCTGTGGGCGTGAATCTTCAGCGCACCGCCCCGCTTCGATCACCTCCTCGAAGGTCGCCCTGCATTGTGAAGAGGGCCCAGTGTTCCGTCATCGCTTCGCCATGCTCCAATCACGCCGCTGGCTCGCCCTTGCTGCAGCTCTGCTCCTCCAGATGCCTGCCCAGGCTGAGCTGGCGGCTGCTGCCTTGCCCGAGCAGAGCATTCGCAGCTACGTGAGGGCCGTGCTTGGCGCCGATGGTGCTGCCTACGCCGCCCACACCACAGGAGATCCGCTCGGCGAGCGGCGCCTTGCCGGTGCAGAGCGGAACGAGGAGCTGCTGCGCCGGCTGGAGGACGACCCCGAAAACCTTGTGATCGAACCGATCCGCCCGTTCGAGTTCCGCGGTCGGCCCCTGGCGGAGCAGGAAGCCTCACGGCTGCCGACCGGCGCGGTGGGGCTCTACCGACTGTATTTCCTGGGCGGAAACGTGTCGATCGTGCGGCTGATCCGTAGGGATGACGGCTGGAAGGTGGACCTGCGCTGGGGGCTTGAGGGCAGGCCCGACGTGGACAGCACCTCGCCCCCGGAGCTTGAGCCTTCAGGATCGCCGCAAGCGGTCGCACGCCGGCTGCTCCTCGCCCTGCTGGCTCTGGACCCCATAGCCGCCCAATCCCTGATCGTCTCCGGCGGCGGCGAGGAGCTGCTTTTTCTGGGGGCGCCCTCCAGTCCTGAACCCTCGGGCCACCTGATGGCACTGGCGATGGAGATGCCGCTGGTCTCGCTGCAGCCAGGTGAGTTCGCGGCCCTGCCTGACGGCGAGGTGGCGGAGGGGAGCTCAGACCCTGACAGGCTTCTGCTGCTGGGTCGCTTCGGAGTTGTGGAACTCCCCTTTCTGCTGCGGCGCACAGCCGGAGAGTGGCGTGCCATGCCCCAGCCCTATTTCAAGGTTCTGGAGTGATCGCTGTCCTTGCCGAGCGTCTGATCGTGGTGCTCTTTCCAGTTCACGGCACCGCGGTGATCGACAGCCACCGCCTCCACGTGCCGGCCAGCCGGTGACCAAGGAGCAACCCGGAGCCTGGCAAGTGGAGATCCGCGAGAACGGACGAAGCGGGTCTGTCGTTTATCACGAAGGGGCAGACAACATCACCTTGCACTGGGAATTCTGCGGAGGCGACACCGTTGCGTCCATCTGGATCGGCGAGACAGGCGAATGGAACGCCCGCCATCCATGGGCGGCCGGGCGGCGGCAGGAGATTCTGGAGCGCATCGCCGAGGAGGTGGTGCGCCAGAGGGCTCCCACATGCAGCGCCTTGATCGAGGAGCGGTCGGGATTCATCGTGATCAAGCAGCGCCCCGCGGGCAGTGAACAGCGTCAATGAACGCCCGGAACCGGTCCGGATCCTTGCACTCCTCAGCCCCCCTTATTCCCCGGAGTGCACATCCACCTCATCTGGGCGATGCGTCGTCAGGCCGGGTTGAGCTCTTGCAGCCAGTAAAGGTAATGATCCGTGAGAACGGGCAGATCGAATTCGATTGCACCCCAGGCAAGACGATCACTCACCTTCAGATATTCATGCGTGAGAAGTTTCCGAGTGTCGATGATATGCCTGGCCTCTGGAATGAAAGTGAACAGAGCTGGTACCCTCCTGCGGGTCATCCATTTGCGCGTCTCCAATGATGATGAATTCTCGCTCCACTGCGGAGCGAATCAGGCGGCTTTGACCATCGGTCTCGCTATTGAGTCTGCCTGTGGCTATCTCAATGGTGCCAGCTTCCTCCAGAATGTTGTAGAGATAGGCAGATGGATCACGCTGTATAGGTCGTCTGCTAGCAGGCCTCGATCGAAACTTTGAGATAGGTGCTTGGAGTCACTTCTGTCATTATCAAATCAGTCATGTCTGGGAATTGCTGGCAATGTTTATTCAGCAGGCTGAAGTGCGCCTGGTGGAGAACATCCGCATGGTAGGGCTGTGATTTAACAGGCAGGTGGATATCGCTCGCGCCCGCCATCCTTCTAGGCGTTGGTGGGGAGTCATGGGTTAGTGTAAAGTCCCCTAAGTAAGCGCTACTATTGGCAGTGTCTCCTTCCTGGAGTCGCTCCATGTCTGTTGGTCGTCCCATTGCTCCTCTTGTCCTCAGCGATGAGGAGATCAAGCAGCTCCAGAGCATCTCAAAATCCAGGTCACTTCCACACTCTCTGGTGCAAAGAGCCCAGAACATTCTGGCCTGCGGAGCCGGGACAATGAATAAAGAAGTGGCCGAGCGAATGGGCATCAGGAGCAACACGGTGGGCAAATGCCGGCAGCGTTACATCAATCTGGGCATCGAGGGCCTTCATGACGAACTGCGCCTAGGCGTCCTCGCACCTATGAGGACGAGAAAGTCGCCGAAGTGATCAACCGGGCTCTACAGACCAAACCCACAGACGGTTCCATGCAATGGAGTGCACTCTCCTTGGCTGCAGCAACAGGGATCTTAAAAGCACGGGCCACCGCTGGCTGAAGACCGTTTCTCTGCAGCCGCACCGGCAGAAAACGTTCAGAATCTCTACGGATCCTTTCTTTGTGGAGAAGGTCCGCGACATCGTCGGTCTTTACCTCAATCCCCCAGATAATGCCCTGGTTCTAGGCGTCGATGAGAAGACCCAGATCCAGGCTCTCAATAGAACCCAGCCCCTTCTGCCCATGGGTCTTGGTTACGCTGAGGGCGTCACACACGACTACGTTCGCCATGGCACGACTACCCTGTTTGCCGCTTTGGATGTGGCAACTGGCGAGGAGATCACCCAATGCAAGCAACGCCACCGGCATCAGGAGTTCTTCGGCTTTTTGCGCCGTATCGAGGAATCAGATCCCTCCGAGTTGGACATTCACCTGATTGTCAATAATTACTGTACCCATAACCACGCAAAAGTCAGAGCCAGGTTGGCGCAGCGCCCCCGATTTCATATCCACTACACACCCACCTATTCATCCTGGCTCAACCAGGTGGGGCGGTGGTTTGCCCTAATCACGCAGCGGGCGATCAGGAGGGGCAGCTTCTCAAGCGTCAAAGAACTGATCGCCTAGTGTACGGTCCTGCATATAACTGATAGAATGTGGAGCTTCTCCCGAGGGAGTCTTTCCATGGCTGTCGGCCGTCCGATGCCGCCGCTGGTCCTCACGGAGGACGAAGTTCAGCAGCTGCAGAGCATCGCCAACTCCCGTTCTTT
>CALRVC020000041.1:0-17951 GCA_943371515.1 Synechococcus sp. UW140 | reverse complement strand
CTGCTCAGGCAGCCAGGGGCGGAAGGTCTTGGGCTTGCTCATGGCCCATGATCTCGCCCAAAGCCATTGCTGTCACTAGCTTTTGGGCAGATGCGTGGCCGTCTGTGGAGAACTCGCGGCGCGTTCTATGCGCAACAGCCTCCTAGGTCAGCTCAATAACTTCCAGAATGGAGCGCAGTATGCCAACTGGCCCGACTGCCCCCATCGGCAGTCGATCTGGAAGGTGCTCTGGGTCAACGGATTTACGGACTGGAAGATCTACAACTCGATCACCTGGATGGACTATGTCCATACCTATCAGCTCTACCTCAAAGGCCAGATCCCTTCTGTAGATGCAGATCCCTCCGCTCACGTGGGCTCCATCGACACGTTCTTCGAGGCGGCGGCGGCGGGCACCCTGCCATCCTTCTCTTTACTTGAGCCCGTGTGGGTGGGCGCGGATGGCACCACGTCCTATCACCCAGGACCTGATGTCGTGCCTGGCGAGCGCTTCCTCAACAAGGTCTTCGAGGCTCTCAGGACAAGCCCGGCCTGGAACGACACCTTGTTCGTGATCACATTCGATGAGCATGGTGGTATCTACGACCACGTGCCACCGCCGCAGGCTGAGAATCCGTGGCCCACTGAGTCAATCGATGGCTATCGATTCGATCGCTTCGGTGTGCGTGTCCCCACGATCCTGGTCTCTCCCTGGATCGAGGCGAGAACGGTGTTCCGCTCGGCCACCTCCACTCCGTTCGATGCCACCTCGTTCATGGCGACCCTACTGGAGTGGTATGGGATTCCCCGGGCCTCCTGGTGGCTTGGTGAGCGCGTCAACCATGCTCCCAACTTCGCAAGCGTGTTCACCCGCGCCACTCCACGCACGGACAGACCATCCTTCGTGCCCCCCCATGACAAGGATTTCCCCAGCACTGGCGGAACCATCCCCTCCATGAGCCTCAACGATCTGCACCGGCTGATTGCCCCCCGAATCGTGCATGCCATCACCGAGGGCAAGCTCACCCCGCAGGAGGCTGCGGCCGAAGCGGAGCACATCCTCGAACACGCTGAGGACCTGCAAGGCCTGGAGAGCCATCTCAACCAGCTCCAGGAGCGTATGGCCGCCACTCCCTGAAGCGTGCTCGGCCTCACACCCCGCCGCTCAACAGACCGCTTGCCAGGGGGCTGCTGGGCCATTCGAGCTCCAGCCGCGCTTTGAACAGCTCCCGAAGGCGGGTCAAGTGCTCAAACGCTCCCCCCACGGCACAGACCCAGCCTCCAGGTGAGCTCTGGCGAGCGCTGCTCGCCCTGCCGCGCAGGACCTCACGGGGGCCGCCGTCACCACTCGTTGGTGGTACCTATTGATTGGACATCTCGTGAACGGCCGGCGGATGCTCGAGGCCACGAGGTCCGTGCACGCGCCGGCCGGTCGATGGCCGTTCGGCGATACCATCGCCCCCGAGGAGGGGCCATGACCCACACCCATCTGATCGCGCAGACCCGCAGCGGTACGTATGAAGTCTGGTCGTGGATGCCCGACAGCCACCACCACCTGATGCGCCGTGTGACCGAGGGGCACGCGGCGAAGCTCACGAGCGGATCGAAGCTCACGACGGTGGGCGACTACGTGCTCATCTACACGCCGCCGACGTCGGTGACGCTCGGCAAGACCGCGTACGTCGATTACACGCTGCTGCGGTTCGACCCGAGCCAACACGACCCGCTCGCAGGCAACATCCAGCAGAGCGGGAGCTGGTACTGGGACAAGTTCGCGGGCGGCTACTCCTACGCCAGGGTTCCGGGCGGGCCGCAGTCCACGGACCTCGAGCTCGTCGGCGTGACGGGCTACGTGCTCTCGCTCCTGCCGACGCCGGGCCGGATGACGTACGGGTTGTGGGGCTTCGACGCGTACGTCGACGCACCCGGCGGGAGCCAGGACCCGATCGCGACCTCGCTGTCGAACGCGGACGCGCTGCCGTGGCTCGAGGCGGGCGACGAGCTCTTCCCCTTCGGCAACCAGGTGCTCGTGGTGAACCGCCAGGCCGGCTGCTGGACCCGCTACAGCTTCGATCCGCAGCGCCCGAATCCGCTGAGCTACCCGCCGCTCGCCTCGGGCACCGTGTCGCTGCGCCCCGAGACACACCTCGTCGCGGTCGGCCTCGACCTGCTCGCGTGGGCGCCGGGCGAGCCGTCGTGTGTGCTCTATCACGACGATCCCGCCGACCCCTTCGGCCGTAGCTCGACCCGCATGCTCCCCGAGGACTTCCCCGAGGACGTCGTGTGCCTGACGCCCGTCGTCTCGAAGGTCCCGATCGATCCGCGGCGCGCGGCAACGCCCGGAACGATGGACTTCCTGCGCACGCGCGTGAAACACGTGGTGGTCTACGTGCTGGAGTCGCGCAGCTTCGACAGCGTGGTCGGCTGGCTGCACGAGCACTCGAGCGAAGGCATCCACTGGGTCGGTGCGACGGCCGGCCCTCCGTTCGAGGGCGCGAGTGACCACCATGAGAATCGCGACGCAGCGGGCGTCGTGCACCACCAGCACAAGGTCGCGCACGGCGGCGTGGGCCCGACGGTCTCGCTCGTCTGCCCGAGGGTCGACCCGTTCCACGGCACGCCGGACGCGATCCGTCAGCAATGGTCGCGTGGTTACCCGTCGTACGCCGCGGGCGAGCGCGCCGACATGGGCGGGTTCGTGCTGAACGACGCGAGCGCCGAGGTGATGGCCGGCTTCACGCCGACGCAGCTCGGGGTCTTCCACGGGCTCGCGTCCGCGTACGCGCTCTCGGACATGTGGTTCTGCAGCGAGGCCGGCGGCACCACGACGAATCGCGCGACGCTGGCGTCGGGCTCCGCGTACAACCTCACGTCCACGTACGAAGGCGGCAACGCGTACGCCTCCTTCTCGAAGACCCCGCACCGGCAGTCGATGTGGAAGGTCCTCGCGAACCACGGGATCCTCGACTGGGCGATCTACTACTCGGTGCTCTGGGAGGGCGCGCCGTACACCTACAACTTGTTCCTCGAGGGGGAGCTGCCCTCGGTCGACAAGAGTTGGCAGCGTTACGTGCAGCCGATCCAGAGCTTCTTCCAGGTCGCCGCGCGCGGCGACCTGCCGGCGTTCTCGTTCCTCGAGCCGGTGTGGGTCGACCCGTCCGGCATGTTCACTTCGTACCATCCGGGCGGCGACATGCTGCCGGGTGAGCAAGGCCTGCAGAACATCTACGAGGCGCTGCGCACGAGCCCATGCTGGGATGAGACGGTGCTCGTCGTGAGCTTCAGCAAGGGCGGAGGGATGTACGACCACGTGCCCGCCCACCCGATGAAGCGGGCGTGGCCGAACGACGGCGTGGACGGCTACGGCTTCGACACGACGGGTACGCGGGTGCCGACGCTCGTGATCTCCCCGCTGGTCGAGCCGAACACGGTGTTCCGCTCGGACGACCCGTCGACACCGTACGACGCGACCTCGATCGCCGCGACGGTGCTGTCGTGGTTCGGCATCCCCAAGGAGCGCTGGGGCCTCGGCGAGCGCGTCGCCGCGGCGCCGACGTTCGAGGGCGTGCTCACGCTCGAGACGCCACGCACCGACACGCCGACGCTCGCCCGGGCGACCGACGCGAACTACCCGACGACCGCGCCTATCGTGGTCGCGGCGCCCGCGCCGGTCTCGGCCACGTGGAAGGCGAGCCCGCCCTGCGGCGCCTTCACCGACACTGCGTGTTGGGAGGGCGGCGTGCTGCCGACCGACGTGGCGACGTTTGAGGCGAGCGACGTGGGTGAGGTCCGGTTCGCGTACGACGATCCGCAGCAGGTGAGCGAGGTCCGCTTCGGCGAGTCGGCCGGGTCGTACACGCTGCTGTTCGATCAGGCGGCCCCCGAGACGCCGACGCTGACGCTCGCGGGGGACGGCGTGATCAACCACTCGCGCCAGTCCCAGCGCTTTCGGGTCGCCGCCACGAGCCTCGCCACGACCGACGTGCAGCTCGCGTTCGCGAACGAGGCCAGCGCTGGCGACGCGACAATCACGTACGAGACGGCGCCTGCTACACCGCAGGCGCAGAGCGGCGGCATCGTCGCGTTCCACCAGCGCACCCGCGCCGGCTCGGCGAACTTCGTGGTGCGCACCGGCGCGTTACCCCCGGGGCCCTACTCGACGGTGGGCTCCGAGGTCCGGTTCCTCGACCGCAGCACCGCCGACGCCGCCACCTTCACGGTGTGGGGCAGCACCGGACCCGACTCGGACACCTTCGGCAACGTGGTGTTCTACGACGAGGCGACGGCGGGCCTCGCCCACTTCACGAACGTCGGCGGCACCGTCGGCGACGGCGGCAACACACAATTCTACGGGAACACCTCGGCGGACCGCTGCCAGATCGAGAATCTCGGCGGCACAGGTGCCCACGGCAACGGCGGCGACACCGCCTTCGACGGACGGGCCACGGCGGGCCAGGCGGTGATCACGAACGCGGCCGCGCAGGCTGGCTACGGCGGCGTCACCAGCTTCAACAACAACGCGCCCTACATGGCCGCGGGCTTCGGCGCGACGGCGGGCAACGCCACCTTGAAGAACCTCGGGGCCGAGCGCGCCCCCTCGGGCGGCGGCGGCCACACCGAGTTCACCGGCAAGTACGGAGCGGGCGACGCAGGCACGGCCGTCATCGAGAACTGCGGGACGAAGACCGCGAACAGCACCGGCGCCGGCTACACACTGTTCGCGACCACGGGCAACTGGCCGTACTACCAACCCACCGCAGCCCGCGCGACGATCCATAACTTCGCGGGCAGCTGCGCGGGCGCGCAGGCGGGCTACACGCGCTTCGCCTACGTGAACTACGACCGCAAGCAGGACGACGGCAAACCCGGCCCACTCGGCGGCGACGCCGTCATCCGGAACTACGGCGGCCGCGAAGCGGGCGCACCGGGCGGCTACACCCTGTTCCAGAACCACGCCCGCGCGGAGCGGGCGACCCTGGTCGCCGAGGGTGGCACGCACGGTGGCCAGTCGGGTTCCGTGCGCTTCACGGACTCCGCCGATGGGGATGACGCGACGGTCATCCTCCGTGGCGGCGGACTCGAGGTCGACGGCAGCACGCTCGCGTCCGTGAAGGTCGGCAGCCTGTCGTGCGAATCCGTCGACGACGCCGAATGCACGCTCACCTTCAAGGTCGGCACGAAGCAGGCCTTCGTGGCCGTCGGCCGCACCCTCATCCTGCCCACGACGGGCCAGGTCTACGTGAAGTTCGTGGAGGGAGACCCGCCGAGCTCCACGCCCCAGGTGCTGCTCACGTCGACCCAGCTGCACGCGTGCGATGCGGCGAAGTTCTACGGATCTCCGGTGAGTGGGAAGTCGCCGAGCTTCTCGGTGGTGGGCCACCAGCTGGCTGTGCAGTTTTCGTGAGGGGCCGCCGCGGAGGGGCCGAAGGCCTCAGGGGCCCGAGGTCGTGAACGGCAGCGTATCGATCGAACCCGCCGAGCGATGCGCCCCAATGCGTGCGGGTGTCGGACGGTAGCGTGATCATGTAGTCGGTTGCCGGATCGAGATCGCGCAGGAGCTCCATCTCGATGCGGAACGGTTCCCATGGATACGTGCGCACCTTGCGGAAGAGGATGCCCGACACCACGGAACCCATCGTGTCCCGTACGACGGGTACGGGACCGTTCTCGAGGTCGAGATCGGCGTCGACGCCCCACGTGAGCTGAGTCCCCTGGTGAAAGTCGACGATGCCCCCATATGGGCGTGCCGAACACGGCAGCGTCGTGCTGCACGCCTGCAGGGGCGCCTGGTCGCGCGGATCGACCCGCTCGACGTAGCCTGCCCAGCGGAACGACACCGCCGGAGGCCGACACCCGAGCAGGCCCGCCGGGGTGCCGGTGTGGAGGGCGACTCGAATCGTGCATGCCATCACCGAGGGCAAGCTCACCCCGCAGGAGGCTGCGTCCGAAGCGGAGCACATCCTCGAACATGCTGAGGGCCTGCAAGGCCTGGAGAGCCATCTCAACCAGCTCCAGGAGCCTATGGCCGCCACTCCCTGAAGCGTGCTCGGCCTCACAGCCCGCCGCTCAACAGACCGCTTGCCAGGCTGAGGGCCCCCTGGCAGGCATCTCCCTGGGGTGCCTGCAGGCGGCTGCTGGGCCATTCGAGCTCCAGCCGCGCTTTGAACAGCTCCCGAAGGCGGGTCAAGTGCTCAAACGCTCCCCCCACGGCACAGACGTCCGGGGTGGTCAGCTGGAGCTTCCTGGCGCTGGCGCCCACCATGGCCACCAGTGCCGCCACCGAGCGGGCCAGGATCGCTTCGGCGTCGGTGTCACCGCCCATCGCATGCCGGTCGATCAAAGGCGCCAGCCGTGCGAAACCGGCGGCTCCGAACGCCGGGGTCACCACCAGCGCCTTGATCCGCTGGCCGGCCTGCGGGTCGGCGGGATCCAGTTTCAGGGCGTTCCACAGGGTCGCCCGCAGGCCCGTGTCGGGGTGACGCCCATCGGCCATTTCCAGGGAGAGGGACAGGGCGTCGCGGCCGATGTCGCAGGCAGAGCCGGAGCGATCCAGCAGCCAGCCCCAGCCGCCGCAGCGGTGTTCCTCACCCTGGGCGTTCCGGCCCAGGGCGATGCAGCCGGTGCCGCTGATCACCACGATGCCGGGTCTGCCGCCGAAGGCTCCGTGCAGGGCAGTGCGCTCATCACCGCTCACCAGCACACGCTGCAGCGGCAGGCCCAGGGCTGCGGCGGCCAGGGCCGTGCCGAGCTGCTGCACCGCGCTGCCTTGTTCAATGCCGCTGGCGCCCACCACAGCCGCCTGGAGTGAGGTGGTCAGGGCAAGGCCTTCGCTCGAGTGGGTCGCGGCGGTGCGGGCCCGCTCCAGGCTGATGGTCAGGGCGGCGGTGAAGCGCTCCTCGCCAGCGGCCGCTGCCAGGTGGCTCACCCCGGGCCCGTCGCCTTCAGCCAGCACCTGCAGGCTGCCATCGCTGCGGCGCAGGGCCAGCCGGCAGGTGGTGTGGGTCTGGCCGGCATCGAAGCCCGCCAGCAGGACCGGCTCAGTCATCCGTCGCCCCTGGCAGGGTGGCCAGGGTGGCGAGGCAGAGCCAGCCCGTGAGCTGCACCTCCGGGCGGAAGAAGATCGTGTCGGTGAGGCCCTGGACACAGAGGCCAAGGATGGCCGCCACCGCCCCAAGGGCCGGCAGAACCTGGGGATGATCTCGCCTCAGCTGGGCCCAGCCCTGACGCAGGCTGGACTGCAACAGGCCGAGGCCCGCCAGCAGGCCGGGGATGCCCCCCTCCACGGCCAGCTCCAGAGGGATCGAGTAGGCGCTGAGGGCGTTGAACTTCGGTTGCTGGTACAGCGGGTAGATCAGGTTGAAGGCCGTGTTGCCGGGGCCGATGCCCAGCCAGGGGCGGTCCTGGACCATCTGCAGCGACGCCATCCAGACGTTGATGCGGAAGTTGTTGGAGCTGTCCTCCCGGCCCGCCACCAGGCTCATCACCCGGACCCGCAGGGGCTCGATCTGGCTCACGGCCAGCACCAACACCAGGCCACCACCCAGCAACAGCAGCAGCGGAAACAACCGGCGCAGCAGGGGCGACCAGTGGCGGCTGGCCCGCAGCGCCAGCAGCAGGGCCAGGCTGCCCAGGGCCGCCACCATCCCCATCCAGCCGCCACGGCTGTAGGTGAGCAGCAAGGCCACCGCACCGCTCAGCAGCGCCGAGAGGGCAAAGAGACGAGGCAATGGGCGTCGCCAGCGCAGCAGGGCCACCGCCGCCAGGGGCAGGATCGGCAGCAGGTAGCCAGCCAGCAGGTTGGGGTTGTCAAGGGTGCTGTAGATCCGCACCGTGCCCTCCGCCACCGAGTTCGGATCCGACCAGCGGGCCAGGGCGGAGCTGTCGCCGTAGAGCTGGCGGATACCGATCACTGCGGTGATCAGCGAACCGCCCAGCAGGGCTGCCACGATCCGGTCCCACCAGGGTGGAGCGGTGGCGAGCAGCTGGCGCATCAGGGCATAGACGCCCAGATAGCTCAGCAGTTTGAGCAGCCCCTTGGCCGCGGCGGTGGGTACGGGCGAGAAGCCAGTGGCCAGCACCGCCACCGCCAGCATCACCAGAAGCCAGCCGCTGATCGGGCCGATGCGGCCGGCAGGGGTGCAAAGGGCCCAGATCAGCCAGAGCAGTCCACTGGAGAGAATCAGCAAGCTCAGCCCGGGCCGGGTGACCAGCGGCAGTCCCGCCATCAGAGCGCACAGCACCAGCCCGGCCAGCAGCGGCAGATGTCTGGCCAGCGGCCCCGCAGCCGATGAGGCGAACAGGCCCTGCCAGCGCAGGAGCCAGGGCACCCGCAGCTCGCGCTCCGGGGCGCCGGCGGCGGCGCACTCAGCAGCGGCAGCAGCTGAGGGAGTGGTGGGGGCGGACATCAGCTGCCGGCGGGGCTGGCCGACGGATTATGGGCGGCATCGGCCCCCGACTCCAGGGGTGGCTGGGGATGGAGGCAGGGCTGACCACCGCGCCGGTAGAGCACCCGGTACACCGGCAGCCCCTGGCTGAGCACGATTCGCTCCCGCTCCGTCGCCACAGGCAGTGGGTTGTCACCCCGCCAGGGGCGCCCATCCTCCGGGGGACGCAGGAACCAGCCGCTGGCTTCGGTGAGCGCCACCATCGGCTCGATCACCGCTGTCACATCGCTCTGCAGAAACAGCTCACCCCCTGCAGGCAGGGACGCGGCCAGGGACTGCAGCAGATCGGGCTGCAGCACCCGTCGCTTGTGGTGTCGGCTCTTGAACCATGGGTCGGGGAACTGGATCGTCACCCGCTGCAGCGACCCTGCAGGCAGGGTCCGCAGCCAGCTCAGCAGGCTCACGTTGGCGTTGCAGAAGAGGAAGCGCAGATTGCTGCTGGCCTGCGCCTGGCGGTCTCGCTCGGCGGCCTCCACCAGCGGCCGGCGGATCTCGACCCCAAGAAAGTTCCACTCAGGCTGAAGTGGTGCCATCGCCAGCAGAAAGCGGCCACGGGCGCTGCCGATGTCGAGGTGGAGGGGCCGCTCGGGCCGCCCAAAAAGCTCGATCAGCGGTGGGAGCACTAGGGGTTGCTGGTGAACCCGCGACAGGGGGTTGACGTGCTGGCGCACCACCGCTCAACCCTCCGGCAGCGGTTCCGGTGACGGCTCGGCGCTTGGCCGGGGCACCAGGAAGCCCCAGCTGGCTGTGTAGCCGTGCAGATAGGTCGTGCCCCCCACCGGGCCGATTTCTCCGTTGCAGAAGGCTCCTGCCGTCGGCAGACCTGGAAACTCCCCCTGGGCGATCCTGACGTCGCCATCGGCTTCGCCGTAGAGCCCCTTGCCGCGGCCCAGGCAGGCGAAGAGCAGGCCCGCCAGGGGCCGCTCGGAAGACCTGGCCTGGCTGCGCAGCAACTGCCGCAGCTCTTGACGGGAGGCGTCGGCATCGCGGAGCTGGAACTGCACCTGCTGGCCCACCCGCAGGCGTTCGGCCACTGCCACCGCCCCGTTACGAGGATCCACCCCGATCAGGTTCCTCACCAGAAAGGCCGTGGTCTCGTCGTCTTCCCCGCCCCCGGCCAGATTGAAGCTGTTGCGCGCCACTCCGAGGAAAAGGGAGTGGCGCACCAGTTCCCGCTCGGCAGGGCTGAGGGTCTGAAGGATCGTCTGCAGGCAGTTCACCGGGGTGTTCTGCTGGTCGCCGCGGCTCAGCTGCAGCACCACATTGCGCTCAGCTTTCTCGATCTCGAACACCGGACCGATCGGCCGGCAGCCCTGGGCCACTACCGGATCGATGGTCCAGCTGCCGCCGACCAGGCAGCCCACAGCCCCGGTGACCACCCGGTCGTTGAACAGCAGTGATCCATGGCTGGCACTGTGGGGGCCGGCGATGCCACCCACCTTGGCCAGGCCCGGGAAGGCGTAGTCGAGTCCGCTGATCAGGTCGTTGATGGCCTGGCAGGTGGGATCCACCAGCAGCAGCATGGCGTCAGCCCGCTCCGGATCGGCCCCCACCCAGTCGATCCAGTCGCGGCTGTCGCCATCGAGATCGGGCAGCTGGCCTGTGTCAAGTTCGAAGAGCTGCAGGTCGGCTCCGGGCAGGCGCAGCAGCATCACGCTCAGCGCCGGTTCCTGCTCCACTTCATGGGCTGTGCCGCTGGCCCCGGTCCCCACCACGCCACCGCCGGCGGCGCCAAGCCAGTGGCGGGCCCGCAGACGGGTACGCAGCAGCGGCAGCAGCCGCGGCAGGTCGCTGGCATAGCTGGTGGAGCCGAACACCAGGGCCAGATCGGCCTCCCCCCGGGCCGCAGCGCCAAAGCCTTTGGCATTGAGCTGTTGCACCACCTCGCTGACGGCATCCTCCAGCGATGGCTGACGTGAGAGTGCCGTGCGGCAGGAAGCCTGCTCATCACCGCGGCGGAGCCAGGAGAACAGGGGAGGCGCAGGCATGGACCGAACCTACTGGTGAGCCATGGCGCGGATAATGGCGCCTTCCCCTACCCAAGCTGTGCCCGACATGCTGTACCGCACCCTGGTGTGGCTCGACTTCCGTCTTGCGGTGGTCTTCAGCCTGGGTCTGCCGCTGGTGCTGCTGGTCTGGGCGGCGTGGCGGCGAGAGGGGGCGCTGCTGCGGCTGATGGCCATCTACTGGAAGGTGGCCAGTCTGCTGGCGATCGCCTTGCTGTTGTTCGTCGATGCCAGGCCCCTGGCCTACCCGCTGATGATCGTGGCGAAGCTGCTGATGGTGGCGTCGCTCTGGTTCTGGGTGGATCTGAACGAGGAACTGGCCGATCTGCCCCCCTGGCGCCCCCTGCCGCTCACGGTGCGCAGCTGGCGCTGGGCGCTCACGGCCTTTGGCCTGCTGGGGGCCGGTCTTGGCGTGGGCGCCATGGGCTGTGGCCTGGGGGTGGCCGGCAGCGCCTTCTGCCAGGCCTGGCTGGAGGCCCCGCGTCGCCTGCACGGTGTCGCCGCTCAGGTGTTCTCCTTCGTGTTCGGCGCCGACCTCACTCCCACTCTGACCGCCTTCTTCGGCTACCTGGCCCTCGTGGCCTACGTGGTGGGCCTGCTGCAGTGGATCCTGGTACGCCTGCCCCGTCAGGGACGGGTGGCGGGAGGGTTCTGATGGGGGTCAGCCTGCTCGCCCAGCTCGAAGCGATCAGCCGCGGCCGTCCTGATCGGGTGCTGCGGTTGCGGGGCACCCTGCCTTCGGCTGGGGGCATCCGTGGAGAAGGGGAAGGCGAAGCCTTCGAACTGCTGGTCTTCCGAGGTTTCTCCAGCAGCGTGACCCACCCGACAGCCTTCGATCCCGATCAGCCGGCGCTGCCGGAGGGGGCGATTCTGGGGAGCGCCGAGCTTCTGCAGGGGCCCATGAACCCAGGCTCCGAGCTGGTGCTGGCCGGACCAGAACCGGCGGAGAGGTTCCTGGATCCAGACCACTGGTGAGTTCCGCTTACCAGTGGTCTGGATCAGTCCGATGTCGCGTCCGTGTCCTTGCCTGAATTGTCCTGTTGATGGGGCCACCAATGCGCCACCTGCCAGGAGATCTCAAGGTCAGCTACTTGTTGTGGCCTGGTGGAGCATGACCACTGTTGCCAGGGGTAATGCCAGGCCGTGCCGCTGATCCTGATTCAGCCCATGCCGGCCTTGTCCTTGACGTCTTCGACGGCATTCCGGACTTTGGCTTCGGCCTGCTTGGCCTTGCCGGCGATGCGGTCTCCCTGGTTGCCAGTGACGTTGCCAATCGACTCCTGGGTCTTGCCCTCGAAGTCCTTGGCGCCGGCCTTGACGCGGCCGGCGGTGGCGGCCAGGGGCAAGCCGGAGGCATTGAGGGTGAAGGCCGTTGAGGCCTGGGCGGGACCGCTCAAGGCCGGCGTGGCGATCAATACCAGCAGGCTGAAGACCAGGCCAAAGCAAGTGGCGGCCAGCTGGCGTAGAAGACGAGGTTGATGATTCATGGTGACCATGGTGAGGGGGAGCGAGGTTTGGCGTTAAAACAACTGTGGCAGCCGATTCAGCAGCATGCCCAGTGTTGATCAGTAGTCCAGAGATTCAGAGATTCACTGATCAGTGAAAACTGGGCTCTGATCACGATCATCTATCAGAACATCATTGTTCATGTGGCTCTTCACATCACGCTGCGCCGGCCGGTGAGGAAAGAGATCACGGCAAGTACGAGAAACACAAGAAACAGGATCTGGGCGATGCTCGCCGCAGATCCGGCTATACCACTGAAACCGAGGACGGCAGCGACGATCGCAATGATAAAAAAGGTAATGGCGTAGTTAAGCATGACGGGGTCCCTAAGGAGTGTTGATCAGCTCAGTGATCTCTTGTTGGCTCTTGCCGAGCTTCTTCTGCAGATGGCCAAGCAATTCTTCTTCCTGGCCCTCGGTGTATGCCAAATCGTCGTCGGTCAGATCGGCGAACTTTTGCCTGAGCTTCCCTTTCAATTCGTGCCATTCACCTTTGAACTGGAGCTTATTCATGATCAGGTCCGCAAGGGTCTGAGATCGATGTCAGAGCATATGGAACCGGCCGGATCGCTGCCAAAGCAAACCCGTTCGTTTGTCACGCCATAGCTCCTCTCCTTTCAATATGGGCCTGAAACTGGCGCTTGACTGCTGTAGATGGGGCCCATATCCACGGCACCGCCGGAGCTCAGCGTGTTGAGCTGTCTCGGCTGTGTTGCTTTGATCCTGCGAGCTTCTGTTCTGTGTCAGTGATTCCCCTTCCTCGGCGCATCACCACTGATTCCTGTCTACGTTTGAGCTAGGGGCAGGTTGCTGCTACGCCCCTGCTGCGATACCTCGGTCACCGCAGCTGCGCAGTCTGGACGTGCACGGGCCGCTGCCAGTTGATTCTTCGGGAGCCAAGCCGATGCGGATCGCCCAGATCTCACCACTTTATGAAAGTGTACCGCCGCTGCGTTATGGCGGTACGGAACGGGTTGTGCACTATCTCACTGAAGAACTCGTCACCCGTGGCCATGAGGTCGTCCTGTTTGCCAGCGGGGACTCCCTCACCAGCGCCGAGCTCTTCCCCTGCGTGCCGCGAGCCCTCAGGCCGGCGGGCTATCGCGGAGATCCACGGGTGCCCGAGTGTCGCCAGCTCGATCAGGTGATCGGGCAACTTGAGCGCTTCGATATGCTCCATTTCCATACCGGCCATGGCCTCCATCCCGGCATCTCCCAACTGCCGGTGGCCCAGCTCCACACCCTGCACGGCCCCCTGACGGGTCCGGAGATGGCCCAACTCCAATGGGGTTTCGATCCGGTACCCCTGGTGTCGATCTCGGAATCCCAGCGGGCCCCTCTCCCTGGGGCTCACTGGCTCGGCACCATTCACCATGGTCTGCCCACCGATCTGTACCGCTTCCAGCCGTCACCCTCCGAGTACCTGGCATTCGTGGGGCGGATTTCGCCTGAAAAGCGTCTTGACCGTGCCATTGCCATCGCCACCACTCTGGGGCTGCACCTCAAGGTGGCCGCCAAGATCGATGTCGTTGATCAGGCTTATTACCATGCCACGATTGAACCTCTGTTGCGTGACAATCCACTCGTGGAGTTCATCGGGGAGGTCGATGACGCCGGCAAGCAGGAGCTGCTCGGTAACGCCCTGGCTCTGCTGTTCCCGATCGACTGGCCCGAACCCTTCGGGTTGGTGATGATCGAAGCCAACGCCTGCGGTACCCCTGTGATTGCCTGGCGCAACGGTTCCACCCCCGAGGTGATTCAGCCTGGCCGCAACGGCCTTTTGGTGGAAACGATCGAGGAGGCGGTGGCAGCGGTGCGGGGGATCGAGCGACTGGATCGCCGGCGGGTTCGCCATGATTTCGAGCAGCGCTTCACAGTCGCCCGGCAGGCGGCCGACTACGAACGTCTCTTCGAAAACCAGATTGAGGCCCGTCGCAGCCCCTCCCCGGCCAGCCTCCCTGCAGAGTATTCGCATGCCGCATGATCTGCTCCCCCCGTTCGTTCTCAAGGATGGGGAAACCTTTGCGATGCTCGATCGCCGGGGTGAAATCTGCCCCGAGACCCATCCCGATTCAGGCATCTATCACCGCGGCACTCGCCATGTGAGCCGCCTGGAACTCCTGCTCTGGGATCAGTCTCCGATCGTGCTGAGCTCCGCCGAGCGTGAGGAGATGGGGCTTCACGTGAGCCATCTCAGCAACGATATCGACGGGAGCGGTGCGCCACCGCCCGGGTCCGTGCACCTGAAGCGCAGCACTGTTCTCACCCCCACGAGCTGTCTGCAGGCGCTCGATTTCACCAGTTACCTGGCCGGTGCGGTGGTGATGCCGTTGACCCTGCATTTTGACGCTGATTTTCGCGACATCTTCGAGATCCGCGGACACCAGCGTCCGCAGCGCGGGCGCACGGTTCGCCGGCACACCCAGGACTTCCTGGAGGTGTCCTATGGCGGGCTCGACGGGGAGGATCGCCGCACGCTCCTGCGGGTGGGAGGTCTGGCGGCGGAGGTGGGTGAGACCCACATCAATCTGATGCTGCAGCTGGAACCTCGCTGCACCCGTCGCGTCTATCTCCTGCTCGATTTCCATCCCGTCGGCGATGGCGATCAAGTTGCGGTTGAAGACGCCTTTGATGCCGCACTGGCGGCGACCAACGAGCGTTTGAGCGACAGCCACCGCCAGGCGGCCTCCATCGTCACTGACAACAAGGCGTTCAACAGCTGGTTGGCCCGCTCGATGTCGGATGTGCATCTGCTCTCCAGCCAGCTCGAGCACGGCCTCTACCCCTACGCCGGTGTTCCCTGGTTCAGCTGCCCCTTCGGCCGTGACGGGCTGATCACCGCCCGCCAGATGCTGCTGGTGGAACCGCGCCTGGCCCGAGGGGTGCTCGGTTTCCTGGCTGATCAGCAAGCCAGCCACATTGACCCGGGGGTCGATGCCGAACCCGGCAAGATCCTGCATGAAGCCCGTCTGGGCGAAATGGCGGCCCTCGGGGAGGTGCCCTTTGCCCGCTACTACGGCACGGTGGATGCCACGCCTCTGTTCCTGATCCTGGCGGGCGACTATCTCCTGCGCAGCGATGACAAGTCGTTCATCGACCACCTGCGGCCGGCGCTGGACCAGGCACTGGCCTGGATCAGGGCCGCCGAAGCGCGTAGCCAGGACGGATTCCTGCGCTATCAATGCGCAGCGCAGGGCGGCCTTCGCAACCAGGGTTGGAAGGATTCCGACGATGCCATCCACCACGCCGACGGTCGCCTGGCCGAGGGGTCCATCGCCCTTTGCGAGGTGCAGGCCTATGCCTACGGGGCTCGCCGCGCCATGGCGGGCATCGAGCAACGCTTCGGTCGTGCCGCCGAAGCCCAGCAGTTGCGCGAAGAAGCCCATCTGCTGCGCCGCCGCTTCCATGAGGCCTTCTGGTGCGATGCCATCGGCACCTATGCGCTGGCGCTCGACGGCGAGGGCACACCCTGTGCAGTGCGCACTTCCAACGCGGGCCACTGCCTCTGGACCGGCATCGCCAGCCGCGACGCGGCGGCGTCGGTGGCCCGCCAGCTGCTGGCACCCACCAGCTTCAACGGCTGGGGCGTACGCACTCTCGATGAACGAGAGGCCCGTTACAACCCGATGAGCTACCACAACGGCTCGGTCTGGCCCCACGACAACGCCTTGATCGCCCTGGGACTGGCCCGCTACGGCCACATGCCAGAGGCGATGCGAATCCTCAGCGGCTTGTTCGACACGGCCCGGGCGCTGCCGCAGTTCCGGCTGCCCGAGTTGTTCTGCGGCTTCCCGCGACGCGACGACGAAGACCCCACCCTCTACCCGGTGGCTTGCAGCCCCCAAGCCTGGGCCAGCGGCTCGGTGTTTGGTCTGCTGGAAGCGATCACCGGAATGGGAATCGGTCGCGACGCCGAGACGGACCGGGTGCAGGTGCTGTTCCGCAAGCCGGTGCTCCCGAAGGGCATCAACCAGCTTGAAATCAATGGGCTGCGGCTCGGAGAGGAGGAGATCGACCTGCAGCTGCATCGCAGCGAGCACGACACCGGCGTCTTGGTACGGCGGCGAACGTCAGGTGTCGACGTGATGATCAGCAAGTGAACCACGGGCTTGACTGTCACTGGCCACTGATGTTGGTGCTCAAACAATCAATCCACGCCGTGGAGCTGGGATCCCTCCTCCCCCCTGAGTCGGCTGACGCCTTTCTAGGAGGCTGTTGCTCATAGATCACTGCCGACCTTCTCCACAGACGCCCATGAATCTGCCCAGATCCTAGTGACTGCAATGGATCTGGGCGAGAGAATGGGGCATGCAGAAGCCCAAGTCCTTCCGTCCCTGGCAACCGGAGCAGACAACCCTGCTACCGCCATCACCCAGTGACTGGCTCTCCGATGATCACCAGGTGTATTTCCTGCTGGATCTGGTGGATGAGTTGGATCTCTCACAGGTCCTTCTCCCCGCTCAGAGCAAGGATCCCCGTGGGGAGAAAGGGTTTGATCCACGGATGATGACGATGCTGCTGCTCTACGCCTACTGCGTGGGCATCGTCTCCTCCCGCAAGATCGAGCGTGCCTGCTACGAGGATCTGGCCTTCCGGGTGCTGACGGGCAACCAGCAGCCGGACCACAGCCGCATCAGTGAATTCCGCCGCCGCAACCTCGACGCGTTGAGCGATCTGTTTGTGCAGATTCTGCGGCTCTGCCAGAAGGCCGGCATGGTGAGCCTGGGCCATGTGGCCCTGGATGGCACCAAGGTGCAGGCCAATGCCAGCAAACACAAAGCCATGAGCCACGAGCGCATGCTCAAAGCCGAGAAGCAGCTGGAGAAGGAGATCAACGCCTTGATGCGTAAGGCCGAGATCCTTGATGCCCAGGAGGATCGGCGCTACGGCAAGAGCAACCGCGGCAGTGATCTGCCGGATGAACTGCGGCGGCGTCAGGGCCGCCTGGCCAGGATCCGTCAGGCCCGCAAGGAGATGGAGGCGGAGACCGCTGCGGCAGCGGCGCGTCAGCGGCACGAGGACGCAGAAGAGGCCAGAGCTAAAGCCGCTGCCGCCCGTGACGCGGATTCGCCGGCGCCTGAACAGGCTGAGCACGACAAGAGGGCCGACGCGGCAGCGGCCAAAGCCAAAGCCGCGAGGGACAAGGCGATCGAGGCGGCTGAGATCGCTGGTGTCGAACCACCGAATTTCGAGCCGTTGGCGGCTGATGCGATGCCACGCCGTGGCCTGGCGAGAAAGGCCGATGGCACGCCAACCAACAAGACCCAGCGCAATTTTACTGATCCCGACAGCCATCTCATGCAGTCAGGCGGGGCCTATCTGCAGGGGTACAACTGCCAGCTGGCGGTCGATAGCGATCATCAGGTGATCGTGGCGACTGGCGTGAGCAACCAGCCGCCGGATGTCGAGCACTTGCAGCCCATGCTGCAGCGGATCGCTGCCAGCGCCGGTGCACTGCCGGGTGTGATGACGATGGACGCGGGCTACTGGAGCGAGAACAACGCAGACCGCTGCGAGGACCTCGGCATTGATGCCTACATCGCCACTGGCCGTCTGCCCCACGGCCAGCCGCCCCCGCCCAAGCGAGGCCCATTGCCCAGGGATGCCGATGCCAAGACACGCATGGCCCGCAAGCTCAGACTCAAGAAGGGCGCCAAGATCTACGCCCAGCGCAAGGCGATCGTGGAGCCCGTGAACGGGCAGATCAAGGAAGCCCGGGGCCTATGCCGATTCCTGCTGCGGGGCCTGGAGAAGGTGAACGGAGAGTGGCACCTGATTGCCGCCACCCACAACCTGTTGAAGTTGTTCAGGTTCAGGCGATCACAACAACAGGCGCTGGTGGCGGCATCGGGATGATGCGCAGCAGCAGCCCTGGCCGGTGTGGCCAGGGCTGACTGAGGCCCATCGATGGGCATGCTCAGAAGAACACCAGAGCCTCAGCACTGATGCAGCGGTTCACCGCAAGCAGGATTCGCCATGGCCAGTGGCTCGATGCTCTATTGGCAACAAACTCCTAG
>CALRVC020000040.1:0-18404 GCA_943371515.1 Synechococcus sp. UW140 | reverse complement strand
TGATGTGTGCCCCGGAAGGAGCGGTTAGGTAAGACGACATCTCGGATCAGGAATGCCTGTCCGCTGGGGCCCGAAAGCCTGTCGCCTGCTGCAATGTAACAGACCATTGCGGGATGTGTGAAGCGCTTAAGGTTTGCTTCCGGCCTCGGCGGGCTGGCGGCTGTCGAGTCGCAGCTGGCGGCTGGCGGCTGGTGAGTGGGACCCGGACTGACCCGGCCATGTGTCGCCCTCACGACATTCCGCGGGGAATTCGTACCGACGGACACCAAACAGACTTAAGGTTTTCTTCAGCCCATTTCATCGAGGTGATCCCATGGTCCTGATCTGCTGGGATCTGGGCGGTAACCGCTCCACCGAAACCGTCCCCGTCAGCCAGGCGCGCCAGCGCCGTCTCCATCTGGAGAGTCTCGGAGCCGTCATCTACTGGAGCGAGCGTCTGGTCAACGCCTGACGGTCTTGCTAGGAGGTTCAGAAACCTCACTCTTGAACCCCTGCGGAGATGCCCTTGCGTTCACGTGCCTCGAGGCCCCTCTTCGCCGCAGGCCTGGCTCTGCTGGCTCTGGGCCTGGCCGGCTGTCCCGGGACTCCCTCCAAGGAGAGTCAACGCCTGGAGCAACTGGAGCAACGGCTCCAGCAGATCGAACAGCGCCTAGCGAGTCCGGCGCGCCCCGATCCAGCTGACCCCTCCGGCAAGCCCCCGGCCGGTGTGGTCAAGTCGCTGACTTTCCGAATGGACAGCCAGGACGACCGCCTGCGGATCTACTGGGCCGATGGCAGCTCGACCGATCTTCCCTGCACCAAGGAGCAGGGGACATGGGCCTGTGGCTGATCTGAACACGGCCCGCCCCTGAGCAGAGCATTCCTGATCCATCGTGGTTGGTATGCGCCCATTTCTTGCTCTCACGGCCTGCATCGCACTCCTGGCGGCCACGCCATCCCTGGCCCAGGACAGTTACGAGCTCTTCCCCTTCACCCGCCAGCGCGCCACCAATGTGGCCCGCATGTATGCAGAGCGCCTCAATGGTGGCCTGACGGTCTACCGGCCAGATGCCTGCATGTACAACCGCGGTGGCAGCAACTGCCTGATCAGGGGCGACGCCAATGGCTACATCTTCCGCTTCCTGGGAGGGCCTCCGGGCTGGCAGATACTGGGGCTGGCGCCCACAGCCGAAACCGAGATCGAAGTCTCCGCCGATGGCCGCTCCGTGGTGAAGGTGATCTACAACGGTGCCCCCCGTCCCCAGGAACCGGCCCCTCAGCAGGCACCAACGCCTGAACTCGACGCTCCGGCGATCTGAGCACTGGCGGATCAGCCTGGTGCCCAGGCGAGATCTCTGGCGAGTTGCTGCAGGCCCTCCGCCCAGGGGGCCTCACACGGCCAGCGCTCACGGCGGGTCATGCTGAGGGCAATGCCCTTTTCGCCGTAGGCCGCCTCATTGATGAACACCGGCCAGAGCGGCTCCGGATCGGTGGGCTCATAGCGAAGGGTTTCACCTCCCGCCGTGATGAAGAGAGGATCGCCGGGGCGGATCACTTGCCAGTCGCGGTGCTGACGCAGTGGATGCAGGCAGGCAGCCGGGCTGCCGTCGGGATGCCGCGGCAGGTCGAGGCTGCCCAGGTGGCGATGCACCGTGAGACCCCGGGGGAGGACCAGATCACCTCGCCGTGAGGAGGCCAGCACCGCCAGAGCGGCCTCCAGGGCCCGCTGGGTCTGATGACAGATTGCGGCATTGACCACCCCCTGAGGCACTGGACCCACCTCGATCACCAGGCCGCAGGGCCATCGCTCCAGCAGAAACCCCTGTTGGTTGGCATCGTCCTCATGCAGATAGATCGGCAGGCCAAGCAGCGCCTGGATGCCCGCCGCCAGAGCCAGATCCGCTGGTCGCCGCCCATACACGACCAGGGAATTGCCCATGGCGGCGGTGGTGCTGTGCAGATCAAGCACCAGGGCACAGGGCTGGGTTCCAGCCGGCCCGTACAGGGCCAGCAGCTCACGGGCCCGCTGCACCTCCCGATCAGCTGGGGCAGGGGCCTCGAGCAGGGCGCTGGTGAACGAGCGGTTCAGGTCGCGATCGAGGTAGCGACGTCCTGCCGCGAAGGCTGCTGGATTGCCGATCACCAGTTGAAGCCCAAGGCCGGAGCCATCTAGGGCGCCTGGGTGAGCCAGCCAGTGCTCCAGCAGCCAGGGGGCATTGCGCTCATTGCCATGGGTGCCGGCCACCACCAGAACCTGTGCCGCGCCCATTGCCACGCCTCCTGCGGAACAGAGTTGCCGCCAGCCTGGCGCAGCGTGAGGCCGCTGCGGGCCAGAGTCGGGGGCAGCGCTGAACACTGCCATGGCCATCCCCCCCCCGCTGGTCGCCAGCGTGCGTGCCGCCTGGCGCTGCCAGTGGCGCCAGCTGATGAAGGGCCTGGGCCCAGCCGACGACGCCGGGAACTACCGGCGCCCTGAGAGCGCCTTCGCCGCCACCCCGGAACTGCCGGCCAGGGCCGCCGACGCTGGCGTTCATGGGCTGATCGTGGGGCGCAGCTGCCCCTGGGCCCACCGGGCCTGGCTGGTGTGGAGCCTGCGCCAGCTCGCCGGCAGCCTGGAGCTGGTTGTGGTGGAACCCGATCCCAAAGCGGGCCGCTGGCGCTTCGACACCCCCTATGAGGGGGCCAACGCCTTGGTGGAGCTCTACAGGCGCAGTGGCGGCGACCCGAAAGCCCGTGCCACGGTGCCCGCCCTCTACGACCGCCCCGGCCGCCGGATCCTTGTGAACGAAAGCGCCCGGCTGATCGAACTGCTCAGCCGCTGGCCCGCCCCACAGGGGGCTCCGGATCTTCTGCCCGAGGAGCAGGCGGAGGCGATCAGCCACTGGCGGCAGCGGCTGCAGGGGACAGTGAACGACGGGGTCTACCGCTGCGGCTTCGCACGCACCCAGGCCGCCTACGACCGGGCCGAAGCTGAACTGTTCGCCAGCCTGGAGGCGGTGGAGACAGCCCTGGAGCAGGGAGGCCCCTGGCTGTGCGGTGAGCGGCTCACCCTGGCGGATGTGGTGCTCTTTCCCACCCTGATCCGCCTGGAGCTGGTCTATGCCCCCCTGTTCGGCTGCAGCCGCCGCCCCCTCTGGAGCTTCCCGGCCCTGATGACCTGGCGCGCCCGCCTCCATGCCCTCCCCGAGGTGGCGGCCACCTGCTTTGACCAGTCATGGCGCCACGACTACTTCGGGGCCCTCTTTCCCCTCCATCCATCAGGGATCGTTCCAGCTGGGGCGGATCTGGCCACACTGGTGGCAGGCCCAGCTACGTCGCGACCCCAGCCATGACCGATCGATCCCAGAACGAGGGCAGCCCAGACGATCCAGTGTTCGAGGGCGTCTATGGACCGTTCACGATCACGTCCCTCGACCGGCGCGAGGTGCTTGGCTACCGCCTGGCCCTGCTGGGGTTGGCCCTGGCCCAGGCGGGGCTGCTGCTGCAGTGGGCGCTCTGGGGCAGCCAAGGGCTCTGGCCGTGGCTGGTGCTGATGGCCGTGGGGCTGGGGCTGGCCCTGCGCTGGATTCACATCTACCTGCGGCCGCTGCACCGGGCCCTCCAGCTGTTCTGGTTGCTGGGCTGTGCCGGAGGGGTGGCCCTGGCCCTGCTCTCGGGACAGGCCGCCATGCTCGAAACCCTGGCGGCCGACTCCCGCTGGATCTGGGCTGTGGGGCCCTTCTTCGCGGCCCTGGCGGGGGTGGGCTTCAAGGAATTCTTCTGCTTCCAGCGGCCCGAAGCGATCGGGGTGACCCTGTTGCTGCCGGTGGCACTGCTGGGCCGACTGGTGGGCCTGCTCGATGACCGCACCACCTTCACCCTGCTGTCCATCGAAGCGGCGCTGCTGCTGATCCTTACCCTGCGCAAATTCCCGATGCAGGCCGCCGCTGATGTGGGCGACAAGAGCGTCTTTGCTTATCTGGAGAGCCAGAGGCCTCCCTCGCGAGCGTGACCCTGATCAGCCTGGTGGGGGTCAGCAAGGACTTCGGCCTTCGCACCCTCTTTGAAGACCTCAACCTGCACCTGCAGGAGGGCGACCGTCTGGGGCTGATCGGCCCGAACGGCGCCGGCAAATCCACCCTGCTGCGGCTGCTGGCGGGCCTGGAGCCGCCCGGGGAAGGGGAGCGGCGCTGCTCGGGGCGGCTCAAGGTGGTGATGGTGGCCCAGGAGCCGGAACTCGATCCCGAGCGCACCGTTCTGGAACAGGTGTTCGAGGACAGCGGCGAGAAGATGGCGCTGCTGCGCCGCTTCACGGAAGTGAGCCAGGACCTGGCGAACGACCCCGCGGATCAGGCCCTGCTGGGGGAGCTCAGCGACCTGCAGGCGCGCATGGACCAGGCCAACGCCTGGAGCCTGGAGCAGCAGTGCCGTGAGGTGCTCGAGCGCCTGGGCATCAGCGACGTGCACAGGCGGGTGGGTGAGCTCTCAGGCGGATTCCGCAAGCGGCTGGCCCTGGCCGCGGCCCTGGTAGCCGAGCCCGATGTGCTCCTGCTCGATGAACCCACCAACCACCTCGACGCCCTCTGCATCGAATGGCTGCAGGGACAGCTGGAGCGCTTCCCAGGTGCCCTGGTGCTGATCACCCACGACCGCTACGTGCTTGACCGAGTTGCCCGCCGCATCGTCGAGGTGGACCGGGGCGTGGCCCGAAGCTATCCCGGTAACTACGCCACCTACCTGCAGACCAAGGCCGAAGAAGAGGCCATCGAGACCGCCAGCGCCACGAAGTTCAAGGGGGCCCTGCGGCGGGAGCTGGAGTGGCTGCGCCGCGGTCCCCAGGCCCGCAGCACCAAGCAGAAGGCCCGGATCCAGCGGATCGAGGCGATGCAGGAGGCCCCGAAGCGCCAGAGCAAGGGGCAGCTCAGCCTGGTCAGCGCCCATCGCCGTCTCGGCAAGAAGGCGATCACGGCTGAGCATCTCAGCGTGTGGGCCGAACCAAGCGAGGGTTCTGCCGACGGAGTGCCTGGAGCGGGGCAGCCCCTGCTGCGCGATTTCAGCTACGACTTCAGCCCCGAGGACCGGGTGGGGATCATCGGGGCCAACGGTTCGGGGAAATCCACCCTGCTCGATCTGATCGCCGGCCGCCGCCAGCCCCAGCAGGGGCGTCTGGAGCTGGGCAGCACGGTGAAGCTGGCCTACTTCGATCAACAGGCTGAGGGGCTCTCCAGCGGCCGGGGGCTGGAGCGCAAACTGATCGACTATGTACAGGAGGAGGCCAGCCGCATCGAGGTGGGCGGGGTGGCCGTCAGCGCCTCCCAGCTACTGGAGCGGTTCCTGTTCCCTCCCGCACAGCAGCACAGCCCGATCGGGCGCCTCTCCGGCGGCGAACGGCGGCGGCTGTACCTCTGCCGGCTGCTGATCAGCGCCCCCAACGTGCTGCTGCTCGATGAGCCCACCAACGACCTCGACGTGCACACCCTCACGGTGCTCGAGGACTTCCTGGAGGATTTCCGCGGTTGCGTGGTGGTGGTCTCCCACGACCGCTACTTCCTCGACCGCACCGTGGACCGGTTGTTCTGCTTCGAAGCCGGTGAGCTCAGGCGTCACGAGGGCAACTACAGCGCCTACCTGGAGCGGACGGCAGCAGGGGCCGGAGCAGGCACGGCGGCGGCGGCGGCGACAGCGACTCCATCAAGATCCTCGGCAGCGGCGGTCAAAGGGTCGGTGACCCCAGCGCCCAGGCGGCGCAGCTTCAAGCAAAGCCGGGAACTGGAGGAGCTGGAGCGGTCACTGCCGGAGTGGGAAGCGCGGCGGGAGCAGCTGGAGCAGGAGCTGTCAGTCGGTGCGGGCGGCGACTACTCCCGTCTCGAGAGCCTCACCCACGACCTGGCCGCGTTGCTGGAGCGCATTGAGCGCGCTGAGGAGCGCTGGCTGGAGCTCAGTGAGCTGGGCGCTTGATCAGCGCTGGATCACATTGCCCCCAGAGCCTGGGAGAGGCCCCGTATGGTGGACCCGATAAGCCCCGGTAGCCGAAGGCCGGCCTTCCTATGACTTCCATCGACGAGCACATCCGCAAGGATCAGATCGAAATCGAAACGGCGAAGGCCGTCGGCAACGAGGCGAAAGTGCGCCACCTCGAAGACGAGCTCAAGTCGCTCGAGGAATACAAATCGCATCACCCCGAAGACGATCACGATCCCAATTCGCTTGAGGTCTATTGCGATCTCAACCCCGAAGCTCCCGAGTGCCGGGTCTACGACGACTGATCATCCTTCTTGTCCACCTGGTTGCCAGAGCCTGTCGCCATGCGGCCATCGCCCCCCTGAGCGGGGGTTTTTGATGGAACCCCATGCTGGTCTCCTGGCATTCACTGAATCCCCAGCTCTTTCCAGACCTCAGCAAGCAGTCCATCGAGGCCCAAGTTGGTGGCTGCCGAGATCAGCAGCACCTCGCCGCCCCAGAGAGCAGCCAGGGCGGCGCGGGCTGCCTCAAGCTGATCGGGCAGCAGCAGCTCACTTTTGTTGAGGGCCAGGATCCTGGGGCGCTGATCGAGGCCATGGCCGTAAGCCACCAGCTCCTGCTCCACCACCGCCAGGTCGCTGGTGACATCGGTGCTGGAGGCATCCACCAGATGCACCAGAAGGCGGGTGCGCTCGATGTGGCGCAGGAAGTCGTGGCCCAGACCGGCTCCCTGGGCAGCGCCGGCGATCAGGCCGGGGATGTCGGCGAAGACGGTGCCATCACCACTCGGGCGGCGCACCACCCCCAGGTTGGGTACCAGGGTGGTGAAGGGGTAGTCGGCGATCTTGGGCTTGGCGGCGGAGAGCACGCTGATCAAGGTGCTCTTACCGGCATTGGGCAGGCCGATGATGCCCACTTCCGCCAGCAGCTTGAGCTCCAGTTGGAGCTGGCGCTCCTCTCCGTCCTTGCCTTCGGTGCATTTCTCCGGCGCCCGGTTGCGGTTGCTGAGGTAGTGGGCATTGCCCAGGCCACCGCGGCCACCGGCCGCCACCCGCAGCCGGTCGCCGGGTTCGGTGAGGTCACCGAGCAACTGCTCGCTCTCCTGCAGACGCACCTCGGTGCCGCAGGGAACCCGGATCACCAGGTCGTCGCCGCTGGCACCACTGCGTCTGTTAGGTCCTCCGCGGCGACCTTCCGGGGCCTCGAACAACCGCTTGTATTTGAAGTCGAGCAGGGTCTGCAGGTTCGGATCGGCCTCGAGCCACACGGTGCCGCCATTGCCGCCGTCACCGCCGGAGGGCCCCCCGGCGGGCACATACTTTTCACGTCGGAAGGCGACGATGCCATCTCCGCCACGGCCGCCCTGGACCGCGATGCGGGCTTGATCAATGAACTGCAAGGGAAGACCGCAGGAACTGGGCCAGATGGATCACCAACCCTAGGATCGGCCGGTCGGAGGGCTGATCTTGGCTGAGGTGCGCTTCCAGAAGGTCAGCAAGACCTTCCCTCCCCGGCGGGGGAGTGCGCCGGTGGAGGTGCTGCGGCAGCTGGATCTGACCGTGCACGACGGCGAATTCCTGGTGCTGGTGGGTCCCTCGGGCTGTGGCAAGAGCACCCTGCTGCGCATCCTGGCGGGCCTGGAAACTCCCAGCAGCGGTGAGATCCGGGTGGGGGAGCGCGCCGTGAGCGGCTTACGGCCGGCTCAGCGCGATGTGGCGATGGTGTTTCAGAGCTACGCTCTCTACCCCCACCTGAGCGTGGCCGACAACATCGGCTTCGGGCTGCGGCGCAGCCGGCCCAGAAACACCTTCCAGCAGCTGCAGGACGGACTTCACAAGTTCACGCGGCGCCTGCCCGCCGGGCTGAGGGTCCCATCCGAGCGGGAGCGGCGGATTGAGGAGCGGATCATGGCTGTGGCCGAGCAACTGGAGCTGACTCCGCTGCTTGAGCGTCTGCCCAAGGAGCTCTCCGGCGGCCAGAAGCAGCGGGTGACCCTGGGCCGGGCCATCGCCCGTCAGCCGAAGGTGTTCCTGATGGATGAACCGCTCAGCAATCTCGACGCCAAGCTGCGCACCGGCACCAGGGCCCAGATCGTGGCGCTGCAGCGTGAACTGGGCATCACCACCCTCTACGTCACCCATGACCAGGTGGAGGCGATGACGATGGGCCACCGCATCGCCGTACTCAACCAGGGAAGGCTCCAGCAACTGGGAACGCCGATGGAGCTCTACGAGCATCCCGCCAACCTGTTCGTGGCCCAGTTCATCGGCAGCCCGCCCATGAACCTGCTGCCTGTGGAGCAGGTCGGACCCGATCAGGTACAGCTCGCCGGTCGTCGGTTTCTGGTGGAAGGGGGGATGGCCCTCGCCCTCGAAGCCCGTGGTGGGGGCGGAGGGGGCGGCAGTCTCACGGCCGGGCTGCGGGCGGAGCACTTCAAGCTGGCGCCCGCCACCAACCGCAACCTGGCGGCGGAAGTCACCCATCTCGAGGCCCTGGGTAACGAAGTGCTGATCAGCTGCCGCCTGATCGATGGCAGCCATCTGATTCAGGTGCGCACGGACCCGGGCCAGCGCCTGGCGGCAGGTCAGAGGATCCACCTGGAGATCGATCCGCAGGGATGGCGGTTCTTCGAGGCCAACGGCGAGGCCCTGCCAAGGCCCGAGCCCATGCTTGTCAAGGGCGGCGCCAAGGGACACCAGGACGAGATGGAGGTGGTGTTGCCGGAATTGGGTTGAAGCGACGCCTCATTTCGGCCAGATCACGCTGCAGCCCTGGCCGCCATCGCCACGCTCGGCATCACTGACCCGCTCCACCCAGGGCACGGTGGCCAGCCACTGGCGCAGGCCGCGTTTGAGCTTGCCTGTACCGATGCCATGGATCACCCAGAGCGGGCCATTGGCGTTGCGCAGTTGCTCCTCCACAGCGGCTTCCGCCTCATGCACCCGCATCCCGCGCACATCGACGGTGTTGCATTCGCCGCGCACCTGGGGGCCTGAGCCGCCCAGGTGGCGCCCGCTGGCGCGCACCTCGATCACTGGCTGAGCCGGCTCCAGCGGAGCGGGCTTCTCCCCCTGCAGGCTCTCGATGCCTGAGAGATCCACCTGCAGCCGCAGCACGCCGCAGCGCACGCTCAGTTCGCGGCCATCGGCGCTGATCGCCAGCACCTGGGCCGCCTTTCCCAGGGAAAGCAGGCGAATGCGCTCCCCCACCACAGGCCGCCAGCCGCTGGTGGCCCGGCGCTCGGGCTGGGGCGTGTGCTCCAGCTGGAGCTGCTTGAGCCGCATGCCCGCCTGGCGTGCTCGCTCACCATCGCCTCCGCCCTGGCGCAGGCGCCGGATGATGCGCCGCACTTCCTGCTGCCCGTCGCGGATCGAGTGCTCCAGGGCCTGACGCCGCTGCTCCTGCAGTTCCACCGACTGCTCCTGCTGCTGCTGCCAGCGCTGCAGCAACTCCTCATGCAGCAGTTCGGTGCGCGCCAGCAGGGCCGCCGCCTCCTCGGCCGCCTCCTGCTGGCGGCGGCGCTGATCTTCGAGGCCCCGGATCACCTGGTTCAATTCCCCCTCGCCCCGGGGCACGAGCAGGCTGTTGGCCTCAGCGATCACCTCCGAATCCAGCCCCAGCCGCTTGGCGATCGCCAGGGCGTTGCTGCGGCCGGGGATGCCCCATTGCAGGTGATATGTGGGGGAGAGGGTGTCGCTGTCGAAGGCCACCGAGGCGTTCTCGAAGCGGCTGTCGGCGTACTTGAGCGCCTTGAGTTCACCGAAGTGGGTGGTGGCGATGGTGAGTCGGGCCCGCTCCGCCAGGTGGCGCAGCAGCGCGATCGCCAGGGCCGTGCCTTCGGTGGGATCGGTGCCGGCACCCACCTCATCCAGCAGCACCAGTGTGGCTCCAGGCGACGACGGGGGGGCATCCAGGGCTTCGAGGATGCGGGCGATGCGACGCACGTGGCCGCTGAAGGTGGAGAGGTTCTGCTGCAACGACTGCTCGTCACCGATGTCGGCCAGCACCAGGGAGCACCAGGGCAGCTGAGGAGTGCCGGAGCAGGGCAGGAACAGCCCGGCCCGCGCCATCAGGGCCACCAGGCCCACACTCTTGAGGGTCACGGTTTTGCCGCCGGTGTTGGGGCCGGTGATCGCCACCACCCGCAACTCCGCGCTCACGGACACCGTGACGGGCACCACCTTGGCCTCCCCGCCGCGGTGCTCCTGCCAGAGCAGCAGCGGGTGGCGCAGATCACGCAACAGAACCGGCGCCTGAGGGTCGGCGGAGAGTTCCGGGCGCACGGCCCCCAGCCACCGGCCGTAGCGGGCTCTGGCAAGGGCGACATCAAGGGCCACCAGCACCCGGTGCAGCTCCTTGAGGGCTGGCACCTCTTCAGCCACCAAGGCACTGAGGCTGGAGAGCACCCGCCATTCCTCCTGGCGCTCCCGTCCTTCCAGCTCCCTTATCTGGTTGCCGAGCGTGATCACGGCCTTCGGCTCGATGAACACCGTGCTGCCCGAGGCGGAACTGTCATGCACCAGCCCCGGCAACTGGGAGGCAGCTGTCACCTTCACCGCCAGCACCGGACGGCCATTGCGCTCGGCGATCACGCTGTCCTGCAGCAGCCCCCCCTGGCGGCGCATCAACTCCTGGAGGCGATCCCGCCGCTGCTGACGCAGGCCAGCCAGCTGCTGGCGCACGCCCGCCAGCTCGGGGCTGGCGCGGTCCGCCACCCGGCCGCCCTCCTCCAGGCAGAAGCGCAGGCGCTGCTCCAACTCCGGCAGGGTGCGCAGATCGCGCATCAGCAGGCCGCAGACAGGGCGAAGCTCGGGAGCCTCGATCTGCCGGCGCAGGCGGCGGGCCACCGCCTGGGTGGAGGCCACTGCCAGCAGGTCTTCACCTCCGGCCGTGCCTCCCTTGGCGCAGTGGCGCAGGGTGCCGCTGAGATCGGCGGCACCCTGGAAGCTGAGCCCGCCCTCGATCAGGCCATCAAGGTCCAGCAGCTCGCTGGTTTCCGCGAGCAGGCGCAGACTCTCGGCGCGATCATCAGCCAGGGGCAGGGCCCGGCAGTGGGCAGCACCGGCGCTGGTACTCGCGAAGCTGGCCAGGTGCTGCCCAAGTCGCTCCCACTCGAGCAGCTCCAGGGCTTCGGCAGCGATCGCCGTCATGGCGGAGGGGCTCAAACCGACTCCTGCCCTGGCACGGCCTGCCCGCGCGCCTGGTGCGGCATCACCGGCTGGCCGGTGTTGGAGGCGATGCCGGAGGGTGGCTCATAAAGCATCTCCAGCCAGTTGCCCTCGGAATCCTGCAGATAAAAGGAGGCGGTGCCATCGCGATGGTCATGAATGGGCCCGACCCGGTGCCCGGAGGCCTCCAGCTGGGCATGGACCTGATCCACCCCGGCGCGTTCCTCGAAGTGGAACGCGAAGTGGGGTCCGGCCTGGCGGTAGCTGGGGGCGAGCAGGGCGATGCCATCGCCTGATTCGGGCGACTGGAGATAGGCCCAGTCGTCGGCATCCCAGGTGAGACGCAGACCGAGCGCCTCGTAAAAGGCCTTGGCCCGGGCCATGTCCTGCACCTGCACGGCCACATGGCCCAGTCGCTGTACAGCCATGGCCGCTCCCTGTCGCTGGCGTCATTCTGATCGGCCGGTGGGACCGACCGGGGCTGCTCCGGCGTCGCTGCACGCCGCGGTGCTCAGCCCTCCCGCAGCCAGCGGGCTGCCTCGCAGGCGTGATAGGTGAGGATCAGATCGGCCCCGGCCCGCTTGAAGCAAAGCAGGGTTTCCAGCACGATCGAGCGCTCGTCGATCCAGCCCCGCTCAGCGGCCGCCTTGACCATGGAGTATTCACCACTGACGTTGTAGGCGGCGATCGGCAGTTCGGTTTCGCCGCGAAGGCGGTGGATGATATCGAGGTAGGCCAGGCCGGGCTTCACCATCAAAATGTCGGCCCCTTCCTGTTCGTCAAGCAGGGCTTCGGTCAGCGACTCTCGACCATTGGCCGGATCCATCTGGTAGGTGCTCTTGTCCTTGGGAATGGGCTTGCTGGAGTCGGTGCGCGGAGCGGAATCCAGGGCCTCGCGGAAGGGGCCGTAATACGCGGAGGCGTACTTGGCGGTGTAACTGATGATCCCCACGTGCTCGAAACCCTCCTCATCAAGGGCTTCGCGGATGGCACCGACACGGCCATCCATCATGTCGCTGGGGCCGATCAGATCAGCGCCTGCCCTGGCCTGGGCCACCGCCTGGCGGCAGAGGATCGCGACGGTGTCGTCGTTGAGCACCACGCCTTCAGAGCTGACGATGCCGTCGTGGCCGTCGCAGGAGTAGGGGTCAAGGGCAACGTCGGTCATGATCGCCATGCCGGGATGGTCCTGCTTGAGCCGCCGGATCGCCCGGGGGATCAGGCCACCTTCGTTGAAGCATTCAGCGCCGTCCTCGGTCTTGAGACCATCGGCCACCTTCGGGAAGAGAACAACGCAGCGGATGCCGAGATCCCAGGCCCGGCCCACCTCCTCCACCAGCCCGTCCAGGCTCCAACGCCGGGCCCCGGGCATGGCAGCGATCGGCTCATTGCTGGCCCCCTCATGCACGAACAGAGGGTAGATGAAATCGGCGGGGCTCAGCTGAAACTCACGCACCATGGCCCTGAGGGCCGGGGTGCGGCGCAGGCGGCGGGGACGGTAGGTGAGCTCCATGCAACCAGAATCAGTTTCTGAATCCTATAGCCCCACAGGCTCATAATAACTTGAAAAAACAACTTGAAGCAATCAGCCTTCAAACAAACCAAGCAAGAATAGCAACAATGAAAAAACCAGTTAACGCACTTAATTGATAAATTTTATCCATGCTGTTGATCCTTCTCAGGGCGTCACCTTTCTGATGATCAAGAGATGCCGCATAAACATTACTGCCCCACAGAAAGAGCACGAACAACACAAGCGAAACAATGTAAGAATACGCATAGAGAAAATCAAGGAAGGTAAGATAGCTCAGAGATGGCAATTCAGCTTTGTATGATTGCTGGAGAAAAATCAGAGTCAGCAGGGCGGTAGAAGGGATGGCCAGGCGGATTTCACCGAGCTCCCCATCCAGCAGGGGGGCCAGCAACACAATCAGCATCACGATCAGAAGCGGCAGAATCCAGGTCACGAAACTGGAGAATGGATCGCCCCTCATCACCACCTGAACGCTGAGGCGCGAGTAATCCAGATCACCCTGATCCAGCCCCCAGTTTGTACCGTAGGAGTGGAGCGAAGATACGGACCGAACGGACTCGATATCATAACCATTGATCGATGCATAACTACCAACTTTACTATTGCCTGGATCAGCATCGGGAACAAGCAAAACATTTCCCTGTTGACGGGCCAATACGTCAGGAACAACTTCTAGAACCAGCGGCAACACCAGGCGTTCAAACGGTGACCGCCTGAGATCGACATCAGGAATATAAAGACTCGTAGAAAAACGAAAGAGCTGGTAAAAACGATCTCCAGGCCTGGCCACCGGGGCCGCCGTATCCGGCTGGATCAGGGCGGACGACGAGTTCACCTGATTGGTGATCTCCACCAGCTGAAGCGGGGTGATTCCCTCAGCCTCCATCAGGTTCTGCACCTGCCTGGGCCATTCCAACCAATAGAACCCCTCGGCATTGAAGATCCTCTGCCGCAACGACAAGCTGTGAAGGTTCTCGATGAACGTGCCGACCTCGATCCCGATTGCGTTCGAGTCGACAAGTTCTGTCCCAGGATTCACCAATCTGGACTCCTCCTGAATCAGTGCCCTTGGCAAACCTCGTTCCGGCGGTACAACCGCCTTCAGGGCCAACAAGACTCCGATCACCAGAAGCGCCAACCAGAGCCACCGCCGTTGCTGACCCAAGCTCTGACCAATCTCTCTCGTGAGAATTCTGCTGGATCAACCGATGGGCCGTTGCGTGGCTTCAGAGCCTGGCGGCCTTCATCCACTCACGGCGGGGATCGAGGCTGCGGGCCTCTCGCAGCTTCTCCAGCAGCTGCCGCTCTGTGTCGCTGAAGCGCTCCGGCAGCTTGAGGGTGAGGCTGAGCAGGAGATCGCCCCGCCCATCCTTGATTGGCCAGCCCTTGCCTTTGAGGCGCAGGCTGCGGCCCAGGGCCACACCGGGGGGGATCTGCACGGTGGCTTCCCCATCGGGGGTGGCCACCCTCACCTCCCCGCCAAGAGCCAGCTCATCGAGGCTGAGAGGCAGATCGGCGCGCAGCTGATCGCCATCCAGGCGCCAGATCGGGTGGTCCTGGAGCTGAAGATTGAGGTAGAGATCGCCGCGGCGGCCGGTGCCGGGCTGCAGGTTGCCCTTGCCCTTGAGCCGCAAGCGGCTGCCGCTCCGCACCCCAGCCGGAACACGAACCTGCACCCGCTCCTCGTTGACGGCCAAGGTGCGCTCGCAGCCACGGAAGGCTTCAGCGAAGCTGAGGCTGATGGTGGCTTCCGCATCCAGATTGAGGACGCCGCTTCTACCTGCCGCTGGCCCGCCGAAACCGCTGGCGAAGCCTCCGGGGAAACCGCCCGAGAACCCGAACCCACCGGGGCCTGCCCCGAAACCGGAACTTCCCTGGGCCCCGCCGAAGCGGCCGAGCAGGTCGTTGATGAATTCGTCGAAGTTGCCGTAGCGGCCGAAATCCACATCGAAGCCCGGGGCTGCGCCGGCACCTCCACCGGCCTGGCTCCAGTACTGGCCGAACTGCTCGTAGCGCCGACGCTTGTCGGGGTCGGAGAGCACCTCATAGGCCTCACTGATCTCCTTGAACTTGGCCTCGGCCGTGGCATCACCGGGGTTCACGTCCGGGTGGTACTGGCGAGCCAGCTTGCGAAACGAGCGCTTGACGGCATCTGCATCAGCACTGCGCTCGACGCCCAGCACCTTGAAGTAGTCGCGGTAGCCGTTGGCATTCATCGAGACAAGCCCATCGGTACGCGAGGCGTTGCATGAGCTCCAGTGTCCCAGCCAAAGGTTCGAACAGCTGGCCCCGAAAAGGGCGGAAGCCCGAACGCAGCCCTAATCTCGGGGCACCTGAGACTGGGATTTCCATGCCTGACGCCACCCCGGGCACCCGCAAGCCCATTCGGCTGCTCCCCCTGGTGCTGATGAGCCTGAGCCTGGTGCTGGTTGGGGCCGCCGGCAGCAGCCGCAACCTGGCCCTCGCCCGTGGTGGCGGTCCATCGGGCAGCAGCAGCGGCAGCCTGGGCGAAGCCGTGAGTCCCTCCACGACGGAGCAGAAGGCGCTGGTGGAGCACCTGCGCACCCGGGGAGCGGTCTTCTACGGGGCCTGGTGGTGTCCCCACTGCTTCCATCAGAAGAACCTGTTCGGCACCGAAGCGGGCCGGCGCTTGCCCTACGTGGAATGCGACAAGGATCAGGCCGGGCGTGAACGCTGCCAAGCGGCAAAGATCAAGGCGTTCCCCACCTGGGATCTCAATGGCGAACGGCGTGAAGGCCTGCTGACCATCGAGGAACTGGCGGTCTGGAGTGGCTTCAAAGCCAAGGCGGGGGGCGGCGCCGCCAGCAGCCGCTGAAGCCGGCGGCGATCAGGAGAAGCCATAGGGGGCGGTGGTGTCGCGCAGCCGCTGGGCCAGCTCCTTGATCACGGCCTGAACAATCTCGGGGTGATCGGCCATCAGGGCCTGCAAGGTGGTCTGCTCGATCCGATAGAGCGTGGTGGGATCGATCGCGCTCACGGAAGCCGAACGAGGTTCCGGATCGAGGGCGGCAAGCTCTCCCACGATTTCACCATCGTCGAGTTCCACCACGGTCTGCTCACCGATGTGGATGCGCACTTTGCCGGCCACGATCACATACATGGAGGTGCCGAGATCCCCCTTGGCAAACAGCTGCTCACCGGCAGCGAGATGCACTTCCTCCACGGCTTCAGCCAGCTGGAGCAGCACCTCTGATGGCGTGGCCGCGAAAATACCGACGGTTTGAAGCCTCAGCAGCTTTTCTTGCGTGGCCGCGCTGGTCATGGGGTTGGGGGGATGGCGGCCTGAAGCCTGATCAGACCGTTGTGTGCGGAAGCGATGGCGCTGTCCTGCCGCCAAGTATGTCGTCAAAGTGGGGGCTCTTCCAGCTGGTGAGCGGCTGCGGGACAGCCGGATTCAGCGAGGGCATGGCGGATGGTGATCAGCAACCGCTCAACCCCGTCGCTGTCTTCCAGCCCCTTCCAGAACCACTGGGTTTCAGGATTGCATTGCTCCACCAGCCCCCTGAGGTCTGCCGGCAGGGCAGACCAATCAGGAAGGTGGGGCAGCTCAGGGCGGCTCATGGCGGGCCGTTGGTTTCAGCAGTTGTAGACACCAACAGCACAGCGACGCACGGTGCGCCGGCCCACTCCGGCCACGCTGACGGGCGTGAGCGGACGGCCGACGATGGCTTGCGCCGGAGATACCAGGGCATTCAGGATCTGACCTGGGATGGTCTGCAGCGGGCCTGAGCCAGCCAGGGCGAGGGCGGCAAGCAGCGCAGCAGTCTTGTGGGTGGTGGTCATGGAGTTCCTCGTTGCACGAAGTGACTGGGCAGTTCGCCCATGGACTTGATGGTCTTCAACTCATCCTTGCTGATGGCCCTGGCCCCCGGGGGTGGAACAAAGGTGAAGGACTGGCCGACAGCCGCGGATCCCGTCCGAAAGTCACTGAGTTGAACGCTGTACTGAGGCGAGCCAGGTACCGTCGTGGAGGTGATCACGTAGCGACAGGGGTAGGGGCGCTTCCCTTGGGCGATCCAGATCTGGAAATCGACATCCTTTTTGCGGAACGCGAGGTGATCACACTCGACACCACCCACGACGCCGCTGCCGAGATCCTTGACATCTGTGACGCCCTCGGTGAGTTCGGCATAGGCATTCGGCAACAACAGGTCCGCAGCCGGGAGCGGCCTGCGGTACTTGTCCTTGAGCTCATCCACCAGGGTTTCGATCGTGCCCTTGAATGGAACCTGCATGTAGACGTTGGCCTTCTTGCCCAGCAGGGTGAAGGTGGAGCCGTTGAAGACCGTTTCGACGTCGGCGAAACCGGTGGATCGGGTGGCACGGATGCGACCTGGGCGTGCCAGCGACACCGTTCCGGAACTGGCCAGCGTGAGACGTTGCTGTTCTGAGGTAACGACATCCAGATTGGCGTCGTAACGGAATGACATGGCCTGCTGCGCCGACATGTACGTGGTCATCCCCTTGAGCAGCGCCAGCGCTTCAGCCTCTGCCGCCCCTGCCCCAGGGGCGGCGACCATCCCCGCTGCGACGGCGATCAAGCCTGCACAGACCCGAGCGGAAATGCTGCTGGCAACGCCTGGCTTTAGAAATAAATCCGGTAGTTCTGTTGACATTGTCACTCAGCTGCACCCCATGAAATTACGGCCTTGGCGCCAGCGGAATACCGCCCAAAGATCCGCAATCGGAACCTTCTCAGCTTAGGGCTTGACTCATGCGTGGCAACCACTGCAGAGAACGCGAGAGGCGCATCGATCAGCCTTCACTGTGATTTTTTATGTCATATCCAGACAGTCATACCCTTCCAGCACGAACTCAATCAGAATACATAGCTCCAAATCTCCTTCAAGATCTCGGATCGGTCTTGCACGTGGTGATGCCCCGCCCGGTGCGGGTGTTTACCAACGCGGGTGTGGAGGAGGCCAGCCGCTGGTTGGCGGAGTCGCTGGGCACGATGCACATCAAGCGGGACGGCGATGTGATTGAGATCCTGCGGGTGGCCGTGGTGGGCAACAGGAAAAGGGCCTGGCAGGCCCTGGCGGAAAAGCTGATCTCGAGATTCATCGATGCCGAGACCCGTTTCTTCGAGGGCGCTGATCATGCCCTGGCTGAACCATGCATCCGGCCATGAACATGAGATCCAATTGAGCGGCCCGGGCTACGACCTCTGGATTGTCACCGCCTTGGTGGAGTCCAGCCGAGAGCTGAAAACGTGGAATCAAAAACAATTACCGCGCCACACTCCCAGCCCATGGGTTCACTTCGCCATGAACTTTGGCCCCGAAACGCAGACTTCATATAGAAGGGGAGGGGGCCTTCCACCCCCCATGGGTCATTTGGGTGATAAACATCGAAGACTCATTGGCGTGACTACTTCTTCCAGTGATGACAAGGGATCTCAGGGAGCAGCCGGGAGCAGTGGGTAAGCTGAAGGAGTGATTTTTTCCGCGCTCGCGGAAAATTGCCGGGGAAACGACCCAGTGCAAGCCTCGCCATCGACACCAGGAGTTTCTCGGCTTTCTGCGCCAGATCGAGCAGTCAGTTCCAGCCGAATTGGATGTTCACCTGATCGTGGACAACTACGCCACCCCGGGACCTATCAGGAAAGTTGTCCGCTCGGGGTGCTGAGCTCAGCACCGTGATTGAGCGTACTGCCCTTCAAGGATCAGGGGCCGCGAGGCTCGATCGTCGTCATCATCTCGATACGGGTCTGTGGTTGAGGATGGAGCTACCGGCCCCTGACGCGGCTGTGGCCGATCGCG
>CALRVC020000039.1:0-21667 GCA_943371515.1 Synechococcus sp. UW140 | reverse complement strand
AGCTGACCGTTATGGTGCTTCCGGTACATGTGCGGCCATTGTCAGTGGCGACAATCCGCGATTGCCGCGTTCCCTGCCAGTTTATCGGCTTCCAACCGCTGAGTCCAGCTGCGGCGCAGTTGATTTGCCATTTTCAGGAGTCCCTACCTGGGCGCCGCACTCTGCTCGCAGCTGGTGGCCCGTTATTGGTCCAGTTGGCACTGGCACGGCAACGTGCTCTTTACCATCAGCCTCGTGCTGCTGGCCCTGCTGATTCCGGCTGCCGACTGACGCGGGGCGTCTGCGGGCGATCGGTGAGAGGCACCGACGATCCCGAGGTTCGCCGGGAAATGGCATTCCAGGCCTTTGAACGGGAGGCGGAGCGGCGGGGATGATTGGCTGGCCGCAAAGCACCGTTGTCCGACCACGCCGATTTCTCCAGAAGCCGGGCCTTCGTGGCCTGTTTCGAGCTGCCGCCGAGTGGCTCTGGCCCGTTGGAAGGCCTGAGCTTCGCGGTGAAGGATCTGATCGATGTGGCTGGCTGGACGACCGGCTGCGGCAACCCCAGCTGGCGTGACTCCCACCCTCCTGCCGCCGTCCATGCGGTGTGCGTGGAGCAGCTGCTGGCGCTCGGTGCCCGCTGCGTCGGCAAAACGGTGTGCGATGAGCTGGCCTTCAGCCTGCTCGGCCAGAACCACTTCGAGGGCACGCCGCTCAACCCCCGCGCCCCCGATCGCGTGCCGGGCGGCTCCTCGAGCGGTTCGGCTTCGGCTGTGGCCTGCGGCCTGATCGACTTCGCGCTCGGCACCGATACCGGCGGTTCCGTGCGCGTTCCCGCCAGCAACTGCGGCATCCTCGGCCTGCGCCCGTCCCATGGGTTCATCTCGCTGGCCGGCGTCAACCCCCTGGCGCCCAGCTTCGACACGGTCGGCCTGTTTGCCGCCAGGTTCCCTGTGTTGAAGCGGGTGGCGGCTGGCCTGCTGGCCAGCGAACCGGTGACGGCGGCGGAGCCGGCCACGGTCTTCCTGCTTCAGGATGCCCTGGCCCTGGCCGATCCCGAGGTCCGGCAGGCCCTGGAGGAACCGCTGAGGCGGCTGAGCCAGCGCTTCGGCCAGCGCCTGCGCGAAGTCGACCTGGGTGATCTGGTTGGGGAAGCGGGGGAGGAGAACCTTCCGAATTGGTGCGACACCTACTGCGTGCTGCAGTGGGCTGAGATCCGCAGTTCTCTGGGCAGCTGGATCGATCACGCCAGGCCGGAGTTCGGCCCAGCCACCGCCGCCAGCTTCGCCCTCACCAGCCAGCTCGATCGTCGGCGCATCGCCGGGGCCGTCGAGCGGCGGGAGCGCTACTGCCGGCGGATCCGCAACATTCTCGGCCCCACCGATCTGCTTGTGATGCCCACCACCCCGGCGCTGGCACCGCGCCTGGATGCCCCCGCCCCCGCCCGTTCGTCGCGGGCTGGCGGGGGCGGCAGCGGCAGCAGCTACTACCCCCGCACCCTGGCGTTCACCAGCGTGGCCGGCATCGCCCGCCTGCCCCAACTGTCACTGCCGCTGGGCGAGGCGGACGGGGTGCCGGTGGGCCTTTCGTTGCTGGCTGCCCACGGGCAGGATGCCTTCCTGTTGGAGGTGGCGGGCTGCCTCGTCTGAACCGTTCAGCGCTGGGCCAGAAGGGGTTCGGACCGGCCACCATGCCGGCCCGATGGGAGCGCAGTCGTTGGGACGCTGAAGCCATGGGCGAAAGGCGTCAGATCTGCGCGATATCCGCCGTCAGGGCCGGTACGGTGAGCCGAATCCCTGGTCAGATGCATGGCGAGCGGCTCCGACCCACTCGAGCCGGCCAGGCTCCAGCAGGCTCCGGCAGCGCCACTGCCGGCCCAGCTGATTCAGCGCTACCTGCGCCTGTTCGCCTTCTACGACCGCGATGGCGATGGCCGTCACACCCTGAGCGGCGACTTCGAGCCGGTGGCGGCTCGCATCGCTGCGCGCTGGCAGGGCCGTTCAACCCCTTTCCCGAATCTGCTGCAACTTCTGCTCGACACCTATCAGCACGAAAATGAGCGCCGGGACCGCGACCATGACGGCCAGGTGGATCGGGAGGAGTTCGTGGCCTCCCATATCCGCGTGTTCGCCGCCTTTATGGCCGATCCGAATGGCGCACGGCGGTTCATCGCCCGCTCCGCCGGCGGTTTCTTCGATGTGCTCGACCTCGATGGTGACGGAGTACTCGACCTCGACGACCTGGCGGCCTTCGCCGCCGCCTACGGACATCCCACCGATGGCATCCCCGCTAACGTGAATTCGATGCTGGCTGCCTTGGGCCTGATGCCCGGCCGTCTGCCGCGGGAGGCCTTCCTGACTCTGGTGGAGCAGTACTGGTTCGATTCCTCCCAGGAGGCGCCTGGCCGCCATCTCTTCGATGGGGTGGGCCTGGCTCCAGGAGGTTGATCCCACAGGCGCATAGAAAGTATGGGGAGGATCGGCAGTCCTGCGGTTGATGACTTCTCCGCCACGGCCTGCTCAAGAGTTGAAGATCTCATTTTCCGGCTTTATCTGACCCGCAGGTCGTTTTCATAGGGTTCTTGTTTCAACTGTTTTTCTATTTTCTTGGATGGGAGTGCCATCTATGCAGCTGTCGTCTATCTCCTTAGAATGATGGTCTCGTTCTCGCCTTCAGTGCCTCCGTTCCTCGATCTCGAGCGGCCCTGGCTGTCGGAGAGGCTGGTGGCCTGGCCGATCCTGGCGAGCGGGGAGCTGCCGCTGGAATCGGCTCTCAGCGTGCGGGTGTTCGGGTTGCCTCTCCTGCTGGTGAGGGGCGCCGATGGGCGGGTATCGGCCCACATCGATGCCTGCCCCCACCGGCTCGTTTCCTTCTCCTGCGGGGGCACGCCGCCGCGGGTACAGGGTTCGGTGGTCCGTTGCCCCTACCACTACCAGGAGTTCGATCAGGCGGGCCGCTGCGTGCGCACCCTCCATGGCGAAACCGGCGCCGCCGAGCACCTCGTCACGCTGCCGGTGCGGGAGTGGGGTGGCTTCCTATGGCTGCCGGCGGGGCGGCGCCTGTTCGCTTCTGCCGATCCCGCCGCCTGGCAGGCGCCGGAAGTGGAGGCGGCCCTGCTGGAGGCGCGGCTGCCGGCTGAATTCGGTCGCGAGCTGCTCGATCCCGCCCGCACCGATGCCCTGCCGCTGTTCCATTACCGCTATCCCGTCGGCCCCTGGAGCCTGGTGGTCACCAGCGGCATCGACCACACCCACGGCTTCCACGTGCACGCCATCGCCCGCACGGTGCATCAGCTGCGGCGCTGGTTGGGCCAGGAGACCCTCAGCGGCATGCACATGGTCTGCGACGACGAGGAACGCTCGGTGCTGGTCACCTACGAGCAGTACCGCGACAACCTGCAGGCCTACTGGAAGGTGGGCGGCCCCCCCAACCTCTGGCTCAACAAGCTCGATGAGGGCCTGCATCTGGCGGTGCTGTTCGTCCCCGACGATCAGGGCAGCACCACCCTGCGCGGCATCCTGTACGCCGGTGGTCGCTGGCGATCCCTGCTGGAGAACGGGCCGGCCCTGAAGGCGCTGCGGGATCTCTCCAACCACAACAATGACGAGGACCGCCCCTTCATCGAAAGCCAGGCGGCCCTGCTGGGCGGCGGCCGCATTCCGGTCGGCAACGCCAGCGTCAACGACGCGCCGGTGTATCGCTTCTTCCGCTACCTGGAGGCGATCACCGGCACCCCGATCGCCTTCGGGGCCAAGCCCCACCCCCGCGACCTGCTGGTTCAGCGCGGCTGAAGCAGCTCCCGCAGCCGCTGGCGCATCAGGGCGATCGGCTGATCGGCTTCGATCAGGTGCTCGCCGCTGGGCCACGCCTCAAGGCCGGCGGCCATGGCGGTGAGGATCGCCCGGTCCTGGTCGATCAGCCCCCGCTCGAAGCGCACCATGGCGGCGGCCGGCACCTGCTCTTCAGTGTCGTTGCGGAAGTAGAAGCGGCTGATCCGCGTGGTCGCGCCGCCCGTGGGCACCGCGTGGAGCACGATGCGCTGGCGCAGGCCGTTCGGCCACTCCAGCTCCAGGCTGAGACCGAGCGGTGCGATCCAGCTCACCTGGCGCTCCACCGTCAACGTGCCGGCGTCGGTGTCCAGCGTGTCCTGCAGCACCGCATTGTTGTGGACCTGCAGGGGGATGCGGAAGCGGAAGCCGTCGGCCGTGTCCTCGATCGTCCCCTCGATCGGATCGGGCCGGGCCGTGGTGGCCTCCAGCAGCCCGCGATGCACGAAGTAATGGTGGAAGTTATCAAGGCCGTTCTCGATCACCCGGAAGGGGGAGCAAGGCCAGAGTTCCCAGAAGCCATCGATCAGGCGGTGTGCCGGGTCGTGTTCTTCCGGGAAGTCGGGCAGCGGCAGCCGCGGCTGCTCCGCCAGGCACACCCACACCCGGCCATAACGGGCCTGGGCCGGGTAGGTGTGCAGGCGGCAGGCCTCAGGGATCGGCCGCTCCGGCTGCTGGGGGATCGCCCGACAGGAGCCGTCGCCTGCGAATTCCCAGCCGTGGTATGGGCAGCGGAGGCTGCCGTCTGCCCCGATGTTGCCGCCCGAGAGCCGCGCCGAGCGGTGCGGACAGCGATCCGGGGCGGCATGGGGTGCCCCATCAGCCCCGCGCCAGATCACCAGCGCTTCCCCCAGCAGCTCCACCGCCGTCGGCCCCGGCCCCAGTTGATCCAACGGCAGCACCGGGTACCAGAAGGGACGCAACCGGGCGGGATCGAGGGGCATGGCGTGGGGACTCACAAGCGTGGCAGGGGCGGGGATGGGAGCCGTGGCGCCATCCATGCTGACCCGCATTGGTTCAGGCGGCGGCAACCCCTTCAGGATGGCGTGCAACCGTCTGAAAGGGCCCTGCAGAGCAGCTCAGATGCTGGAAACGTCGATACGAACTATTCTTATTTCGATGTGCCCGGATACACCAGTCGTGGCGCACCGAAGTCAGGTTCTCCACGGCTGCGCCGGCATGTTTCGTGGCCAGACAGGGCTGTTCATCGATCTGCCCTCCCTGCCCCATCGACTCGGTGGGCCAGCCGCTGGAGGCCGCTGAGCATGGGCCGGCGTTGCACCGATCTGATCGGCTGGCTGGGCAGCGTGCTCGTGGCCGGGCTGCTGATCGGCGTGGCCGAGTGGCCCTACCAGTGGCTCTCGGAAGCGGGGTTCCGGCTGCAGGCGCTCTGGCCCCTGGGCGGCGGTGCGCCACGAGCGCCCCTGCTGGCGGCCCTGCCCCTGGTGGGCACGGCCCTGTTCATGGCGCTGGCCTGGGGACCGATGGCGGCTGGACGCGGCGGCGGCATCACGGGCATCCTGGTGCTGCAGGACAACCAGGAGCAGCCCCTGCAGGAGCGGGCTCTGGCGAGTCTGTCCCTGCAGCGGCAACTGGTCCGCCTGCCGCTGCTGGCCCTCACCCACCTGGCGGGGCTGTCCGTGGGTACCGAATCCCCTTCCGCCGCTCTCGGCGCCGCCCTGCTGCTGGGCTTGCGGGGGCGTCTGGCGCCGCTGCGGACGCTGCCACCGGCCCTGCTGGCGGCCATCGGCGGGGGCGCTGGGCTCGGAGCGGCTTTTCGCTCCCCCCTGCTGGGGGCGGCCTATGCCCTGGAGGAGCTCAGCGCCCAGAAGGGATTTGCTCTGGTGACTCCCACCCTTGCCCTTGCCGGTATCGGCACGCTGCTCCACTCGGGTGTGGGTGCCCCGGCTCGCCTCCCCGGCGGCCAGCTTGCCGGTCTGGAGCCGGCGCTGCTGCCGCTGGGAGCCGCGATCGTGGTGGCCGCCAGCCTGGCTGGAGTGCTGCTGGCGCGGGGGCTGCCGCCTCTGGCCGGCATGCTCGGCGCTCAGCTGCGGCGAAGGCCGCTTCTCACCGGCCTCGGTGTGAGCCTGGCGCTGGCCGCTCTGGCGGCGCTGAGCGGTGGCCTCAGCCTCAATGACGGTTCGCTGTCGCTGGGGCCGGCGCTGCAGGGCGAGGGCTCCATTCCCTGGTGGGCCGCGATGCCCCGGCTGCTGGGGCCGCTGCTGAGCATCGCGATTGGGGCACCCGGCGGATCGATGCACGACAGCATGAGCCTTGGGGCCGTGCTGGTGGCCCCTTGGCTGGAGGGTCTGCCATCAGAGCAGCGGGCCGCCCTGGTGGCACTGGCGGCGGCGGCCGCCTTCGGAGCTGCCTGCCGCACCCCCCTGTTCTGTGGTCTGTTCGTGTTCAGCCTGCAGAACGAGTCGAACCTGTTGCCGCTGCTGCTGACGGGATCGGCCGGCGGGGCGGCCTTGAGCCACTGGCTGGGAGGGATCACCTGGAACGAAAGCCAGCTGCAGGGGTTCAGGCGGGGCTGACCGCCGCGTCGATCAGGCCGGCCGGTGCGGGGATTCGCCCAGCCGCGGCAGCAGCTGCACCAGATTGCAGGGGCGGGTGCCGGCGTCGAGCTGGGCGTGGATGAGGCGGTCCCAGGCGGTGGTGACGGCATCGAGGGAGCCGGGCAGCACGAAGATCACGGTGCCGTTGGCCACACCGGCCAGGGCTCGGCTCTGCAGGGTGCTGGTGCCGATTGACTCGAAGGAGAGCACGCGGAAGAGCTCACCGAAGCCCTCGATCGTCTTGTCGAGCAGGGGGGCGACGGCTTCAGGGCTGCCGTCGCGGCCGGTGAGGCCGGTGCCGCCTGTGCTGATCACCACCTGCACGGCGGCATCGGCGATCCAGCCGCTGATCACGGCGCGGATGGCGTAGCGGTCGTCGGGCACCACCCGCCGCTCGATCAGCCGGTGACCGGCTGTCTCCAGCCGCTCCTGCAGGGCGTCCCCGGAGGGATCGCCGCTGGCTGGGTCGGCGCTGCGCCGGTCGGAGACCGTGAGCAGGGCGATGGCGAGGCTCAAGACCGGAGAACGCGGCGGGATGCTCATTGTGATCGGCCTTCCCATCGGCACCGGCGGGGAGGAGCCCTGTTCCCCTACAGCTGAATCGCCGGCAGCCGGCTCGACTGCCAGCGCCCTTCGGCCTTCTCGCTCACCAGTGGCGTGAGGCTGATCCGCAGCGGGGTGCCGTCCGCCACGTCGACGCGCAGGGCGGAGTAGGCGCGGCGCAGGGTGGAGCCGCGGCCGCTGCGGCCCACGAACAGGCGGGAGCGGGCCACGACGCGATCAGCGCCGGGAGGCCCCTCACGCAGCTCCGCACCCTCCGGCCGCTGCCGCCGCAGGCTGTAACCGCTGCCGCCGCAGATCACCCAGGGGATGCCGGCATCGCCATGGCCGGTGTCCGCCACCTGCACCACCTCGAGGCAGTGGGCATGGCCGCTGAAGGCCAGATCGAGCAGGGGCCGACCGGCCGGGCGATCGCCCAGGGCGGCGGCCACGCGATCGAGCACGCGGCGCAGCTGGGCGCGCACGGCCAGGGTCTGGCCCTGATCCCACTTGGTGGCTTCGGTGACGAAGGGTGGATGGTGCAGCACCAGCAGGCGGCCGCGCACCGCCGGGTTGCGCCAGGAGGCGATCAGGGCCGTGGCGAACCAGTCGAGCTGGGCATCGTCGAGCTCCGGCGCCCGGCCAGTGCGGGCCCGGAGCCCGCTGGCCAGCTGCTTGTCGATGTCGCGGATCTGCTCGTCGAGCTGCTCCGCCTTGGCGGCCCGATCCTCCCGGGCCTCCACCTCGTTGTCGCCGGGGTCGCGGACGAGATCGCTCAGCAGGGCCAGGCGCTCGGCTGCGAGGGAGCGGCGGCGGTGGTTCAGGGCATCGTCGCGACGGGTCGCTTCTGCCAGGTCGGCAGGACCGGGTGGCAGGGGTTGGTTGAAGGTGTTGGAGTCGAGCGCGAACACATCGATGCCGGCCCAGCGCATGGCGTAGTAGCGGTTGGGCAGACGGGTGAAGGCACCGGGGCGGTAGAGCAGGCAACGGGCCCCGTCGACCACGGCGCCGCGGGTGCGTAGGAGATGGGCACTGAGGCGAGCCTCCGGCACGGCGTCGAGCATGTCGAGGAAGGCGCGCGACCAGGCCTGACCCACGAAGGAGCCGTGCCAGCCCACGTCGAGGTCGATCCAGGAGCGCAGGAGCCGGCGCAGCGGCGCCGTGAGGCCGGCGAGCAGACTGAGCGGCAGGGGGAGGTCGTAGTAGTCGTGGTTGCCGAGCACCGGCAGGAAGGGCACCCTGAAAACGAGCTGGTCGTAGCGGAGACGGCGCCAGGCTTCGCCCCCCACGAGCCACTCGCGGTAGGGGCGGATGAAGTTGTCGCGGTACTGCTCGCTGGAGCCCGTCAGGTAGACGACGTCGCCGGTGTGGAGCAGGAAGCGGGCATCGGCCCCATGGCTGAGCAGCTGCTCGGCCACCTGGCGTTGGGGACTGCTGCGCCGGTGGCGCCCGGTGCCGCTGTCACCGAGTACGAGGAAGGAGAAGGCCTCGGGGGTGCCCGGATCCCCCTCGATCGCCAGGCGGCAGGGATCGATGCCGTGGCGGGCGAATTCGGGATGGCCCCAGCGCACCCGCGCCGCCATGCGGAGGATCTTGGTGGCGGTGCCCGCCTCGGAAGCGAAAGTCACGGAAGCGGCAACGGGGCGAACACCGTCAGGGCGCCGGGCAGGCAGGTGAAGGTGACGGGATCGGCCTCCAGCATTTCGCCATCGATCACCAGCTTCTGGGGTGGATCGGTGGTGATCGTGATCTGCTGAGCGCGCAGGCAGAGCAGGTCTGGATGGGTGCTGGGCGACTGCACCACGGCGGAGGCGAGCAGGGAGGCGAGGGCGTTGAAGCCCTGGAGGCGGGTGGTGGGGGAGGCAATGGTGACCTCCAGCAGACCGTCGTCGGGGATCACCTGCCCGAAACCCTGGGCGAGCACGGAGGTGGCGGGCGCCACATTCGCCACGGTGATGGCGGCGGCCTGCACCACGGTGAGGGCGCCGTCGATCTCGACGCGGGCCTGGAAGGGCTGCTGGGCCACGAGCTGCTGGGCGCCGGCGAGCACGTAGGCGATGGGACCCAGCATGGTCTTGAGCTCCCGGGTGGCGCGATCCACCATTCCGGCCTCGAAGCCGAGGCCGGCCAGCAGGATCATCGGCACGTCGTTGCACCGGGCAGCGTCCACCACATGGGTATGGCCCGCCAGGATGGTTTCGCAGGCGCCGATCAGGTCGGTGGGGATGCCGAGCGCCGCGGCGAAGGCGTTGGCGGTGCCGCGGGGGATCACGCCGAGGACAATGCCGGTGCCGGCCACTGCTCCCGCCACGGCCGAAACGGTGCCGTCGCCGCCGCAGGCCACGATCATCACGTCGCCGGGATCGCCGGCTGGTCGCGCCTGCAGGATGTCGACGAGTTCGCGCGTCTGCTCGGCCGGATCGAGATCAGGGCGGGTGACCAGCACGGTGACCAGCAGCTGCGGCTCGAGAATCGAGCGGATCAGGGCCAGCTCGGCATTGGGATCCCCCTGGCCGGCCACCGGATTGAAGAGGAGATAGGCCATGCGGCCATGGGACAGACCGCGCAGGGCCAGGTCGGCGGTGGCCGCGTTGAGCGCAAGGGGCACTCCGGCCAGGTCGCAGGCGCGGTGCAACAGCGCCGGATCAGGGGCGGAGCCCGGCGGGTCGCAGGGGTCAGCGAAAGCGATCACCGCCACCACCTCGCCGGCGAGCACACGCGCGGCGGCCACGATGTCGCCCCCATCAGCCAGGGCGGGGAGCTCGGCGAGCGGATGATCGCCAGCTGGGACAACCTCGCGCAGGCGGCGGGCGAGTTCGGCGGTGGCGAGCAGGGGAAAGCCGACCAGGGATCGGCCATGACGATCCAGCCAGTGGAGCAGCTCCTCCACGCGCGACGCGCTCGCCAGCAACACCAGGGAGTGGGCCATCGCAACCCACGCTACGGCGGCGCGCACGTGAGACGAGCACTGGCGTGGATGGTCCACCAGGCCAGGGGAGTCGCCAGAGCCCTTCCATCTGCGTGGATGCCAGCAGGTGCAACGTGCTGCTGGTCCAGACCACCGCCGAAGGCTTCCCGGCATGGGTGACGAGCCTGCCGCAGGGGGAGGCGCAGTCGTGCGGCTGGGCGTCGCGCAGGAGCTGGACAACACTGGAGCGGGCCTGGGATGGTCAGACGAGGGCACCCTGAAGGCGGTTTCTGCGCTTTCACGGGATGCGCCAGCCGCTGGAGATGGGCGAGCAGGAGCTCAATGCTTTTCTGACGCATCTGGCCACGCTGGGTCAGGTGAGTGCCTCCACGCAGAACCAGGCGCTGTCGGCATCGTTGTTTCTATGCAGGAAGGTTCTGGGCGGCGCTCGATCGCCTTGATGGTGTGGAGAAGCTTTGGTGCAGTTGCTGTACGGCAGTGGCTTGCAGTTGATGGCTGCGTTGCGGCTGCGGATTGAGGATGTGGACTGTCAATCCCGGCAGCTGAGGCCACCGCAGCTTCAGAGTGGACTTGGCAATGGGTAGTTCCGCAGGTTCGCCGCTGCTGAGATCGGAAGGATCGAACCGATGGCAGGCACCACATCGATCCATCCCTTGCCACGCAACTGCTGGAGCGTGGCAAGGATATCCGTATGATTCAGGAATCGCTGGGCCATCAGGATGTGAGCACCACCATGATCTACACCCATGTGTTCAACCGTGGACCCCTGCGCGTGAACGGCCCCGTAGACTTTGTGTAGCAGATCGAACATGTGGTTCTCTGACCAGAGAACCACATGCGGGTTCTCCTCACCAATCGGGAAGACGTAGGCTATTTCAGGATTTTGACAGATTCGCATCCACTCGATGACGTGCGTTCACAGAAACAACGGCGTGAGCCGAGCCGGTTCTCAGAACAGACCAATGACAAGTTCGAAGGATCTGACACAACTACTGACCATACCTGATTCATTCATCTAGGGAAGGTCTTGACAACTGCAAGGCGGCCAATAGCCTTAAAGGCGGCGACATGAGTCTCGGCTGGCGACCTCGGCGAAAACCCGGGTTGTCCAAACCCTCCCTAGCAATTTCGGTATTCATGCCCTCCACAAAAGACTTCTGGGACAAGCTATCCACATCTACATCCTTCATAGGCACTGTCGTGATAGCAACTGCTGGCCTGATTATTACGACTACCTTTAGTTCACAAGATCGGGCAAGAGAAGTAAGGGAGAAGGAAAGGATACAGATTGAGAAACAGCGGGAGGATCGCGAGGCACGAGAAGAAAAACAGCACCAGCAACTAGCGGAGAACGAGAAACAAAGAGCTGCAAGAAAGGATAAAAAGGAAACCAGATTTCGTCAACTCCAATGGATCGGCAGGATGAACGCGAAAGAATCTGGAAGCGAAACCAAGATGAAGTTCGCCTTGAACTAGAAAGGCAACAGCAAAGAAACGAGGAGAAGTTTAAGGAGTTTAGCATCACATCCGATAAAGCTCGGGTAAAGATTGAAGAGCTGAAAGCGCTTACTGCATTGGCACCGATTCTCACAAGTGAGAATCCTTCTGTGTCAGCTTTTGGAAAGCAGCTGCTTACAGCAATAAAGTTGGTGAGGCCAAAAGCTGAAATTGCTCTCAACTATAGCGGTGGGGCTGCTTATTTAATAGATGCCTTTGAAACTGTGTATATGTCAGGTAGCCCACCAGATAAAGTGATTGCAGCTACGTCTGAAATTGGCAGAGTATATGCAGATTCAGATACAAGCCCCCAAGCGCGCTCTGCAGCCAAAGCTGCACTCACGCATATAGCAAAGACGCAGACATTACCTATGGAAGCGCGCAGGATTGCTGAACTAGCATTAACCGTAGCGCAATTAACTCCTGAACGAACCGGCTGCATCGTGGGGGACAAGGTCCTCGGTCTTGATCGCCAAGTATTATTTATTTTGCAAAGAGAACATCCCTCGTACCTGGTGTCTGCTAGAGACAAAGATATTGAATGGAATTCAACTACACTTCCGATTCTACAGCCTCCTGCAAAAAAAAGCTCTAATCCTGGCGGTGAGAAAACGCGGTACCAAGCTCAGAGTCAATGCTGGCTTCAGATCTCTTACAACGCAGTTTCTTCTGTACAAATACTTTAGGAATGGTGAATGTGGAATAACAGCAGCTGCTCCTCCAGGTAGGCGCAACCATCAAACCGGGTTGTCAATAGATGTCGAGGACCCTATTGCCTGGAAACCCTACTTAGAAGCCGAAGGATGGAGATGGTATGGAGAATCTGACAAGACACATTTTGATTACGTCGGTCATTCAAATGATATCAGTGTTGCCATGATCACGGCATTTCAACGACTCTGGAATGACCATCAATCTAATGACAAGATCACTGAAACCGGATTGTTTGATCGCGATACCGAAACCCGCATGGGTAAAGCACCACCCCAAGGGTTTCCAAATGGGAAGCAATGCTCGCTTCTGTGTGGATTCCAACAAATTTAAATTGTGGATCTGATCACCTGAAGGAACCTAAAGTATTTCGAAGATCTGTCCACTCTTTAGGGGTAAATATAGAACATGCGCTAAACAGATTGTGATGATTGCACGAAGTGTACTGGTGATGGAGGACTGGATATGTTGCCTGTTGAGAGGCGTCACTTCGAACATCCAGATACAGAAGACGGGAGCCGTGGGCGGTTGCCCTCGTCACAAGGATGTGCCCGCTTCTGATCTGAAGCGTTAGATGACACAGGCCAACACTCTTCGCTCGTCCTCGCCTTGGGCGTCGGGCCCACGGGAGCTTCTACGCCATGGACTTGAGTTACTGCGCAGGGGAGGTGAAGCAGATCGTCGCTTGGCGATGATCGTCATCGATAACGCAGTCGAGCTGACGATCAAGACATTCTTAGGTCTTCCGAAGAGACTGACAGGAATCCAGGTGTCACGAGCTCGGTACCAAGAAATCTCTGAAAGCTTTCCAAAGCTTCTTGATGCCCTGGAAGAGTTCTGTCCCACCAAGCTCGATGGAATTGACCTCGGTGAGATCGAATGGTATTACCGTCTTCGCAACCAGCTATATCACCAAGGGAACGGGCTGACTGTTGAGCGAGACAAGGTCAGTGTTTATGCTGAGCTGGCGCGATTACTTTTTCTCAGGCTGTTTGATGAAGAACTAGGTGTTCCGGAGATTCCCGAGACTCAAGCCATTGGCGCTTTCATGTTCAGCTGGGCGCGGTTCGAGAAAGGATTGATCAACTACTCCGAGTTTATCGCAGACACCTACGGTCGAACTCCCAACGTACTCGCCGCTGCTCGCATCCTCCTAGAGGAGCAGAAGTTGGCGCCTGAGCTGTTCGAGAAGTTCCGTCACGTACAGAACGCCCGGAATAAACTGGTACATGGCCAGGGAAAAGCTTCGGACCTTCTATCGCCAGAAGTGCAGGAGTCACTTACCACACTCGATCAATGGCTTAAGTCCAGCGACGAACAGTATCGTAAGGGTATTATCTAACATCAAGATCTTTCGGACAGGACCGTGAATAGCTCAGGACTGCTTTCACTTCTGACTGCCGCTGATCTTGAGCGTTGGAAAGATGGAAACAGCCTTGAAATAGGACGAGATAGCACAACCGCCATCAGGCCCTGCTCGGATCTACTGAATCACCAGCCTGACAGCAGGGCTATGCTGGAACTCAAGTCTGGGAGCATGCTTGTCACCAACTGTCTTCCGGGACGGCGAATTTCGGTTTTTCTTCTTCTCACGCGAGGAGAGCCGCATGCACATCCATGTTAGTCATCCAGATGGTGAGGCGAAGTTTTGGCTGAGTCCTTCCATTGAACTTGCCCGCAACATCGGGCTAAGCTCCTCCAAGATCAAGGATGCCGAACGCCTAGCAGTGTCACGTCAACAGGAGATCATCGATGCCTGGAACAACCACTTTGGAAGCTGAGGTCACCAATGTTTCCAGGTTTTGCATCTGGATGCTTATTGATGACGAAGAGCTGGCTCTCCCATATTCCGAATTTCCGTGGTTCAAAGCCGCCACGATTGAGCAAGTGATTAACGTGAGGCGTCCCACGGCCGATCATCTCTATTGGCCTGAGCTCGACGTTGACTTGTCCGTTGAGTCGATACGCAATCCCGAGAGGTTTCCTCTCAGGGCAAAGAGCACTTTCCAACCATTGCATTTACCTGAACTGCCTCCTCAAGTTCACTGATGCCATGAAGCAGTCTTTAGCCATACTCTTTGCGGCCAGGTGATGGCAAACGTTGGACAACGCGGAAGACTGCGGATCAAAGGAAACTTCGAGGGCGATAACGCATGAAAGCAATTGTGTATGAAAGATATGGGCCGCCCGAGGTTCTTCAATTGAAGGAGGTCGAAAAGCCCACGCCCAAGGACAATGAAGTCCTGATAAAAACACATGCGACAACGGTAACATCCGGGGACTGGAGGGTGCGAAGTCTCAATGTGCCAGCCGGCTTTGGGCTTATCATGCGTTTGGTATTTGGAGTCACAAGACCAAGGCAACCCATACTCGGGACAGAGCTGGCCGGGGTCGTTGTATCGGTCGGCAAAGATGTAAGGAAATTCAAGGTCGGTGACCAAGTTTTTGCGTTCAGCGATGCCGCCATGGGTTGTCATGCAGAGTACAAATGCATGCCGGAGGACGGGGCGATGGCATTAAAACCAGCCAATCTGACCTACGAAGAAGCCGCCGCACTATCTTTTGGCGGAACAACGGCGTTGGATTTCTTCAGAAGAGGACAACTTCAGAGCGGGGAAACAGTACTCGTCAATGGCGCTTCCGGAGGGGTAGGCACAGCGGCGGTGCAGCTTGCCAAGCACTTCGGGGCAGACGTGACCGGGGTGTGCAGTACCGCCAACGTTGAATTGGTGAGATCGCTGGGTGCCAGTCATGTCATCGACTACACCAAAGAGGACTTCACGCAGAATGGTGAAATCTATGACGTCATTGTCGATACCGCTGGCACGGCCCCGTTCTCCCGCAGCAAAGCTTCGTTGAAGGAAAGAGGACGCCTTCTTATGGTTTTAGGTGGGCTACCAGACATGCTCCGGATTCCATGGGTGTCGATGACGAGCAGCAAGAAAGTCATCGCTGGGCCAGCGGCTGGGCGCGCGGAAGATTTGCGTTTTCTCGCAGGGTTGGCTGAGGCGGGTGAATTCAAACCGGTCATTGATCGGTGTTATCCGTTCGAGCAGATCGCCGAGGCTCATGGCTACGTCGATACCGGACGCAAGAAGGGAAATGTCGTCATAACTTTGGAGCATGACGATTAAATCTGAGAGCACCGATCATGTAGGCGACCTGCTGAGAGGGTATTGTGCAACAACGCGTTCAACTCGCCGGTTAACGCGCCCGTTAAGAAGCCTGCGACGGAAGACAAATCTAAGCTAAAATCTATGGATCATTCAGGGATAATCTCCTGCCCATTCCGCAATGATCTTGATCAAGTCAAATGTGGCCATGCAGTCGTGGTCAGCGCCCAAGAGGCGTACATTCTGATCGAATCCCTTGGGCTTTGATGTCCTGCGGGCAGGCCCAGGCCCAGAGCAAGGCCACTGAAAATGTATTGACCAAAGCTCGATGAACCTTGCGATGCCATCGGCTGTGTCGACATGACAGGCAGACCATCTTCAGGCCGGCCAGCTGCTTACGCAGAGCAAGGCCTCTCATCCTTTTAGCAAGGCTTCACGCTCCTTCACGGTCTCTTGTCTCAACCCTGAATACGCTCAGGTGATCCGCCGGAGAGCCATGGCCATCACCGTTCTGCGCAGAGGCTCCCAGGGCCCCGAAGTTGTCGATCTGCAATACCTCCTGCACTTCCGTAGCCCAGTGTCCGTCGCTGTACTGGGTGGTGTTGATGGCGATTTCGGCCCGAAGACCGAGCAGGCCGTTCGCGACTTTCAGGCCAATCGAGGGATCACCGTGGATGGTGTCGTGGGTGCTCAGACCTGGGGGACACTGGCTCCCAGGCCTTCCGGCCCTCCCACCTGGCCCCGGCTGCCTGGCGAATTTCTGCGCCAGGGTGATCAGGGGCGCGATGTGCTTCGGCTCCAGCAGGGCCTGAATCGCCAGGGTTTCGACGCCGGTCCGGAAGAAGGCATCTTCGGTCCACGCACGAAGGCGGCTGTGATTCGTAGCCAGAGCTCCGGCGTGCCGGTCTCCAATCAGGCGGGAGTGCTCGGCCCCCTCACCTGGGGATCGAGCATCGCCGACTGAACCGTCTCCACATGTCAAGCCAGCTGTCGGATCTGGGCTGTCCCCAGCCCGACTGCGACTGAGGCTCCTCTCTGTCGGAAGACCTTCAGGTTCTGTTGTCCTGCAAGATAGTCCTGGAGTTGCAATAATCACTTGACTAAATGCCTGTCGATATGTATCATGAAGTTCTTGACCAGCCAATGAAAATCTGTTTCGGCTCGTTGTTTATGCATGGTTGGCTTGTGAGGTTCCACTTCTGAGTGCTTTTCGCGTCAGCATTTTGAGTGCTCGGCGCGCAGAGCTATCCCCTTTCTGTCACGCCAGGCCAGTTGTTGTGAGTAATTGAATCACCTTTTTGGTAGGCGACTATGGTTGATGCGGCCATCCCAAGTGGGCTCTACATTCTGCTCATCAGTGTGCATGGATTGATCCGTGGCCAGGATCTCGAGCTCGGCCGCGATGCCGACACGGGCGGTCAAACGAAATACGTGGTGGAACTGGCCAAGGCCCTTGCCATCCAGGAGGGTGTCGAGCGGGTGGATCTGGTCACACGCCTTGTTGTAGATGATCGTGTCAGCCCCGACTATGCTGTTCCGATCGAAAAGCTGGCTGAGAACCTTCAGATTGTTCGGATCAAGGCAGGCCCGAATGACTATCTGCCCAAGGAGCAGCTCTGGCCCCACATGGACAGCTTTGCTGACCACCTAGCCACATGGTTAGCGGAGCAGCCCAGGATGCCGGATGTGGTTCATACCCATTACGCTGATGCAGGCTATGTGGGCATGCGGCTCTCGAATCTCACAGGTCTGCCACTGATTCATACGGGTCACTCCCTCGGTCGCGACAAATATCGTCGCTTGCTCGCCGTTGGTATGGGCATCGATCAGATCGAGCAGCGCTATCGCATGCAAGCGCGGATCAGCGCCGAAGAAGAAACACTCAGCTGCGCTGATTTAGTGATCACCAGTACGCGCAACGAAATCGAAAGCCAATACGAGCTCTACGACTACTACACACCAGAGAAGATGGCGGTGATCCCGCCCGGTACCGACCTCCAGCAGTTTCATCCGCCCAGCCAGGATCAGTCTTCAGCGGGAACCTCGTTTCAGGCCACTCTCAGCCAGTTCCTGCGCAATCCGGACAAGCCGATGATTCTGGCACTTTCGCGGCCAGATGAACGCAAGAACATTGTCTCGTTGCTGGAGGCCTACGGCCAGAGCAGTCGTTTACAGGAGTTAGCGAATCTGGTGATCGTGGCTGGGAATCGTGACGACATCCGTGAGCTTAATGAAGGCGCCCAGTTGGTATTGACGGAACTGCTCTGCGTCATTGATCTCTTCGAGCTGTATGGGCATGTGGCTCTGCCTAAGCACCACAGTGCTGAGGAGGTGCCCGAGATCTATCGCCTGGCAGCGGCCTCCAGGGGGGTGTTCGTCAATCCAGCCCTCACTGAGCCATTCGGTCTCACCCTGCTCGAGGCCGCCGCCAGCGGACTGCCGCTGGTGGCCACTGAGAATGGCGGACCGGTCGACATCATCGGCAATTGCCACAATGGCTTGCTGGTGGACCCACTCAGCCGCGAGGCCATCGCTGAAGCCATCCTCTCCATCCTGGACAAGCCCAGGCGCTGGGATGAATTCTCCGGTAATGGACTGAGAAACATCGCCCGCTTTTATTCCTGGGGAGCCCACGCCAAGGCTTATCTGGCCATGCTCCAGCCCGTGGTGTCGAAGCCGAAGCCGCTGGCCCAGCCACCAGCGACCCATCAGTTCAGCAGCTACGGGAATCGGGCTCTGTTCACCGCCATCGACAACACCTTGATGGGTGATGCCGAGGCTCTTGACCAGTTCGCCAAGGTGGTACGTACCCATCGCCGCCAATTTCTGTTCGGGATCGCAACAGGCCGGCGGCTTGATTCTGTACTGACCATCCTCAAGCGCAACAACATCCCTGCTCCCGATGTGCTGATCACCAGCCTGGGAACGGAGATCTACTACACCTCTGAGTTGTTTGCGGATATTGCCTGGAGCCATCACATCGATCACTCCTGGACCCCCCAGGTTCTACGTCGGGTGCTGGAGTCGCTGCCGGGGCTGTCCCCCCAGCCCAAGACTGAACAAAGCCGCTTCAAGGTGTCGTACTACTACGACTCCGAGCTGGCGCCCTGTCTCGACGACATTCATGCCCTGCTGCGTCAGCAGGAGCTTTCGGTCAATGCCACTCTCTCCTTCGGGCAATACCTTGATGTTGTTCCGGCCCGGGCCTCCAAGGGACAGGCATTGCGCTATGTCGCCAATCAGTACAGCATTCCGCTCGAGCGAACCCTGGTCACCGGTGGATCTGGTGGAGACGCAGATATGCTGCGTGGCAACACCTTGGGGGTAGTGGTTTCTAATAGACACCAGGAAGAACTCTCCAATCTCAGTGAGAACGAGCAGGTCTATTTTGCTAATGGAGCACATGCCTGGGGCATCCTCGAAGCGATCAGATATTACGGCTTCTTCTGATGATCATTCCTTGGGTCGGAACTGATCGGGTCATGATTCGCGGAACTTGAATGGATCACATCATCCCCTCAGCCATGACGCGACTGCTGCTATGCACAGATCTGGATCGCACCCTTCTCCCTAATGGAGAGGCCCCGGAGTCGCCGGCAGCCCGCGATCGCTTTGCGGCGGTCGTGGCCCGGCCTGAGTTGACTCTGGCCTATGTCTCAGGGCGAGATCTGACGCTGGTGGAGCAGGCGATCGAGCAGTACGGGATTCCCAGGCCTGATTGGGTGATCAGTGATGTCGGCAGCCGGATCTATCACTGGCAGCTCCCAGGGGGATGGCTGGAGTCGACGCCCTGGCAAATGGAGATTGCCTCCGACTGGCCAGGGCTGAGCAGTGGGGACATCTTGGAGGCCTTCACCTCCATTGAGGGCCCCATCCTCCAGGGACAAGATCGCCAGAGTAAGTACAAGCTCAGTTACTTTCTGCCCCTGGGTGTTGATCTGGCCAGCCTGCGTCTGGTGATGGAGGCTCGGCTCAGGGAGCTGCAGGCTCGCTCCAGCTGGATCTACAGTTTTGATGAACAGGCTCAGATGGGCCTGCTTGATATCCTGCCTGAACGGGCTACCAAGTTACACGCTGTGGAGTTCCTGATGCAGCAGCTTGGATTGGGGAGCAACAGCACGGTTTTCGCTGGAGACAGCGGCAATGATCTGCCGATTCTGGTGAGCTCCGTTCCCTCTGTTCTTGTGGCCAATGCCCACCCTGATGTGCTCAAGCAGGCCCACGACATCTCCAGGCAGCGGGGAACAAGCCAGCAACTGTATTTAGCCAAGGGCAAATCTCTGGCGATGAATGGCAATTACAGCGCTGGAATCCTTGAAGGTCTTGTGCATTTTCATCCCGATACCAAGGCCTGGATCACGTAGGGCAAATCGTTCAGCTCAACAAGCCATCAGCCGAACCCCTGAAGTGTGGACGATGCGCCCCGCTGCTGACACGTCGCTTTCAGCAGAGTCCCGCCAATCACTTCCCAGTCTTCTTTCTACCTTTCGATCACGACCTGAGCCTGATGTACGAGCAGATCTCCCATTCCCTGTTGAACTCGATTCTGGATGAACTGAAGCCAGAGATCAAGCGCCAGAATCTCCGCTACTTCTATACACGGCTGGGCGCCAACTTCTATGCAATCCATTCGCTTTTCTCTGCACTGTATGGAGAGCGGTCCGACTTCTAGGCTCAGATGGTGCGGTTGGTGGAGGCTATGGCCGAGGGCTACATCTATCGATCGGAGCAGTCTGAGCGGATTGACATGAGCCGCGAACAGGACCACAACTGGTTCCTCTCTCAGAAGTGGGTCGGTATGGCGCTGTACACCAACGGATTTGCCAACGATCTGGCGGATCTGGCTTCCAAGATCACCTACTTCAAAGAACTGGGTGTGAACATGGTCCATATCATGCCGATTCTGAAGTGCCCGGTCGGTAAAAGCGACGGCGGTTATGCAATCATTGACTTTCGTGAAATCGACAGCCGCGTTGGTGATCTCAATGACCTCCAGCGTATCTCCGAACAGTTCAGGAAGAACGGCATTCTCCTGGTTTTGGATATTGTTCTCAACCACACCTCCGACGAGCACGAATGGGCATTAAAGGCCAAGGATGGTGATCCGCGTTTTCAGAGCTACTACCTCACCTTTGAGGATCGTACGGTTCCGGATGTGTTTGAGCAGGGGATGCCCTGGGTGTTCCCGGAGACGGACCCAGGCAACTTCACCTGGAATGAGCAGATGAAGCGCTGGGTCATGACGGTGTTTCACGACTACCAGTGGGATTTGAACTATCGCAATCCGGAAGTCTTCATTGAGATTCTCTCGATTGTGCTGTTTTGGGCCAACCAGGGTGTGGACGTGCTTCGGCTCGATGCTGTTGCCTTCCTCTGGAAAAAGATGGGATCAAGCTGTCAGAATGAGCGTAAAGCTCACTTGATTCTGCAGTTGCTCAAGGACTGTTGCCAGGTCACGGCACCGGGAGTCCTGTTCATCGCCGAAGCTATCGTTGCTCCAGGGGAGATGGCGAAATACTTTGGCGAAGATGCGATTGTGGCAAAGGAATGTGAGATTGCCTACAATGCCACCTTGATGGCGTTGCTCTGGGATGGGATCGCTACCCGCAACACCAAGTTGTTGAGGGAAGGCATCAAGAGCCTGCCCAGCAAACTGGATCGCGCGACCTGGTTGACCTATGTGCGCTGCCATGACGACATCGGTTTCGGTTTTGATGACAAAGATATCTCCGCAGCGGGCTATGAGCCCCATTCCCACCGCAAGTTTCTGATCGACTATTACAGCGGAAACTATGATGACACGGCCAGGGGCCTTGAGTTCATGCGCAATGATTCCACCGGCGATGCCAGAATCTGTGGCTCCCTGGCTTCGCTGGCCGGACTGGAATCGGCCCTTGAGAAGGGCGACCAGGGTCTGATTGATCTGGCGATCCAAAAGATTCTGTTGCTCAACGGTATCATTTTCTCGTTTGGCGGTATTCCCCTTATCTACAACGGTGATGCCCTCGGCCTGCTCAACGATTACAGCTACATCAACGATCCCAGCAAAGGCAATGACAGCCGCTGGGTGCATCGAGCCAAGATCGATTGGGAGAAGGCCGCCCTATGTAACCAGCGCGGCACCATGGAGTACACGATCTTCACGGCGATGAAGCGGATGATTGCCATTCGTAAGGAGACCTCTGCTTTTGCCGACTTCAACAATCGGGAGCTGCTGCATTCTGACAATGAGCACCTTCTTTGCTTCCTCCGCCACAATCATCTCAGGAGTGCCGAGCAGGTGTTCGTTATCGCCAACTTCGACGAACGCCCCCAGCAGCTTGAGCTTGAAAGCTACAGCCGCTACGGCATCAATCCGCGGGCTAGGTAGGGACTCCTGAAAATGGCAAATCAACTGCGCCGCAGCTGGACTCAGCGGTTGGAAGCCGATAAACTGGCAGGGAACGCGGCAATCGCGGATTGTCGCCACTGACAATGGCCGCACATGTACCGGAAGCACCATAACGGTCAGCT
>CALRVC020000038.1:0-23692 GCA_943371515.1 Synechococcus sp. UW140 | reverse complement strand
CTTAAGGCCGATCTTCAGGCTCAATTTGCTCAGGCAACTGAGCAACTGCGATCATCTGAGGAGACAAAGGGAGAACTAGAGCAAACTAAGACCAGGCTCAGCGAAAGTCAGGAAGCATCCGCTGCACTTCAGGCTTCTTTGGCTGAAGTGAGCGAAAAGCTTCGTTCTGAAGCAGCACAAAAACTGTACCTAGAAAATGCAAGAGCTGATCTTAAGTCTCAGTTTGAGGCATTGACATCTGAAATGCTGAAAGGTAGCCGAGAGGAGCTACTTACTATTGCACGCAGTACCATGAGTGAACCCTTCTCGGTACAGGTCAAGAGCCTTGGGAACAAAGTTGAGGAAATGCAAAAAAGTAGTCTTCAAAGACTTGACGTTCTTCAAAGTACCACACGTGACCTAATTCAAAAGAGTTCAGATGTCCAAGGTGCCGCCCAGCAGCTCACTAGTGCATTGCGTTCGCCTAATATCAAAGGAAGATGGGGGGAGGTAAATCTCCGCAGGATACTTGAGTTTGTCGGACTACTGAATTACTGCGACTTTAATGAGCAAGTTCATATTGCAGGAGATGAGCGATCCTATAGGCCAGACTGTGTGATCACTATCCCAGGCGATAAACGCCTAGTGATTGACGCAAAAGCACCTCTCGATAGCTACTTCGACGCTCTACAAGCCGCTGATGAGACTCAAAAGCGCATTGCACTTGTTGAGCATTTTAAGAAGGTTAAGCTCCATGTGGACGCTCTAAGCAAGAAGGACTATGCAGGCCAGCTTTCAGGTAATGGACAAATTGTAGATGGGGTTGTCCTATTCATACCAGTTGAAGGAGCTTTATCAATGGCCCTAGAGCTTGACCCCATGCTGCTTGAGTATGCTTTTGAACGGAAGATAATCTTAACTTTTCCCACGAGTTTGTTAGCCATATTAAAAGGGCTTTCCATGACAGTGCAGCAGCAAGAAGTCGCTCAAAACATTCAAGAGATAAAAGCAAATGCTCAAGAGCTTTACCGCCGTTTTGCAAAGTTCTCGGAACTCTTTGCAAAACTAGGTGGCAGGATTAACCAGGCAAATATTGATTTTAATAGTGCTGTTGGTTCATTTAATTCCCGCTTGCTGCCACAGGCGCGAAGAATTTCACAACTTGGAGGAGTCGAATCCCAGATAACTGCAATTGATCAAGTGGATCATCAGGCAAGGATGCCCGAAAGTTCCTGATTCGAATTCAGAATGATCTAGTATCATCATTCATGAACATCCAGTTCAAACGAAAATCATTAGCCTTGGAAGCCATCTATGTCTCTTGATGATTGTTTGTTTCATGTGCTTCTATTTTGTTCCTGATGCACACTGCATCTGCACCTCGGATGCGCTGGGCAGGAGGGCAGCCCTGCGCGGGGTGGGGGGTGGTGGTTGGGTGGCCGGCCTGGTGAAGTTGCTGCTGATGCCCTTACCTGATGCTGCGTCGGGCAGCCCACGCCTAAGTTGACCTGGCTGAGCCAGCATTGAACGTCGCGGGCTGAAGGGCTGAGATGGTGAGATCTCTTAGAGCCCACCGGTGAAGGTGTTGGGATCAATCCTAGTATTCCTGTCTTTCGATGACAGGATAAGCTGATTTTATCTCCAACTCTACAAATCGTGAGTATTAGGACTTAACGCAGTTCTCCTTCCCCTCTAATTCGCGCCGCAGCTTGTATTGCGCCCAGATACTTTGACCCTTGCATCGGTTGCATTGCCTTGAGTACCCCTTGACGATGTTGTCTAGTCGCCGCTCCCGTTCTATTCCGCAATCGCACCTGCAAAGATATTGGGTGGTGGACATGCCCCTGTCAGGGGTGGTGCATCGCAGGAGTGTCCAGGATCCAAAGCGCTTGCCTGAGAGATCGACGACCTTATAAATTTTCGGCCTGCCAGGCATGTTGCGGCCAGTGCGAGTTGTTCCACACTAGCTATCCACTGATATTTGAACTGTTCTACAGAAAAAAGAAAAAGGGTCCCCCACCAGAAAAAAAATTCAGCCGTCCACGGGGCGAGCAGGACGCCCCCCCGTGCCCCCATGGCACCCCCCCCCTGGCCGGGGTCACCCTGTCGGTAGCCGCCATGCTGCTGTTCCTGACGCTGGCAGGAAACCAGTCCTCAGTAAAACCTCACTCAAGTAGCGGATGGCGTTGGATCGGGCCTGTCTTCACATCTCCATCACGCTGAGGGCCTCCAGGGCGGGCCAGGGCAGCGGTCCCTCCAAGTCATCCACACGACCTGTGGCACGCAAGGAGTAGCAGATGCAGACTTGGGAAAACATGGAGAAAGGCTCATGGGCGAGAAGATTCCGCCAGCCCCTAACGGCTGGACCAATCCCATGGGACCGGATCCTGGCCTGTTCCCTGATATCCCGATTACGGTGCCTGACCCGGCGACCGGAACGCCACCGGTAGGGAGTGGAACTGCTGTTGCGACCGGAACGCCAGACGTTGCGACCGGAACACAGCCCTAGTCATTACGCAACTGGTGCCACCACTGCTCACATGTCAAGCACTCCTGGCTACGTCTACGTCATCCGCGAAAACAGAACCGGTCTGTACAAGATCGGCATTACCACGAACCTCAGCCGCAGGATGCAGCAGCTCGGGGTTGGGAAGACAGCCACACAGGTCAGCAGCGTCTACACCTCCGATGCAGTGGACATGGAGCGCAGCTTGCACCGTAAGTACGCCGCCAACCGCATCCCGCAAACTGAATATTTCCAGCTGAACGGCGCACCTAGCCTCCCAAGCACTGGTCCGACAGGACCCAAGCAAACAGACTCAGATATAGCCAAGCGCAGGTTTCGACGGGCTCTGTATTCATACAAGGCGAACATAGTCCAGCTGGGTGCGCTTGTCCAGTTCCAGAAACATCTTGAGCATCTCGACTATGCTGATATTGTGGCCTTGCGTAATGCACTGTACGAGAGCCCCAGCCTGGACAGCCCAGAGTCTGTGGCCGCAGATGCAGTATCAGAATACTTGGCTAATTGGGTACCCCCTGCCGACTGGCCTGCTGTAGAGACAAGGCAATGACTTTTACGCTGCAGTGCGACGGTGGAAGGGCTCAGCGGCTTGCCGTTGCGGGTCGTGCAGCCAGCGCCAGCCTGGGCAGCCGCCATGGCCCGCAGGCTCAGCCCAGCCGCGCCGTGTCAGCACGGCGCGGAGCTTCTCGGCTTCGCCGAGGGGAGATCAGATCCCGGCGATTGCCGCCAGCACCTCGGACTCATCCGCTTCGAGATAGTGGCCCAGGCTGCCCAGGGATTTGTGGCCGGTGATGCGCTGAACCACGTGCAAAGGCACTCCCCGGCGCACGGCGGCGGTGGCCAGCGACCGGCGGAAACTGTGGGTACTCACCCCCTGCAGGCCCACAGCGGCGCAGGTGGAGCGCAGGGCCTTGTCGGCGGCTTGCCTGCTCTGGTGTTGGGTGGTTGAGCCCAGGGCCGGGAACAGGCACTCCCCTGGCGCTGGCGCGTGGCCGTGCTCGATCGCCCAGGCTTGCCGGTATGCGGCCAGCTCAGCAGCCAGCCGGGGCGATGTCGGAACCTGCCTTGTGGTCTTGGTCTTGGTGTTGGCCTTGCGGAAGGTCACCACGCCATTGAGATCACCCCAGGTCAGGGCCAGGGCCTCGCCGATGCGGGCGGCGCTCCAACGTTGGATGGCCCACAGGGCCCGATAGCGGGGCGACGGGGCGGCATCCAGCAGGGCGTCCAGCTGATCTTCCGAGAGGGTGGCGGCGGCACCGTGGCGGTCGTTCTTCATGGGGGCCCTGAAACTGACTTGATCCTAGTTGCTCTTTCCTCCAAAGAGCAACTACATAGCTACAGAAAGGGTTGAGCCGGAACCGGCCACCATTCAAGCTTGCGCAGCCCTTATTGAGTCGCAGCAAGCTCGGCAATTGAGAATCATCCGCGGTCGGCCCGGTAGCTCTCAGCCTTCTCTCAGTTCCTCCTCAAGGGCGATCACGGCGCGCAGGATCGGCTTGCGCCCTCCAGGACCTCCAGCTGCTCCGGGCTTCCGGCCCCGAAGCTCGATGCTGACCTTGTTGAGCAGGACTCGAAGCTCAACCAGGTGGACAGATCTGGGGGTCAGGTTTAGGCATGGCCGGCTCAGCCTTTCCCCTAGACGCGCCACAGGTTGTAGCCCAGCTTCCGAGCCTCGATCCCGGCGCGGGTGATGTGATCACCACCAGGGCGGGCGCCCAACAGAAGGCGCACCTGCCGGGTGGTGAGCAGGGCGCCCAGCTCCACTGCATCGCCCAGGGCCTGCAGCTGCAGGGCCAAGATCTCCAGCTGCTCCCTGTCATCATCCGCGGAGTCCGCGGTCTCGAAGGCCCGCTCGAACTGCTCCCGCGCCCCCCCGGCAGGGCGGCGCGGAGCAGGGCCAGGAAGGCTAGGCCGTCTGCCGGGGGGGCGTGGACGGTGCTGGGGATGCTGCGGGTGCGGATGTGGCGGATCGTTCCAGCAGGCCGCGAACGGTGCGACCGGAGGTCATCACGCCGTGTCGGGCCATCAGTTCATTGGCAAACTGCGCCGGCAGGTGGTCGGGGTGTTCAGCCTTCAGGGCCAGCAGGTGCGGTAGCCATGCGGGCTTTTTGTGATGGATGGATACAGAAACCGGCACAACCTTGGCACCCGACACAACCTCTGCAGGGGCAGGTTGTGTAGGGGTAAATCCATTGCAGGGCAAGGGGTCTGCCCCCCATGACACAACCTGCACAACCTTTTCGGCAAACTCCGCGATTTCTTCCCTGCCGCCCTCCTGCGATCCCCCTTGCTTAACACCACAAGATTTTTGGGAAAAAGGTTGTGTAGGTTGTGTCAAGCCGCCCAGATCAACCGCTGGCACTGGGGTTTTGGGTGACACAACCTTGGCGTTTGAGGTTGTGTCAGGTTGTGTAGGTTGTGTCAGTACGAACCAGCGCCTTGCCCGGCCCCCTGGCCCACCGGACGCGTTGACCTGACGCTGGATTCCGAGCTTCTTCAGGACGGCGGCACCTTCCATCTCTTCCTTCCGGCCAACGGAGCCCTCTACGCGACAGTTGGAGCCGTTAAGGGCCTCTGCTGTGGTGAACGGCTCAAGCCCACGCCGCGCAACCCATGCATCTAGCTGTGCGGTCCAGGGGTGCTCTTGCTCGTAAGTCCCGTTTCGTTTGTTGCTGACAACCTGATCTGCCTGGTCGAGGTAGGGCTTCTCTCCGTTGCGGTAGGCGAGAACAGCGGCCTTCCAGATCGCGTCACGATCCAGGCGGACCCGCTCTACGTCGATCAGTTCGCCTCGGCTGAAGTCCTGCGGGCACTCGATCACCCAGAACCGCCGGCTGCCTTCCTGGTCGTTGAGGAAGGTTTCACCGTTGACGCTGCCCACGAAGATGCTGCGGCGCGGGTGGGGGGCTGTTGTCTTGCCGTAGGGAACGCGGAACAGGTCGACCGATGTGGTGATCAAGTTCCGAAGCTGGCCCACATCTCGCTTTGATGTGACCGTCTCCAGCTCCGCCAGCTCGAAGAGCCAGCCGGCGTGGATGTTCAACACCAGGTCTTTGTCGTTGTCGGGTGCGGTGCAGGTGAACCAGCTAGGCGATGCAAGCATCTTCCAGAACGTCGATTTTCTGATGCCCTGCTTCCCACGTAGCACGCAGACCGAATCGAACTGACAGCCTGGCTCGTATATGCGTGCGACGGCCCCGATAAGCGTCTTGCGGAGCATTGCGTCATAGAGCGGGTCTGAAGTGCTCAGGTACGTGGTGGCGATCCTTCCCAGGTCTGCGGGTGTCGTGTCTTCTGCAGTGGCAACCACGTCTAGGTAGTCGCGGACGGGATGGAATCGTCCGTCGTAGGCCACGTCAAGAATCCCGTCAATCGTGTGCTTTTCGGTGATCTTGTAGCCATGTTCCTGGAGCTTCACGTAGAAGACGCTGGCCTCGTCTTCCTGGATCGGTTCCCCGTTGAATTCGATCCGGCGGGATAGGTCGTTGAACCGGGTGAGGCTGGGTGCCTGTTTTTTGAGCTTGGCTGCCAGGGCGCCAGCATCGAGCGGGGATTTCTTCGGGGCGCCATCAGCCGATGGAACCCAGCCCGAGGGGATGGTGGAGAGCAAGCCCCCGAGCCCGCCAGCGATCAGCAGGGGGCCCCCGACGGGATCCTGCTGCTCCAGGGCGGCGGTGGGGTCGGGTTCCTGCTGCTCCAGTTGGGTGGCAATGGCGGCCTCGATGTCGCCGATCCAATCGGTAGGAGTGCCGGGTGCATCGTCGATTGATCCACCAGTAGGTAGGCCAGGCCAGACGGTGATGGCAGGCAGGATCAGCAGCGGCAGACCCACCACGGCGGCGGCCCGGGCGGCTTCCTGTGCACGCTTCTCGCCTTGCTGGTCGTTGTCCTGCAAGAACACGATCCCGTGGATCCCAGCGGCCTTAGAGCGCTGGTAACGGAGTTCGATCTGCTGTGGCTTGTGGGCATGGCCGGGTTGGCTGATCGCCACCAGGGCAGCGGTGCGGGCGATCTCGGCGCACTTCTCGCCCTCGGCCTCCAGCAGCCAATGGCCGCGTCCATGGTCGAGGGCTTCGGCTTCCCGCCAGAGGGGCCAGGGATCAGGGCCAGCACCTTTGGCCCATTCCCCGGTGGCCTGCCGGTGCTGCGGGATAAAAACCTTCTCGGTTCCCTGTTGAACACGCTGGGTGTATTGGGTTTCGCTGTATTGGAAGGGGCTCTCTGCGGCTTCCCTGGCCTCTGGCAACCGTGCCAGGTGGATTGGCCCGATGATCGGCGCCGGGGTTGGCTGTGCTGGCTGGGCTGGGGCGCGGCGGGGGGGAGGGGTGATCACCTTTCCGGTGTTCTCATCCCTCGGTTTATGGGGGGTGAACATGGCGCAGCGGCCATCGCTGGATTCACCCGTGTAGGCCCAGTCGTCGACCACCTCACCGGGCTTCAGATCGGGCGGCTGGTGGGTTTGGCCGCGATGGCAGGAAAGCAGGTTGCCATCAGCACGGATGCTGCAACCACCGTCCTTGGTGCGTCCACAGATCGGGCAGGGGTTCCCCTTGCTGCTGGGGATCCAGTGATCTGAACGCGTCGCGCTCACAGCGCCACCTCCAGCCCGCCGGCAACCCGGCGCCAGAGGGGAATGATCCGCGTCTCATGTTGTCGTCGCTCCGCCTGGCAGTCCGCCACGGCCAGGTAGCTGCCAGCCCCCCAGCCGGTCTTATTGGCCAGCCGGCGAAAGCCCAGCAGCTCCAGCCAGTCGGTGGGCCGTGCGGTTGTATTTTGCGAGAAAGGCGCCGGGTCCCACTTGGCAGGCCGGCGGGCCAGACCAGCAGTATTAGCGTGAGCGGAGGGTTCTTGTTTTGTTCCCCCCGCTTGCCATGGATCCGGGAATGTAGGGCTGTTCATTTGCCCCTCTTCAGCAGCTCGCGCAGCGCGGCAACCTCATGCAGATCACGCCATTGCCCTTGTGGCAGGCAGCGGACCTTTCCGGTATGGCTGGAGAGGATTGATACTGTGCCATCTGAATTAAAGCTCAGCAGCTCATATCCAGAAACCCAGTCCCCTTTTCGGTTTAACACCTCCACTTTGGGCGCAGCAGTTCCAATGCGGAGGATCTGTTCGCCTCCGTTGGGTTGATTAGCCATGGCTGTTACACGCTGGCCGCTAGTTGTTGCTGGCGGCGCAACCTGCCGCGATAGGCCAATGCCTCAGCGCATGCGGGAACGTTCCAGATCCGTGGGCTGTTGCTGTGCGGGCCGTAACGCCAGTGCTTGCCTTCAATCAAGAAGCAATCACGGTCGGCATAACGCCGCAGGCTAAAAGGACTGACGCCTAAAGCAATAGTGGCCTGCCCAGTTGGCAGCCACCGGTCAAGGGTGGTCATGATCGTAAAAAGCTAGTGGACTTATTGACCGGTTCGGCGCTGCCTCGCGATCGGCAACTCAGGGGGCCGCTGGCCACGCGAGTGTCTGCTGATGAAAGCATAGCGCTTGCCTAAGCGGTTTTCCGCCCCAAGCAAGAGCTCACTTATCAGAAGTGCTTATGGCATTCTGTAGCACAGAAAGAACCCCTTTAATCCAGCGAAAGCAATGCAAGGATGCAATCCAGCGAGCTTGAAGGTCCATGCAATGCAAGGATTCAATCCAGCGGATGCGATGCAAGGATTCAATCAAAGCGAGCCCAAAGGTCCATGCAATCCAGCGTATGCAATGCTGCGATGCAAGGATTCAATCCAGCATGTTGCAAAATCCGACCAATCCACTATTCTGCCTTAGAATCCACGATTCTCTGAATAGTTTATATGAAGGGTTGAGAGCCAGGTTTTCCTTTTAGCTAAAATCAATTTCCGCATCAAACTCGCCTGGCTGCAGATCCCCGTCAACAACATCAACTTCCACGCGCACCAAGCCATCGACGCTCCCCCCACAGTCCAGCGCTACCCGAATAGCTTCGGCGCTGACGTGAAGGGCCGCGTACTGGACTCCGGACTGGCCCCGCTTTAATGCCGCCGTGGCGAGCCCCGCGTGGATGGGTTGCCAGATCACCGCACTGTCACCAACCGCCAACCCCAGCCTCTGCCTCGCTGCATCGAGAATCACCCGTAGGCCGATCTGGCGCAGGTGCTCCCGCAAGCCCCGGCGGATCTCGGGCGTGTCGATGCCATCGGCAAAGCTTTGAAGCAGATCACGAACCTGCTCCTGCAGCCCTGCCGCCAATTCTCCCGTGGATGGTCCGCTCTGCAGTTGCTGTAGGGCCGCCTGCGCTGCTGCCAGCCGCTCCCTCGCCCCCGCCGCCTTTGCCTCCAGTGCCGCCTGCCGCCGGGCCAGAACGCCAATCACACCGGTATCGGTCTCGCCCTCCAGCGCAGCAGCGCCAGCCGCCGCCGCCGCCAGCAGGTGATCCAGTTCTGCCTGCGCTGATGCCTGCTCGGTGAGCACCGGTGCCAACCGTGACGCGCCTGGATCCGGGGCCAGTAGTGCGGCGAAGGTGTCGCTTGTGATCCGGGTCAACAGCGCCGCTTGAGCGTCAATCACCTTCACCAGCGGCGAACGGCAGCCGAGCCCCTTGGCCAAACCTTTGCAGCGCAGGTAAAGCCCGGTCCGCCCGCGCTTCACCCCGCCACCGATCGCCCCCATCGGCGCCCCGCAACAATCGCAGGTGGTGAAGCCGGCGCCAATCCACTTCGTCTGATCGGTGCGGCCCTTTGTATCCAGCCTCCGTCGGCCCATCGTTGCAATCAGGCCCGATTGCTCGGCAGCGGTAAGCAGCGCGGGAAAGTAGCCCTCCTGCGGCGGCTGGTGGATGCGCTGCGGGTGTTTTGGGAGGTCCACGTCGGCCACACCCTGCCGGCGGAGTAGTGCGCATTGCTCACGCCACTGCCGTACACGTTTCTGGTGGCCAGGCTCAACAACACGGCGAGCACCACGGATTGCCGGATGAACGATCAGCTGACGGATGGTGGCCGCGCTCCAGCTCATTGCCCGGTGCTCTACTCCCCGGCTCTTCTGCCGGCGGCGCATCACCTCACCGGGGCACGGCACACCCTCTTGGTTCATCTGCTGCGCGCTCACGCTGCAGCCCTGCGACTCGGCCAGCTTCAGCACCTGGCGCACCACCTCGGCATAGGGCGTGAAATGCCACAGGCCATCGGGGCCAAGCTCCAGCCAGCTCGGCGCCATGCCTGGCGTCACCGCCTCACCCCGTCGCACCCGCTCGCGTTTGTTCTGGTGCACGTGCTCCAGCCTGCGGCTCAGCCGCGCTGAGAAGTCATGGGCCGACTGCAGCCACAGGAGCAGCTCGTGCAACTCCATCGGATTGGCGCGGATCGAATCGCGCGAAAAGTCGCGGCCCTTGCTCAAGACTGCAACCGTGACGCCAGCATTCAGCAGGTCTTCGATCAGGACTGGGAGCACGTTCAACGGAAAGTCCCGGCTGAAACGGTCCACGTCCTCGATGAGCAGGGCGAGCGGTGGCGGGCCAAACGCCCCGCGCTTGAGATCCGCTAGGAATCGGCCCAGTGCTCCGCCGGCCACGTTGGCGCCGCTGTAGCCGCTGACGCCCCGGTCGCTGTAGCCGCTGCCCTCCCAGAGCCTCCAGCCACGGGTCTCGCAATAGGTGGCGAGCCCTTCCTGCTGCCGGGTCAACCCCAGGCCGATCTGGGCCTGCTCACCGGTGGAGACGCGGCTGTAGGGGACGGCGAGCACGTGGTGGGCGGTGTTGTGTTGTCAAACTACTGTGCATCCGCGGGGCGATGCAGCACCACCTGCGCGATCACGGCCATCCCCTGCGCTGCTCCCGCCAGCTGCGCGAGCTGCACCGCCGCGGCCAGGCCCTGCAGCAACAGCGCCAACATCTTCAGCTGCCTGCCCTGGGGGAGGAGGCGCTGGTGGCTGCCCTGGGCTGCTCGCCCCAGCGCTGGCGCGAGGCACTGGAGCTGCACCAGGCCCTGCGGCTGCGCAGCCTCGATGCACCCACCGCCGAAGGGGAGGAGCGGGGCGGCACGCTGCTGGATCGCCTGCCGGCCAGGGAGCGGCCAGAGTCATGCCGGGCTGAGCATGAGGCGGAGTCCCTCTGCTGCGAAGGCGAGAACCAGCGCTGGGTGAACCGCCGGCTGGATCGGCTCGATCCCTGCCAGCGCCAGCTGTTGCTGGAGCGGGTGCTCCATGGCGCCTCCTGGCGGCGGCTGGGGGTGGATCAGGGGCTGCCGGCCCGGGTCATCCAGCGGCGCTTCGATGCGCTGGTGCTGCTGTTGCGCGGAGAGATCCTGGAGCTGGTGCAGACCCGCCAGGCCCCGCCGGTCTGGCCGGTGCGCGCGCGCGTGCGGGTGCCGGCGCTCAGAGCCCCAGCAGCGGGGCCAGGCCCATCGCCAGCAGGGCAGCGATCAAGGTCTGCAGACCGTTTACGAGTTCATTGCTGAGCCAGACCAGGCGCCCTTGCAGAGTGGCGCCGATCAGGCTCTCGAGCAGCGTGGCCACCAGCCCCACTCCCGTCACCAGCAAGGCCGCGCTGGCGGTGGGCAGCAGGTCGAGGGCCAGTAGCACCGCCGCCATCACGGTGCTGCCTGCGAGGCTGGCGAGGGAGCCCTCCAGGCTGATGGCCCCTTCGCTGCCTGGGGGCACCGGCCGCAGGGTGGTGATCAGCACGGTGGTGCGGCCCCAGCGCTTGCCGATCTCGCTGCCGCAGGTGTCCGCCAGTTTGGCGGCGAAGCTGGCGGCAAAGCCCAGCATCAACAGGGGAACAGGCGCCCCCGGCAGGGTGGTGAGCAGAGCCAGCACGGCGCCGGTGGCCGCCGATCCCCAGACGTTCTCCGGGCCACGCCGGCCGCCGCGGCCCTCCGCCAGTCCCTGCTCCCGCTTGCGCCGGATTCCCAGCCTGGTCACGGCCGAGCCCAGGGCCAGATAAAGCACCACCGCCAGCCAGCCACGCCAGCCCAGGGAGCCCCAGAGCAGGGTGCCGAGGATGCCGGCGTGCACCCAGCCGGCCCTGGTGAGCAGCGGCAGTCGCTGGGCCAGGGCGATCAGGATGGCGTTGATCGCGAAGGCCAGCAGCCACTGGGCCGCAGGCGGCGGGGCGGGAGGCATGGCGGACAGACAGGGTCCACCAGTTTCCCCGGCGCCGATGCTGCTGCTGCTGGCAGCGCTGCAGGCCTCTGTTGCGCTCCCCTAAGGGCTGGCGGTGGCGGAGCCGTCGCGGCGGATAATCAGCCCACACGTCCTGGCTGGCCGGCGTCATGATCTTCAAGCCCAAGAAGTTCTTTCTCAACCTCGACAAGGACGCGGCCGCCAAGCCAGCGGTGGTGGCCCCAGTGGCTGCCACACCAGCCAAGGACAAGGGTGCCAAGGGCAAGGCCGCCACGGCTGAAGCTGCTGCGGCCGTGGCCGCCCCGGTGGACGATGCCTCTCCTGCAGCCGCTGCCGCTGCCACCTCAGCCGCCCCGGTGTTGACCACCGCCGAGGCGATCGCCGCTGAGCTGCGCCTGGAGCAGGAGAACCGTCCGGCCCCCAGCGTCATCACCTTCTCCCCCGAGCGCCTGACCCCCTCCGGAGCGCTGCCCCGGGCCCGCCGCCGTGCCGGCGCCAACCTGGGGATGTTCAAGCAGATGGCGAGCGGCATGCTCGGTCGCTGAGCCGTTGGCCCCTGGCCTCCCGCCACTGCACCAGCGAGGCCAGGCCCGCCACGGCCGCTGTGGAGGTGCGCAGGATGTGGGGGCCGAGGCTCACGGCCTGCCAGCCGGCAGCCTGCGCGGCCGCTGATTCGGGGGGGCTCCAGCCACCCTCCGCTCCGATCGCCAGCGCCACTCCATGCCTTGCCCCAGCTGAGGCACCAGCTGGGGCAAGGCATGGACCTTGTGCCAGGGCAGCACCCACCAACGGCAACTCCGCGTCCCGGGTGCTGGCCAGCAGCGATAGCCCTGCCCGCGGTTCGCTCAGGTAGGTGATCGCCTCCAGCGGCTCCAGCAGCTGGGGCAGCCAGAGGCGTTCGCACTGCTCGCAGGCCTCCCGCAGGATCGTCTGCCAGCGGTTCGCCTTCCAGCTGCCGCGGATCGCCCCATGCTCGGCAACAAGGGGCTGGAGGCGGTCCACCCCCAGCTCGCAGGCCATGCGGACCACCACGTCGAAGTCGAGCCGGGGCACAGCCACCGCCAGCTCCAGCCAGGGGCTGGGGGCGGCCTGGCGCTGCAGGGGCTGGTCGAGCGGTTGCTCGAGCCGAGCCTCGGTCCCATCGAGCAGCACGGCGCTCCAGAGCTGCCCCCGGCCATCGGCCACGGCGAAGCGCTGGCCGGGGCCGTAGCGCAGCACGCGGCTGAGGTAGCGGCTCTCCTCGGCGGCCAACGCCAGGGTGGGGGCACCCGCCAGCCGCTCCGTGGCGATCAGCAGGCGGCGCAGCTCACGCACCACCGGCCTCAGTTGTCGCCGTGGGGGAAGAGGGCCTCGGGCACCTCTTCCACCGGCCAGTCGTCATTGACGCCGCCGATCACGATCTCTTCGATCTCCACCACGTCGTTGTCGAGCTGACGCAGGGCATTGATGAGCACATCGAGGGCCACCCCATCGCTGGTGCCCAGGTCGACCCAGCAGCGGCACCAGGCGTCGCGGTATTCCGGTTCACCCATGCTGTGCATCAGCGCGGGGAGGGTCGTCTCGGCGGCCTCGATGTCGTAGTGCATGGCGCTGAGGTCGATCCCCTCCTCATGCACCTGAAGGGATTCGGCGTTGAACCCCCCCAGCTTGCCCAGAAAGAACCAGCTGTCGAAGACGGTGTCGACGTAGCCCCGCTCCCCCTGACCGGGGGGATTGGGGAAGCGCAGCCAGATCCAGCAGTTGAACGGATCCACCTCGCGGAAGCGTATTTCCATGGGCGTTGCTCCTTCCAGCATCGACTGGTGACCCCCATCAAACACGGTGGCGGCTGCTGCAAGCTGGTGCGGTCCGTGGTCCCCCATGCTGGAGCTCCGATCGGTCCGCTACCACCCGGCCACCACCCCTGAGCCGGTGCTGCGCGACGTCACTCTGACGCTGCCCGTGGGTGAGCCGGTGCTGGTGGCGGGCCGCAGTGGCAGTGGCAAGAGCACCCTGCTGGAGCTGATCAGCGGGCTGGCGGAACCCAGTGGCGGCACGATCCTCTGGCAGGGCCAGCCGGTGACGGCCCGCCAGCGCCGCTGGCTGAGCGGCCTGGTGTTCCAGTTCCCCGAACGCCATTTCCTCGGCTTGAGCGTGGGCCAGGAGCTGAAGCTGGGGCAGCGCCGGCTGGGCAGCGAGCGGCTGGAGGCGGTGCTGGGCCAGGTGGGCCTGCAGGGTGTGTCGTTGCAGCAGGCGCCGGAGCGGCTCAGCGGCGGCCAGCAGCGACGCCTGGCTCTGGCCGTGCAGCTGCTGCGCGACCCGAAGGTGCTGCTGCTGGATGAGCCCACTGCCGGGCTGGACTGGTCGGTGCGCCACGAGGTGCTGCAGCTGATCGCCCAGCTCGGCCGCCAGCGGGCCCTGCTGGTGGTCACCCATGAGCCGGACGTGTTCCAGAGCGTGGTGGGGCAGGCCTGGCGGCTGAGCGACGGGTCCCTTCAGGCCCTGCCGGCACTTCGTACGATGCCCTGAGTTGGCGGAGGGCGCAGCGATGCCCGATCAGTTGGTGCGGGCCACGGCGGCCGATGGGGGAATCCGCCTGGTGGCGGCGCTCACCACGGTCACCAGCCGCTATGCCCGGCGGCGCCATGGGCTCTCGTACCTCACCACGGCCCTGCTCGGGCGGGCGATGACGGCCGGCTTGCTGCTGGCCAGCTCGATGAAGGTGGCCCACGGGCGGGTCAACCTGCGCATCCAGTCGGATGGACCCCTGCGCGGGCTGATGGTGGATGCGGGCCGCGACGGCAGCGTGCGCGGCTACGTGGGCCATCCGGGCCTGGAACTCGACCTGATCGAGGAGGACGACGGCCAGCATCAGTTCGACTTCCGCCAGGCCACCGGCACCGGCTACCTGCATGTGGTGCGGGACCAGGGCAAGGGGGAGCCGTTCAGCAGCACGGTGGAGCTGGTGAGCGGCGGCATCGGCGACGATGTGGCCTCCTACCTGCTCCACTCCGAGCAGACCCCCTCGGCGGTGTTCGTGGGCGAGCAGATCGACAGCAGCGGGGTACGTTGCGCCGGCGGCGTACTGGTGCAGGTGCTGCCCAAGGCGGCACGGGAGCCGGCGCTGGTGGCGCTGCTGGAGGATCGTTGCCGGGAGATCAGCGGCTTCAGCGCTCGCCTGGCCGCCTGCAAGGACGACCTCAAGCTGCTGCTGGAAGACATCTTCCCCGACCTCGATCCCCAGCTGCTGGAGGACGCTGAGGCCCGTCAGGATGTGACCTTCCATTGCCCCTGCACCCGCCGCCGCAGCGTCAACGCGCTGCGAATGCTGGGTGAGCAGGAGCTCGCCTCGATCCTGCGCGAGGACGGCCGCGCTGAACTCACCTGCCATTTCTGCAACGAGGTGTACGGCGTGGAGGAAGGGGAGCTGCGGGAGCTGATCGCCGAGTTCTCGCTGGCTTAGGCGATCAGCAGGGCGCCGAGCAGCAGCAGGATCAGTGCCGGCAAGCTCTGCACCTGCGGCAAGGCCAGGGGCAGCCCGAGCGGCAGGGCCGGATCGAGCCCCAGGGTGAGCAGGCCGCCCAGGAGCAGGCCAACGCTCAGCAGGGCGAAACTCCAGCCCACGGCGGCCAGGAAGCGACCGTTGCGGCGCCTGAGGTTGACCACCGTGACGCCGGTGGCCAGGGCCAGCAGCACTTCGGCTGAACCCGGCGGGGTGACCAGCAGCAGCAGCAGCAACCCATCGGCCAGCAGGGGAAACCAGCGCTCACGGCCTTCGGCCAGGGAGACGCTGGGCAGGGAGAAGCTGGGGGCCTGCAGCTTGTTGCCGCCGCTGAACTGGGGCAGGGAGGGCAACTGGGGCAGGGCAGGCCGGGAGGGGACCCTCGCCACCGGCGGTTTGATCTCCTCCCGCTTGGAGGCGGTGACCGCAGCGCTGCTCACCTTGCCCTGCTGCCGCTCCCGCAGCCGCTCCATCAGCACCGCGTCGTAGGCGGCTTCCACCTTGGCGCGGGCCTGGGGGTCGTCAGCGACCGCCTCGAGCTGATGCTGGCGTGCCGCCTGCACCTCATCGAAGCTGGCGTCAGGGGTGACACCGAGCCGTTCGTAGGGACTGCCGCTTGGGGCAGGTTCAGAACCGTTGGTCATGGCCTCCGGTGCGTGGGGCTGGGTCGTGGCCCGAGCGTATCGAGGCGTGGGGCGAGGCGCTGTGCATCAGGGGCTGAATGAGACCTGACGGCACCTGACGGCACGGTGGCGGCGGCTCAGAACAGGGGCTCACTGCAGTGGTAGCCCGCGTCCTGCTGCAGCTCGAGGCGCCGGGCCTCGGCTTCCTCGATCGCCAGCCAGTGACGTCGCTTGAGCAGGGGCATCTGGGGGGGCAGGTGGCTGCCTTCGCGGATCTCCACGGCTTCATGGCTGGGCAGGAAGCGGACGTAATCAGACCCTCCATCCCGGCGGGGGCGAACCAGCCAGATCGGCTGAGGCATGGCCGTCACCTTGACCTTTCGTTGCAATTGATTCTGGCGAGGTCAGCGGCGGGCCGTGGCTCAGATCGCGATCGGCTCCACGCCGCTCACCACCGGCGCCACGGCGCTGAGTTCGAGCTCGGGGTGATCCTCCTTGAGCTGGTTGAGGTTCCACTCGTTCTTGAACAGCAGCACCGGCCGGCCCCAGGCGTCGCGCACGGTCTTGCAGTTGAAGATGCGGCCCACCTTCTCCAGCTCCGGCCAGCCGCCCGCCACCCAGCGAGCCACGCTGAAGCCGAGCGGTTCCAGGCGTGTCTCCACCCCGTATTCGTTCTCCAGCCGGTACTGCACCACCTCCATCTGCAGCTGACCCACGGCCGCCAGGATCGGATCGCGCTTGCTGGCGTCGGTGTCATAGAGGATCTGCACGGCACCCTCCTCGCGCAGCTCATTGACCCCCTTGCGGAAGCTCTTGAAGGCCGAAGGGTTGGGGTTGCGCAACCAGGCGAAGATCTCGGGGCTGAAGCAGGGAATGCCCTCGTATTCCACCTTCTGGCCCACGTAGAGGGTGTCGCCGATGGCGAACATGCCGGGGTTGTTCAGGCCGATCACATCACCGGGGTAGGCGGTTTCGACCACCTCGCGGTCCTGGCCGAACAGCTTCTGGGGGCGGGAGAGGCGGATGGTGCGGCCGCTGCGGGCGTGGCGCACGCTCATGTCCTTGTCAAAGCGGCCCGAGCAGACCCGCACGAAGGCGATCCGGTCGCGGTGGCGTGGATCCATGTTGGCCTGCAGCTTGAACACGAAGCCGCTGAACTCGGGCCGCAGCGGATCGACGGGGCCGTCGTGGCTGGTGCGGGCCACGGGCCGCTGGGCCAGCTCCAGGAAGGCATCGAGGAAGGGATGCACGCCGAAGTTGGTCATCGCCGAACCGAAGAACACCGGGCTGAGCTCGCCGGCATGCACCAGCTCCAGGTCGAGGTCGGCACCGGCGCCATCCAGCAGCTCCAGTTCCTCGAGGGCCTGAGCCAGGAGTTCCGGCTCCACAAGGTCGGCCAGTTCGGGGCTGCCGGCGGCCAGGCGCCGCTCGGCGGCCTGGCGACCCCGCTCGGCCCGGGTGAACAGGATCACGTCGCGGCTGCGGCGGTCGATCACACCGCGGAAGCGGTCGCCGCTGCCGATCGGCCAGTTCACCGGCCAGCAGGTGAGGCCCAGCTCGCTCTCGATCTCATCGATCAGCTCCAGGGGATCACGCCCGGGCCGATCCATCTTGTTGATGAAGGTGAAGATCGGGATCCGCCGCATGCGGCAGACCTCGAACAGCTTGCGGGTCTGGGGCTCGAGGCCCTTGGCGGCGTCTTCGAGCATCACCGCGTTGTCGGCGGCCGCCAATGTGCGGTAGGTGTCCTCGGAGAAGTCCTGGTGGCCGGGGGTGTCCAGCAGGTTGATCGTGCTGCCGTCGTAGTCGAACTGGAGAACGGTGGAGGTGATCGAGATGCCGCGCTGCTTCTCCAGCTCCATCCAGTCGGAGGTCACCTTGCGCTGTTCGCCCTTGGCCTTCACCGCCCCGGCCTGCTGGATGGCACCGCCGTAGAGCAGCAGCTTCTCGGTGAGGGTGGTCTTGCCCGCGTCGGGGTGGGAAATGATCGCGAAATTGCGTCGGCGCGCCACGGCCTCAGCCAGGGCCTGCTGCTCGGGGTCCACGGCCCCGCTCTGTGGTGCCCTGGTGCTGGTGCTGCTGGTCATGGCCTCAGCCTGACAGGCCACGCCAGGGCGCTGCCACTGGTGGCCGCCAGCGCTTGCACCCCCTACTGGTGGCGTTATGGTTCACCAACCTGACCACCCCCTCCGCCGTGACCCTCACCCCAGCGCGCCCCGATCTGGTTGATCCCGCCGGGACGGTGGGCCTTGAGGTGGAGGCCTGCAGGCTGCAGGGCGGCCAGATCGGTGCCAACGGCCTGCTGGAGCCTGATTTCCCGCCCACCGCGCCGGCGGCGAACCCCGTTTTTTACCGCACCTACTCCCGCCGCACCGCTGGCGGCCGCGAGAGCTGGCACCAGGTGGCTGAGCGCAACCTGGAGGGTCTGCGCCAACTGGGCCATCTCGATGCGGAGGAAGTGGAGCTGATCCGGCGCATGCAGAAGCACCAGCAGGCGCTGCCGTCGGGGCGCTGGCTGTGGATTGGTGGCACCCCCTGGATCGAGCAGCGCCATAACTTCTCCGGCGCCTACAACTGCACCTCCACCAACCTGATCGACTGGGAAGCCTTCGGACTGATGATGGACCTGGCGATGATGGGCTGCGGCACCGGCGCCATCATCGAACCGCACCTGATCGAGCGGCTGCCGCTGGTGCGCAACCGGCTGGTGATCGAGAGCGTCAGCCCGATCGGCCTCACCCCCGCCGGCCAACGCCAGGAGGCCACCAGTCACAGGATCGATGGCAACCGGGTGTCGATCAAGGTGGGCGACACCCGCCGCGGCTGGGTCGACAGCTACCAGCTGCTGCTGGAGCTCAGCAGTGATGAGCGCTTCGACGCGGAGGCGCCGATCACGGTGAGCGTGGACCTCTCCGATGTGCGGCCGGTGGGCGAAACGCTCAAGGGCTTCGGCGGCATGGCCAACCCCGTGAAGCTCGGCGACCTCTACGGCCGCGTGGCCCAGATCCTCAACAAGGCCATCGGCCGCCGGCTCAGCTCGGTGGAGTGCTGCCTGCTGATCGATGAGGCGGCGGTCACGATCGTGGCCGGCAATATCCGGCGCAGCGCCGGCATGCGTCAGTTCTCCGCGGAGGATTCCTCTGCTGCCGGCGCCAAGGAGAACCTCTGGCAACAGGACGCCGAGGGCAACTGGAGCATCGACCCCGAGCGCGATGCGCTGCGGATGGCCAACCACACCCGCGTGTTCCACAGCCGCCCCTCGAAAGAAGTGGTGCTGGAGGCGGTGGTCAAGCAGTTTCAGAGCGGCGAAGGAGCGATCCAGTTCGCGCCCGAAGCGATTGCCCGCTCGAATGCCGACCTGCTGACGACCCCGGAGCTGCGCAGCGAGTTTATCGACATCTATGTGGACCAGGGCAGGGGCGAAGCCGGCCGCTGGTTGCAGCTGCATCATCCAGAGATCAGTGCCGCCGAGCTGGAGCACCGCCTGGGCCGCTACGGGCTGAATCCATGTGGCGAGATCCTCGGCGCTGATTTCCACTGCAACCTGGCGGAAGTTCATCTGAACCGGATCGATCCGGCTGACCTCCAGGCCCAGGCCGATGCGTTCAAGGCTGGCGGCCTGGCGGTGGCCTGCCTGCTCAACCACGACTTCGAAGTGGAGCGCTACCGCCAGAGCCGCGCCTGGGATCCGATCGTGGGGGTGAGCTTCACCGGCCTGTTCGACTTCTTCGTGCATGCCTTCGGCACGCCCTGGCTGCGCTGGTGGGAGCAGGGCCGCCCTGAAACGAAGGAGGGCCTGGCGTTCAAGGCCCAGGAAGCGGAGTATCTGGGCCGCTGGAAGCAGATCGTGAACGAGGCGGTGTGGGACTACTGCGACCGCCATGGCCTGCGCCGCCCCAACCGCTGCACCACCGTGCAACCGGCCGGTACCAAGAGCCTGCTCACGGGCGCGAGCCCCGGCTGGCACCCGCCCAAGGCGCAGCGCTTCATCCGCCGCATCACCTTCCGCAAGAATGATCCGGTGGCCCTGGCCTGCCTGGACTACGGCTACACGATCGTGCCGAGCCAGTCGGACAAGGATGAGAATGGCCGGCTGCTGGATGATCCCTTTGATCCCCGTTGCGGCGAGTGGCTGGTGGAGATCCCCACCGAGGTGAGCTGGGCGAACATCCCGGGCGCCGATGCGGTGGAGATCAACAACTTCTCGGCCCTGGCCCAGTTCGACTTCTACATGCAGGTGCAGAAGCACTACACGGCCCACAACACCTCCGCCACGGTGGAATTCCGCGAGAACGAGATCGAAGGGCTGGCCGACGCGATCCACCGGGCGATCGATGGCGGTGAGGGTTACATCTCAGCGGCGCTGCTGGCCCGCTTCGATGCCAATGCCACCTTCCCGCGGCTGCCGTTTGAGCCGATCGATCTGGCCACCTACACCCGCCTGCAGCAGGAGGTGGTTGCCCGCCGCCGCACGGCTGATTTCTTCGAGGCGCTGCAGCGTTACGACCAGGGCGAACTGGTGGAAGCTGGACCCGCTGGTTGCGATTCCGACAAGTGCCTGCTGCCCCTGGCCATACCAGCCCCATGAGCATTTTCAGCCGGCGCCATGCGGGTTTAGAGGTTCCATGGGCGGGCCTGGTGATCAGCCTCCTGGTCCTGGTCCTGGTCCTGGTCCTGCCTGTCCTCCCTGCTCGGGCCAGCAGCGATCTCAACCCCGATATCGAGAAGATGTGCCAGGGCCTGGCGGTGATCAACACCGAACTGGGGGCCACGGCGGCGCCGGGCACACCGATGGGCAAGCGCATGCAAACCGAGCTGTCGCTCTCCCAGGCTCAATACGGCGCGCTGTGGTCGCTGATGAAGCTCACCAATACCAGCACCTGTTCATCGTTGTACTGATTCAGCCGGAGTTCAACCATGGGTCGCGGCCGCCTCGAAGCTTTCAGTGATGGGGTGCTCGCCATCATCATCACGATCATGGTGTTGGAGCTCAAGAGCCCGGAAGGGGAAGGTGTGGTGGCGTTGCTGTCGCTGGTTCCCTTCGCGACCCGCTGGATCGGAGAAAACCACTTCGCCGCCCTGCCCACGGCGGTCTACGGCATCATCCTGCTGCTGGCCGCGGTGGCCTACTGGATCCTGCAGCAGGTGATCATCAGCAACGATGGGAAGAACTCCCTGCTGCGCAAGGCCATCGGCCGCGACCTGAAGGGCCGCCTGTCGCTGCTGCTCTATGCCGTGGCCGTGCTCGCTGCCTTCGCAGCACCATGGCTGGCGCAAGCGATCTATGTGCTGGTGGCCTTGATCTGGATCATCCCAGATCGGCGCATCGAGCAGGCCCTGATGGAGGAGTGAGTTGATGATCAGGCCAACGGTCTGCATCACAGTGAACAGTTGGTTCACTGGTCAGAGAACCAACGCTCCCAATTTGAGAGCGGTGTGTAAAACTCTGCCCTCATCAGGATTTTGCGGCATCACCGAGGCTGGTCAGCAAGTGGTTCACGGAATGAGGAAGACAGTGGCGGGTGGTTCCCGGAACCATCCAATGACAAGTTGGATGGATCTTGCGCCAAGCGCAAAATGCTGAGATCTTTATGGAACCAGCTTTATGAGATGTGTAGAGTGTAGAATCTAAAAGGCTATGGATAACACTGGCAAATCAGAAAATGCCGCATGGCATGCTTTTTGCTTGCTAGATCGCAACCCATCTGACTTTGGTGCTGCTACTTTTATGAGGTATCATTGAATGGCTATGCCGTCTTCCGTGGGCAATGCCAAGATCAGCACTACGTTCAAACTTATATTCATGGCTCAAGCTCGTACCCACAATATTGGCATTTATTTCAGCCATCACAACAGCATCGCTGAAGGCTGATCCGAAAACGACAACCGCCCAGTTTGGGCCATTCATCGGCGCAATACTTGCCATATTGCAAGCAAACTCGTGGCTTATTCTCTTCCTTTCGGCATGCACGATTATTCTATTGAACTCAATCCTTCGATTGATCGGTGAACCATGGAGGTGGAATGCGATTCAAGTTGTCCTTGACAGGCTAAGGGATAACGTGTATAAGCAAACATTTCAAGGCGAACCATACCATTACCATCGAGTAACGCTTTTTAAGCACGTTCCATTTTCGCTCAGGCTTAGATTATGGCCTTGGTCTGGCTGGCTTGTTCCAATGGCCAGATCCGGTCATACCAATCAGATTATAAATTCTGTTTTCAAAGCGCCAGATAATGCCGACAATGCCGAAGGTGTCGCAGGATTAGCATGGAGAACAAAAGAAACTGAAGGCATCTCTCAACTTCCTGAAATCAGCAGTACAAGCTGCAACGACCTGATCTCAGAGTATGCAAATGCCACAAATGTTAGTGTAGCGTTAGTCAAGCGACGCATAGTCAAAAATCGCCCTAATCCTAGATCATTAATCGCCATACCCATTGAGGTAAATAATCGAGTCAAGTGGATAGTCGTTCTTGACAGCCGCAGTCCACAAGACCTCCGGGGCATTGCCGACGCCGCAGCATCCAGCTATACTCCGATAATCAGTCACCTTCTCAAGGGGGCCTAGGACCATGATTGAGTCCGAATGGCAGGAAATCAACCAGCCTTTGCAGGCCATTAAGCCAGTACAGGTAAGCCTACACAGGGTTAGGTCACAATCTCCTTTCAACCTTCCGAGGGCAATGAGAACCACTGTTTCGCCTGAAGGAAATACCACCAAAATTGAGTTCCGTTATATTGAAGATGAACCGGCTAAACCCAAAGAACTTGGCAGATACGTTACTGTATGGATAGGCAAAACTAGCAAGCGTATTCGCGGCATACAATTTCGAGGACAATCCCTGTCTCAATCAAGCAGACGTAGTTTAGATAGTGCCATTGACGAGCTAATCAGCGATCTCTCCCCAACCGAGACGCAAGCAAAGGGCAATTATCAAGTAGTCAGAGAAGTTGCAAGTGCCCAACTTCCCAGTACTGACTCATAGATTGTTTTTGAATCAACTTGTCTTTGACTAACCATCCAACAACAAGATTCAGATGACGGGAGCAATGGTTGGTTTTTAAGCCGAGCTCCCAGCCCGCTTCTGATCTTGAGCGTTAAGCACATACAAAAACCCACTGAACTCTGATTGCTTCTCTCCTCCGAGTGGCTCAACCTTGCGGGAATAGCCTTTCCCACCCCCTGGGCGGAGCCCAGCACCGTTCAGCCTTGCCCCGGTCGTAACCCTCCTGGCATCCTGAGGAGACTGAACTCCTCCCCCCGTTGACCTACGCCGCTGAGAGCCCGCTGAGCGACGCCGGCAGCAACGATGACCTCCACGACGAATTCCTCGGCGCTCTCGCCGCCTTGGGCGGATTTGCGGGCAATGGCCGCCTGCGGGAGACGCTGGAGTGGGACGAGGCCCGCTACGAAGCGGTGAAGGGCGACCTGCTGAGCCGGCGCCTGATCGCTCCCGGCCGTGGTCGCGGCGGCTCGGTGGCCCTGGCGGATGGGTCTGCGGGGGAGTCCTCTGGCAATGGCCAGGGCGTCAGCTCTTCGCCCTCCGCCCGCGTCCCGAAGGGGTCCCGCGCCGCTTCCCCCAGCTCTTTCGATCAGGCGTTCCGCGCCATCGACGACTGCCTGCGCAAGGAAGCCGGCTGCAACTCCGAGCTCGACTACACCGAGCAGACCTCCTGGCTGCTGTTCCTCAAATACCTCGACGGGATGGAGCAGGACAAGGAAGCCGTAGCCCTGCTGGAGAGCCGCAGCTACAGCCCGATCCTGCAGGAGACCTACCGCTGGAACAGCTGGGCGGCCCCGAAAGACGACAGCGGCAAGCTCGATCACCACGCCGCACTGACGGGTGACGACCTGCGCGACAGCAGCGTCCCAGTAAGTGGTGTAACTCGGGAGGAGCAGCCCCGGCATAGCCGGGGCTGACGGCTCGCCTCCCTCAGATCTCAGCTGTGGAAAGGGGTGGGCCGGTCTGTGACCCTGTTCGGAGAACTACCACCAAACCGAACACA
>CALRVC020000037.1:0-23999 GCA_943371515.1 Synechococcus sp. UW140 | reverse complement strand
CCACTGATCGCCTCCATGGCGACCCTGGCCTTGAACTCGGGGCTGTGGGTGCGTCGTTTGCTCATCGATGGGAGCCCCTTCTCAGGGGCGGTGCCCCGCCTCAGAGGTTAACGATGGGGCCTGTCCAGAAAAGCCAGTCCACCTCACTCTGCCCGACATGCGACAGTCGCGTACACTATGCGAATGATGGAAACGATTATAATCTAGGTCTCATTAAGAGGGCACCTCGAAATATTGCCACTACCCAGGCTGCCTTGAGAAGCCACATGCTCATCCTCTGCACGTGCAGATCCGCCTGATGACTGACATCCACGACTTCAAGGCGGGATGATTATCCCGCAGCCGAATGATCAGACAGCCAGCATTGCCTTTGAGTTGCAATGCAGGTATCGAAGAAAGTTGTAAGTCAGATTACGCAGTCCCCACCAAGCTCTCGTTCTGGCCAATCCAATCCGCCTTGTCAGCTTGCCGCGCATGCAGGTTGTGATTGCACCAAAGACGTGCTCAACCCTTGCCCGCACGCTCGATCGGACCTTGTTGCGCTCCTGTGCTTCTTCGCTCAAGGGATGGCAGCGTGAGCCCTTCTCATGAATTCGGCTCTCATAACCAGCCATGTCCAGTAGATCCTCAAACTGGGCACCTGCATAGCCAGAATCAGCCCAGACCAAGTCATCCCTGTTCTCAGGGTCTAGCACCTGCGTAAGCATCTGGCTGTCGTGAATGTTAGCTGGGGTAATGGCAAATCTGCGAATGAAGCCGTGAGTGGCATCAATGCAGATGCTGTTCTTGTATCCGTAATGGCTGATGCCATTCTTCTTGACCCAGCGGGCGTCAGTGTCCTTTTGGCGCAACCGGTTTGGCTTGTCCAACCACTTCTCTGGGATAGCTCCATCCTTGATGGTCTTGTTCTCCTCCCTTGAGTTTCGCTGTTTGGGAACAGGGACCAGTGTTGCATCGATGATCTGCCCACCACGGGCCTCCAGTCCCTCGGACCGCAGGTGCTCCTCAAAACGTTCAAAAAGCTCATCGATAACACCCGCCTTGCGGAGCAGCTCGCGGAAGAAGGCAATAGTGGTGGCATCGGGAATGGTGTTCATCACTCCCAGTCCGACAAACTCCTCGAATGAGCGTCTGTCGTTGACCTGAAATTCCAGCTCCTCATCGCTGAGGTTGAACAGCTGCTGCAGCACCAGCATCTTGAAGAGGATGATCGGATCAATCCGCTTCCGGCCAGCATTGCTCTTGCGTTCATGGCTGTAACCCTGATCCAGCAGTGACCTGAAGGCATCCCAGGGAATCGTCTCGGATAGGGTCGCTAACGTGGGCTTCTTCTGCTGAAGCCTGTGGATTCGCTTCTCCTCATCCCAGAATCCACGCTGTCCCATTCAGCTGTGTTGAGCTGAACCAATTCTATTGCATATTTCATAGGCTGTCAGGGAGCGCCGTAGATTTTTCGAGGTGCCCTATAGCCAGACTTTTTGCACCTTTTGAGATTCGACACGAAAGCTTAGGTCTGAGACCTCGTTGGCTGGCAATGACGAAGTTGCTCCTTCTCTCGCCGTTTCAACTGTCTCCTTGCTGCCTGAGAGCAAGGGCTTTTGGAGGCCGGCCTCAAGATCCAGCTGCACCCCAACGGCACCGCGATCGAGGGCGAGTGGGGACCGGTGTTTGCTGCGATCGAGGCCTGTCATCAGGCGGTGCATGCGATGGGCTGTCCCCGCGTCTTCACCACCGTGACGGTCAACACCCGGACCGATCGGGACCAGACGCTGGAGGACAAGGTGGCCAGCGTTGAGGTGTTGCTCTAACAGCCGCCAGAAGGAAGCCAATGAGAAGCCAAGGGCCAGGGCCGGTTGCAGAGAACTGGTTGGTGCTGCCCTGATCGTGGCCCAGTGATCGGGGGAACCCCACTACAGCCACAGGTGCAACATGGCTCTCGGTGGCTTCAGCCCCTAGCAGAGCCTTCAACGGCTTGTGATCGCTGAATGATCTGGTGAGAAAACACAATCAGATGCTGTCGTTCCGGAAACCGGTTGACATCGATCAGTCAGCCAGAACATCCCTGCCGCCATGTTTCCCGCCCTGGCAAGCACGAGCGCTCATGGCTGATCACCCCAGGGCCTCCAACCCGACTCGCGGAACATGCGATAGGCCACGATGCTGTTGACGATCGGATCCAGCAGCTGGTCCGGCGTGTGGATGCCCATCGCAGTCATCAACCGACGGTTTGCCGTGTAGTGGATCTGGAACAGACCGATGCAGGCCCCTGCGCAGCCACGGGCGGTGGGGGACAGGCCGCTCTCCAGGCGCGCCAGCCGGATGGCTGACTCATGGTGCGCAGCGGGCCATACCTGGCGGATGGCGGTGAGCACTTGGAATTGGCCCGCTTGATTGGCTTGAGCAGCGGGAGCCACCCAGGGAGTGGCCCCAAGGGCCAGGGTTGCACCGAGCAGCAGGGGGATGGCTCGTCCGGCAGAAACAGCTTGAAACAGCATCCATCCACCCGGCCAATTGCGTTGGACGGTATCGGCTACGGGGCGGGTTGACCAGTGGCCGACCCGTCAGGACATACCGATGGGTGTCGACCTACTGGCGCTCATTCACCCGGGCCGGATGGCAGCACCCGGCAGCCCAAGTTCTGCCGCTAGATCGTGAAGCTCAGGCAGGCAGTGGTGCTTTCATTTTCAAGCTTCCGCCGGTTGGAGACTGGTGGCTGCCAAAGCCAGTGGGCTGGCGGTAACGCTCCCTGAGGCAGGCTCGCTGCACCAGATCCGCCGCGATCTCAGCCGACTCCACCTCGGCCACATCCCAGGCCACCACCTTTCTGCTCCAGACATCGACCACCAGATAGAGGTACAGCCATACGCCGCGAACCGTGGTCGGCAGAAAGCTGATGTCCCACGACCAGACCGCATTGGGGCGATCCGCTCTCAAACGCGGCACGGAGCGTGGTTCCTGCGGCGGCCGGGCACGCCCGCGGCGGTGGCAATGCCCTGCCTGGTGCAACACCCGATAGAAGCTGCTCTCGGATCCGATGTAGAGCCCCTGATCGGCCAGGGCCGGCACGATATGTCCCGGCGGCAGCGAGGAGTACTCCGGTTGGTTGCAAGTCAGCAGGACCAGCTGGCGCTCTTCCTGGCTCAAGCGGTGGACCACGTGACGATGGCTGCCCTTGCGGCCATCCACACCTTCACCATCACCACCAAAAGCCTTCCGCCAGCGTTTGGGGGTTCGCAGGCTGATGCCGATCTCAGCGCAGGCGCTCACCAGTCTGGCGCCAGCGGCATTCGCCTCGCCGATCAGCTTGATCGCCTTCCGCCGGTGCACGGCGCTGGTCAGCCTTCCGCGTCCTCAGAGCTGTAGCCGAAGGCTTCTCCGAGGGAGTAGGCATCCCACTTTTATCGCAGCACCAGCAATGCCGCCATCTCCGCCATGGCCTGTTCCTTGCGCTGCAGCTCCTTGTTGAGAGCCTTGATCTCGCGCTGGTTCTGGGCGCGCAGCCTTTCGAGCTCCTTCTGCTCGGCCATCGTCAGCATCGGCTTGGCGTTGGCATCCTGGGCTGCCTGAGGTGGTCTGGGCGTGCTGCAGGAGCAGCTGTTCGCGCCCGGCTCCCAGGGCCAGGACGATGCCAAACGCCGTGCCCATCGCTGCGTCGAGACAGCCCAGGCAGCAGTACGCCTGGCCCAGGCCCGGGGCTGTTTGCGGCCATGAAGGCCACTCGCCGCGGCTGTTCCGGCGCCTTCCCATCGACCGCCCCGCGGCAAGGGCGGTGCGGCGTTGGGGGCGGCCCGTCTGAGCGCTCGCTGGCTGCTGCTGCCATGCCCAGTCCTCTCCCTCCACTCCAGCGATCCCGCCCTGCTGCTGCGGCGCTGCCGTGAGGCCATCGATGCCGTACTTGAGGCCCCTGCTCAGTCGCCTCCAACTGATCCGCGCCGCCCAGGAGCAGCACCAGTGGCAGCTCTATGGCGGGGGTGGCACCACCTGAGGAAGCCGGGCCCTCGGGCAGCCGCTGAGTGGCGATCTGCTGCCTCTGGTGTCAGTCAGGCTCGCTCTGCCTGCAGCGGCTGCGGACATTTTCAGCGTGCTTCGGCGAGACGCGCCAGCTCATCATGGCTCTGCTCCCCTGCCTGGGGGGCGGCGGCTGAGAGCAGGCTGCGCTGGAACCAACTCTGGGGCGGCACCGGCTGGAGCAGCAGGGCCAGCACCGCCAGCAGGGCCAGGGGCTCAAAGGGGGCCTGATGGCTGGGCCACTCGCCGGGTCCCCGGTAGAGCAGAGCCTGAAGGGCGTCGGTCTGGGAATCACTGAGAGGCCCCCAGCGGCAACCGATCCTCAGCACACCTGGTTCGGAGCGACGCTGCTCCGGCCGCAGGGGCAGGGCGTCCCCAGGGCGCCCGTGCCAGGCCAGGCTCCAGCTGCCAGCTTCGCCGTCGAGTCCCTCGCCAGGGAGTTGGCTGCCCGGATCGGCATGGGCCAGGGCGAGTTCCACGCCCTGCTCGCTGATGGCCAGGATCTGGGCGGGCCGGAACCCACGGGCTGTACGCAATGGCAGGGTCAGCCCGTCGATCCGCAGCCAGGGCACTGGGCTGTCCTGAGGGCGGTCCCAGCAGGTGCGCAGCGCCAGCAGCAGGCTGGTGCCGCCCAGCAGGGACCAGGTGAGGCCAAGGGCCTGGTTGGCGGGAGCGAGGCTGGAAGCTGCGGCACCGATCGGTCCGGTCGTGCCGGGACCGACGATCAGAAGGGTGAGATTGAGCAGCTGCAGCCCCAGCAGCCCCAGCAACGGCACCAACAGGCGCTGCTCGGGTCCGGGCCGGGCCCCGCCGCTGATGGCCTTGGGGGTGACCCTGAAGCGCTGGGGCCGGCCGGCCAGGGTGCTGAGCACGGCCCCCACGAGTGGCAGCAGAAAGATCCAGCGGTAGAGCTCTGGCAGCAGTGCGTTGCGGGCGCCGCGGCTGAACCAGCTCACCAGCAGCAGTTGAGACAGGTAGAACGGCAATGCCATGGTCACCAGGCCGGGTCCCTGCACCAGGATCGGTGCCTCCCCCAGCAGCCCGAGCGAGAGCGGCATCAGCAGCAACAGCAGCTGGGGCACAACGTTGAACCAGTGGAGGATCCCCTCCAGGTAGGCGATCCGCTGCAATGGAGTAAGCCCGGCGATGAGGAAGGGATTGGCGCCCGTGCGCAGGGTCTGCAGGGTGCCACTGGCCCAGCGGCAGCGCTGGCGTGCCATGGCCCCGATCGTGAACGGCGCCAGCCCGGCGCTCAGCTTCGCGTTGAGGTAGAGGTTGCGATAGCCCGCCGCCGCCAGCCGGATGCCGGTGGCCAGATCTTCAGAGGGGGTTCCGGTCTCGAAGCCACCCACGCTTTCGAGGGCCGAACGACGCATCACGAAGGAGGTGCCGGCACAGACCACGGCTCCGACCGCCTGGCGGGTGGGCTCGATCCAGCGGTAAAAACTCTCCTCATCGGGCATGAGCCAGCGCTCCAGCCGCAGGTTGCGCATCACCGGATCGGCGTTCATGTACGTCTGGGGGGTCTGAACGAAGCCCACCCGCGGATCGGTGAACAGCCCCACGCTGCGAGCAAGAAAGGCCGCCCGCGGCACCACATCGGCATCGAAGACCGCCAGCAGCTCGCCCTCCAGATGGGGCAGGGCGTGGTTGAGGTTGCCCGCCTTGGCATGGGTGTTGCCGTCGCGGCTCAGGTAGCGGCAGCCAAGGCGACGGCAGAGCTGGCTCAGCTCCGGGCGAGCGCTGTCATCAAGCAGCCAGACCTGGTGGCGCTGGTAGTCCATCGCCAGGCAGCCGCGCAGGCACCGCTCGATCAGGTCGGCCGGTTCACCACAGCTGGGCACCAGTACGTCCACCGTCGGAACGCGCCAGGGTTCCCAGGCGATCCGCTGCTGCAGGGTGCACTCGGCGGCAGCGGCCTCCTGGGGTACCGGCGGCTGCCGGGCCCAGGTGAGCCAGAGCTGCAGCAGGCCATTGGCCAGCAGGGTGAGCTCCGCCACCAGCATCAGCAGGCTCAGGCCGGTGCTGATCGGCGTGGCCATGTTGAGCGTCGCTCCGATCCGCCAGAACAGGTAACGGCCCCCCAGCAAGGTGATCACCAGCACGGCCGAGCGCCGAGCGGCCAGGGGCAGGGTCTGCTCTGGACGGCTCGCCAGCCAGCTGGCCCACAGCGCCACAACCATGGCCGGCAGCGGCACGGTCCAGCTGGGCAGCATGGCCGTTGGGCCCACCAGAGCGGCGGCCAGCAGCGGCAGGCTGGCCCAGAGGGCGATCTGGGTCGGCGAACTGGGATAGGCCGTCAGGGAGGCGGAACGCACGATCACCAGGGGGGAGTGGGCTATTGGATCGACTACCGGCGAACACACCAAACGGATGGTGTGGCTGCATGGCCTGCGAAGGCCGTCAACGTCTGAACTGCTTTCACTTCATGGTCAAGTTCCAATCAGAAGTTAGATAAACGAACCGGTTGAGCGCGTCCCCAAGGTCGGCTCCTGCCGCTCCGGCGTGACGAAGAGCTCCACCGGATCGGGCGGCTTGTGCTCCATCAAGGCTGCGCAGAGCGTCTTGCGAAGGGTCCAGGGTTCCTTGACGTCTCCCACACCAGACGACTCACAGACAGGGATCACCTCATCACGGCGATCAGGTGGCAGATGTAGGGCACGGGTTTTGCCCTTGCGCCGCTGGCGGCTATGAAGCTGGGCAGCCCAGCTCAGGACATCGATGTACAGAGGGCTTTAGAGATGGGGCTCGGTGGTCATCAGCGATCGGCAGCCGGTGCTGGCAGGCGCTCCTGGAGCAGTTCCAGCTTCCGGTCCTGCTCGCCCAGCACTCCCAGGAAGCCGGCAGCGGTCAGAGCCAGCACAGCAAGCCAGGCCAGGGACGTCCAGAGAACGGCCATCAGGACCCCGGAACCTCCCACCGCTGCAGGAGGGACATCGGCTTGGAGGACCGTGGCGGCGGGTGCCGTGTCTCCGGCGTCACCGGAACGATCGCGGAGCTTCAGTGCTGGCGATTGGGAGGTCTCCAGCAGTTCCTGCCGGCAGCGATGCAGTCCACCCCCTGCAGCGCAAAGACATCCACGATCTGGCAGTGCACCACTCGCTCGGTTTCGCTCCATTCCGGTGCCATGAACAGCAGTGCACCGCCGTGGCGGCGCAGGCAGTCGTTGACGAGCTGGTTTTCGTGCACCGTGCCCCTGTGCCAGGGTCAGTCACGCTAGGGAAAGTTGTGCTTCACACCCACACCGACTGAGGCCTTGACGCCACCCGGAAGAGAGGTGAATGCGTCCCTCACTCCTCATCGTCGCTGGCGCCAACCGGGATCAGACGGATCTGCTTCTTGCCCAGCTTGATCTCGAACTCATCGCCTGGTTTGAGGCCAAGCAGTCCGGTGTAGGCCATGCCGACCAACAGGTTGCCATTGCCCTGCACCTTGGCGATGTAGCTCAGGCTGCGGCCAGCTTGGCCCTTGCCATGGCCACCGTCCTTACCAAGGCTGACACCCTTGGCTTCCAGCAGCGCCTCATAGAAGGCCGTGAAGTTCAGCCGCTCACTGCCGTCCTTCTTGCTGCTCACATAGCCGCAGGACCGCACCAGATCGGACTTTGAGGCATTTCCAAGCTCCTTGACTTTGGCGAGCAGGTCAGATCCGGTAAGGGCCATTGTGGGGATGCATCAATCAGCTGGACCCTAACAATCAGGCTGTTGGTGGCCAGAGCAAGAAGGTGCGGGTGTCCGCCCGTTCAACGAAGACTTCCACAGGCTTTCCTGTCACCGTTGCGGTCGAGATATCGATACGCCTGGTTACATCAGCGCCGATACATCCCTGCACCAGGAGCCCCGAACCCTGCCCCAGGAGCCACACCCGCCCCGGATGCCGGCCCCCCGATTCCCCCGGGGTTCGGCCGAGCCAGACAGACTCTGTCGGCGGCCAGGGAGAAGACCTCCTGCTTAGCAGGGGCCGCTGCTGAGAGCTCTTCCCCAGTGCATTCCTTCGCTTTCAAACATCACCAGGTCTTGACTGATCGCCCCGACGTTCTGCCGCGGCAAAAGTCCCAAGGGCGGCATCCAGATACTCTCTGGCGTCGCACTGGTCCAGGTACTTCCGGTAGGCGTAGCCGCAGGCCCGCGGAGCGGATAGGCCATGCCTTCTTCCACCTGCGCCAGGTTGAGATTCACCTCCCCGATCACCTCCGCCACTGTCCGGCCGTAACGATCGATCGTCTGGGGCCTCAACGTCACGCTTGAGCCCAGCCGCAGCTTGCTTCGCAAGGAGCTGCGGGCGTTGACGCCATCGGGAACCTGCGCCATCTCGGGGGCATCAATACAGGCCAGGCGCACGGTGGCGGCTTGCAGCGGGCCGCCCCATCCGATCGACAGACCTGCGAGCAGGGCTACCAGCAGTCGCAGGTCCAGACGATCCAAGGCAGCGTGGGCATGGCAAGGTCCCCTCAGCCTCGCTCCACCTCGATGGCGGTCGGCATTGCGGTTGCACTGCCAGGAGTCAGGCCACGCAGATTGGCAGCCGCCCCGACTGGATCCGCAGGCATCGCTGATGTGTGGCCGCTACTCGCTCATCACCACGATTGATCAGTTGCTGCGACAGCTCAAGGGTCCGCTGCCGGAGGGTTTCCTGGATCACCACCAGCTTCAGCGCAAGATGGAAGCGACGAGCCAACGGATCCCGAACGGATCCCGAATTCGGGCCATGAATCCTCTCGCCAAGTTGCTCTTCCTGCCCGGCGCCTCCGGAAACACTGGCTTTTGGCGGCCCGTCGCCGAGCTGATTCAGCATGGTGGTGAGCGGATCCACCTCGGCTGGCCGGGTTTCGGCCAGACGCCATCGGATCCAGAGGTACGGGGATTCGACGACCTGCTCGCGCTCGTTTTCGCTCAACTGGATCAACCCACCGCCCTGATCGCCCAATCCATGGGCGGTGTCCTGGCTCTACAGGCAGCGCTGGCACGGCCGGAGCGGATCACCCACCTGGTGCTGGCCGTCACCTCCGGCGGAGTGCCGCTGGCCGAGCACGGGGCCAAGGACTGGCGTGAGGCCTTCCGTATCGGCCATCCCCAGCTGCCGGACTGGTTCACCACCGCCAGCGAGAACCTCTCGGATCGGCTTCCCTCCATTTCGATCCCCACCCTGCTGCTCTGGGGCGATGCCGACCCGATCAGTCCGGTGGGAGTGGGGCAGCGTCTGGCCTCACTGCTTCCCGCCGCGCGTCTGGTGATCCTTCCGGGGGGAACCCATGATCTGGCGATGGAGCGAGCTCACGAGATCGCCCCACTGATCGATCGGCACCTGAGCACCTCGGCGTGAGCAAGACAGCCTGCGCCTGCTGGATTCCGCTGGACGGCGAGCAGCAGCACCCCTGGCGCTGGCTGGAGGGCCTTGAAGGTCAGGTGGAGGAAGTGATCTTCAGCCACGACAAAGCCAGCAGCGAATTCACTCGCCTGATCCGCTTCCACCCCGGGGCCGACACCCGCGCCTTCGGGGCCACGGTGCACGATGATCCCGAGGAGATCCTGATCGTGAGCGGTCGGCTGTGGGATGCGGCCGTCGCGATGCGGCTGGAGCGAAGCGAGGCTTGAGGACTGTGAGTTCAATCCCAGGAGATTTCGCTGAGGGCATCCTGGCGGGGCCTCGCGATCCAGTGCATTCGCCGGCCCTCATAGGCGAAGAAGCACTCCCGATGGTCGGCCCGGCCCAGCTCCCCCTCCCGGTCGTCGTAGCCAACCACCCACTCCAGCAAAAAGGGGAGCCGCTCGTTCTGCTCGGTGGCCGAGGCGTACTTGTGCGGTTCCCAGGGCCGTGAGCGGCAGTTCGTCAGACAGGCCTCAATGCCGGGATCCAGCCAGATCAGCTGGGGGCGGAAGACAAGGGTCGTGCGCACCAGGCTGGCGTAGCAACCCTCCACCACCCAGTGCTCATGGCTGCGGCAGAAGCGTTCCACCTCGGCCTGCGCCAGGGCGGGATTGCGGGCCACCGCAGCCTGACCAGACTCCCAGGCGACGGTGTCCAGATCGAGCCGCTCCGCCTTCCCCCTCTGGGCCAACCAACTTGCAAGGGTGCTTTTGCCGGAGCCGGCATTGCCGAGAATCACCACCTGCATCGACGCTCGAGAACCAGGGCCAGGTGGCTGATTTTCGGTGTTGGCGTCAGGTTTTTGATGAAGACCCGTGTTGGCAGGTAACCAGCGGTACGGTAGCTCCCCTCCGCGTGATGCTCCCGCTCACCCAGCGGTTGCAGACCTGTGAAAAAACGCCTGGATGCTGCGCCTTCCCATGCCATGGGGCCCGGACGGTGACTCACAACACAGTTTGGTGTAATTAGCCACAGACAAATCAGCTCCTCCCCTCTGTCGATGAGGCCTATGATTGAACTGCGGATCAGTTTTTCCGCTTCTCCCAGTCCCGCCCAATGTCCAAAGCCTCCACCAACCCTGCCCGCGAGAAAGCCCTTCGGGACTCGCTGCTCGTCCGCTTCGCCGCAGCAGCAGCAGCTGGCAACATCGACACAAAAAAGGCCCTCAACCGCGAAGCCACCTACCTGGGCATTCAGCTCAACAAGAGCGACGGCTCGACGCCTGGCATCCACTGAAGCTGAAGCAGGCTGAAGGCACCTGTGCAGACGCCGGCTGGAGGATTGAGATCCATGCCATCCACCACCTGGATAAAGGCGGTCGGGGGTGAGCCCTCGACCGCAAAACCTGCTCATTCCGTGGAGCACGCACCCATTTGTTCCAGCTGCACTTAATCAGAAGCCCCGTGCCCTATCACCGCGAACGGGTTGAGCTGGGGATCGCAGCACTCAGCGCCCGCAGCGCAGACGAGCTGGAGCCGGTGCTGGGCTGAGGCTCGCCTGGAATGTGTATGAACGGCTTACGCTCTACACATCGCCTTTGATGGCTGGGCAATGCGCACCAGCATCGTCATCGACGACGCCCTGATGAAGCAGGCCATGCAGGCCAGTGGAACGGTGACCTGGAGGCCCAGCGGCTCGATGAGCCCGATGCTCCGGCGTGATCGTCGTTGATTCCTCGGTCTGGATCGACATCTTCACTGGGCTCAGCACCCCTGAGGTGGAGTGTCTGGATGGGCTGCTCGGGGAGACGCCACTGGCGATCGGCGATGTGATCCTGATGGAGGTGCTGCAGGGATTCCGCCATGAGCGTGATATGGCGAAGGCCCGGCAGCTGTTCCGTTCGCTGACCCTGCTGCCGTTGTTGGCGGGAAGCAATGCGTGGAAGGCGGCCGAGAACGACCGGCAGCTGCGCAGCAAGGGGATCACGGTTCGCAAGACGATCGATGGGATCATCGCCACCGCCTGCATCGAGGCCAACCTGCCCCTGCTGTTCAGCGACCGCGACTTCCTGCCCTACGTGGAGCATCTGGGTCTGGAGTCTGCGACGTAAGGGGTGGGGGCTCCAATGATGAGGTCATCGCGCCGGTCATCCCCATCCAGCCCATTTCAGCCCATTGGTGTGATGCCGTCGGGGGGCGGGCAAACCATTGACACCCCTGACAGGCCTTCTGGCAAGGGGGGGAGCTCAAGTACTTCGCTCTGGCCGGCGGCAAGGACGACGGCGACAAGGAACCCCAAGCCTCCTTGAAAACGATGAGCAAAGCCGCAACGCCCATGTGCTCGGCTGCCTGCAGCTGAATGGCGAGGGCCTGCCGGTTCCAGAGGCGGTAGCCGTCACCCTTGTCGCCGCTCTTGAAACCCGCCGTGCCGATCTCTGAGCCAGATGGATCCTGGATGATCTGGGTGGTGGCGGCATCGAGCTGATCGTTCAGATCGCCGCAGAACACCACGGCCTGCTCGGGGCCCAGTCCTTGGGCAGGATCCGGTTCGCCGCTGTTCCCGGCGAGCAGGGTATTGAGCCGGTCCCGGATGGTCAGCGCCGCTCCCGTGCTGCGGTAGAGGGCATAGGCGGCATAGCGGTAGCGCTCATCCTCGTCATTGGGAGCGAACTGACTATCGCTCACCAGCTCACGCTGGCCGGCATAGCTGATCAACTTCGATTCGAAGTGGGCCGTGATCGCAGTCACCGCCGTACCGTCCACATCGACGCTCACATCGAGAGCCTCCAGCGCAGCAAACAGCAAGCGGGCCTTGGTTTCCATGAAAGCGATGGCCAGCTTGGGGCTGCAGCAGGCTGACCTGCAACGGCTGGAATCGAGATGCAGGAGTCCTGGCGGGATGGTCGACCAGGCAGCAGCCCTTGGCCGCATCGCTGAACAGCTCCAGGGACGGCGTCGGGGTCAGATGGGCAACCACAAACACCCTGAGCCAGATCATCCAGCGGCAGCTGTGTATCATCCGCCGCCTGACAGACCCGATCGATGGCCTCCCGCAGCAGCAGCTTGCTTGAGGTGGTGTCGAACTCCACAGGGAAGCCTGACGGGATCATCCTGGTTAGCCCAGCCAGCCCCGTCTTCCCCGCCGCCTCAGAGGGACACTTCAGCCGGAAGCCCGGGGGCTTGACAGTCCAGGGGAGTGCCGGAGGCGGCGCCAAGAAGCAGTTCGGGCATCATGGGAAAACGATTCCATCGAGTGCCCCAGGGGATGGCTTCGGTTCTGATCACCCCCCGCTACAGCGAGGCCCTGCAATGGGCGGCGGATCTGCTTTCCGAACAGCGGCGTGACGGCAAGGATGTTCCCTACCTGTCGCACGTCATCGCCGTGAGCTCCCTGGTGTGGGAAGACGGCGGCAACGAGGACCAGGCCATCGCCGGCCTCCTGCACGACGCGATCGAAGATGCAGGCCAGAGCCACAGTTCGATCGCCCATCGCTTTGGCGGCACTGTGGCGAACATCGTGCAGGACTGCACCGACCCCGGCAAGCACGACGCCGACGGCAATGCCGCCGCCTGGTTCCGCTGGAAGCGCCTTTACCTCGACAGCCTGGCCCCCAAACCGGAGGCCTCCCTGCTGGTGGCCGCGGCGGACAAGGCGCACAACGCCTGGGATCACCTGCTCGATAGCCACCGGGACCCCACCTGCTGGCAACGGGCCAGGGCGGGTCTGGAAGCCACGGCCTGGTACTTCCAGCGGCTGGAGCAGGAGCTGAAGCGACGTCTGCCGGGCAGCCGCTCGGTTGAACGACTGGGCGGGGCGGTGGAAGGGATTCTCGCGTTGCCGGAATTCCTCCGCGTGCTTCCTCGCGGCGGTGATCCCATGGAATGGGCGCAGGCCTACGAACGGCGACTAGCGACCATTCACGGCGATTCTCGGCCCCACGCCCGGGAAGATCAAGGCGGACCCTCCAGGGAAACGCCTTCCAGGAGCGGCTGATTCGCGTGGCCCTCTCCCCGCCCTTCCCCATCCGCTCCAAGCAGGGCGGCTGCAGGGGCTCGTCGCGCTTGTGGATCTGCTGGCGGCTACCGCGGAGGCCTCGATGCTCGAGCCGATGCGTCCGGCACGGCTCTGCGTCCATCCCTTCGACGACCAGGAGCAGGTGGCCGGGCTGGCGGTGGAGCACAAGCTGGCCGCCGTTCCAGTGGGGGACCATCAAGGCCGCTTCCTCGGGGTGGTGCCCCCCACGGCGCTGATCACGATCCTTCGCAGGGAGCACATTAAGGATCTGAACCTCCTGGCCGGTCTGCAGCACGATCATCTGCGCTCCCTCCGTGCGATGAGCGAAGCGCCCCGGTCCAGAGAGCCACAGAGCGGCTGCCGTAGCTGCTGGTGGGCCTGGCGGGCAGCCTCCTGGCCACCTGGGTGGTCTCTCTCTAGGAGGAGACCCTGAGCCGGAATGTGATGGTGGCGTTCTTCATGCCGGCCATCGTCTATCTGGCCGATGCCATCGGCACCCAGTCGGAAGCGATCGCGGTGCGCGGCTTCTCGATGAACCACATGCCACTGCGGCGTTCGATTGTGGAGGAGATCCAGACCTGCTTTCTGATCGGCTCAGTCCTTGGCCTGCTCAGCGTTCCCCTCGTGGTGATCGGATTCGGCAGCCAGCGCCTGGCCCTGGCGGTGGCGCTCTCGATCTTCGCCGCCGGGAGGGTGGCCACCATCATCCAGGATGTTCTGAGCTTGCTGATCTACTTCTTGATGGTGCAGTTTCTGGGGGTGTGACCGCCTCTGCCGCCGTTCGCGGCGAGGGAGTGCCGCCGCCCCGTGCGGACCGTGGCGTGGAACCAGGAACTGCACCCTGGGGAGGCAGCCAACTCTGCAGCAAGGGAAGCACCACACCCACCCCGGTGCCGACCGCCGTGGCAGTGCCGGCCTGCAGCAGACCCAGAGGCCCCAGGGGGCGGCAGCCGAAAGCCTGGCTGAGCAGGTTCAGGCCGTCTGTGCGGCGCGTGGCCATCGCCTGACCCAGCTGGGTGCCCACGAGCGCCAGCAGGCCGACGGTGTTGGCGGCCTGCCGATCGCCGGCCATCCCGGCCACCGAGCGGGCGATGCCGGCGCTGAGGGCCGTGATCGTGGCCGTGCGCAGGATGTCCTGATCCAACGCCTTCCCCAGGCTTGCCTCGGGGCCTTCTTCAAGCAGGTCCTGGGGCTTCAGATTTGCAGGGGGCCGCAGGGCGATCGCGAGCGCCGGAGCAACGTCGGTGAGCAGGTTCAGCAGCAGCAGCTGGCGCGTGTTCAGCGCCGGCCGCCCCTCCCCCAGTCCGGTGAACAGGTTGAAGGCGATCTCTCCGAGGTTGCCCCCAACCAGCAGTCCCACCGCGTCCCGCACCGACCGCCACAGCGCCCGCACGATCGTCTCGATGCGGCCATCAGTCACCACGATGTCGGCGGTGGAACGGGCGGCTTCGGTGGCCCGGGAGCCCAGGGCGATGCCAACCTCCGCGAGGCGGATCGCGGCGGCGGCGTTGGCCCCGTCGCCGGTCATGGCCACCACCCGCCCGGCCTGCCGCAGAGTCCTGACGATCTGCATCTTCTGCATCGAGGTGATGCGCGCGAAGACAGACGCCGACAGCACCGCTTCCTGCAGTTCAGCGTCGTTCATGGCCTCGATCATCGGACCGGTGAGCACGCTGCCGTCGGTGGGCAGATCCAGCTCCGGCGCGATGGCGACGGCGGTGGCCGGATGGTCGCCGGTGATGATCTTCGCGGCCACACCCGCCCGGCGCAGATCGGCCAGCGCCTCCCGCGCCGTCTCGCGGATGGGGTCCTCCAGCGCCACGAAACCCACGAACTCCAGATCCCTTACGTCGATATCGGCGAGTTGGCCGCAGCAGGAATCGGACGTCGCCCCGGCCTTGTCGAGACTCCGGGAAGCCACCGCCAGCACCCGCAGCCCCCGCTCAGCCAGATCCCTGGCCACCCCCATCAGACGCTCCCGGGCCGCGCCGTCCATCAGCACCGGCCCGATGGCGGTGCGCTCCTGCACGCTGGCGGCCAGCACGGTCTCCGGTGAACCCCTTCACGCAGAGGAGACGCCGTCCTTCCTGGCGGAACAGGCTGGCGTGGTAACCGCGGGACGGCTCGACCGGCAGTGTGGCTTCCGGTTGACACCCCTGCAGGGTCAGACCAGCCTCCTCCGCCCCCTCCAGCAGGCCGCGATCGGTGAGATGGGCCAGCAGCATCCAGGCGGTCGGGGGCATGGAACGGCTGCCGTCGGACACCTCTCTCAGCCGGATGTGGCCTGACGTAAGCGTGCCGGTCTTGTCGTGGCAGATCACATCGACGCGCCCGAGGGACTCGATGGCGAGGGGATTGCGCACGCGCACCTTCTCGCCCGAGAGCCTTTCGGCCGCGGCGAACTGCGCCAGGCTGGCGAGCACCGGCAGCCCTTCCGGCACGGCCGCCAGCCCCCGCCGGGCTTGCGTGGCGTCAACGACGGCGATCTCGACCGCCTCCACCTCACCGGCCACGACCGTGGTGCCCGCATAGAGCATTGATCGCCGCTCCGCCAGCGCCAGGGCACCGGTGGCATCGGGGCCCTGGCGCTGGCGGAGCGACTCGCCCGTGAGGACGGCCTCATCCTCCTGCAGGCCCGTCGTCGAAAGGATGCGGCACAGTTCGCCGTCCCGCCCGCACCCACACGTGAACGGCATGGCGGCAATGGAGGGCCGCGACCGCCCGCTCCACCCACTGTCGCTGGAAGGCTCCCATCAGCGCGTTACCGGCGAGGCCAGCAGGGCGGAGAGGGCCGCACCAGCGGTGAGCACCGGAACCAGCGGGCTGTCCAGTTCCTCGAGGACGAGACGCAGCAGATCCATCCCCGGCGGGCCCAGCCGTTCCGGGCCAGGCGGACGCCATTGGCGATGGCGATCACCGCCAGCAGGTGGGTGGCCTGGTTCACCCCCAGCGAGGTGCGGCGGTCGACCCCGTCCAGGCAAAGAGTCAGCCCCACCACCACCTCAATCAGGGAGGCTTGAACGCTCTGCCTGGCACAGCGTCGCGCCAGCCGGCAGGCGGACAGCAGCAGCCAGGCGGCAGTGGGCTCAGGCCAGGCGATCATGTGGGCACCCCAGGGGGGTGGCCCCTGGTCCCGCCGAAAACCCACTGCCAGATCGGCGACGGCCAGAACCGGCAGATCCGCCCGGGCGAAGACCATCACTCCCCGGCCCTCGGCCTGCCGAGCCCTCCAGATCCCCCCTCTGCCCAGCACCCGCTCGATGGCCTCCAGGTCGGCGGGGTGCTCGCCGCGGGGGCCACCTGGCACCCCGAGTTCCTGATCCAGCAGACCGAGCCATTCTTCCAGTTCCTCCAGAAGCCGGACCAGCCTCTGCGGATCACTCGCCGCCGCGGGGCCGTCGATGTCGACGCGCCGGGTCTCGGCGTTGTAGCGGGCCCAGTTCACGTCCTCCTGCCGCTCGAACAGGGAGCGCACCGCCTCCGCGAAAAGCCCCTCCACGTCACTGCCGGCGTCTGGATAGCGGACCTGGACGTGGGCGCGCTCCGGCCCGGCCCATACGTGGCGATTGCGCTGCCGCAGGAAGGCGAACCAATCCAACAGCAGACCCTCGGCGGTGTCCTGCCGGTAGGTCTCCGGCCCATGGGGCTCTGCCATCCCCACAGGCTAGGAGCGCTGGTCCGTGGGCCGTCCAGAGTCCATTCCCGTGGTGTCCTGCACAAGCCAGGAACCCCGTTCTGAGGCGATCACATTGACCAGGGCCGATCCGTGCCTGGCCTGCAGCGGGCCGTTCCAGCTCATCGATCGACTGCCGCGGGCATCGGCTGGATGGCTGACTGTCTGGGGAGAGTGGGCGTGATCGCCCCCTCCGAAGGCATCGGAGAGCATGACGAGGACCTGACAGAGGAACTCCTGGAGGTCCTGACTTCGTAAAGGGCCTAGGAACTCATGCACACCCTGCCGACGATGAAGGACTCATCGCACGTCTGTGTCGCCGCGAAACCCGGCTCAGCTGCGCAGCGGAGGCTCCTGGTCTCCAACACCGGCCTGCCCCTCTCCAGGCTCCTCAGCCGCCACCGGCGGGTGAGAGCCGCTCAGACGATCGGCGATCCCCCGCAGCACCCCACTGGTGAGGCCGGCCAGCAGGGCCGCTTCGTTCTGCAGCACGGACGTGGTGATCTCCACCTGATCGCTCACGGTTTCGGCGAGGGCCTGGCCCAGGCTCGTCACCCCCTCCTTCACGGCTGAGCCGACGGCCGATCCCGACACTCGCGCATGGTCCGCCACATCGACGAGCGTCGTGCGGGTGAAGCCAGCCGCGCTGGATGCCGTCTGGCTGACGGTCTCGATGAAGAGGGATTCCAGGGTGGAGAGATCATCCAGCCGCCGCCGCAGCGTCTGCCGGGAGAAGGCGCCGGCATTTCCGATGGCCTCTTCCAGGGTCAGACGGGTGGCCTGGGCTGCGGCAGCCAGAGCCTCATCCAGGCCTTGCAGGGCCTCCCTGAGCGCCCGTTGCCCGTCAGTGGCTCCCTGAGCGCCGCCGGTGGCTCCGGCAACCACCGCACGAACCACCGACTGGACAGCGCCATGCTCGAGTTTCCCTTCGGTCAGGGCGCGGAGGGTGAGGCTGCGGACCTCCTGGGTGATGGCGGCAGGGTCGTCGCTCAGCACGGCACGGACCTCCCGCTCAAGGGTCTCCTCCTGCCCGAGCGGTTGCTCATGGGTCGGGATCTGTTCCTGGATGGTCATGGCTGCTTGCACGGATGCTCTGCCTTCCACTGTGGTCAAGGCACTACCCGGGCGGGATGTAACGCGCTCCTTGCGTCACACAGCCGGATCGCGAATCACTGATCGCTGCTCACCGATCGAGAACCTCTTGGCGCTGTTCTTCTGGACGATCCCGGTAGGCAGCACCGATACGAAATTGAGCAGCAGGCCAGGCAGCAACAGGAGAAATCGTGTCAGGGTGATCGCCGCCAGTGATCCAGCTGCCATGGTGTCCGTGCATGGAACGGACACCATGGCAGCGCTGTCTTCCCTCGTTCGTCATTGATCACAGCATGCGATTCACCTTCTCCCTGCCGCTCAACACCGCCTCGGTGCGCAAGGTCCTCAAGGCCCGCGGCATTGAAGCGGTCCTGGCGCAATGGCCTGAGCTGGAAGCCCATCGCTCCCTGCTCAGCCAGGTCCAGATCGAGGAGCAGGAGCGAGAGGCCTACGACCGTCTGAGTCAGGTGGCGGCAGGCCGGGTGGAGCGGTTGCTCGAACTTCTCAAGCACGAGGTGGAGCGATAGCCATCAGGGGTGCTGCTCCAGTGCCTCCAGCGCCGTACGCAGCTCACCGATGAACTCCTCGTCCAGCTCGGTGGCGGTGAGTGCATCGCCCACCAGGTCCTGGATCAGGGGGTAGAAGCGCACTTCGAACCACTTGCGGAACACCGTGTAGGTGCGCTCCGCCGGCCAGGTGGCGGTATCACGGTGCCAGTAATCCAGCTCCGCCTCAAAGATCGCCTCATGCACCTCCTTGAGGATTTCCTCCGCCTCCTCTTGCGTGTCGTAGTCGGGGATCAGATACAGGCAGGGCTCTCTTGCGTCGGCCGCATCGACATCCAGATCCAGTTGCCTGGCCCACTCGAGCAGCTGCTGGGCGGGGTAGATCCCTATCGCGCAGCGGTTCACCACGGCCATGGCTCACCCAGCGGCATTGACTGAACGCTAGGCCTGGCCACCTGGGCAGGCTTGGCGTCGTGGGGGAAGCCAGAGGCCTCTTCGGCCGGGAGGTGGAGGGGGCCAGCAGGATGGCACCCTCCCAATGGGGCCTCCGGAGGCACTTTGATGAAGGTGATCGTCGATCTCTGCGTCGTTCCGATCGGGGTCGGCGTCAACCTGGCGCACTACATCGCTGCCTGTGAACGGGTGCTGCTGGATGCCGGCCTCAAGATCCAGCTGCACTCCAACGGCACCGCGATCGAGGGCGAGTGGGAGCCCGTGTTCAAAGCCATCGAGACCTGCCATGCGGCCGTGCACGCCATGGGCGTTCCCCGCATCTTCACCACCGTGAAGGTCAACACCCGCAGCGATAAGGACCAGACGCTGGAGGACAAGGTGGCCAGCGTCGAGGCATTGCTCTTACAGCCGCCAGAAAGAAGCCAATGAGAAGCCAAGGGGTAGGACCGGTTCAGGCCTTGGGCTCTTGCGGCCTTGGTTGCTGATGTCCTTGGATCAACCATAGCCAAATCGGCGCACGTACCAGGTCTTCACCAACTGGGTGAGGAGGCAATAGCATAGCAAGATGGCTGCCAGCCAGGCGAAGTAGACGAGGGGCAAATGCACCATCCCCAGCGCCGAACCGATCGGTGTATAGGGAATCGCGATGCCGCTGGCCATCACCACCATGCTGACCAGGGCCATCAGGGGCGCCGGGCTGCTTTGGAGGAAGGGGATATGAGCGGTACGAATGATGTAGACAATCAATGTCTGGGTCATCAGACTTTCGACGAACCAGCCAGTTTGGAACAGAGCTTGACTCTCTACCGTATTAGCGGAAAAGATGAACCACATCAGGGCGAACGTGGCATAGTCGAACAGGGAGCTGACTGGGCCGATGAACACCATGAAACTCCTGATGTCGTTCAACCTCCACTTGCGCGGGTTCTCGAGATAGTCTGGATCGACATGATCAAAGGGAATGCCGGTCTGAGAGAAGTCGTAGAGAAGGTTGTTCAGCAGGATCTGCACCGGCAGCATCGGCAGAAAGGGCAGCAAAATGCTTGCCCCGAGCATGCTGAACATGTTGCCGAACGCAGAGCTGGTGCCCATCTTGATGTACTTGGCAATGTTGCCGAAGGTGCGGCGTCCTTCCATCACACCGGCACTCAGCACTAATAAGCTCTTCTCCAGCAGCACGATGTCGGCAGATTCCTTGGCGATATCAACCGCAGTATCCACCGAGATTCCGATGTCAGCTTCGCGCAGGGCGGCGGCGTCATTGATGCCGTCGCCAATGAACCCGACGACATGGCCACGGTTGCGCAGCAGCTTGATGATCCTTGATTTCTGCAGCGGCGAGAGCTTGGCGAAGATCGTCGTCGACTCCACCATTTCGCCCAGCCTGGCATCGTCCATGGCCTCGATCTCCTGCCCCAGCAGAACCTCCTCCACGGCCAGACCCACGTCCTTGCATGTTTTGCGGGCGATGACCGAGTTGTCGCCGGTGAGCACCTTCACGGCCACCCCACCATGGTTCAGATCGCGAATCGCCTGCGCGGCCGAATCCTTGGGGGGATCGAGGAAGGCGATCAGCCCCACGAAGGTGAGCTCACACTCGTCCGCGAGGGCGTAGGGTTCATGCTGGAGAGGCACTTCCTTGTAGGCCACGGCGATCACCCGCAGGCCATCGTTGTTCAGATCCTCGCTCAACTTCAGCACCTGCTCGCGGATGTCCATCTCCATCTGCTGGATAACCTGCCCATCCTTGAGGGTGCTGCACACGGCGAGAATCTCCTCCACAGCTCCCTTCGAAATCAGTTCGTGGTGGTGGTTCGCCTCCTCGACCACCACCGACATGCGGCGCCGCTGAAAGTCGAAAGGGATCTCATCGATCTTGGCGAAGTTCTTCTCCACCTTCAGCGCCGCGTGGAGTTCGATGTGTTCGAGCACCGCCACATCCAGAAGACTCTTGAGTCCAGTCTGGTGAAAGCTGTTGAGATAGGCCAGCTCCAGCACCTCCTCACATTCCCTGCCGTGATAATCGAGGTGCCTTTCGAGAACGATACGGTCCTGTGTGAGGGTGCCGGTCTTGTCGGTGCAGAGGATGTTCATCGCACCGAGGTTCTGGATTGAGTCGATGTTCTTGACGATCACCTTCTGCTTCGCCATTGCGATGGCGCCTCGTGAGAGGTTGGCGGTCACGATCATCGGCAGCATCTCCGGCGTCAGCCCAACGGCCACAGAAAGCGCGAAGAAGAAAGCTTCGCTCCAGTTGCCCTTGCTGATGCCGTTGATCAGGAACACGGCCGGTGCCATCACTGCCATGAAGCGCAGGAGCAGCAGGCTCACCTCGCTGATGCCCCGATCGAAGCTGGTACGGCTGCGAACACCCGTCACCGTCTTGGCCAGCGTTCCCAGGCAAGTGCGCTCTCCGGTCTCGACCACCACTGCCGTGGCGGATCCGCTGATCACGTTGGTACCCAGGAAGCAGAGGTTCTCCAGCTCCAGTGGTTCTCTGATCTCCATCTGGCGGGGAGACAGCACGCTGTGCTTCTGCACTGGCAACGATTCACCGGTGAGGGCGGCCTGGCTGACGAACAGGTCCTTGGAACGCAGCACCCGCACATCGGCGGGGATCATGTCCCCAGCAGCCAGGATCACCACATCACCGGGCACGAGCCTGTCGATCGGGACCTCCAGCTGACCAGCCACATCCACGACCAGGTGCAGGCCAAGGTCGGCTGCCAGGCCAGGGGTGATGTCCTTACGGGCATCGTGCCGTTTCACTGTTGCGGTGGTGTGCACCATCCGGCGCAGGGATTCAGCGGCCCGCAGTGATCGGTACTCCTGCGAAAAGCGCAGAAGCACGCTGAACAGGATCATGCTGGTGATGATCACCGCTGCCTTGATGTCCCCGGTCAGCAGGGAAACGGCCGCCAGGGAAGCCAGGAGGATCACCAGCGGATTCCTGAACGTCTTGAACAGCTGCACCGCCCAGGAGACGGGTTTCTCATGGGCGATCTGATTCGGCCCGACCTTTGCCAGGCGGAGTTCCGATTGCAGAGCGCTCAGCCCATCTGCGCTGGTATTCAAGCGGGCGAGCAGTTCATCGGTGCTTTCCCTGGCCGCGAGCAGCAGTTGCTCGTTGACCGATTCACCCTGGAGTTCCTCCTGCGGCGACGCCCCTGGAGTCGCAGCCGCAAGGGTGTTCTCGACAGGCCAGCGGAGTCGAATCGCCATGGTCTGCCGGCCCGGTCTTGAACGCTACCGGCTGCTGTGTGGATCGGCTGCGGAAAGGAGGCCTGTGACCGGCTCAACCCTCCTCCCAGCGAAATCCCTGGTCATCCCAGGACTTTGGATCCTCGATCGGCTCAAGGTGGGTGAGCACATGGGTGCGGGTCAGGGCCGCGGCGACCTCCCGCTCCAGATGGTCGCAGAGGTCATGGCCGGCCTGCACCGTCCAGCGGCCAGGCACCATCACGTGAAAGGCGACGAACCGGCGCGAACCGGCCACCCGGGTGCGCAGGGCATGGAAGCGGATGTCCTCCGTTTCATGGGAAGCGAGCAGTGCCTCCAGCATCTCTTGCTCTTCCTCCGGCAACGAACGATCCAGCAGGCCGGAGGCCGTTTCGTGGAGCAGCTTCCAGCCGGTAACGACGATGTTCAGCGCCACCGCGATCGCGATCAGGGGGTCGAGAATCGTCAGCCCGGTGACCTTCACCAGGCCGATGCCCAGCACCACACCGAACGAGGTCCAGACGTCGGTGAGCAGATGGTGGGCGTCGGCGCGCAGGGTGATCGAGTGGAAGCGGCGGGAAGCCTGCAGCAGGATCCAGGCCACCAGAGCATTGAGGGCCGTGGCCACCAGGGAGAGGGCCAGACCGACTCCCAGTTGCTCCAGGGGCTCTGGCTGCTGCAGCCTGCCCACGGCGGCGTAGATGATCGCCAGGGCTGCCACCACGATCAGCACGCTCTCCAGGCCGCTGGAGAAGTACTCAGCCTTGAAATGGCCGTAGTGGTGGCTCCGATCGGCGGGTTTGGCGGCAAGGGTGAGTGCCCAGAAGGCGCCAATGGCCGCCACCAGATTCACCCCGGATTCCATCGCATCCGACAGCAGCCCCACCGACCCGGTGAGCCGCCACGCCAGCGTTTTCAGAGTGATCGTCGCCACCGCCGCCGCCACCGAGAGCAGCATGTAGGAGCGCGGCGTAGCAAAGGCCATGTGACGTCATGGTGAGGGAACGGAAGGATCGTGGCGTTGCCGTAGAGGCTCGGGGGTGGGGGGGGATCCGGAGTCAACCACGAAAAGGTGTCTTGGGCGCTAAGGGACGTCACTTTTGCTGTGCCCAATTCCAGCAACGACAAGCATGAAGCCACTGCCGTTTCCGGAAGACGGTGAGAATCGATCCCGCTGATCGTGGGGAAGCTGGGCCTGTCGCGCTGGAAAAACATCAGTCCTCACCGATCACTGAGAACGGGTCGGAGGTTGCTGTTGCAGCTGCTGGCCGCGGTCACTCCCACCGCTACCCGCTCTGCGACGGCCGCCACGCCAGGCCAGCGGGCAGCAGACGCTGGTGGAAATGGTGGGCCTGAGCGGTTCGATCGTCAGGAAGGCTTCCGCTCAGCTGAGCCACTCCACCAGCTTGGTGTACTTGGCGTAACGCCTGCGGCCCCGATGGTTCTTCACCGCCACCGCCAACGCCTTCGTCTGGCCCACCAGCTCTCATAGGAACTGGACCACGGATGGGGGGCACGTCAAGCAATGCCCCTTGCGACCATCTTCCCGCCCACTTCTCCCGGAGCGTTCCGGGAGAAGTGCAGGGCTGATTAAAAGTCTCCTCAAGGCTCCCAACCCGGCCTGATCCCTGTCATGGCGAGCAGCCTGCCGATGTCGTGGGCCACGGCGGCCAGACCAGCTCTCACCGATTGGTGGCCGTGCAGCGCGAGCAGGTTCAGGGCCAGAG
>CALRVC020000036.1:0-26254 GCA_943371515.1 Synechococcus sp. UW140 | reverse complement strand
AGCGCGGCAAATGAGGCCTCGGATTTCAGCCGCTCCTGGTTGTCGCCGACCGCCACAACCAAGGTGGCGGAGATGTCCACACCGATGCCGTAGGTGTTGCGCAGCTCGGGGCAGAGCTGCATGGTCAATCGATCCAGCTGCGCGACGGTCTCCTTGAGCTCCTGATCCAGCTGCTGGATGCGGCGCGCCAGCATGCGCAGGGTCATCTTGGCCGCCGCCAGCGGGGTGGTGATTTCCCCAGACCGCAGGCCTGCGCAGCTTTCGACCAGCTCCTTTCTCTTGAGCCGCTGCAGCCGTTCCCGCAACGCTGCCGGCGCCGTCACCACGATGGCGTGCAGCTGATTAAGGGCTGCGGTGCGGTTCGCGGTGGCCGAATCCTTGGCCACCTTGAGCATGCGAATCATCTCCACCAGTGCGTCTCCCGCTTTGGGGATGACGCTGGCCGTACCGGCGATACTGGCCCGTGCTGCGGCCTCGGCATCGATGGTGTCGTCCTTGCCGATGCGCCGCCGGGTGGAGCGATCCGGCCGGTTCACCTCCACCACCTCCAGCTGTGCAGCCTGCAGGGCGCGGCAGAGACCGGCGCCGTAGCAACCGGTTCCCTCCACGGCGAATACCGGGCTGCTGCCGAATGCAGCGGCCCAGCGGATCAGCTTCTGGTATCCGGAGCGTTTGGCATCAAGCTTGAGGCTGCCCAGCCAGCCGCCATTGGCGCCCAGGGCCACCGCCATATGGGTGAGTTTGTGGGTGTCGATGCCTATCACCACATCAGGGCTGGAGCTGGTCTCGGTGCCAGTTGCTGTCGCTGCGGTCATCACTGCTGAGGGTTGGAGGAGGTGCAACCAGCCAGGCAGACGGACAGGCCATTGACGGGACGGGAACGTCGGACTCCTATGAGGTCACGGGACTCCCTGGCTGGTTGCCCCACCGCACGGACCGACAGGTCACGAGAAAGACACCGCTCCACGAGGGAACGGGTCAGGCAATAGACGGGTCAGGGCCGTGCTGGTGGGGTACCGGAATCATCAATGGCAATCACCGCCTTCACCTCCGCTGAGGAACAGGCTGCAGCGCTGCAGGCGGGAATGAATGATGTCCTCGCCAAGCCGCTCAAGACCGAAACCCTCACGGCCAGCCTCATGCGCGCCCACGCCAGCTGCCATCCCCGCGATCGCCGTGGCTCAAGCCGGTGGTAGGGCAAGCGTGCATCAGATCGAAGCCAGCACTGCTTCGCTGCTCCACGCCAAAGCAATCCGAAGCAGCAAAGTGGCCAGGGATGAGGTAGAGATCAGTGCTTCCACCATGCCTTTGGCGAATTCCATCGATCATCGTTTCAGCACTATCGGCGCGCCGCCTACACCAAAAGCTCGCCTACGATCAGCGATGACTTCCAGCAAAGGCATGAGAGCAGGTGGCCAGTGAAACCCCGCCTCTGTTTGGAAAAACCAGGTTTCTCCAGGGCCTGATCGATGAGTTCATCGATCAGATCAGCGAGGGAACAATCTATCTGGAAATGGGCGTAAAGGCCTATCTTCAAGCAGGTGAAGCCTCACCCGCCTGCGAAGAGAAGCTGAGGCAGATCGCAGACACCAAGGACCATTGCGCAGAGTTGCGTCGCAGGATTCTGACGTTGCTCTATACCGAAATGCTGATTCCTGATGCCCGTGGCGACGTGCTCCGCCTGCTGGGGGAGCTCTTCGATTTGCTCGATGAGATGAATGACAGCTTTGAAGATTTGATCATTGAGCACCCAGGCGGAACACTTCTTGAATTTCGAGAGGATTTTGAAGAGCTCAATTCAATCGCCCTGAAATGCGTGCGGGCAGTCATTACCGCAGCCCGAACCTTTTTTCGCGATCCCCCAGCCGTGCGCGATCACATCAATGAGGTTCGAATCTTTGAATCGGAAACGGATAAGGTTGCACTTCGCATAAAGAAACGGATCTATGGCTCAGATCTCTCCTTTGAGCAGAAGTCTCAATTGCGTGATACCACCGACATGCTCGAAGATCTGGCCAACAAGGCCGAAAGCCTCGGTGACGATCTTGCCATTTTTGCGATCAAACGTGCCCTTTGACCTGGGAGATCCATCATGGGCCTGATCGTCACCTTGATCTTCATCTCCAGCGGCTTGTTCCTCGGTTGGTCGATGGGTGCCAATGATGCGTCCAATGCCTTCGGCACCGCGGTTGCCACCCGGATGATCCGCTTTTCCACAGCGGCCTTTCTGTGCAGCATCTTCCTGATCATCGGTGCTGTCACCAGCGGTGCGGGGGCAGCGGATGGGCTGGGACAGCTCGGCACCATCAACGCCCTGCCTGGTGCGTTCACGGCCGCCCTTGCCGCCGCCGCCACGGTGGGTTGGATGAGCAAACTGGGCCTGCCGGCCTCCACTGGCCAGGCGGTGGTGGGATCGATCATCGGCTGGAACCTGTTCAGTGGTTCGGTGACGGACCTGAACACGCTCAGCCGAATCCTTTCCACCTGGATCGTTTCCCCCATTCTCGGGGCGATCTTCGCAATGATTCTCCATAGTTTTCTGGTGTGGTTCATCAGGCTCACCAAGCCCCATCTCCTCGTTCAGGATCGCAACACACGCGTAGGACTGATCCTGGCCGGTGTTTTTGGCTCCTACGCCATGGGGGCCAATGGCATCGGCAACGTGATGGGCTTCTTCGTGGGGGCATCGCCATTCCGGGATCTCACTGTTGGGCGCTTCAACATCTCCTCCATTGAGCAGCTCTTCCTCATCGGTGCCATCGCAGTTGCTGTTGGCGTCTACACCTATTCCCGTCGGGTGATGATGACCGTGGGCGACAGTCTGCTCACGCTCACACCCCTGGGAGCCTTCGTGGTGGTGGTGTCTCACTCCCTGGTGCTGTTCATCTTTTCTTCCACAGCACTCGAGGGTTTTCTGGCCAGCCATGGACTGCCCACGATTCCCCTGCTTCCGGTTTCCGGTTCCCAGGCCGTGATCGGTTCCGTTGTGGGCATCGGCCTGCTGCAGGGCATCAGAGGGATCCGTCAGATCAAGTGGAAGGTGCTGGTGGGGATCGCCTCCGGCTGGATCACCACGCCCCTGCTTGCGGCGGTGATGGGTTTCATGCTGTTGTTCGTGGTCCAGAACGTGTTCGGCCAGCAGGTCTACCAGGCGGCGACGTTCCAGCTGACGCCACCGGCGCTGGCGCGGCTCAGCCAGGCCGGCCTCCCCATGGAGCCCCTGGCCGAGCTGGCGGATCAGTCGATCGCCAAGGCCACCTCGTTCAGGCAGGCCGTGCGGCAGCGTGTGAGCCTGGCACCGGCTCAGGAGTCGTTGCTGCTATCCACCGCCGAGTTGTATCCCATTCAGGTGGATCCCAACTGCTTCGAGAAGCTGGGCTCGGCTGGCCTGAATCCCAACCAGCTTCTGGCGCTGCGCAATCTCACGGGCCAGACATTCAGACACAAATGGGAGTTTGATCAGGCTCTGGCAAGTCAGGGTGTTGCATGGAGGCCGGCTGGTGACATCGGCCTCCGTTCAGCGAGCAATCGGGCGCTCCAGGATCAGATTGCATTCGTGGAAAAAATGTTAAGATTCTCAGATGCTCCAACGTGAGGGAACGAAAGGACTTCTGACTGTCCACTGCTGACCTGCAAATCCTTGCAGTTTCCTCACACAGAATCTCCAGCAATGATCAAATCAAGCGTGGCCATTAATCCAGAAGCCCCGCAGAACCCTTCTCAATTGATCCCCTGGCACAGTCTTGATCTTTCCGCAGTACTAGCCCGGAATGATGTCGATCCACAGCAGGGACTCTCCAACGCTCAGGCTGCAAGGAAACAGGAGCGCTTTGGCAAGAATGAGCTGAAAGCCAAGCAGGGCCGCCCTCTTGTGTGGATGTTTCTGATTCAGTTCAAGAATCCTCTTCTTTACATTCTGCTGATTGCTGGTGCCGTCAAGGCCTTCATGGGCTCATGGATTGAAGCAGGAGTCATCACCGGAGTTGCGGTGCTGAATGCGATCATCGCCTTCACACAGGAATCGAAGGCGGAGTCTGCCATCAAAGCATTGGCCTCGTCGGTCACCACTGAGGCCATGGTGCGTCGCGATGGAGAGATGCAGAAGCTGCCATCTGTAGAACTGGTGCCAGGAGATGTGGTGCTGCTGGCTTCTGGTGACAAAGTGCCGGCCGACATTCGCCTCGTTACAAGTCGCAGCCTGCAGATCAATGAATCAAGCCTCACGGGAGAGTCCGTGGCCGTGGAAAAGAATGCCGATTGCAAGGTATTAGGTCCAGAGATGCCCCTGGCTGATCGAATCAACATGGCCTATGCCGGCAGCTTCGTCACCTTCGGTCAGGCTGAAGGCATCGTCGTCGAAACTGGGCAGAGGACCGAGACCGGTCGGATTTCCACATTGATGGACGAAAGCGGCGCCCTGACGACACCGCTCACACGAAAGTTTGAACGATTCAGCAATCTGCTTTTGCGTGCAATTCTAGGGATTGCCATCTTTACCTTCATTGTCGGCCTGGCCTGGGGAAATACCCCGTTCGATATGTTTCAGGCCGCCGTCGCCCTTGCCGTGAGTGCCATCCCCGAGGGACTTCCAGCCGTGGTCACCATCACGCTGGCCATCGGTGTTTCGCGGATGGCGGAACGGCATGCCATCGTCAGGAATCTGCCGGCCGTAGAAACGCTCGGCAGTGCCACAATCATCTGTTCCGATAAGACAGGAACCCTGACCGAAAATCAGATGACAGTGCAGGCCCTGTATGCCGGCAGTCATCATTACCAATTCATCGGTGATGGCTATGCCCCCAAAGGAGATCTGCTCGATTCCGAAGATGAACCGATGGAGATCACCCAGTTGCCCCTGGCTGTTCGAGACTGCTTGCTCGCCGGTGTGCTCTGCAACGATTCTGAACTGGCTCATGAAAACAGAACCTGGAGCATCGTGGGCGATCCCACCGAAGGCGCTCTGCTGGTCTCAGGTCGCAAGGTCGGCCTTGACCGCGCCCAGCTCGCTGAAACCCATCCGCGCCTCGGCAGCATCCCGTTCGAATCCGAGTATCAATACATGGCAACCCTGAATCAGTTGCCGAACGATGACAGTTGCTTGATCTGGATGAAGGGGTCCGTCGAATCCTTGCTCAAGCGCAGCGATTCAGTCCTTGATTCGGAGGGAGGTGTGCATCCGATCAACAGGGAGAAGCTCCAGCTTCAAGCCGATCGAATGGCTTCGAAAGGCCTGCGCGTTCTGGCATTTGCCCAGAAACCTCATGCGAGCGCCGGCATCGATCACGATGATCTGGCCTCGGGCCTGGTCTTCCTCGGCCTTCAGGGAATGATCGACCCGCCACGCTCTGAGGCAATCCAATCCATCCGGGCCTTCCACAGCGCCGGCGTCGATGTGAGAATGATCACCGGAGATCACAAGGTCACTGCCGAGGCGATCGCCGATCGCATGAATCTCAGCCAACAGGAGACAACCACCGCTTTCAGTGGTCAGGAGCTCGCAGACCTGGACAGGCGCGCCTTCATCAATGCCGCCCTGGAAGGCAGCGTCTTTGCCCGGGTCGTTCCTGAGCAGAAGCTTCGCCTGGTCCAGGCCCTGCAGTCCCGCGGTCACATCGTTGCGATGACCGGTGATGGTGTCAATGATGCGCCTGCCTTGAAGCAGGCGGATATCGGCATCGCCATGGGGATCACAGGCACGGAAGTGGCGAAGGAAGCTGCGGACATGGTGCTCACTGACGACAACTTCGCTTCGATCGAAGCGGCCGTGGAAGAAGGCAGGAATGTGTTCCAGAACCTGATGAAAGCACTGGCTTTCCTGCTCCCGGTCAATGGTGGCCTCGCGGCAAGCGTGTTTCTGAGCGTTCTGCTCGGACGCGGCAGCTCCCTGCCGATTCAGCCACTTCAGGTTCTCTGGATCAACATGATCATCTCGATCACGATGACGATTCCCATCGCTTTCGAGCCCAAGCCCTACGACCTGATGGAGCGTCCGCCCCGCTCTCCCCAGCAACCCTTGCTCTCGCGCCCCCTCCTCGTACGAATCGCTTTGATTTCCACGCTCAACCTGATGTTCATCTTCGGTGTCTTCGCCTGGATCCGAGATGCCAATGGCGATCTCACCCTGGCCCGCACGATGGCCATTCAAACGCTGGTCACTGGCCTGGTGATCTACCTGTTCAGCCTCAGCCAGTTCTGGACCTCATTGGTTGCACGGCTGCGGGGACGCAAGGTGGAACTGGGTCATTTTTCACGCATCGGCTTCGGCATCCTTGCGGCCCTTCTGCTTCAGGTGATGTTCAGTCAGTGGCGCGTGATGAATCTGCTGTTCGAGACCACGCCGATGACCGGCAACCAATGGCTCGCTTGCTTCGGTCTGGCCACACCGATGCTGCTGGTGGCCCTGCTCGCCAACCGCTGGCCTGTCAACTGGGTACCTCCCCAGCGCACCTTCTCGGGGGCTGGCTGAGCCGCCTGCAGGGGGCCTGGCCCCTCAGAGCAGGCCCCGATAGCGCACGAACAGCTGCACCATCGTCCAGGATCCGACGGTCACCTTGATCGCCATCAGCACGTTGAGCAGCGGGATCCAGCCACCGCTCTCCACCGTGCCGAACCTTCCGCTCGCCGGCACGATCCCCTCGAAGCTGAGCAAGGCAACAACAATGAAGGCCAGCACCGCCAGCTTTTCCCACAGATCGGCGTGGACCTTCCTGTAGAAGCGATCCGCCAGCCTGGCCGAGCCGCTGATCACCACCAGGCCGAAGGCGGTGCCGCCCGCTACCCCAGCCGCGAAGCCACCCCCAGGGGTGAGATGGCCCCGCAGCGCCAGCTCCACCGCCACCATGGCGGCCACAGTGGCGCCGAGTCGGCAGAGCACCACCGAGGCCGTATCGCTCAACGCCTCGATATGCCGCTCCGGGCGCGTGTCACTGAGCAGCCAGCGCACCCCCAGCGAAGCCAGGGTGAACACCAGCACCTCGCCGATGGTGTCATACAGGCGGGCCTGCAGGATCACGGCGGACACCGTGTTCGGGATGCCGCTCTGACTCACCAGCAGCCTGATCAATTGGGCCGAGTCCACTGAGGTGGCCTCGACGGCAAGCAGGGGAGCCAGGCAGAGGATGACCCCAGCGAGCAGGTAGAGGAGCTTCAAGGGTCGGTCTCTTCGCTCAGCGCCTCAATCGGGCCGATCTCCCCGCCCCAGCTCTGCCAGCGGCGGGCTCCCTCCAGGGCCAGCAGCCGTTGCCGCAGCCGGTCATTGCTCAGCCGCAGCCTGCGGCTGCCGATCAGATCGCCATGCAGATCGCCAGCCAGCCCAGGCGAGGTGATCCCACTCGCCGCTGCGGGCACCAGTTGCAGGCGCAGCCGAGCCTGCTTCAGCCAGCTGGCCAGCAGTTCCGCTGCCGCCTGCTCCACCGGGTCATCGATCGGCACCGCCAGACGCAGCACCATCGAGGAGCGCAGCGCCACGGCATAGAGGGTGGTGGACAGCAGGGTGCCCACCATCGCCTCGGTGAGGGCCACATCCGCCGCCCCCAGCAGCACGTACACCAGTGCGGCCACCACCCCCAGCACCCCCCGCAGGATCAGCGCCTGATACGGATCGGCCTGGCTCACCAGCAGCACGGCCGTCAACGGCAGCAGCGCCGTGACCGGCAACAGCAGGTAGAGGTCGTTCATCCGGATCCCCGCCGCGGCGGCGGCGACTGGGTACAGGCCGCCAGCACATAGCCGAGGATCGTGTTCCAGATCACGAGCATCATCAGCGCCAGCGTCAACAGCGGCCATTCCCGCGGCAGTTTCAGCAGCAAGCCCACCAGCATCAGCGCCGAGCCCAGGTTGTCGGCCACCGAGAGGGTGTGCAGCTTGCTCAGATAGCTGGCCCGCCCGAGCAGGGGCCAGCTTCCCCAGAACCAGAACACCAGCCCCAGGCCGATCAGCAGCAGGCTGAGCAGGTTCAAGGCTCGCTTCCCCAGAGCAGGTTGGCCAGCAACAACAGGCCGGCGTTGCCGACGCTGAGGATGATCACACCCACCAGGCCGATCATCCAGTCGTCGCGCACCACCGACACCACCAGCATCAACACAGCCACTTTGGTGGAGAGGCTCGTGAACGCTGCCAGCAGATGCCAGACATCGGTGCGGCGGCAGGCCACGGCGATCGGAATCAGCAGCGCCAGCACCATGCCATAAACAAGGGCTGTCATGGTTCCAGGGGCTCCCGAGGGGCAGGCTGCTGGCTGGGGTCAAGCAGATGGACGCGGTAACAGCGGCCATCCCCACTGATCCCCAGGACGAGCGTGAGAGGCGTGAAGCTGATCCGCAAGATATCCAGGAACACCAGCAGGCCGGGGGCGCGCCGCGACCGGCCCGGACCCACCGGCTCTGAGGCCGGGATCTCCACCAGCCGCTCCTGCCCGTGGCGGATGCGCATCATGCGGAAGGCTTCTGCGTAGGCCTGGGGAATCATCCGCAGGGTGCTGCCCAGGGCCGCCGCCAGTTGCCGTGGCGACAGGGCATGGCCGCGTATCCGGGGCAGCAGGAGGGCCACGACCAGTCCGACCGCCATGTTCACTGGCCGTAGATCGGCGGTCAGCAGGCACCACAGCGTTAGGCGGAAGGCGATGGTGAGAAACGGCGTCATCGGCCCAGCAGCAGCACCAGCGCGGCTCCCATCAGGGCGGCGCCGCCGAGCAGGTCATCGAAGCCCTCCAGATCGGGCAGGCGAAAGCCGTTGACGCCCTTGGGCCACAGCCGCTGAAGGCCCAGGCCGGCGAGCAGCAGGCCGGCCGATTTGAGCAGGGCATCGGTGATTCCCTGGCCCATCAGCGTGCTCCAGGCCTCCAGGGCCCAGGGGGTGAGATTCAGCAGCAGCAGCGCCGCCACCAGCAGCAGCGCCCCCGACGAGACGGGTTGCCCCTCCTCCGCCGTGGCGGCGTTGCAGGGCAGGCGCCACAGGCGGGCATACACGGCTGCCGTGCCGACCGACAGCAGCAGCACCGCTGCGGGCAGCAGGGCCGCAGCGGTGCTGCCTGCCTTCGGGTCAGCGAGGGCCATGCTCACCTGCTCCTTGGCCAGAAAACCCAGCAGGGGTGGGGCCCCGGCGATCGAAAGGGAGGCCAGGAGCAGCGGAGCCCCGTGGCGCCATGGCAACGCCTGAGAGCGCCAGGCATCGAGCGAAACAGCGGGCAGGCGTTCGCTCACCAGGAACAACGCCGCTTTGGCCAGACCATGGGCCAGGGCATAGAGCCCCGCTGCCGCAGGCACAAGCAGCACCATGCCCATCTGGGAGATGGTGCTCCAGGCCAGCAGCCGAGCCACCCGGCGCTCGGCCAGGGCGAAGACCAAGCCCAGCAGGGCACTGGCCAGACCAATCCACTGCAGAAGTGGGCCCACACTCTCCACCGCCGCTGCGATGCGCAGCAGGGGAGCGAGGCCGGCGCACACGACTCCGCCCGAAATCAGCGCGGAGACTGCGGCCGGGGCCACGGCGTTGGTGCGGGGCAACCACAGCCCGGAGATGAACAGTTCGGCCTTGGTGAAGAGGGCCACCAGCAACAGCGCCAGGGCAATGCCACTGCTGTGCTCCAGTCCCGCCAGCGCGAAGCTGCTCTGTTCGCAGTACACGAGCGCCGCACCGAGCAGGTACAGAAGCATCACGCTGTTGCCGATCAGCAGGTAACGCAGACCAATCCAGAGCTGGGGGGCCCGATTGCCCTGCACCAGCAGCAGAAAGGTGCTGATCCCCACCACCTCCTGGGCCACATAGATGCTGATCAGATCGCTGGCAACGATCGCCGAATGGATCCCGCCCTGCAGCAGCAGCAGTAACAACAGAAAGGGCTTGTCTGGATCGCGGCCCCAGCCGTCCACAAGCACCGCCGCGCTCACCAGGGCCGTCAGCAGCAGCAAGGGCGAGGCGAGGGGATCCACCTGCAGACGTACGCCGAGGGGTCCGAGCAGGAGCAGCTCGGACGGCAGCCAGCCCAGCTGAGCCGCCAGGGCCATCGCCAGTGTGCTGGCCACCACCAGCAGAATCAGCGGACGCGCCAGCCGCGGCAGCAACGCCGCCAGGAACGCCGCCAGGAAGGGCAACAGCAGCCAGACGATCGTCAGGCCCGAACCACTCGGATTCCAGGACACCAGGGAGAACAGAGGCATCGGTTGCTCTCAGTCCCGACCGAGCTGATCCAGCTGGACCCCATCGAGGCTGGGATCGACGCTGGCCAGGCGGGTGATCGCCACCAGCAGCAGCGCCTGAATCGAGAGGCCGATCACCACAGCGGTGAGGATCACGGCCTGGGGGATCGGATCTGCCCAGGCCCTGCCGTCGAGGACCACAGCGCTGCCATCGAGGATCGGGGTGCGAAACCCGCTGCGGGCAGCGACGAGCACGAAGAAAGAGATCACCCCCGTACCCATCACATCCATGGCCATCACCTTGAGGAAGAGGCTGCGGCGCAGCAGAAGACCCACCAAGCCCAGGAACACGGTGAGCAGCAGCATCGCCTCCATCATCCGAAAGCCAAAGATGGCCATGGATTCCCCAGACGATACGGATGTTAGGGAACCTTACGATGCCTTTTTTACGCACCTGGCAGCGCACCTCACTGCCAACGTCCCTCCCTCACATCGTTGACCCACCGGCATGGGATGGATGAAGCGCCCCGCCTGGATCAGGGTCTTGGCCGCTTCGATCTGTGCAGTGGGGGCATCATTTCATCCCCACCCGGCAGACTGAACAGTCAACCGGGCCCGCAGCATCCATCGATGGGAAAGTTCAATCCTGCGGGCAGGCCGGCAATCTCCTGGGGCGTCGTGGCCGCGGTCAGCCTGGTGCTGGTCGGCGCGTCGATCCTGCACTTCAACCAGCAGCATTCCGGAGATCCCCTCAAGATGCGCAGGGAACTGCGCAAGTTCTGAGCACATTCGGAGTTGGCTGGCGCCAGCATCTTCGCGCCAGGTGGAAGTAATCGGACGGGGGAGACCTCACCCTGGAAGATGTTGCTGATCACGCTGCAGGACGGGCAGTGGCACATTGCAGAGCTCCTGCCGATCTTCAAAGTCAATGGGTCAGATGGTCAGATGGTCCCCATGAGCTCCGGGGGGTCTTGAACACACCCGACGAGGGTTCATCGCTCATGAAGCGCCAACCCCCGGACCCATGCCGGAGCTGGCTCCGCAATCCGCCGGCCGGAGCGTGAACAGGATCCAAGCGTGCCAGGTCTACGGTGTGGTGCGCCATGGTCTGGGGCGAAGTGCTGGCCGGGGAGCCATCAGCGATGGGTGCCACCGGACTGTTGATCGATCCAGCCTTCCGCCTGCATAACACGGGCCTGGGCCACCCCGAGAGCCCGCAGCGGCTGGAGGCGATCGAGGCCGAGCTGCAGCGCCGCGGCCTGACCCAGCGCTGCCGGTTGATCCAGGCCCGACCGGCGGTGGACCGGGAGCTGCTTCGCTGCCACACCGCCAGCTACCTGCAGACGGTGCGACGCGAGGTGGCCTACGGGGCCACCCAGCTCTCCACCGGCGACACCACCATCAGCGAGCACTCCGAAGACGTGGCCCGGCTGGCTGCCGGCGGCACCCTGGCGGCGGTGGATGCGGTGCTGGCCGGGCGGGTGAACCATGCCTTCGCGCTGGTGCGGCCACCCGGGCACCACGCCGAGGCCGATCGGGGGATGGGCTTCTGCCTGTTCAACAACGTAGCCCTGGCCGCCCGCCATGCCCAGGCGGTGCACGGCCTGGAGCGGGTGCTGATCGTCGACTGGGACCTGCACCACGGCAACGGCACCCAGGCCATGTTCTGGAGTGATCCCAGCGTGCTCTACGCCAGCGTGCACGAGTGGGGCAACTACCCCGGCAGCGGCGCCGCCGAGGAGCGCGGCGAGGGGGCGGGGCTGGGCTTCACCCTCAACTGCCCCCTGCCGGCCTACAGCGACGGTCAGGCCGTGCTCATGGCCCTGGATACCGCCCTGGCGCCGGTGGTCGCTCGCTTCCGGCCCCAGCTGGTTCTGGTATCAGCCGGCTTCGACGGCCACCGCGACGATCCCCTGGGCCACTTCCTGCTCGAAGACGCCGACTACACCGCCCTCACCCAGCTCTGCCTGGCCATCGCCGCCGAGCACGCCGGCGGCCGGCTGGTGTCGGTGCTGGAGGGGGGCTATGGCCTGAAGGGGCTGGCGGGCGGCGCCGCCGCTCACGTTGAGGCCTTGCTGGCGGCCTGATCCGCGCTGGCCTGATCGCCGGGCAGCGAAGCGGTGGCCAGATCGATCCAGGCCTCCATCACCTCGTCGCCGGAGCGGAGCTGGAAGCCGAGCTTGCGGCACACCTGCTGCATGGCGCCATTCCCGGGCAGGATCTCCGCGGTCACCCGGTCGATGCCTTCGTCGCGGCCACAGCGCAGCAGCTGGCCCAGCAGGGCGGTGCCCAGCCCCTGGTGCTGGTGGGCGTCGCCGATCAGCATCGTGAACTCGGCGTCGTTGCGCTCATGCAGCCGGCTGAGGCGTCCCACCGCCAGGATCCGGTGCTCGCCGCTGTCCGGGTCACGCCGGTCCACCACCAGGGCCAGTTCGCGCTCGTAGTCGGTGAAGCAGATGCGCACCAGCCGCTCGTGGGCGATGCGGTGGTTCAGCGAGGTCATGTGGAAGTAGCGGGTGTACACGCTCTCTTCCGAGAGGCTGCGGTGGAAGGCCACCAGCAGAGGCTCGTCCTCGGGGCGGATCGGCCGGATCGTCACCGGCGTGCCGTCCCGCAGCCGCCAGGGGCGCACGTACTGGCTGGGATAGGGCCGGATCGCCGGCCGCGGCAGGTGGCAGGTGGCTCCGGCCACCGGCTGGATGAGAATGCGGGCATCAAGGGCCACCAGGGGCCAGCAGCGATCGCCAGGCCGCACCAGCAGCGGATTGATGTCGATCTCACGGATGGCGGGCTGCTCCAGAACCAGCTGGCTGAGCCGCACCAGCAGCCGCTCCAGCTCCTCCAGATCGGCCGGGGGGCCGCCGCGCACCCCCTGCAGGGCGCGGTAGACGCGGGTCTGCTCCATCAACCGCCGCGCCAGGGTGGTGTTCAGGGGCGGCAGGCCCACGGCGCTGTCGCGGAACACCTCCACCAGGGTGCCACCGCTGCCGAACAGGATCACCGGCCCGAACTGGGGATCGATGCTGCTGCCCACGATCAGCTCCAGCCCCCCCTGCCGCCGCAGCATCGGCTGCACCGTCACCCCGTCGAAGGCCTGGGCCCCGAAGCGCTCAGGAATCGCCTGCGCCATGGTGGTGAAAGCCTGCTCCACCGCCTCGGCGCAGGCGAGATCCAGCCACACCCCACCCACGTCGCTCTTGTGCGTGATCGTGGGGCTGTTGAGCTTGAGCACCACCGGATAGCCGATGGCCTCGGCGGCCTGGCGGGCCTCGGCGACGCTGCGTGCCAGGCGGGTGTCCACCACCGGGATGCCGTAGCTCGCCAGCACCTGCTTGGCCTCCCGCTCGCTGAGCAGCGCGCGCCCCTCGGCCTGGGCCTGCTCCAGCACCCGGCGGCCGGCGGCATGGTCGGCGCCATCGCTCTCCGGCAGCAGGGCTGGGGTCTCGTAGAGACCACGCAGGGTGTAGCTGAATCGCCAGAGCGCGTTGAACAGCCGCGCGGCGGCATCGGGGTAGGGGTTGGTGGCGATGCCGGCGGCATTGAGGATCGCCACACCCGCGGCCACCTCATCGCCACCCATCCAGCTGGCGAGCAGGGGTTTGCCGCTGCGCTCGGCCAACTCCCGCAGGCGCTGGGCGGTGGTGGTGGGATCGGTCATCGCCTGGGGCGTGAGGATGACCAGCAGGCCATCACTGCCGGGATCGGCGAGGGCGATCTCGATGGCACGCCCATAGCGCTCCGGATCGGCGTCGCCAAGGATGTCGATGGGGTTGGCGTGGCTCCACTGGGGCGGCAACACGGCATCAAGGGCGGCCAGGCTCTCGCTTGAGAGTTCCGCCAGCTGGCCGCCATTGAGCACCAGGGCGTCGGTGGCGAGCACGCCGGGGCCGCCGGCGTTGGTGACGATCGCCAGCCGCGGGCCGGCGGGGCGCCGCGGCTGTTTGGCCAGCACATCGGCCAGATCGAACAGGTCGGAAAGGCGATCCACCCGCAGCACGCCGCAACGCCGCAGCGCCGCTTCCAGCACCGCATCACTGCCGGCCAGGGCACCCGTGTGGGAGGCCGCCGCCCGCGCCGCCTCGGCAGTGCGGCCGCCCTTGATCAGCACGATCGGCTTGGTGAGCGCCACCTCCCGCGCCGCTGAGAGGAAGGCGCGGGCATCGCCGATCGCCTCCATGTAAATGACGATGCTGCGGGTGGCGGGATCGTCGCCCAGGTAGGTGATCAGATCCCCCCAGCCCACATCCAGCATCGAGCCGATCGACACGAAGGCGCTGAAGCCCACCCCCTGCTGATGGCTCCAGTCGAGCACCGCCGTGCAGACGGCCCCCGACTGGCTGAGGAAGCCCACATGCCCCGGCGCCGCCAGGCCGGCGGCGAAGCTGGCGTTGAGGCCCAGGCGGGGATTCATCAGCCCCAGACAGTTGGGCCCAAGCAGCCGCATGCCGGAGCCACGCAGGATTTCGCGCAGCTGGGCCTCCAGCGCCAGCCCCTCGGGCCCCACCTCCCGGAAGCCGGCGGAGATCACGATCGCGGCCTTCACCCCGGCCGCCGCGCACTCCGCCAGCCGCTGGGGCACGCTGGCCGCCGGGGTGGCGATCAGGGCCAGGTCGACCGGCTCGGGCACCTCCGCCACCGTTGCGCAGCAGCGCACCCCCAGCACGCTGTGTCGCCCGGGGTTCACCGGGTACACGGTGCCGCCGAAGGGAGAGCGGATGAGGTTCCAGAGCAGGGTGCGACCCACGCTGCCGGGCCGTTCGCTGGCCCCGATCACCGCCACGCAGCCGGGACGGAACAGGGCCCGCAGCGGTTGCCGCTCGCAGCGCAGGATGTCGTGGGTGGGATCACTGCTGCCTCCCTGACCGGGCACCTGGCGGTAGCCCTCCGCGTCGGTCATGGCAGGTGGTCGAGACGTGGCGGTGCTCCCATCCAACCGCTGGGCACCCAGGTGGCGTGTATCGCATCCCACCCATCAGAGTCGTGACCGCCTCCCTGGGGAACCGCGGGGACCAGCTTCATACCCCCTTCGGCAACACCAGCTCCAACACGCCGCCACCTCGTGGATGGTTCCGCCCCTGCACCCGACCGGCATGGGTGAGGGCGATCTGCTGCACGATCGCCAGCCCCAGCCCACTGCCGGCGCGGCGGCTTCGCACCCGGGAGGGATCTCCCCGGTAGAAGCGCTCGAACATGTGGGCGAGGTCCTCGTCGCTGAAACCAGAACCGTGATCCCGCACCGTCAGCTCCCACCACTGGCCGCTCTCCTCCACGCTCACTTCCACAGCCGCTCCATCGGGGCTGTAGCGCAGGGCATTGTCGAGCAGATTGAGCAGAGCTCGGTGCAACCGGGACGGATCTCCCCAGAGGGGACACGGCAGGCGTTCAGGAAAGGACAGGCTGACGCCGCGCTGATCGGCCAGGGGGCGGAGACTGCCCCAGGCGGCCTCCACCAGCTCCCCGAGATCCAGCACCTCATAGCGCCGGTCATCCCGCGGCAGGCTGTTCTCCAGGCGGGAGAGTTCGAGCAGGTCACCCACGAGGCTCTGCAGCCGCTGCAACTCCCGCTGCAGTCGTTCGATCAGCACCACGTTCGAATTGGTGGCCTGGGCGGCCAGGCTGTCCCCCACCAGCAGCAGGGCGGTCAGCGGGGTCTTGAGCTCGTGGGCCACGTCACTGACCCAGCGACTCTGCTGATTGAGCTGGGATTCCAGTGAACGCCGGCTGTTGATCCAGATCGCCACCCAACCCTCTCCGCCTGCCAGCAGCACCCCCTCGAGCGGTTCATTGCCTTGCCACCACTCCAGGCGCTGGGGACGACCCCGGCGGCCCACGGCCAGAATCACCTCCTCCAGTTCCGGCTGCTGAATCACGGCACGCACGGGCTGGCCTCGCACCAGTTGGTCGACGGGCAGTTGCAGCAAGCGCTCGGCCCGGGGATTGATCGCCTGGATTCGCTGCTCTCCATCGACCACCAACCAGCCCTGGGGCGCTCCTTCCAACCAGGCCAGCAGCTGCAACCGCCCCACCCCCGGCAGGAGGGGCTGGCCACTGGCCCCAGGGGCCTGCGGCTCCTGGGGCCTGCGGCGGCCACGGGCCAGGACCCAGCCGAGCAGCACACCAAGGCCAAAGGCCAGCAGCAGCTTCATGGCCAGGGACTCAACCGAAGCGGTAGCCGAAGCCCCTCACCGTGAGGATGTGCTCGGGAGCGGAGGGATTGGCCTCGAGCTTCTCGCGCAGCCAGCGGATGTGCACGTCCACGGTCTTGGTGTCGACCACGTAGTCGGTACCCCAGATCTGATCGATCAACTGGTTGCGGCTCCAGACACGGCCAGGGTTCTGCATGAAGAACTCCGCCAGCCGGTATTCCTTGGGGGAGAGGTTCACCGTCTCACCGTCACGGGTGACGCGGAACTCATCGGGGTAGAGGGTCAGCCCCCGGTGATGAACGACCTCGCCGACGGGGAAGCGCTCGATCATCTGCTGACTCCGGCGCAGCAGGGCGCGGCAACGGGCCACCAGTTCACGCAGCCCGAAGGGCTTCACCAGGTAGTCGTCCGCGCCGAGCTCCAGTCCCAGCACCCGGTCCGTTTCCGTGTCCCGGGCACTCACCATCAGGATCGGGATGTGGGAATCATGGCGGCGCAGATGGCGGCAGACATCCAGCCCCCCGACCCCCGGCAGCATCAGATCCAGCAGCACAAGATCAAAGCCCGTGGCTCCCTGTCGCTGGGACGCATCAAATTGCCGGATGGCCTGACGGCCATCGGCGGCACACGCCACATCAAAACCTTCCTGGGCCAGGGCCTCTTCCAGGGTGGTGCGGATGCCGTCGTCGTCATCGACGATGAGCAGACGGGGCATGGGATCGTCCGGGCCCACGGGCTGATCATTCAAAATTTAGGCCATCCGGGCATGGGACAGAGCATGGGCCGTCAGTGGCGCCGGGGCAGGTGGCTGATCACCAGATGGCGCTGGGCATCGATCTTGAGCCAGCCCTCGTCGCGCAGCAGACCGATCACCCGTGTGACCGTGACCCGGGTGGTGGAGAGGGCGCTGGCCAGTTCCTGATGGGTGAGACGCAGATTGAGCCGCAGGCCTTCCTCACAGGCCTGGCCGTAGTCCTGAGCCAGCAGTTCCAGGAAGCCGCGCACCCGCTCTTCCACCCGGCGCAGACCCAGCAGGGAGAGCAGGGTTTCCGCCTGGCGATGACGACTGATCACAGCCTGCATCACGGCCATGGCCAGATGGGGGGCCTGCTCGATCTCCGCACAGGTGAGACAGAGCAGATCGGAATCGGTGAGGGTGCAGGCCTCATAGGCCTGCACGTTGGTGAGCGGCTCACCGAAGGGCTCATTGGGGCCGGCCAGGCCGAGCAGCAACGGATCGCCGTGGATGGTGACGGCCTCCAGCTTGACCATGCCGCGCACCACCAGCCAGATGGTGTTCTTGAGCAGGGGAACGGCGCTGCCAGCGCCGATGTGCAGAAGTTGGCGCTGCCGGTAGCTCGTTTCCAACACCTCGCGGATGGCGTCGCTGCGGCCGGCATCGCGGAAAGGAGTCGTAACCATGGCCAATCTCCTGTGACACCACCGAGGGTATGGACGATGACCGACAAGCAAGCAAAGGGTAGATAAGGGGGCGGTTAACCCTTGACTAAGGCACTGCCCCCTGGGCCCCAAGGGGCCGTGAACTCAGGAGCCGATGTTGCCCACGGCTTTCTTGGCCGAATTGAGCACACTGCCGCGCAGGGGGACATAACCGAGATCATCGGCTTTCCCCTGGGCTTTGGGGCTCAACAGGAAGGAAATCGCCTGGCGAATGCGCGGGGCCTTTGCACCATTACCCGACTTGTACGCCAGCACCCAGGTGAGAGTGGCGATGGGGTAGCTGTCAGCACCGGCGGGATTGGCATCCTCACCAGCCAGGTTGGAATCGAGGCGAATGTTGTTTAGGGCCGCGGCACCACTCTTCAGGTTGGGCATCACGAACTTGCCCGCCTTGTTCTGCAGGGCTGCCGCCTTGATCGATCCCTTGACGAAGGCCTGGTTGAGGTAACCGATCGAGCCAGGGGTGTTCTGAACCACACCAGCCACACCCTCATTGCCCTTGCCGCCAACCCCCACGGGCCACTTCACCGATTTACCCTCACCCACCTTGCTCTTCCAGGCCGGCGAGAAGGCGGAGAGGGAGTTGGTGAACGCGAAGGTGGTGCCGGAGCCATCGGAGCGATGCACCACGGTGATCTTGCCAGGTGCGCACTTGAGCTGTTTCCAATCGGTGATCACCCCCAGGAAGACGTCGGCAGCCTGCTTCTGGGTGAGCTTCAGAGCACAACCCGGCTTGTTGTAAGCGATGGCAATCGTGCCGCCCACCGTGGGAAGTTGCACCACACCCCGCTTCACCTTGGCGGCGTCGGCGGAGCTGATCGGCTCATCGGTGGCACCGAAATCAACCGTGCCGGCAATGAACTGGCGCACGCCGGCTCCGGAGCCCACCGACTGATAATTGACCTGAGGGCCACCGCCACTGGCAAGATCAGAGAAGGCCCGTTGGTAGAAGGGAGCGGGGAAGGTGGCTCCCGCACCGTTGAGGGCGTTTTGAGCCGTAGCGGCGGCACCAGCACCAAGTGCGGTCAGAACACTGAAGACAAAGGCCTTCTTCGCGAAGGTCATCACAAGCGCCAATGGGGAGCCAACCCTATGTAGCAACGAGTCAACCCCGCGCAATTTATGACCCGGTTAAGCTTGCATCAAGATCAGGCTTCAAGATCTGGATCTCCTCTCACAAGCATCTTGGCAGTCAATTCTGTTGCTCTCATTCGCCTCCACCATCCTCTGGAGGCATCAGCAGGCGAGCCTTCCCCGAGACTGCCGCCGCCACAGACGACCGCCAGCCGGGGTGGAGAGTGGACGAGCTGAATCCTCTGCAGGTCATGAGCCAGGACATCGACGACGTCTTTGACTTCCTTGCCCGAATCGGCTCCGACGAGGAGCTGCGCGAAGCGCTGAACCTGTCGGAAACAGCCGAGGACGTGGCCCAGCTGGCCAAGGAACGGGGCCACCGGGTCTCCGCCTCCACCCTGCTGGAGCTGTTCGAGCGCTGCCAGGAGGCGCCTCGGGCGCGACCGGGGCTGATGGACGAAAAGCTGATCCGGGTCTTCCTCCAACGCGACAAGCTGCGCTGAGCGTCCGATGGTCTTGCGCCTGCCCCCCTTCGTGCCCCTGCCGCCGCCGCCGGACTCCCCCGGACAACTGCTGCAGGTGGCCGTGGCGGAGCTCCAACCCACCCAGTTCTGCGTGGGGCTGGCCGAGATCCGTCAGCGTCAGGCCGACTTCGCCGAGGAGAGCTCGAACCAGCGCAGGCGTTACCTGAGTGGCAAACCTGTGCCCCTGGTGCGCAACGGTGATGGGGCCCTGTGGATGGTGGATCGCCACCACCGTCTGCGCGCGCTGCTGGAGCACGACGGCGCCGCCACCGCCTTCGGCTACGTGGCACTCCAGCTCGAGTCCCGCGAGCGGGAGCAGGCTCTGGTCGAACTGCTGGACCGCGGCTGGCTCTACCTCCACGACGGCCGCGGCCAGGGCCCCCAGCCACCCCAGCTTCTGCCCCGCACTTTGCTCGGCCTGGTGGATGACCCCTACCGCAGCCTGGTCTGGAAGCTCAAGCAGGAGAGGGTGATCGCGCCGGCGCCGCTGATCCCCTTCCACGAGTTCCGCTGGGGCGCCTGGCTGCGCAGCCGCAGCCTGCCGCCATTCAGCTCACTGCGGCTGGAGCCGGCTCTGCCGGCCGCCCGCGCCCTGGCCCGCTCCCGGGCGGCCCGGGGGCTGGCGGGCTGGAAGGGCTGACAGGCCACGGCACAGGCAGCGGTGGAGGTGGGGACGGAACTCGGCTTCGACCTGAACTACAGCGCCCTGCTGCGGGCCATGACTTCACCCTTCGTGGCCCGTAGCCTGATCGAGACGATGGCCGAAGACCGTCAGGTGTCTGGCTCCAGGCCCACGGTGGTGGGGGCCGCCAGCAGCAGGCCAGGGTCGAGGCTGGCCAGATAGCGCTTGCGTTGCCCCGACGCCCAGGGCTCATCGATGCAGACCCCGATGGGACGAAGCCGGACCGGCTCGGTCGCGGCGCCTGCAGCGGGAATCGAAGACATGTCCATGGCGCGAAAGCTAGACAGCGGCAGCGTTCACGACTGTGCGCTGCATGGCCATGGACCGTGCCAGCGGACACGACCTGCCCTTCGGACGGGGCTGATCAGACCATGGGCGGCCAGGCCCGCCAGAAAGGTCCAGAATGGCGGGGACGGTTCCAGTGGTTCACTCCCTGGAGGCAAGGAGGAAAGTCCGGTGTGATGGGGCCCTGCCGGCCCTGTTGAATCCGGCGCTGTCCCGCAGCTGTGATGGAGCTCCTCTGCGGAGGCGCCCCTCAGCCAGAACGCTCGCCGTCTCAGTACCCCACCCCCCGGCGCGGACCGTTCCCCCTCAATGAGCAGATTCCCCAGCAGCAGCACCCTGGCCCGCTACACCGGCCTGGCCGCTGTGGCCTTCGCCCTGGCTGGCCAGCCGGCCCAGGCCCATGGCCTCGCCCATGGAGGCATCGGCTCGGGCTTCCTTCATCCCCTCGCAGGCCTCGACCACCTGCTGCTGTTGATCGGCGTTGGCGCCGCCTCCGCCGCCATCTCTTCGACCCTGCTGGTCTGGGCCCTGGCGGGTGCCGTCGCCGGTGGAGTGTTCGGAGCGATGGGCGGCACCCTGCCCTTCGGGGAACTGCTCGCTGCCCTGGCCATCACCGCCGTGGCCGGCTCGATCCTGTGGGCCGAGAGCAAGGGCTCCGGCCCACGGCTCAGCCTCTGGGGAGGCCTGGTGGCCGCCGCCGTGGCGGTGCACGCCATGCTTCACGGCCTGGAAGCCCCCAGCGATCACACCTCCCTCTCCTGGTGGCTGGGGGCCTTCGCTGGCTCAGTGCTGGTGAGCGGCACCACCCTGTTGGTGCTGCGCCGTCTGCCTCGCACCGTCACCAACCGGCTGGCCCTGACCCTGGCCCTAGGCGGAGGCCTGGTGGCCTTCGCTCCCCTGGCTCTGCTGCTGCGCTGATTCAGCGATGCCCACCGGGGGACTTGAACCCCCACGACCGAAGCCACTGGTACCTAAAACCAGCGCGTCTACCAATTCCGCCAGGTGGGCGTGACCCGACTGTATAGAGCGGCTCAGAATGGCCGCACCGCCGCCTCTGCCACCATGCTTGCCACCCTCGGTGGATTCCTGGCACTTCTTGCCGGTCTGCTGGTGCTGCTGCTGCCCCTGCTGGTCCCCGAGCTCAGCCGCCCACGCGATTCGGTCTGGGGCGCCCTGGTGCTGCTGCTGGGACTGGTGCTGGTCACCAGCGCCGAGCGGCTCAGCGGGGCACCGATGTTGGCCGTCCTCTGCGGCGGCCTGCTGATCGGCCGGCTCAGCACGGAGGTGGGCCTGGGCCGCTGGCGCCAGCTCACCCATGAAGAGCAGGTGCGTCTCACCGGGATGGAGCGCTGGCGCACCAGCCTGCAGCAACTGGCTGCTGCCCTGATGGGGCTGCTCAGCCTGGCGGGATCGAAACTGGCCGGGCTGCTCTCCTGGCTGAAGGAGCGGCGCGAAGCCAGCTCCAAAGCCCGCGAGACCACCAAACGCTGGGTACGCCCGGAGCCTGAGGTTGCTGCGCCTGTGGTCCCGGAGCCTGAGGCTGCGGTAGTGCCAGAGGCTTCGGAGCAGCCCCGGCCTCCCGAAGCAACGCCAGCCGCTGAGCCGCCGCCAGCAGCTGAGACCGACGACGCCGATGTGACCACGGTGGAGTCATTTGCCGAGATCGAGCAGCTGATCGAGCAGGCCGGCGCAGCGCCCCCAGGCGCGGATCCCGCCGGACGTTCAGACGAAGAAGCAGTGGCTGACCCTGCTGCAGCCTGCGACGGGGAGGTCCCGGGGGCTGGGGTCGATAATTCGCCCTTGCTGCCCCCCCAGGCGCTGTGACCGCCAGCCCGGCTTCCTACAAAGACACGCTCAACCTGCTGCAAACCCCGTTCTCGATGCGGGCGAACGCCAAAACCCGTGAACCGGAGCTGCAGGCTTTCTGGGCGGAGCTGGACCTCTACCGGCGGCTCAGCCGTGAGAATCCCGGTGAGGTGTTCACCCTCCACGACGGCCCTCCCTACGCCAATGGGCCCCTGCATGTGGGCCATGCCCTCAACAAGATCCTCAAGGACATCCTCAACAAGTACGCCCTGCTGCGCGGCCGACGGGCCCGCTTCGTGCCGGGCTGGGACTGCCACGGGCTGCCGATCGAGCTCAAGGTGCTGCAGAGCCTCTCCAGCGCGGAGCGTTCGGCGCTCACCCCGATCGACCTGCGCCGTCGTGCCCACAGCTACGCCCTCGAGCAGGTGGAGAGCCAGAAGGCGGGCTTCAGGCGCTGGGGCATCTGGGCCGACTGGGAGCAGCCCTACCTGACGCTCAACAAGGCCTACGAGGCTGCCCAGATCGGTGTGTTCGGCCGGATGGTTCTCGCTGGCCACATCTACCGGGGTCTCAAGCCGGTGCACTGGAGCCCCAGCTCCCGCACCGCCCTGGCCGAAGCGGAACTGGAGTACCCCGACGGCCACACCTCCCCCAGCGTCTACGTGGCCTTCCCGGTGGTGGCCCTGCCAGGGGGCCTGGGCACCCGGCTCACCGCCATCGGCCTGACCTCCGCCGATGCGGCCACCACCCCGGCGGAAGGCGATCTGGCGGTGGCGATCTGGACCACCACCCCCTGGACCCTGCCCGCCAACCTGGCGGTGTCGGTGAATGCCTCGCTGGAGTACGCCCTCTGCCGCGTGGGCGATCACGGGACCAACGGCTATCGCACCAGCCGCCACCTGATCGTGGCCGCTTCCCTGGTGGAGAGTCTGCGCAGCAGCCTGCAGCTGGAGCTCGAACCCCTGCTCACCCTCAGGGGCGCGGAGCTGGAAGGGGTCGAGTATCGCCACCCCCTCTTCGATCGCACCAGCCCGGTGGTGATCGGTGGCGACTACATCACCACCGAAGCAGGCACGGGCCTGGTCCATACGGCCCCGGGCCACGGCGTCGACGACTTCAACACCGGCCGCAAGGCCGGCCTGCCCGTGCTCTGCCCGGTCGATGAGGCGGGAACCCTCACGGCGGAAGCCGGCCCCTTCGCCGGCCTCAACGTGCTCAAGGACGCCAACCCGGCGATCATCTCAGCCCTCGAGGCCGCGGGCGCCCTGCTGCGCCACGAGCCCTACGAGCACCGCTACCCCTACGACTGGCGCACCAAGAAACCGACGATCTTCCGCGCCACCGAGCAGTGGTTCGCCTCGGTGGAGGGCTTCCGCTCCCAGGCCCTCGCCGCGATCGCCGCCGTGGACTGGCTGCCCGCCAGCGGCCGCAACCGCATCGAGGCGATGGTGCGCGACCGCGGCGACTGGTGCATCAGCCGCCAGCGCACCTGGGGCGTGCCCATTCCAGTCTTTTACCACCGTGAAACCGGCGAGACCCTGCTCAATGCCGACACCCTCGCCCACATCGAGGCTCTGATCGCCGAGCACGGCTCCGATGTGTGGTGGGAGAGAGGCGAGGCCGAGCTGCTGCCCCCCTCCCTCGCCGCCGAGGCGGCCCAGTGGCGCAAGGGCACCGACACCATGGACGTGTGGTTCGATTCCGGCTCCTCCTGGGCCGGAGTGCTGGGCGGGCTGGACACGGGAGGAGATCAGGGAGCAGGTTCAGGCGGCGACGCGTCAGGGGGAGCGGCAGCGGCCGCTGAGGCCACCCCGCTGCGTTATCCCGCCGATCTCTATCTGGAAGGCTCCGACCAGCACCGGGGCTGGTTCCAGAGCAGCCTGCTCACCTCCGTGGCCGTCAATGGCCACGCCCCTTACAGGCGGGTGATCACCCACGGCTTCACCCTCGATGAGAAGGGCCGCAAGATGAGCAAATCCCTGGGCAATGTGGTCGATCCGGCCGTGCTGGTGGAGGGCGGCAAGAACGAGAAGCAGCAGCCTCCTTACGGCGCCGATGTGCTGCGCCTGTGGGTGAGTTCGGTGGATTACTCCGCCGACGTACCCCTGGGGCCGGGCATCATCAAACAGCTGGCCGATGTGACCCGCAAGGTGCGCAACACGGCCCGCTACCTCCTGGGCAACCTGCACGACTTCGACCCAAGGCCGGCGGCGGCAGGGGGCGATGCGGTGGAGATCGCCGATCTGCCGTTGCTGGACCGCTGGATGCTGGAGCGCACCGCCAACCTGGTCGACGCGGTGACCGCCGATTTCGAGCGCTACGAGTTCTACCGGTTCTTTCAGGCGCTGCAGAACTTCTGCGTGGTGGATCTCTCCAATGTCTACCTCGACATCGCCAAGGACCGGCTCTACGTGAGCGGGGCCAGCGCCTTCCGCCGCCGCAGCTGCCAGACGGTCCTGGCCCTGGTGGTGGAACGCCTGGCCGGCCTGATTGCGCCGGTGCTCTGCCACATGGCCGAGGACATCTGGCAGAACCTGCCCTACCCGGTGGCGGAGCGTTCGGTGTTCGAGCGGGGCTGGCCCACGGCACCGGACTCCTGGCGTGAGGCGGCCCTGGTGGAGCCCCTGCGGCCGCTGCTGGACCTGCGCGGGCTTGTTAACCGTCAGCTGGAGAGCTGCCGCGCCAACGCCGATCTGGGGGCCTCCCTGGAGGCCAGGGTGGAACTGGAGCTGGGGAGCGGCGATCGTGCCGCAGCCCTTGGCGCCGCGCTGGAGGTGCTGCAGGCCAGCCCCCATCCCTCCGTTGACAACCTGGCCGACTGGCTGATCGTCTCGCAGCTGGAATGTCGCGGAGCCGGCGCCCAGCCCCTGGCCGATCCCCTAGCCCAAGCCAGTGAAGGGGGCATCACCGTGCGCATCGCCCGAGCCGAAGGGAGCAAATGCGAGCGCTGCTGGCACATGGAAACCGACATCGGCACCCATGCCTCCCACCCCGCCCTCTGCGGCCGCTGTGTCGAGGTGCTGGGCGGGGCTTGATACCGGACCCACTTGGCGCAGAGGGGGGTGGAGGAGCGGACCTCGTGGTCAATCCCGGTCTGGATTGCTGAGGGATAGTCCTTATTTTGCTGGCAATCTGGGCCAATCCCTCATGAACTCTTTCCGGGATGGTGATACTGATGCAGTCGGGAGATCGGTCAATGCTCGCTACCATCAACGCAGTCCAGACAAGCATCGGCGGCGTTGCACTCCCCGTCGCCTCAACCTAGTCCTGTGCAGCGGTGCCCAGGATCTTCATGCCTACCAGGAAATTTCAGCAGATCAGCCTCGAATCGAGGGCAGATCAACAGCGTTCCGACCATATCGCCGTGACTATGCTTGAGATGAAAGGTGGGTAACGGCATGGATACGTTAATCGTTGAGCTGAGGCTTTCACCAGGCACAGTCGATGTGATTCAGCGCGTTGCAGCAGCCTTAGGAACCAGTGTGGAGGACATCCTGATTCATCACCTGGAAACCATACGTACAGCGGTCAACTACACCCCTTCCAGGAATGGCCACGAGATCTGCCCCACTCCCATGGAATTTGTCATTTCCGAGCAGCTCGCAACAATGGTCTGAGGGGATTTCACAACTTGAATCGACTGAACGATTCCTGCGACCTAACGATGCACTCTCTTCACTTTCAGCCATGCTAAGACCTGCACGCTGGATCCCCCTTTGATGACGAGATCACGGGGACGCAAGCAACTCAGAGATCTGGATGACAAGGACTATGTCTTATACCGCGTCATCTGTGGGGCACTGGAAGACCTCCAGGCCGAGATTCTTCAAGATTCGGCCATCACATCCGAGCTCTCCATCCTGGCCTCCGCCATGCATGATCGGCTCCTTTTGGTGAAATGGCTCAGGGAACTGGGGTTTCCGCCGGCTTCCGCCTACAACGATTGCGGGATCACCATGGACATGGAAGACATCCTGATGCAAGGAGCCATCTAGGAGTTTGTTGCCAATAGAGCATCGAGCCACTGGCCATGGCGAATCCTGCTTGCGGTGAACCGCTGCATCAGTGCTGAGGCTCTGGTGTTCTTCTGAGCATGCCCATCGATGGGCCTCAGTCAGCCCTGGCCACACCGGCCAGGGC
>CALRVC020000035.1:0-28877 GCA_943371515.1 Synechococcus sp. UW140 | reverse complement strand
CCGACGCTGCAACTGGAAACGGGAACGACGGATCGCACCGCCACCTACGTCTCCGGCAGCGACACGAATACGCTGAGCTTCGAGTACACCGTGCAAGCCGGCGACAGCTCCGCCGATCTGGATCAGCTATCGGCGAATGCGCTGGTGCTTAATGGCGGCACGATCAAGGATGGAGCCGGGAACAACGCGGTTCTGACGCTGTCGGCCCCGGGTGCGGTGGGATCGCTGGGAGCGAATGCGGCACTGGTGATCGACACCACAGCCCCGAGTCTGCTCAGCAGTTCTCCCGCTGATGGTGCCACCGCTGTGGCGCTGAACAGCTCTGTTGAGCTGACGTTCTCGGAAGCCGTGGTGGCCGGCAGCGGCCTGATCGGCCTGGTCCTGGCCAACGGCACGCTGGTCGAGAGTTTCAATGTTGCGAGCGGAGCGGGTTCAGCCGGCGGCACGGTGAGCTTCAGCGGCAGCACGGTGACGGTGAATCCGTTTGCGGATCTCGTGCGCGGCAGCGGCTATTACCTGCAGGTGGCGGCAAGCGCCATCCGAGATCACGCCGGCAATGGCTATGGCGGCATCAGCGATGCCACCAGCCTGAATTTCTCCACGGCCCCTATCACGCTGGCGGTGTCCAGTGTCACGGTGAGTGAATCGTCGCTGTTTGCTGTTGTTCAGGTGTCGCTGGATGCGCCGCTCAGCAGCGATCTGTCCTTCACACCGTCGCTGGTCGGGGACAGCGCCGGGATCGGCAGCGACACGGGCAGCAGCCTCGAGGCCCTGGTCGGCAGCAGCTGGGTCTCCGCTGGCTCCGGTGTCACCCTCACCGCTGGCAGCAGCTCCCTGCTGCTGCGGGTGGCGATCAGCAACGACAGCCTTTACGAGGGCGTGGAAACGTTCGCCATCGGCACCGGTGCGATCAGGGGCTCCGCCGCCGGTGCCCTGAGCAATCCGGGCGGCGCCAGCGGCACGGTGACCATCGCCGATGACGGCAGCTCAGCCCAGGTGTTCGATCTGAATACCAACAGCGCCACTCCACTGATTCGCTCCGCTGACGATGACACCCCGTCGATCGGTGTTTCCTCGATCATCGTCAGCGAGGCTTCTCCCTATGCGGTGGTGCAGGTGAGCCTCTCCAATCCGTCCACTGGAGCCATCAGCTTCACGCCGTCGCTGGTCAGCGGGAGCGCGACGGTGGGCAGCGACAGCGGCAGCAGCCTCGAGGTGCTGGAGGCTGGAACTTGGGTTCCGGTGGTCTCCGCGGTCAGCCTGGCTGCGGGCGTCACCAGCCGTCTGCTGCGGGTGGCGATCACCAATGACACGGTCTTCGAGGGCAGCGAATCCTTCAGCCTGAGCACCGGCCCGATCAGCGGCACCGTCACCAATCCCGGAGGTGCCACGGGCAGTATCACGATCCGCGACAACGGCAGCAGCAGCAACACCTTCACCGCTGGCAACCTCACCGCCAGCCCCACGGTGGGAGCAGCGGACAACGACACACCGCCGCTGCCGGGCCTGAGCGCTGTGGTGCTGAGCAACGGCAACGAAAGCGGCCCTGTGGCCACCAGCTTCCGCCTCAGCCGCAGTGGCTCCACCACCGGCGTGCTGGTTGCTAACTACCGGCTGGGCGGCACGGCGATCGCCGGAGTGGATTACACCAACCCCACCAGCGGCTTCGATGCCAGCAGCGGCATCGGCACGATCACCTTCGCGGCGGGGCAGAGCAGCGTGGATCTGGTGATCCCCACGCTCGATGATGCGCTGGTGGATGGCAACCGCAGCCTCTCGCTCACCCTCCAGGCCAGCACGAGCTACACCCTGGCGGCGGCCACCGCCACGGCGTCGATTCTCGACAATGACGTGCCGCCTGTGGTGATCCCCACCCTTTCGATCTCCAGTGCGACGGTGGTGGAGAGCGACACGGGCTTCAATCCGGTGCTACGTCTCACGGTGAGTCTGTCGTCGGCGGCCAGCACGACCGTCAGAGTGTCCGTCCGCACCCTGGCGGCGAGCAGCGGCGCCAGCGCTACGGGCGGTAGTGACTACACTGCGATCACAGCCCGGGTGCTCACCTTCGTGCCGGGCTCCACGAAGCAGCAGCTGGCGATCCAGGTGCTGGGGGATGACCTGGTGGAGAGCACCGAATCCTTCCGCGTCGAGCTGTTCAATGCCACGGGTGCCAACTTGCCTGCTGCGGCCGCACGGGTGGATATCTTCGACAACGACAGTGGCAAGTCGGTCACGATCGACAACAGCGCGGCCACGACGCCACAGACCTTCTCTGGTGGTGTCTATGCCGACATCCTGATCGGCGGCAGCGCGGGGGACACGATCAACGGCGATCCCGCCGGCACCAGAGGTAAAGGTGATGCCATCACCGGGAACGGTGGCGCCGATACTCTCACTGGCGGCCCTGGCGCCGACCGGTTCCGCTACCAGAGCTTTGGCGATTCCACCCTCACGAACCTGGACCGGATTCGTGATCTCACGCTCACCGGCAGCGATAGCGATCGGATCGCCCTGGCGGCCCTGCCGTCGGCCCTGTGGAACACCGGAGTGATCGTCCCCAGCAGCGCCACCCTCCCCAGCGCCGTTGCCAAGGCGTTCGCGGACAAGAATGTGCTCACCGCCGGCAGCCAGGCCCTGGGAGCCGGAGAGGCGGTGCTGTTCGCCTACAACGGCACACGAGGCAACGCCCGCACGCGGCAGTGGTTTGTGGCGGTGAACGACGGCAACGCGGCCTTCAGCAGCAGCGACGACCTGCTGATCAACGTCACCGGCCTGAGTGCATCGCTGGCGACGGGTTCACTCACCCCCAGTTCGCTGTTCTCCACCCTCTGATGGCCCTCGGCCCCTCCAGGGCAGTTCCCCCCTGATCGCACCGCTTTCCCTCCTTGGCCACCCCCTCACCAGCAACGTCCATGCCCTCCGCTGCCCGTCGTTCCTTCGGCCCCGCTGCCGTCGCCGGCCTCTCACTCCTGGCCGTGGTGACGTCGGCCTGTGTGCTGCCCGCCGGTGCCCGTGCCGCAGGCTTTTCCGGCAGCTTCGATCCGGCGAACTGGAGCATCGTCAACACCACCAATGGGGTCAAGGATCAGATCCTCACCAGCAATGGCAGTCCGCCGCTGAGCCAATGCCGACTATTACTGCGGCAACGGCAACAATGTCGCCTGTGCCGAGGCCATTGATGCCAGCAGTGGTGCGGTCGATGTGGTGGGCTCGGTGTCAACGGAGGCTGGAGGCGGAGCGGCGAACACCGAGCGAACCACCACCTGGACCGTTACCAACGGGGCGGTTCCGGTGCTGATCAGTTTCAACTGGGCACTGAACACGTTTGCGTCGGGAGCGCCGAATCAGAGCGTGTCGTATCTGGTGGGGCTGACGGAAACACCCATCAGTTCGGCAGATGGCAGCAGCGGCTTCCTGAGCAGCATCGCCCTGAATGCTGGTGAGAGCTTTGGCTTTCGGGTCACCACCACCGACAACGTGGGGGACTACGGCGTGCTGTCGATCACGGGGTTTGAGGCCACCGATGTTCCAGGTCCGCTGCCCCTGGCCGGCGGGGCTGCGGCGTTTGGCTGGAGCCGTCGCCTGCGCCGCCGGATCCGACAGACGGCGGGTTGAGGGTGGTGGAGTCGTACCTGGATCCAGGGATCCCGCCGCCGCGGCCGATCGTCGCGCCGCTGGTGGCGATCGCGATCGCGCTGGTGGTGGTGTTCCTGGCTTCCCCCTGAGTCTGTTGCTGGGCGCCGCCACACAGGCGCGTGTGTCCTCGGTGCAGAACCTGCTCCGCGTTGGGAGCACGACGACAAGGGAGAATGGTCTTCCCAGCTTCCGCTGACGAGATGTATTGTTCTCATCTGCAAAGGGATTGCATGATGTCCTTGGCGAAGGATCGCTCTGGCGTGCGATCCTTCGCCAATTCTTCGCTCATTGCGGGTTGCTGCGCCTCCGTTGGCCTGCACCTCAGCCGTTGCGGCAAGGGTGCTTGACCTTGCTTCAGAACGCCTTGGCTGAACTCGCCGGCTGGCTGCGTGAGCAGCAGCTGTCTCTGGCCTTCACCACCTACCGCGCCAACCGCCTGCTGTTCCTGGGCGTGGGTGGGGGCGGCGAGCTGAAGCTGCACGAGCGGCTGTTCGACCGGCCGATGGGTCTGTTCGTGGCGGGGGAGAGCCTGTGGATGGCGGCCCGCTGCCAGATCTGGCGGTTGGACAACCTGCTGGCGCCGGGTCAGCTGCATGAGGGCGGCGATCGGCTATATGTGCCGGCCGTCAGCTTCACCACCGGTGATGTGAACGCCCATGAGGTGGTGCTCACGGCCGACGGCGAACCGTTGTTCGTGAACACAGCCTTCAGCTGCCTGGCGGGTCTGGCGCCGGGCTGCAGCTTTGCCCCCACCTGGCAGCCGCCGTTCATCTCCCAGCTGGCGGCGGACGACCGCTGCCACCTCAACGGCGTGGCGCTGCTGGAGGGAGTGCCCACCTGGGCCACTGCCTGCGGCGGTTCCGGTGAGCCCTCCTCCTGGCGCAACCAGCGCACGGGTGGCGGGGTGCTGATCCACATCCCCAGCGGCGAGCTGGCCGCCACGGGACTGTCGATGCCCCATTCGCCCCGCTGGCATGAGGGGCGTCTGTGGCTGCTGAATTCCGGCACGGGGGAACTGGGCTGGATCGAGGCGGGCGACTTCCGGTCCCTGTGCGCCCTGCCGGGGTTCGTGCGGGGCCTGGCCTTTGCGGGGGGCTGCGCGGTGGTGGGGCTCTCCAAGCTGCGCTCACCCCAGTTCACCGGCCTGCCGCTGGAGGAGCGGCTGATCGCCGAGGGGAACCCGGGCGGCTGCTGCGGGCTGCGGGTGATCGAGCTGGCGAGCGGGGAGATCCTGCACAGCCTGGATCTGCCGGAGCCGATCGATGAGCTGTTCGATGTGGCGGTGCTGGCGGGGGTGCGGCAGCCCCGGGCGCTGGGTCTGCAGGGGGAGGCGATCGACTGCCTGGTGAAGCTGCCGGACCGGGACGAACTGGTGCACGTGCGGCCGCTGGCCCCGAGCGGCAACCCCCACCGGGGGCCGGCGGTGCGTCCGTTCGGGTTGCCGGAACCGTCTGCGGCCGTCACCGCCAGCAGCGCCGATGGCACCGCAGCATCGGCCGCAGGCGGCAACGCATTCGCAGCATCCCCCCCAGCGGCCCAGGCCCCGATCCGCTACCAGCGGGTGTTCCACCTCACCCCCGCCAACCTGGCCCCCTACGCCGCACTCACCTTCCCGTCGCTGGCGCCCGGCAGCAGCGCGGTGGAGCGGATCCAGGGCGAACTGCTGGGGCTGTCGGCCATGGCGTCTGGGGCGATGGTGGCCCTGGCGATCGCCGAACGCAGCGCCGAGGGCGGCGCCCGGTTGCTCTCCCTGAAGGTGGATCCGGCCTGGCGGCGGCGGGGGATCGGCACCGGCCTGGTGCAGCGGCTGATGGTGTTTCTCGCCCGGGAGGGCATCGCGCCGCTAACGGTGCGCTACAAGGCCAGCCCTGAAACCACCGCCTCCCTGGAGCCGATCCTGGCGCGTCTGGGCTGGAGCTCGCCCCGCACCGATTTCGTGCTGCTGGAGGGCCGCAGCGAGCAGCTCGCCGCCATCGGCTGGGCGGATCGCCATCCGATCGTTGCGCCGTACCGGCTGCAGGCCTGGCAGGAGCTCACCGAAGCGCAGCGCGCCCAGGCCGTCGCCCTCGATGCCGCGAGCGAACTGCAGCCACCCGCCGATCCTCAGGGTCTGGAGCCGGCGATCAGCCTGGCGCTGCTGCATCACGACGCGCCGGTGGGCTGGCTGCTGGCCCATCGCACCGGAGCCGGCAGCGTGCGCTACTCCAGCCTGTTCGTGGCCCCGGGGCACCGCGGCCGTGGCAGGGCCCTGGCGTTGCTGGTCGAAGGCTTCCGCCGCCAGCACGCGGCCGGCCTGCCGGTGGCGCGCGCAGCGATCGATCGCCGCAACGGCCCGATGCTGCGGCTGCTGAAGCGCCACCTGGGGGCGCATCTGAGCAGCGTGGACCTCTCGCGCCTCTCCCAGGCGCCACCTCCGCAGGCAGCACAGCTGCAGGCAACGACGCTGCTGCCGCCTGAGCCGCCCCCGCCGCAACCAGAAGCCACCGCCGCCCTGAAATTCCAGCGGGTGTTTCACCTCACGCCCGAAAGCCTGCGGCCCTACGACCCCTTCACCTTCCCCAGCCTGCAGCGCCGCTGGGCCCTCCAGCCCCAGCGCGGCGAACTGCTCGGCACCTCCGCCTCGCTGGAGGGCGCGATGGTGGCCTTCGCCATCGCCGAATGCCTCCCAGACCGCACGGCCGAGCTGATCTCCCTGTTCGTGGCGCCGGAGCACCGCCGCCGCGGCGTGGCCGGCCGCCTCGTGGCCCTGCTGGACCATGTGGTGCGCCAGGAGGGTTGCACAGCCCTGATCCGGCCTCAGCCAGAGCCCCAGCCACAGGCTGCAGGCTCCGCCGTGGCCTCCCCAGTGCCGCCAGAGCTGCGGGCGCTGTTCACCAAGGCCCGCGCCTTTCAGGAACAGGGTGAACTCCCGGAGGCGATCGCGGCCTACCAGGCCGTGCTCAACCGCGACCCCAACCTCGCCGCCGCCCACTGCAACCTGGGCGCCATCCACCAGCTGCAGGGGGATCCGGAGGCGGCAGCCGCGGCCTACCGGGCGGCCCTGGCCGTCAACCCCTCCTTCGCGCTGGCTCACCTCAACCTGGGCCGGCTTCTGCTCAGCCAGCAGCGCTGGCCGGAGGCGCAAGCCTGCCTGCGCCGTGCCGTGGAGCTGCAGCCCGGCTCCGCCACCGCCCACCTGGAGCTCGCCACCGTCCAGCGGCTACTCGGCGATACCGCCGGCTCGATCGATGGCTGCCATGCCGCCCTGGCACGGCAACCCGATCTCCCGGAGGCCTGGTACAGCCTCGGCCACCTCTGGATGAGCCAGGGCGAGATGGCCAACGCCAGGCACTGCTTTGAGCAGGTGCTGCAGCGCCAGAGCGATCACCTCGCCGCCCACCAGAACCTCGGCCATGTGCTCGAGGTGATCGGCGAACACGAGGCCGCCCTGGCCAGCTACGGCCGGGCCCTTGAGCTCGATCCCGCCGCCATCGCCACCTTCGTGCAGCGCGAGAAGCTGCGCTTCTCCCTTGCCGACTGGCAGCCCTACGACCAGCGCAGCGCTGAACTGCGCCAGCGCATCGAGACCCACCTTCTGGACCCCGAGGCCCCTCCCCTGCTGCCGCTCACGGTTCACACCCTCCCATTGCCACCGGCCCTGCGCGCCGCCGTGGCCCGCCGCTGGGGGGAGCGCAAAGCGGCCAGCGTGCAGCCGTTGCGGCCCCCCGGTGGTTTCCCGCCGCCGCCACCGCCGGCCCCTCGCCTGCACCTTGGCTATCTCTCCCCCGATTTCCGCCAGCACCCGGTGGGCACACTGATCCACCAGCTCTTCCAGCACCACGACCGCAGCCGTTTCCACATCAGCGCCTATGCCCTGGTGGCCGCCGATGACGCCTACACGGCCTCCATCCGCCAGGGCTGCGATGCCTTCGTGGATCTTTCAGGCCTGTCCCCGCTGGCGGCGGCCGGGCGCATCCACGCCGATGGCCTCCACATCCTGATCGATCTGGCCGGTTACACCACCTTCAGCCAGCCGGAGATCCTGGCGCTCCAGCCGGCACCGATCCAGATCCACTACCTCGGCTATCCCGGCTCCCTCGGCACCGATTTCATTCCCTACCTGCTGGCCGATCGCTGGTTGATCCCTCCCGGCCAGCGCCACCACTACAGCGAGGAGGTGATCGAACTGCCCCATGCCTTCGCGGGCTCACAGCTGGAGATCTCCGCCGATCCCATCGACCGACAGGAGTTCGGCCTGCCCGCCGAAGCCTTCGTGTTCTGCTGTTTCAACCGCAGCGACAAGATTGAGCCCAGGGTGCTGCGCTCCTGGCTGCGCATCCTCGAGGCCGTTCCGGATTCCGTGCTCTGGCTCAGCCAGAGCCAGCCGACCATCGAGAGCCGCCTGCGCCAGCAAGCCCAGCAGCAGGGCATCGACCCGGAGCGGCTCGTCTTCTCCCCCCGCCTGCCGATGGAGCGTTACCTGGCCGCCTACCGCCTGGCCGATCTCTTCCTCGACACCTTCCTCTACAACGCCGGCGCCACTGCCGTTCATGCCCTATGGGCCGGCCTGCCCCTGCTCACCTGCCCTGGAGAGGGCTATGCCGCCCGCATGGGCGCCAGCCTCTGCGCCGCCGCGGGGCTGGAAGCGCTGATCTGCCCTGATCCGGCCGCCTATGAAGCCAGGGCGATCGCGCTGGCCACCAGCGATCGCCCTGAGCTCAGCAGCCTGCGCCGCCAGCTGATCGAGAGGCGCGACAGCCTGCCGCTGTTCGATCGTCAGGGCTGGATCCGTGGCCTGGAAGAACGCCTCTGGCGGCTGTGGGACGACCACGCCGCCCTGGAACCCTCCATCAGGGTTGGTCAGCCCGGCTGAACGCCCAGGGCAGGGCAACATCGGAGGGCGTGCTGTTGCTGATCAGTCCTTTGACACTCAAGGCTTACGGATCTGGCGTGCACCTGCCTTGAGGAGGGCCCGTCGAGGACGGCGACCATAGAGGCCTGGCCGCCGGAGCCATGATGTCCGGCCTGTGCCACCGGACCCAGCCATGAGCGACCGCCGCCAGCGCATCCACGAGCTGGTGCTCGCCCTGCTGGCCCAGCAGAAGGATCTGGAACTTCTCGCCGGCGACGGCACAGCCCTGCCCAGCGGCGACCCCGGCAACTGGATCGAACGCAACCGCCGGGTGGTGCAGCGCTACCAGGCCCTGGTGCGCTCCGCCATCACCCTCGATGCCCTGGTCGACCAGGACGTGAGCGGAGGCTTTCCGGCGCCAGCCCAGGGCGATGACTGACTCCCTCCGCCATCAGCAGCGCTGGCCGCTTCTGACAAGCTGGCCCCATCTCGATCAGCACCATGGCTCCGTTCGGCCTGTCCGCCCTCTCCTCGCTGCTGCGCGGGTCCGGCGCCGGCCGGCCCGCGCAGGCACCGCCCGCCAGCTGGCAGCGACCGATCGGCCAGGACTGGAAGGCCCCCTACACGGTGCGTTATGCCAGCAACCTCGACGACGGCCCCAACCACGGCGCTCCCCTCGGGGGCTTCGGGGCGGGCTGCATCGGCCGAGGGCCCGATGGCAGCTTCAACCTCTGGCACCTCGATGGGGGTGAGCACTGGTTCGGGGTGCTGCCCGACTGCCAGTTCGCCCTGTTCGAGCACGACGGCACAGCGAGCCGGGCGCGGGCCCTGGCCATGACCCCGGAGCACGACGACTCCCGGCCGGAGGCCAGCGAGCGTCCCCTGGCCCGCTGGCAGTGGCTGGGAGACGAGACCAGGGACGGCAGCGAAACTCGTGCCACGGCCGGCACCTACGCCGCCCGCTATCCACTGCACTGGTTCGATTACCAGGCCGACTTCCGCGCCGAGGCCAGCTGCGAGGCCTTCAGCCCGATCCTCCCCGGCGACTATCAACGCACCAGCTATCCGGTGGCGGTGTTCCGCTGGCGGCTGGCCAACCCCACCAAGGCCCCCTTGGATCTCTCGTTGCTGCTGAGCTGGCGCAACACCGTGGGCTGGTTCACCAACACCGATCCCAGCGCCGCCGTGACGTTCCGCGACGACGGCAGCCCAGAGCACAACTACCTGCCCGCCATCGGAGCGGGGGTGGGCCAGCGCAACCGCTGGATTGACGCACCGGGCCTGACGGGCGTGCTGCTGGAGGGGGCACCGAGTCAGCCGATCGCCGAGGGGGAGGGTCAGTGGTGCCTGGCGGTGCCCGACCAGCTGGAAGGGGTGGAGGTGATGCGCTGCAGCCGCTGGGATCCCAGCGGTGATGGCGGCGAGATCTGGGAGGCGTTTTCCCGCGACGGCTCGATCCCCAACAGCAACAACGACCGCCGCAGCACCGGCCGCGAGCAGGCCAGCGCCGCGATCGCCCTGCGGCTGAGGTTGGAGCCAGGCGCCGAGATCGAGCTGCCGGTGGTGATCAGCTGGGACCTGCCCGTGACCGCCTTCGCCACGGGCACGTCCGCCCTGCGGCGTTACACGGACTTTTTCGGGGCCACCGGCACCAGCGCCACCGCCATTGCCGCCGAGGCCCTGGGCGCATGGCGTCAGTGGCGCGACGCCATCGAGGCCTGGCAGAAGCCGGTGCTGGAGCGCAGCGACCTGCCCGAGCCCCTGCGGATGGCCCTGCTCAATGAGCTCTACGACCTCGCCAGCGGCGGCAGCCTCTGGACCGCCGCCAGCTCCACGGATCCGGTGGGCCGTTTCGGGGTGCTGGAGTGCCTCGACTACGCCTGGTACGAAAGCCTGGATGTGCGGCTGTACGGCTCCTTCGCCCTGCTGCAGCTCTGGCCCGAACTCGACAAGGCGGTGCTGAGAAGCTTCGCGCAGGCCATTCCCGCCGCCGATGCCACCCCCCGGCCGATCGGCTGGTACTTCACCCAGGGGCGGGGCCGGGTGGAAGCGGCCCGCAAGCTGGCCGGCGCCACACCCCACGACCTGGGCGCCCCGAACGAGCGGCCCTTTGATGCCACCAACTACACCGCCTACCAGGACTGCAACCTCTGGAAGGACCTGGCCTCTGACTTCGTGCTGCAGGTCTGGCGGCTGTTCCGCCTCTCCCCATCGGGGGAAGACCTGCGCTTCCTGGCCGACTGCTGGCCGGCGGTGGTGGAGTCGCTTCGCTATCTCAAGCAGTTCGACATCAACGACGACGGCCTGCCCGACAACGGCGGCGCGCCGGATCAGACCTTTGACGACTGGCCGCTGCAGGGGGTGAGCGCCTACTGCGGTGCCCTCTGGATCGCGGCGTTGGAGGCTGCCCTGGCGATGGCCCAGCGGCTGCAGCTCGACCTTGGCCTCGACACCGGCGCCGAACAGCGGGAATTCGGCAGCTGGCTGGAGCCGTCACGGGCCAACTTCGATCGGCTGCTCTGGAACGGGGAGTACTACCGGATCGATGCCGGCAGCGGCACACCGGTGGTGATGGCCGACCAGCTCTGCGGCGATTTCTACGCCCGCCTGCTGGGCCTGCCGCCCGTGGTGAGCGATGAGCGGGCGCTCTCGGCCTTGACGGCGATTCGTGAGGCCTGCTTCGAGCGCTTCGAGGGGGGGCGGCTGGGGGTGGCCAACGGCCTGCGCCGCGACGGCACCCCGCTCGATCCCAACGGCACCCACCCGCTGGAGGTATGGACCGGCATCAATTTCGGCCTGGCGGCCTACTACCGCCTGATGGGCCAGACCGACACCGCCCTGGCGATCACAGGGGCCGTGGTGGGGCAGGTGTATGCGGGGGGGCTGCAGTTCCGCACGCCCGAAGCGATCACGGCGGTGAACACCTTTCGCGCCTGCCACTACCTGCGGGCGATGGCGATCTGGGCCCTCTGGGCCACCCACACCGACTGGCAGCCGATCCCCGGTGCCGAGCGCGAACCATGAGCTGGCTGCTCCGGCGAGCGGGTCGGCTGATGCTGGCGCTGAGCCTGTTGCTGGGCTGCCTGTTGACACCGGCCGCTCCCAGCGGCGCCCTCGCCATGGCGGCCAGCCCGCCGGTGTTCAGTCCCGTTCTGGCGCAACTGCACGAGCACCCCAGCGAAACCGGCAGCCCTGTGCTGCGCAGCCTGGTGAGCCTGCGCGATCTCGATGATCAGGCCTGGCAGCTGGTGGCCTTCCGGGACGGTCCGCCCGGAGCTCCCCTGCGCCTGCGGGTGGTGGGCTATCCCGGCAAGGTGCGGCTCGATCACCCCTCCTCCCTGCAGGTGCGCTCAGGGCCCTTCGAGTGGGAACTGGAGGATGTGACCCTGCAGAGTTCGGCCCTCGGCAAGGACGGCCGCTCCGCCGCCGCCGAGTTCGACCTGCAGCCGTTGCTGGCGGACCTGAGCCGGAACCGTCCGCTGCGGCTGCGGCTGCCGGGGGTGTTCACCGAGCTGCCCGTGCCGCCGTTCGTGGTGGCGGAGTGGCGCAGCCTGGTTGAGAGTCCGGCATGAGCAGGGTGGTCCCGGTGTGATCGCGCTGGCCGAGGAGAGCCAGGGGCGCCGCTGGGACGCCTGGATGGAGCGGGCCCTGGGCCTGGCCGCCCTGGCTGACGGCTGCACCAGTCCCAACCCCCTCGTGGGCGCGCTGGTGCTCGACGCCTCCGGTGGGCTGGTGGGAGAGGGCTTCCATGCCGCCGCCGGCAGGCCCCACGCCGAGGTGGGGGCCCTGGCCCAGGCCGGTGAGCGTGCCCGTGGGGGCACCCTGGTGGTGACCCTTGAGCCCTGCTGCCACCACGGCCGCACCCCCCCCTGCAGCGAGGCGGTGATCGCCGCGGGGATCCGGCGGGTGATCGTGGCGATGGAGGACCCCGATCCGCGGATGGCGGGCCAGGGGATCGCGCGGTTGCAGGCCGCCGGCATGGAGGTGCTGGTGGGAGTGGGGGAGCTCCGTGCCCGCGCCCTGAACGCGCCCTTCTGCCACCGGGTGCAAACGGGGCGGCCGCTGGGAGTGCTCAAGTGGGCCATGAGCGTGGACGGGCGCACCGCCCTGCCGAACGGTGCGAGCCAGTGGGTCAGCGGTCCTGAGGCCCGGGGCTGGGTGCACCGCCTGCGCGCCCGCTGCGATGCGGTGATCGTGGGCGGCGGCACGGTACGCGCGGACGATCCGCTGCTGACCAGCCGGGGGCTGAAGGCGATCGAACCGCTGCGGGTGGTGATCAGCCGGGGGCTTCAGCTGCCGGCGCAGGCGCAGTTATGGGACCAGCTCCCGGCCTCCACCCTGGTGGCCCATGGCCCCGAAGCCCCCGTCGAAGGCCGTCGACGGCTGGATGCACGCGGGGTGGAGCGGCTGGAGCTCAGCCGCTGCGAGCCGCGGCAGCTGCTGGAGGCCCTGGCTGTGCGGGGCTGCAACCAGGTGCTGTGGGAATGCGGCGCGGAGCTGGCGGCTGCGGCGATGCGCCAGGGCTGCGTGCAGCGCGTCGCGGTGGTGGTGGCCCCGAAAGTCCTGGGGGGGACCGCCGCCCGCACACCCGTGGGCGACCTCCAGCTCACCTCCATGGCCATGGCACCCCTCTGGAGGGAGCACCGGCTGAGCCGCTCGGGAGCTGATCTGATCTGGGATCTGTGTGTCCCCGATCCGGTGTCCGGGTCTGACCCTGCTCCTTAGAGTCCAGGCGATGATCACCCCGCTGACCCTGCGCCTGCCGATTCCCGTGCTCGGGATCCTGGCCGCCACCGGGGTCTGGCTGATTCTGCAACTGCTGGGACAACGACTGCCCAGCGGCACCCTGGTACGCGCCCTGATCCTGCGCAGCCGGTTGAGCCTGGCGGTCACGATCCTGCTGGGCAGCCTCGGCTGGTGGCTGGTGGCCCTGGCCGGGCCCCAGTGGCTGCCGCTGCCGCGGGACGGTGCCGAGGTGCGTGATGTGATGGTCGTGATCGGCCTGATCTGGACGCTGCAGCGCTGGAAGGGAGAGCTGTGGCGCAAGGCGGATGACTATTCCCAGCAGCTGTTCCCCATGCTGCCCCAGCGTGAGCGGCTGTTTCTCGTCGATCTGAGCAACAAGCTGTTCACGATCGCGGTGGTCGTCATCATCGCCCTGGAGGTCCTGCGTCTGCTCGGCACCCCGACGGCCATCCTCGCCACAGCGGGCGGCTTCGGGGCCGCGGCACTCGGTTTCGGAGCCAAGACGATCGTGGAAAACGGCCTGAGCGGCATCAGCGTGTACATCAACAGACCCTTCGTGATGGGTGATGTGATCAGGATTCCATCGGAGAATCTGGGCGGCACGGTGCAGCAGATCGGCTGGTTCTACACCGAATTGCGCGATCCCGAACGACAGCCGATCTTCATTCCCAATGCGATCTTCACGGTGAAGCCGATCATCAACATCGCCCGGATCGACAGCCGCCGGGTGTGGATCGAGTTCGGCCTGCGCTACGAGGATCTGGGTGTGCTGGAAGCAGTGATCGAGGATCTGCGGCGGGAGCTGGCCGAGCACCCGGGCATCGATCACAGCAAGGCCCATGCCGTTCATTTCGTGCGTTATGGCGACTCCAGCCTCGACATCCGCCTGCTCTGCCACGCCGCCAGCGGCGAGATGGCGGCGTCGTGGGATCTGCAGCAACAGGTGCTGCTGCTCATCGGAGCGGTGGTGGAGAAGCATCAGGCCGGCATGTCCTTCCCCACCCGCACCCTGCTCAGGAGCTGAGCCATGAGCCTGAGTTTCGCGGAACTCCAACGCCAGCTGCGGCCGGAATGGGGCGAGTTCCACCCGGACAGCGACCAGTCCCGCGGGCGAGAGGGCAGCAGCGAGGGCTGGGACCTGCTGGTGGTGCCCTCGCTCAGCCTCGATCACCACCAGATGGCGCTGGTGACCGGAGCTCACCACTACGAGGAACGGCAGCTGTTCTCCCTGATCCGCCTGCGCGACCCCGGCGTTCGGGCGGTCTACATCACCAGCAAGCTGCTGCCGGAACTGGTGGTGGATGCCGTGCTGGAGCTGCTGCCGGGGGTGCCCGCCTCCCACGCCCGCCGGCGCCTGCATCTGTTCGACACGGACGACGCCTCCAATCGGCCCCTCACCGAGAAGCTGCTGGAGCGGCCTGCGCTGCTGGGGCGCATCCGGGAGCGCCTGCGGCCCGGGCGCAGCTTCATGACCTGTTTCAACGTGACGGAGCAGGAGAAGCAACTGTCCGAGCGCCTGCAGGTGCCGCTGCTGGGCACTGATCCAGCCCTGAGTCACTGGGGCGGCAAGGCCGGCAGCCGCGAGCTGTTCCGGCGCTGCGCTGTGCCCCATCCGCCCGGCAGCGCCCTGGTCCATGACCTCGACGCCCTCGGCGAAGCCACGGCCGAGCTGTGGGAAGCCCACCCCGAGCTGAGCCGGGTGGTGGTGAAGCTGGACCAGGGATTCAGCGGCGAAGGCAATGCTCCCCTGGAGCTGGAGCCCCTGCAACTGGCGGGGCTCAGCGGCCGGGAGCGCCGAGTTCGCCTGCGCGAGGCCCTCGAGACCCTGGCGATGCCACCACCCCAGTGGCGCCAGTTGCTGCAGGAGCAGGGGGCCCTGGTGGAGGCCTGGCTGCTGGGGGGCGACGAGCTGACCTCACCGAGCGTGCAGGGGATGATCCACCCGGGTGGGGCGGTGGAGGTGCTCTCCACCCACGAGCAGGTGCTTGGCGGCGTGAGCGGACAGACCTACCTGGGTTGCCGCTTTCCCGCCCAGACGCAGTACCGGGCCGAGCTGATGCGTCACGGGCTGGCGGTGGGCCAGGCGCTGGCGGCGGAGGGCGCCCTGGAGCGCTATGCGGTGGATTTCGTTGCGCGTCGCTTCGGAGAGCACTGGGATCTGCAGGCGATCGAGGTGAACCTGCGCAAGGGCGGCACCACCCACCCCTACATGGCCCTGCGCTATGCCACCAACGGCCGCATCGATGGCGCCAGCGGCCTGTTCCGCTCCCCCACCGGCCAGTCGCTGTTCTATGCCGCCACGGATAACCTCTGCGACCCGAGGCTGCGGGGTCTGCTGCCGGTGGACCTGATCGACATCGTGGCCGCCGCCGGGCTGCACTTCGACCCGGCAGAACTTCACGGCAGCGTGTTCCACCTGCTGGGCTGCCTCTCGGAATTCGGCAAGCTGGGCATGACCTGCATCGGTCGCAGTCCCGAAGAAGCTGAACGTATTTATGCGGCCACCAGGGAGCGCCTGATCGCGGGGGCCGAGGAGCTGAAGCAGACCTGAGGAGATCCGCCAGCTGACCACCACAACAGGCTCCCGTGGGCTCCAGGATGAAAGACCTTTGCCGCACTGCCATGGAAGCCCGCTGGAACGACGCCGTGATCGCCAGCAGTGACGACATCGTGAAGCTGGAAGGCAACGCCTACTTCCCCGCCGAGGCGTTGATCAGCGAGCACCTGCGGCCGTCATCACACCGCAGCGTCTGTGGCTGGAAGGGCGAAGCCCACTACTACGACGTGGTGGTGGGGGATCAGGTGAACGCGAACGCCGCCTGGTTCTATCCCGAACCCAAGCAGGCCGCCAGTGAGATCAAGGGCCGGGTGGCCTTCTGGAAGGGCGTACGCGTGAGCTGAATCCGCCCTCAGACCAGCAGCGGCTCCGGCTGGGGCAGTCCGTTGGCGCCATAGGCACGCTCCAGCACCAGCTCCCGCCCCGGTTGGGGCCGCCAGCAGAGCCTCACCGCCAGGGGGTCTCCAAAACGGCGCTCCAGGGCGGTGGTGAGGCTGAGGTCGTCCGTGAGCTGCCAGCAGCTGCGGCCTGAATCCTCGCCACCCGGCAGAACCGTGGCCCGCAGGGGCGCCGTCGGAGCCGGATCCACCACCCCGGGGCGGGCCTCCACCACCACCACCACGCTCTCGAGCCGCTCGGCGCCGTGACGCACCACCAGCCGCCGCCGACGCTGGCCATCCACCAGGCACAGCTCCATCACCGCCGGCCAGGGACCCGTCTTGTCGGGGCCGAGGCTCCAGTGGCCATCAGGGCTGATCGCCATCAAGGCCGGCGGCTCGGCGAAGCGCATGGTGGCCACCTTGCCGGTGTTGACGTAGGTGAGGGCCGCTTCGATCTGGCCGTCCGTCTCCCGCACATGCAGGCGTGTGCCGAAGCGCTCGCTCTCGAGGCCCTGGCCATCGAGGCGAATGAAGCTGCCCTCCCAGTGGCCGGCATTGCGCGCCAGCAGAGTGGCGCGGCGATCGAAGCTGGGCACGGGCAGGCTGAAAGCGGCAGGGCCCCGATGCTGGCAGCTTGATGGGCTAAGGATTGGCCGCCTGCTGGGTGGAATCCGCCTGAACCGGCGGGTCGACCTCCTCGTTCTCCTTGCCCCAGCCCAGGATCATGCCGGTCACGGGAATCGCCAGGAACACCCCCAGCAGACCCGCCAGCCGCTCGCCGATGAACAGAGCGAAGAACAGCACCAGGGGCCGGATCTCCAGGGCGCGGCCCATCACCCGGGGATGGATGAAGTTGTCCTGGATCTGCTGCAGCACCACCGAGGCGATCACCACCTGCAGGGCCAGCCACTGCCCCTGGGTCAGGAACACCAGGCTGGAGGCCACGATCACCCCGAGAGTGGCGCCGATGCCGGGGATGGCATCCAGCACTCCCACCAGAATCGCCAGGAGCAGGGAGAACTTCACTCCCAGCACGGCGAACACCAGGAAACTGGCGAGGCTGAGAAAGATCATCAGCGTGATCTGACCGCGCAGAAACCCCAGCACGTTCTTCTGCACGCTGCGGTCGAAGCGCTCGCGCACATCCTCCGGAAGCAGGCGCAGGACCTGGCTCCAGGTGGCCCCGTTGTCGATCAGCATGTAGGCCACGATCACCAACAGAAACACTCCGCCGAAGACGTTGGAGAAAGCGCCGCCGATCACCCCCAGGCCCGTGCCGAGGCTGGCGCGCAGCAGCTCCAGCAACTGCTGGAGGTTGATCGTTTTCAGGAACCCGTGAAAGGGAAGATCGGGGCGTTGCAGACCCAGCACCAGATCATTGATCAGGCTGCTGCCCTGGTTGATCAGTTGGAAGCCAAGCACCGCCACGAAAAAGCTGGCCACCCCGATGCCGGCCAGCAGTGTGAGCAGGATCGCCAGCCCACGGCTGCAGCCCAGACGCCCCAGCCGCCGCACCGGATAGTCCAGCACCACCGCCAGCACCGCCGCCGCGGTGAACAGGGACAGCACCACTCGGAAATAGTCGATCAACTGCACCACCGCCCAGCCAGAGGCCAGCAGCAACAGAAAACGCAGCAGGGCAGAGTGGCTCAGCCGCTGCCAGGCCGGGCCGTTGGGGTCGTTCATGGAGCTCGAGAGGGTGCGGCGCTGGTGCCAACCATCCTCCCGAACAGTGCCATCGGCCCAAAGATTCCCTGAGCGAAGACGAAACCGGACACAAATGAGCGGATTGGCTTAAGACGGAGGCTCGCCAGGTCCGGAGCGCCTGCCTAAGGTAAAAATCCTTACAAAGTCAAGGTTCTGCGCGTCTCCCCCCTACTCGAGACTTCTCCTCCCGAGTCCCAGTCCAGCCCATCTGCCAGCGGCGTCCGGTATGGAGATTTCGTTCTCAAGCCCTTCATCACCAGCGACGACCGCCTCGCCTCCTGGCAGATCCTGAGCACTGTCGGGGCTTACCTGCTGCTCTGGGCCATCACCGTGATCGTCGCTCGGCAATGGCTCTGGCTCACCCCACCGCTGCTGTTGCTGCTGGTACTGCTCTCAGGGCGCTGCTTCTCGCTGATGCACGACTGCGGTCACTACTCCCTGTTCCGCTCGAAACGGCTGAACAGGGGGGTGGGCTTTCTGCTGGGCGTCATCAACGCCATTCCCCAGTACCCCTGGTCGCAGGGACATGCCTACCACCACAAGCACAACGGCAACTGGGACCTCTACCGGGGACCCTCAGCCCTGATCAGCCTGGAGCAGTACGAGCAGCTCAGCCCACGCGGTCAATGGGTTTACCGGCTGCTGCGCCACCCGTTGATGCTCTTCCCGGGCGGCTTCTTCTACCTGGTCATCAAGCCCAGGCTGGCCCTGCTGCTGGGAACAGCCCAGTTCCTCGGCCATGTCAGCACCAGGCTCCGCGCCGACTGGCGCACACCCTGGCCCCAACTGGTGCTGTCGTTCCAATCCCGCCATTGGTACAGCGGAGCCGAATTCATCGATCTGCTGCTCAACAACCTCTGCGTGGTCGTCAGTTGGGTGCTGCTGTGCCACTGGATCGGGGCCGGCCTGTTCTGGAGCCTCTATGCAGTGGTGATGGCCGCATCAGCAGCGCTGTTCATCTGCATCTTCTTCGTTCAGCACAACTTTGAGGGGTCCTACGCCCACCGCAACGAGGGGTGGGACCCGATCGAGGGGGCGATTGCCGGTACCAGCCTGCTGGTGCTCCCCGGGATCCTGAACTGGTTCACCGCTGACATCGGCTGCCACAACATCCATCACCTCTGCGAGCGCATTCCGAATTACCAGCTGCGGGCCTGCCAGGAGCGCAATGCTGCCCTGCTGACTGGGGCCAAGCGCCTGACCATCGCCGACATCCCACGCTGCTTCAAGTACGTGCTATGGGACCGGGTCGGCGAAACGCTCCAGCCCATCCCCAGCCTCTCGAACTGAGCACAGCACTGCCCCAGACCACCTGTCTCGGTTCGGCTCTTAAAAAAGCTGTGGCATCCCTGGCCGTCAGCTGACCCCAGGGATAGGTTCAGCACATTCCCCGCACAGGAGACGCCATGAGCATGGGCGAACTCTTTCTCGAGAGCCTTTCCACCGGAGTAATCACGGAAGACGAGATCAACTGGGTGGCGGCTCAGCAGAGTGGCTTCAATCGCCAGGAGGAGGCTGCGGCGCTCAAACTCGGACGTCTTCTCGACTCCGGCCGCATCCAGATCGGTTGCCGCCTCCCTGCCGCCGCCGCTTGAGCGACCTGTCTCAGATCAGCTCGGGATGGGCCGGATCACCCTTGAACGGCCCCTCCACACGGGATGTGATCCAACCCCCGTAGAACCCTCCAGGTTGGGGGATCACCGCCTCGCCGTCCAGCCAGCAGCCATCCATCAGGGCCGGGTAGAGCGCGAACCAACCGGCGAGGGCCGCAAAAGCCGCTGTGGGCTGTGGATACGACCACACCGCCCGCTCCAGCCGGCGCTCACCCACCACCACGTCGTAGTAGCGGGCCAGGCCTTTCCACTCACAGAAGCTGCGTCCTGCCGCGGGCTCCAGCAGCTCCAGGAGCACGTCTTCGGGCGGCAGGTAATGGGTGGGGGGATGGAAGGTCTCGAGCACCCGCAGCGAGCGGCGGCTTTCTGCCAGCAGCTTCCCCAGAGCCCGCACCTCAACCAAAGCCCCGCTGGGCACCAACGCCGGTGGACGCGGATAGTCACAGACGCGCTCCCGTTCGTGGCCCGCCAACGGCTCGCTGCTCCCCATTCGCCGGCCCTGGCCATGACAATGGTCAGCATGGCTAACCCCACACCCATTCGCCAGCGGCACCGCCAGGGACTGGATCGCCTCCTGAACCGGCTCGGCGGCACCGCCATGATCCCCGTGCTGATTCTCTCGGTAGCCTGGGGCCAGGAACTGATCGATCAGATCGTGTTCGGGGGGCGCTGGAACCTGCCGATGCTGCCCGGAGGTTCGTTCCTGGGGGTGCTCACCGCCCCGTTCAGCCACGGCGATCTGGGCCACCTGCTGGGCAACAGCCTCTGGTTCCTGCCCCTCTCCTGGCTGGTGCTGCTCAAGAGCTGGCACGACTACCTGGCGGTCTGGGTGGGGGTGTATGTGATGGCGATCCCGGTGTGGCTGTTCTCCAGCAACGGCAACCACGGGCTCTCCGGTGTGGTCTTCGCGTTGGTGGGCTACCTGATCGTGATCGGCTTCCTGGAGCGGCGCCCCCTGCCCCTGCTGCTCTCGTTGTTCAGCCTTGTGAGCTATGGCGGTTTCCTGCCAGGCCTGCTGCCCTTCTTCACTCCGGCCGGGGTGAGCTGGATCGGCCACCTGAGCGGCTTCGCCGGTGGAGTGCTCGCCGCCCTCGCGGTCTACAGGGAACCCTCCCGCTTCGCGGGGAGATGAGGCGCTGATGTCCTGCCCCCGCTGCGGAAGCTGGGAAGTTCGCCGCGACCGCAGCCTGGCGGGCCGGATGGTGTGCGGCCGCTGCAGCCTGCCGCTGGGGCCAGGCGCCCGCCAGGCCTCCAGTGGTCTGCGGCGCCTGACCCTGCTGGGAAGTGGTGGCCGGGGGCATCGTCGGAACTGGCTGCTGCCGGTGGCGTTGCTGCTGATCCTCAGTGCCCTGCTGGCCTGGCTCAGCGAGCAACCGCAGCCCAGGCAGATCCCCTTTGGCCAGGGGCAGGACCGTCTGCGCTGACCACGACGTCTCAGCCGTGGAGGACTCTCTCAGCCGGGGATGAAGGTGCGCAGCCGGCGAGCTTCCATGCCGGCGCGATGTTGCAGTTCCACGTCGCTCAGCTGGGCTTCCTCCCGCTGCTGGGCTGCGAGCACATCATTTTCTTCGAGGGGGAAACCTTCCTGGCGGGCCAGCTGCAGGAAGGCCTCCAGGTCGAGCTGTTGCTGCAGACGCTCCTGCAGTGATGCTGAGCTGCGGGCGTGGCGCAGGAAGGCGTCCAGTTGCTCAAGGCTCACGGCAAGAGATCCATATCTCCTCTGTACTAGCCCAGCCGGTGCCTCGGCGGCGATTTCACTCGCCAGGGGGTTCGTCGCGGTCAGTCCGGACCGCCTTGTCTGAGGCATAGCGCCCGATCAGCAATCCCATCACGATGGCCATGTAGATCGGGCCGATCACGGTGAAGGCCACGGCACTCATCTGGGAGAGGGGAGTGGTCGGCAGCACGTCACCGAAGCCCACCGTGCTCAGGCAGACAAAGGCGAAGTAGTTGAGCCGGGCAAAATCCACCAGCTGCAAATGTGGACTGGTCTGGCTGATCGGGCCGGTGGCGAACAGGGACGAACCCTGTATGTGCAGGTTCGAAAAACTGCCGGGCTGGATCGTTTCCAGAGCCGTGAACAACAGGCCGGCAGTCAGGCCCAGCAACAGATATCCCGAAACAGCCCCCATCAGAACACTTCCGTTCACTTGCCGTTCCTCCGCCAGAAATCCCACCAGACGCAGCACACTCCAGCCCACGAACAGGGTGGTGAGCACGAGCAGGGGCCAGCCGCTTTCGCGATGCGACAGGGGCGTGAAGTACCAGAACCACTGGGCCAACAATGTGAACAGACCAAGCAGGCGGTAGGGCAGATCCCGGGGATTGCCCTTGCCGTCATGGCGGATCGAGCCTTCCAGCTCCACCATCAACAGCGCGGTGGTCAGGCTGTAGCCAATCCCGGCGAGGCTGACAAGGTTCCTGGGCAGCGCCAAACAGGTCATCACGAACAGGGTGATCAGCAGCAGGCGGATGTAGAAGCGGTGACGCCGCCGCAGTCGTGCCTCGCTGGAGAGGCTGGCGCGAAGTGGGAAGAGCAAGGGGATCAGCGGAGCTCCAAAAGACAGTCAGGCAGGCCCGCGGGCCTGAGTTGAATTGTGACGAAGGCAAGGCGCTGAGCCAGCTGCTCACGAGAAGAGGGAGAGCTGCTCCCGGGACCGTTGCGGCGGCAGCGCCTCCCAGCCGTTGGGATCCCAGCCTGTGAGCAGGGGCTCGAGAGCCCTCAGGCCGGACCCGTCGGCCGGAGCGAGCCAGGCCTGCTCCAGGCCATCGGGGAGAAGCACAGGCATGCGCTGGTGCAGGGGTTTCACCAGGGCGTTGGGGCTGGTGGTGAGCACGCAGCAGCTCTCCAGTTCGCTGCCGTCGGGGCCGATCCAGCGGTCCCAGATCCCTGCCAGCCAGAAGGGTTGGCGGTCAAGACGGCGAATCAGCCAGCCCTTCTCCAGGAAGCCATCGGCGGGGAGCAGGCAGCGGCGATGACGCCAGGCGCCACGGAAGGAGGCCTTCTCAGCCACGGTTTCGCTGCGGGCATTGAAGGGCCTGGGCGCGTTGAGGGGATCTTTCGCCCACTCCGGCAGCAGACCCCAGAGCATCAGGGCGCTGACGATCAACCCATGCTCCTGGCGCAGGGCCAGCACCGGCTCGCCAGGCTGGATCAGGGAACGGGGAGCGTAGTGGCGTTCCAACTCCGCTGGCAGTCGACCAGCCAACCTCGGCAGAAGCTGGTCAAGCTGGGTGGTGAGACAGAACCGACCACACATGGCGGCCAGAGAAGGCTGGAGCACACGTTAAGGCCGACGTGACGTTCGGTTCTCACCCCCGTCAGCCTGGCCGGCGCCCCGACCCCTGCGCTTAGTTTGGCTCCATCACCGTGCCCCGCCACCATGGCTATTCGCCAGGACGACAACCCCCCGAACCGGCGCTTCGGGATCATCAACCTGGTGCTGATCGGCTTCGGGGTCCTGCTGCTACTCAGTAACTTCCTGCCCAATCAGGCCTCCCAGGTGCCCAGGGTGCCTTACTCCCTGTTCATCGATCAGGTGAATGATGGCCATGTGAAGCGGGCTTACATCACCCAGGACCAGATCCGCTACGAGATCACCGACGCCGAGGAAGGCGCCCCGTCGGTGCTCGCCACCACGCCGATCTTCGACATGGATCTGCCCCAGCGCCTGGAGCAGAAGGGTGTGGAGTTCGCCGCAGCACCCCCGAAGCGTCCCAACTTCTTCACCACCTTGCTGAGCTGGGTGGTGCCGCCCTTGATCTTCATCCTGGTGCTCCAGTTCTTCGCCCGTCGGCAGATGGGAGGCGGTGCCCAGGGGGCCCTGAGCTTCACGAAATCCAAGGCCAAGGTCTACGTGCCTGATGAGGAGTCCCGCGTCACCTTTGCTGATGTGGCCGGGGTGGATGAGGCGAAGACCGAGCTCAACGAAATCGTCGACTTCCTCAAGAATCCCGAGCGCTACGCCGCCATCGGCGCCCGCATCCCGAAGGGAGTGCTGCTGGTTGGTCCTCCCGGCACCGGCAAGACCCTTCTCTCCAAGGCGGTGGCCGGTGAGGCCAGTGTGCCCTTCTTCATCATCTCCGGCTCCGAGTTCGTGGAGCTGTTTGTTGGCGCCGGGGCGGCCCGGGTGCGTGACCTGTTCGAAGAAGCCAAGAAAAAGGCGCCCTGCATCATCTTCATCGACGAACTCGACGCCATCGGCAAAAGCCGCTCGGGCTCGATGGGCGTCGTGGGCGGTAACGACGAACGTGAGCAGACCCTCAATCAGCTGCTCACCGAGATGGACGGCTTTACCGGCCAGGACAAGCCGGTGATCGTGCTGGCGGCCACCAACCAGCCCGAAACCCTCGATGCAGCCCTGCTGCGCCCAGGCCGTTTCGATCGCCAGGTACTGGTGGATCGGCCCGATCTCTCCGGCCGCAAGAAGATCCTCGACATCTACGCCAAGAAAGTGAAGCTGGCCCCCAGCATCGACATCGACAAAATCGCCCAGGCCACCAGCGGCTTCGCCGGCGCCGACCTGGCCAACCTCGTCAACGAGGCGGCGCTGCTCGCGGCCCGCGCCTACCGCAAGGAGGTTGAACAGAGCGACCTCAACGAAGCGATCGAGCGGGTGGTGGCGGGTCTCGAGAAGAAGAGTCGGGTACTCCAGCCCGATGAAAAGAAAGTGGTGGCTTACCACGAAGTGGGCCACGCGATCGTGGGTCACCTGATGCCCGGCGGCAGCAAGGTGGCCAAGATCTCGATCGTGCCCCGCGGCATGGCGGCCCTTGGCTACACCCTGCAACTGCCCACCGAAGAGCGCTTCCTGAATTCCAAGGAAGACCTCGAAGGCCAGATCGCCACCCTGCTGGGCGGCCGCTCCGCCGAGGAGATCGTCTTCGGTGAGGTCACGACCGGTGCCGCCAATGACCTGCAACGCGCCACCGACATCGCCGAGCAGATGGTGGGCACCTACGGCATGAGCGACACCCTGGGCCCTCTCGCCTACGACAAGCAGGGCGGCAGCCGCTTCCTCGGCGGCGGCAACAACCCACGTCGCTCCGTGAGTGATGCCACCGCCCAGGCCATCGACAAGGAGGTGAGGGCCCTGGTGGACCGGGCCCATGACCGAGCCCTGGCGATCCTGCATGGCAACCGCGGCCTGCTCGAGGACATCGCCGTCAAGATCCTCGACAAGGAGGTGATTGAGGGGGATGAGCTCAAGGATCTGCTTGCCTCCAGCACCCTTCCCAGCGAAGCCGTCCTGGCTCCTGTCTGATCCGCCCCTTGACGGGGGGGCACCTTCTCCCCGATAAGGGTTCTTTGAAATGGGGTCATGGGCCCGCACTTCGCTGAGCGCTATCCCGGTCTCGCTGGCCTGCGCGGCCGGGATCTGCTGTCTTCAGCGGATCTCGGCTCCGATGAAACCCTGGCGCTGTTGGAGCTCGCGGCAGACTTCAAACATGGCTCCGCTCGCCTCGACCTGAGCGGCAAGGCGCTGGGCCTGATCTTCACCAAGGCCTCCACCCGCACGCGCGTCAGCTTTTCCGTGGCCATGGGCCGCCTGGGGGGCCAGGTGCTCGACCTCAACCCCTCCGTCACCCAGGTGGGCCGCGGCGAGCCTGTGGCCGACACCGCCCGGGTGCTCAGCCGCTATGTCAACGCCCTGGCGATCCGCACCTTCGAGCAGAAGGAGCTGGCCGACTATGCCCACTGGGCCTCGATTCCGGTGATCAATGCCCTCACCGACCTGGAGCACCCCTGCCAGGCACTGGCTGATGTGCTCACCATCCGTGAAAGCTTCGGCTCCCTTTCAGGCCTCACCCTGGCCTACGTGGGAGATGGCAACAACATGGCCCACTCGCTGATGCTCTGCGGCGCCCTGCTCGGGATGAATGTGCGGCTGGCCTGCCCGGAGGGTTTTGCTCCCGATCCCGCCGTGCTTTCACAGGCACAGGCGCTGGCAGGACGAGCCGCCACGATCTCGGTGCTGCATCAGCCGCTGCCGGCGGTGCGGGGCGCCGAGGTGCTCTACACCGATGTGTGGGCTTCGATGGGCCAGGAGCAGGAGCAGCAGCAGCGGCTGCAGGCCTTCGCGGGCTTCTGCGTCGATGAGGCGCTGCTGGCAGAAGCCGACCCCCGCGCCATCGTTCTCCACTGCCTGCCTGCCCACCGCGGCGAGGAGATCAGCGCCGGAGTGATTGAAGGCAGCGCCAGCCGGGTGTTCGATCAGGCGGAGAACCGTCTGCATGTGCAGCAGGCCTTGCTGGCGGCCCTGCTGGCCGATCCCGAAACGCCCTGCCTCTGAAGCGCCAACCTGCAGCCCGGGACTGGACAACGGGCACGCCCGGGGGAACACTGGTGTCATGGTTCATGCGTACTGCCGGTGATTGTCTCCTCCAGGCCAACCGCTCCCAGCGGGCAGGACCTCACCAGCGCCCAGCAGCAGCTCTACGACTGGCTGGTGCAGTACATCCAGCACCACCGCCACAGCCCCTCAATCCGCCAGATGATGGAGGCGATGGGGCTGCGCTCCCCGGCGCCGATCCAGAGCCGGCTGCGGCACCTGCAGCAGAAAGGCTGGATCACCTGGCAGGAAGGCCAGGCCCGCACCCTGCAGCTGCTGGGTCCCGCCAGCGCCGGGGGGATTCCCGTGCTGGGCTCCGTAGCCGCCGGCGGCCTGATCGAAACCTTCGACGACGTGCGCGAGCGACTCGATCTCACACCCCTGCTGGACACCCGTGGGCTGTTCGCCCTCACCGTGAACGGCGACAGCATGGTGGATGCCCACATCGACGATGGCGACATCGTGCTGATGGAGCCTGTGAGCGATCCGGCCAGGCTCCGGCCCGGCACGATCGTGGCCGCCCACGTGGCCGGCAGCGGCACCACCTTGAAGCACTTCAGCTGCAAGGGCGGCAGGGTGCGTCTGGAAGCGGCCAACCCCGCCTACGCCCCGATCGAGCTGGAGGCTGAGCAGGTCACCGTCCAGGGCCGCATGGTGGCGGTCTGGCGCCAGGTGGCGTCACTGCCCAGACCCTGAACCATGGAGGAGGTGAACCGCTGCGTTGTAAGCTTTCGACTGCCAAAGCGAGGGCCCAAGGGTCCAGCCGATCGACCAGCGTTCGGTTCGCCAGGCCAACCATGGGGCCATAGCTCAGCTGGTAGAGCACCTGCATGGCATGCAGGGGGTCAGCGGTTCGAGTCCGCTTGGCTCCATTGACTTTTTAAACTGCCAACCCCCTCACTGGGCGCAGAAATGGGCGCAATTTTGCCCCATCACTCTCGCATGAACCACCCCGTCGCGGCCTTCACGGGCGCGAAGCACCGGCGGCTGGACCTACGGCGATCTGATGCGGATCACCTGATCTGAGAGGGCGGGTCGCGGGGGGTTCCTCATGGTCGCCCCACCGGCAAGGGCTGACGCGAGCGGCTCGGCGACAGGCGCCGTCGCCGCCCTTGCCTGCTCTCGGGCCACCACTCGGGCGTCCCGCGCTCTGCCGGCCATGGCCGCGTCCAAGTCCCACTCCGGCAAAACCTTCGATGGCCCCACGGCCGAGGAGAAGATCGTCGCCTCCTTGATCGAGCTCATGGAGGGCGGATCAGCGCCCTGGCGGCGGCCCTGGGATGGCACCGGCGGTGGTCACCACGCCAATCTGCTCTCGGGCCATCGCTACCGCCGCGCCAATCCGATCCTGCTCACAATCGGCATGCACATCCGAGGTTCTGCTCTGCCGTTCTGGTGCGGCTTTGCCGAGGCCAGAAAGCTCGGCATCACCCCCCGCAAGGGGAGCAAGGCGGTTCACATCCTGCGGCCCCAGCTTCACAGCCGGGAAGAGCCCAGCGAAGGCGGAGAAGTCACCCTGCGCAGCTGGGCCAGCTACCGGCCGGAGGCGGTCTTCAATGCCGCCGATCTCGCAGGCACTCACGGCTTGTGTATCTGACTAAACAAGTGGTTATCGGACCCATGAACCACGGCTAGAGTTTTGATATTGAAGACCAGAAGCCGTGCTGCAACAGGGTTTAGGGTCATATCCGCAGCTTCGCTCACTGTGGTTCACGGGAAGCAGAGGCTCTTGCGGTTTGGTTCACGGAAACCATCCAAAAACAAGTTGGGCGCTGACATCGCAGATGGCAAAGCAGTCAGTCATAGTGTGTGCAAAGGAAGATATCTGCAATTATTCACCCTAGACCCAGCAGTCTTGAATCCATCATTTCGGAGGTTCTTCCATGAAATTCTTTGGAAAATATCGCGGTAAAGTTGAAAATAATGTCGACCCTCTGATGATGGGCCGCTTGATCGTTCTGGTGCCGGCTCTTACACCAGATCCTCTTAATTGGGCAATGCCTTGTGTACCGTATGCTGGCAGGAATGTTGGTTTCTTCGCACTGCCACCCATCGCCGCTAACGTTTGGGTGGAGTTCGAGAACGGCGATCTAGATTACCCCATTTGGACTGGTTGCTTCTGGGGGGTTGGCGAAGTTCCAACCAAACAAGCTTTGCCAACCACCAAAGTGATAAAAACTGAAACTGTCACTTTTGAAATCAACGATTTGCTCACCTCTGTATGGCTCGAAGTGTTGACTTCAGATGGTCCGATCAAATTTAACCAAGGACCGGATGGTATCACCCTCACCATTGGCAATATCAGCAGAAAGCTAATCGTATAAGAAATTAAGTTCACCATCTCAGTCTCTGATGCGCCTAGTGAATCGAACAAATTGCCAAGGAATCTTCCAGAGAAAGAGAAGCGCCCAACAAAGCGTGCACTGGACTGGCGGGTACGCGCCGCGTTTTCAAGCATTTTGTTGGGCTCAAACCCGTTCCGTTAAGATGGCGTTATCTCATCCCTCCCGCCAGCCAGTAACGCAAACCGTTAGGCCCCACTGGATGACGCTGATGAGCAAGTTGGAGACGCCAATGACCCGCTGGTACTGGCAGCAAGTCGGGGGGACGCTCATTGAGGAGTTTTGCGCTGTGTCCGGCTCACGATCCTGTGGTACCCGTCTCCTCGACGGCGTTCTCATCAAGGGAGGCGAGCTTCGGATCGCCCGACAGACGGAGGTGAAGATCAAAGGTCGGGACATCGTCGTCATCCAGACTGAGGTGGACTGGCTTTTCTGGACAGGCCCCATCGTTAACCTTTGAGGCGGGGCACCGCCCCTGAAAGGGGCTCCCATCGATGAGCAAACGACGCACCCACAGCCCCGAGTTCAAGGCCAGGGTCGCCATGGAGGCGATCAGTGGTCGCAAGACTCTCCAGGAGATTGCGGCCGACCACGCGGTCCACCCGATCCAGGTGAGCCAATGGAAGAAGCAGCTCCTGGAGGGCGCCAGCGACCTGTTCACCCGTGGCAACAAGACGCAGGCCAAGGACGAGAGCCAGGCCAAGGAGGCTGAGCTGTTCCAGCAGATCGGCAA
>CALRVC020000034.1:0-29741 GCA_943371515.1 Synechococcus sp. UW140 | reverse complement strand
GGCGCTTACGTCTCTCCGGCAGGGCCTGCAGGAAGGAGATCAGATCGGGGCTGGCAGAAAGCTGGGGCAAGGGACGAGAGCAGTCCCGACAAAACCGGCACCAGCATGGCTGCACCAGCCGCCTTGTGCCTGACTTTCAGTCGGCCCTGCCTGACCCCCTACCCCCGGTTCAGGCAGAGGCGATGCTGCAGGAAGCGAGCGATTCCCTCTGCCCATGCCGGCAAACCTGGAGAAGCTGGGCCGCTCTGGCCTAAAGGCCCTGCGCATTGCAGCCAGCACGGTGTCGATCGTGCAACTGCTGCGCAGCGATTGGATCGGTGGCGTCAGTGCCGGGGTGGCCTGGTTGGTGTTTCTGCAGGTGGAGCGGCGGCTACCGCCTCCATCAGAAGAACCCGAGGCTTGATCGGTGCATCCCTCAACCGAACGGTTGACTGCGTTGAGCAGGGATCTCCAGGAGGGGCGGCATCAACTGCCCTTGCCGCGCTCGCCGCGCTCGCTGCAGGCTGGCGCTGGCCGGATCAGCAGCTCGTCATAACCGGTGGCTGGATCCAGCTCCCGGCGGAACCCCCATTCCGGCAGCAGAGCTACCACCAGCTCAGCGGTGGTGCGCACCAGCGATCCGCTGCAGAGATGGCCGCCGACCACCGCTCCTGCGCTGTCGGCGATGGCGATGTGCAGGTGGGCTCCATCGGGGGAAAGGGTGCCGACCAGCGACAGGATCTCCAGATCACCGCTGTGGCTGGTGATGGCCTCCTGGCCCGCCAGGCGCAGCCGGGCTACCGACAGGCTGCCGATGCCGCTGATCACGCAGCCGGCCTGCTCGCTCTGTTGCCCCATCCAGGCGTCCAAGGCCAGGCGCAGGTCTGCCCCTGGAGTCAACCGCAGCGGCACCACCCTCATTTGGCCGGTCCCTCCACCAGTCCCTGGACCATCACATGGGCATCCACGTAGCCGAGCTGCCGATGGCGGAAGGCCCCCGGCAGGGTGCCGACGGTGCTGAAGCCGTTGCGTTCCCAGCAGCGAATGCCGGCGGTGTTGCTGCTCACCACCAGGTTGAATTGCATGGCCCGAAACCCCAGCTGCCGGGCGGCCTGGAGTGAGTGCTGGCAGAGGCGGCTGCCGATGCCTTCCCCCCGGCACGGCTCCGCCACGACGTAGCCGGCATTGGCCACGTGGGCCCCAAGGCAGAGGCTGTTGGGCCTGAGGTAATAGGTGCCCACCAAGGCCCCGGTGGCATCAAGCGCCACCATCACCGCCTGGCTCTGCTCCACCCAAAGAACTCGCGCCTCGGTCTCGCTGATGGCTGGGTCGTGGGGGAAGGTCTCGCCGGCGCGGAACACCGGCTCCAGTAGCGGCCAGATTCCAGGCCAGTCGGCCGACTCAAAGAGCCTGATCTGCAACAGGGATGCCACCGGAGCCAGGGATGTCGATCATCAGGACAGCGATTGTCTCGCCCCTTGTTGCCGCCATGCCTGAGCTGCTGCACTTCGCCACCCATCGGGCCCAGGAGCTGGTGGGGCCATTGGAAGGCGCCCCATGTGGGGGCGCCTTAGCACCGGTTGCGGATGGTCACCTTGGCAGTTGGGATGTCGTCCGGTCGGGTGTCCGGGATTCAACGGTCGGCCTGTCTACTGCTGCGCAGAAGCCTGCGGCTAGGGCCTGGCAGGTAAGGATTCAGTCACGGCGCTGGGGAGAGATGCTCGGGGCTTGACCTCCGCAGTTGTGACCGCTGCCCGGGTTATACAGCCCGGGATTTCAACAAGCGGGAAATAGAGATGGCATATGGCTCACTGCAGCTACGGGATGGCGTTCACGCTGCGCCACCGAGGACACGTTTGGTTCCAATCGCACCTCCGCTATGACCACCGGTACAGGAAACCTGACCGGACTCTTCTGGAGGGAAAGGGCGGGTCGGCTCCCGTGCCTCCCCTCAACCTCAAGTTACACCGACTGGGCCCAGGTTGAGGCTTCTGGGAGGTCCTATTCCCGTACCCATCTGGAGTACCGCAGTTATCCCGTCCCGCCATCCCCATACAGTCACCAAGGGAATCGTCCTACGAGAACAGCCACTGCGGCAGCACGAGCAGCACCGCTCCCAAGAGCAGCATCACCCCGCCACTGATGCTCTTGAGGGGCCACCTCTTTGATGTTTGTCAAGGAGGTGGCAACATGGCGAGATGCCCGGGACTCTTCCCGTTCCCACTGATCACGTGCGGATCTGCTGCCCGCCGCTGGGCAGTGCTGAGCCGATGCCGAAGGACGCGGTGATCTGGTTGGCCATTCGCCTCAAGGCCCTGGCCGATCCCATGCGGTTGCAGCTGCTGGAACATCTGTTGCGTCAGCCCGCCAGGGAAGACTGCACCTGCAATCTCGCTCCCCTGGTGAAGCTCTCGGAGCCCACTGTCAGTCACCACCTCAAGAGGCTGGAGGCGAGCGGGATCCTGATCAAGGAGCGGCGTGGCATGAGTGTGTACTACCGCGTCTTGACGGAGGCCATCACCGCGATTGTCCAGGTGCTTCATGTCGTCTGAGGCCCACGCTCACCGGCGGGTTGCCAGTGGATCGGCGGCTTTCCGTTGGAGCGTTCTTCTCAACGCCGGGCTTGTCGGTGTCCAGCTGGTGATTGGGTTTGGCTTCGGCTCGCTGGCCCTGATCGGCGATGCCCTCCATAACCTCGGGGATGTGGTGGGGTTGCTGCTGAGTTGGGGGGCGGAGCGACTGGCGGGCTGGCCAGCCAATCGGCGTTTCACCTATGGCTACGGCCGCAGCACCCAACTGGCCTCCATGGCCAATGCGGCGCTCGTGATGATGGCAGGCGGCGTGGTTGTTGTCGAGGGACTGCAGCGTCTCGGGCGGCCCGTCGAACTCGGCACCACTCCGGTGGCGCTGGCAGCTCTCGCCGGTCTGGCGGTGAACCTGCTCTCGGCATGGCTGTTCGGCTCTGGTCATCAACATGACCTCAACCGCCGTGCGGCGGTCCTGCACCTGCTCAGTGATGCGGCTCTCTCGGCGGCAGTCCTGGTCAGCACGTTGCTGATTGCTCTCACCGGTTGGATGTGGCTTGATTCCCTGGTGGCGATCGGTGTCGGCTTTGTCGTGGGCTGGAATGGCTGGCGGTTAATGTTGGAAGCCGGCGCTCTTTCACTCGATGCGGTGCCAGGAGCCGTGGATCTGGATGCCGTGGAAGATTCACTGCGCACGATCGCAGGGGTCTGTGGAGTTCATCACATTCACGTCTGGAGCATCAGCACTTCGCGGGTGGCCCTAACCGCCCACCTCTGCCGCCACCAAAGCTTGATCGACGACGAAACATTGCTCCGTGAGGCTCAGGAGAGGCTGCGCAGGCTGGGCGTAGAGCACGCCACTCTCCAGCTGGAGCCGGAAGCCGGTATCGGCTGTGATCAGCTACCTACACCAGAATGACGCTTGGTGCTCCTGGTTGTTATTGGCTTCCAGCAGCATGACGGGCACATTTATTTCAGGGCCTCAACGGCGTGAATCAGGGCCCGGGCGCGAGCCGCTGGAGCTGATCGATGAGATCAAGAGCGAGCTGGGGCTCACCTGCTGGCCGGTGAACTGGCCGATCGGCAGCGGCGACGTGATCCTTTTGACCCACGCTGAGCGATGCTGTTGAGTGCTAAAAGCCCAGGCAAGTAACGTGAATTGATTGAGAGTATTGGCAAGATATCAGAGCCTTTGCAGGGAGCGGATAGCCTCATTGTGGAGTATGATGAAGTCGAATGGAATCACGACTCCAGATTCATTGAGAGTTCAACGTGCCCCTAAATTCAGCATTCTGGGATTTCTGCGCTGCAATTTCAAGCCTGCGCTGGCTGTTTGCATAGTCAGACGGGCTTTTAATGTCTAGATTAATGTTATGGAGATCAGGCAGTCGAGTGATCTTCGCATGCAGAGGACTCTGGCGCGGTTTTTCAAGATGGCCTCCGCGCTGGTACTCTATGATGCTGTCTTTCAAGACTGAGAGCTTTGTGGGCCGAACTGTGCTTCTGGAAGAAATGCTTAACTGCGTTTCAGTTTCAGCTATGAGGTCTGAAGGATAATGAGGTCCTGGACCGTTTAAGTCGAAGATAACAAGCAAATCCTTGGGCAACTAGATGACTGTCAGTGTGATCACGCCAACCAGACTACTGCCAGATCGGCTAAGTATGTTGGTTGAATTAAATCAAAGTCTAAAAAATAATGATTGCCAAGTTGAGCATGTCATTGTTGTCGATGGAGCGAGTCGGGAAGCGCTCCCCGTTGGGGTCTGTGAGCAGGCCACAGTCATCGCTACGGAGCGTCCGATCGGCCAAGCAGCAGCACGCAATTTAGGGTTAGTCATTGCCCGAGGAGGCTGGATCACTAGTGCCGACGACGATGATTGGCTTTATCCACACTCTATCGATCAAAGACTAGATGCAATCAAGGGTCAGGATGGTGCTCTTTGGTCTGCTGGATATTGCACAGACGACTCAAAGTCAGATCCAGGAATTGTGCCAGCTGGCCCAAGCTTCCCTGGAGATATCTGGCGTGCCTGGCCAACACCTAAGGCCTGTATTCCATTGGGGCCGACAACCCTGCTGGTTGAAGCCAATCTCTTGAAGAAGGCTGGCGGCTGGATGGGTTTGTCTCAAGGCGAAGACATTGGCATGATGATTGCCGTAACCTGTATGGCACCAGGTATTGTTATTGATGACTATGTGTATCACATCCGGTTGCACGGAGGACAGATGACTAAGATGACATGGTTTGACGATCTGGAGCTTCTTTCGCGACGATGTGCCTGGGAAAGGGGCGAGAAAATTCTTTCTGAACCCCAATCGCAATCTGAATATCTCCATTGGAGCAGTGCATCAACTCAGGCTTGCAACCTGGCTCGAGTAGGTTGTCAGGAAGATGCGAGCAGGCTCTCTACGGTATAATGCAACTCGGCTTGCCTGAGGCAGTACATCCAATAACATCTTTCAATAGACGGCTGGTTCATCATAAAGGCGTTTTCTCAGGCAATTGCTGTTGACGTGGGGCTATCGGATGCGTCTGAATTTATGTTTACGGCAGCGCTCTGAGCGGTAAAGAACATCGTCCCAAACGTCTTTCCACTTCTTCCTCCATTGAAATGGTCGTCCGCAGACTTTGCAGCTCTTGGTTGGGCGATCAAGGTGATGAGGCATTGAGTTAGGGATGTGAATTGTAGATTCTTCAGCCGCAATCAGCAGCTTCAGGATGATCGTCATCGGTAGCTTTGGCACTGTGGAGCACGGGACTGATTTGCTCTGGACCGCGATGCCCAGCCAATATTCATTAGGTGCCGGTCATGAGTGGAAAATGTACAAGAATACCATTTTTGCATGACTTGTGCTGGCGGGCTAACCACTCCAGCAGAGACAACAGCAGAGGTCATCATGCCATTTGCCGATCTCAGAGACGTCAAGAAAAAAAGCTCCCGCCGTATGGCGAGAGCTCTTGACTTTGATCGAGTCGATGGAAAAGGTGGAGAGCCATTGGGACCCACCGGCTGCATCAGCCGATCGCCGGGGCGGTCAGCGCTACAGGGGTGGCTTCCGCGGAAGCCAGGTCGAGCGGGAAGTTGTGAGCGTTGCGCTCGTGCATCACTTCCATGCCCAGACCAGCGCGGTTCAGAACATCAGCCCAGGTGTTGATCACGCGGCCCTGGCCATCGAGAATCGACTGGTTGAAGTTGAAACCGTTCAGGTTGAAGGCCATCGTGTTCACGCCAAGGGCAGTGAACCAGATGCCGATCACGGGCCAGGCAGCCAGGAAGAAGTGCAGGCTGCGGCTGTTGTTCAACGAATCGTATTGGAAGATCAGGCGACCGAAGTAACCGTGGGCAGCCACGATGTTGTAGGTCTCTTCCTCCTGGCCGAACTTGTAGCCGTAGTTCTGGCTCTCGCTCTCCATGAGCATCTTGTCAGGCGGCTGGGGCTGGAGTTGATTCAGACCTGGAGATTGGGGCAGATCACCCCACCCTGCTTGGTGGGATCGTTCTGCCAGTCGGCGAGTAACCCCTGCAACTCGCCTCGTAACTGACGCAGCTCCTTCATCCGGGCATCAATGCGCTCAATCTGGTGGTTGAGCATCACATGGATGTCGTGGCAGGGCAGTTCACCGGCATCGTGAACAGCCAGGCAGCTCTGGATCTCTTCCAGTGAAAGCCCGAGAGCCTTGAGCCGACGAATGAACTCCAGCCTGGGCAGGCTGTTTTCATCAAACAGGCGGTAACCACCCTCGCTGCGACCAATCGCAGGCAGAAGTCCAAGTTCTTCGTAGTACCGCAAGGTCTTCACCGGGACACCACTGCGGGCGGCCAGGGCGCCGATCTTCATGCCGGTGCAGGGCTGCTGGCGCAGGGCAATCTCCAACACCTTGACTCTCCACTCATCAGGAGACTCTAAGCTCGCTTCACTTCCAGCAACCTCCTGCCATGTCGAGATTCGGTCTGCTCCCGCTGCTCACGGCGGGCCTGGTCGCTACGCCGGTGATCGTGGCTCCGTTGGCCTCCCGCGCCCAGGCCAACGACATGTTCCCCACCAAGGTGGCAGCTGAACAACGGGCCAAGCAGCTCGCCTGCAGCGGCTCCTTGATGATGGGTAAGGAATGGATGCCCTGCAGCTCCTTCGCCGCCTATCAGAAGGCGATCTCGAATTCGAAATGAGATGACCAGGCTCACCAGCCCAGCTCAGCCTCTGTCTGGAGCCCTGGCGGGACTCATGCTGCTCACCCTGGTGCTCGCGGCCGCCGCCGCTGACCTCTGGATCAATCCGGCTCCCGCCGCTGCCCATTCCAAGGGGATGTACGCGACGCGCCAGGAGCCGGAGCGGCGCGCTGTCCAACTGAAGTGCAAGGGGGTGTTTGCCATGGGCGGGGCCTGGATGCCCTGCGCCAATGAGCAGGCGCTGCACAAGGCGCTGCAGAACGAATGAAACGCCACCATCGACTGCGCCGTCTGCACCGCGCCCTCGTGCCCCTGGCTGCCTTACCGATCATCCTCACCGCTCTCTCCGGTTCCCTCTACGGCCTGCTCTCGGCCCAGGGAATCGAGGCCTTTTGGTTGATGAAGTTGCACACCGGCAACTTCGGGCTGATCAATCTCCAGCCTTTTTACTCCGCCATTCTCGGGGTGCTTACGCTGGTGGTGGCCGGATCGGGCCTGGGCGTGCTGATCGGTGAGGTTCAGAGCCGGAACAGGGCGTCGAATTTGTGATACTCAGGCTTGCGTAATCCCTCCACCGCCAGCATGCGGCGCAGCTCGATGATCTCGGCCCTCTGGGCCAGGATCACGTCCCTGGCGAAGCGCCGGATGGTGGTGTTGGTGCTCTTGGCCAGGGCGTCGTGGGCCATCATCAGCGCCCCGCCGTGGTGCTTGAGCATGCCCTCAAGGAACCACACCACCCGGTTCTCCCTGGTGGGCCCGGGGCCCATCATGCGTATCCCCTCGATCTGGGCCTGACTCATGCGAGTGAGGCCCGACAGACTGTTGGGATCACCGCCGGGCGCCAGCGCCACCGGAAAGCTCGGCGCCTGGGGATACCAGGCCTTGCGCCAGAGGCCCATCGCCCGGATTTCATTGGCCTGATCGCGCCAGATCGATTTACCAAGAGACCCCACACCGGGCTCTCCGATGTCAAAGATGAACTCGCTCATGCGCAGAGCGCCGGTGTGGTGCTGCACCATGCCGTCGATGAAGCGCAAGTCGTAGGTGGCACCAGCGGGGCCCACGTCATGGGCATGCGCTCCATGGTCCATGGGTGCCGCCATGGGATCAGGCAACGGCATCGAGTGGTTGTGATGCTGGTGATCCATGGCGGGATCCATCTGCGCCCGGGCAGCAGGAGTCGCCTGGGACAACGCGCCGAGGCTGATCAGGAGGGCGGGAAGCCAGGAGTGGCGCATCGCTGGAAGGCGGAACTCGCCAACCGTATGGTCTCCTGTCCACTGGAGAGTCAAGGCCTCGCTGCTTGCGCCCGCGATCCATCCAGCTCCAGAACACCAGGGGCTTGACTCTCCTCTCAACGGGAAGTTCTGCGGTCCAGTACTGTCCATCGCGGATGCCGATGAACCCCACTCCGATCAGGCGCCGCCAGTGGGGCGCAGCTGAGCTCCAGCGCCGGAGCTAGCGCAGTTGGGCCGGGGTGGGCTTCACGTTCCAGGTCATCAGACTGGTTTCAAGTGCTGGGCCATTGGCGGTGAGCCAATCGCCCACGGAGGCGGCCGCCTGGGCTCCGTAGTCGCGACGGGAGCGCACCACCACGACCCCCACGCCATCTACCAGCAGCACCCGGGCTGCCGCCGCTTCCGCCAGGCCGGGTGCCGCCAGCAGAGCCACGATCAGGTGCTCCGCCGGGCGGGCGGCCGTTCTGGGCCGCGAGGCCGTGCGGATGATCCTGCCCGCCCGGCGGTAATTGGCGAGCACCCCATTGGCCAGGCCCGCCAGCTGGTCGTCATTGCGCACGTTCTCGTGCACGTTGAGGGTCACCATGTCGCGCCAGGTGGTCAGGTCGCTCTGTTCCCCAGGGGTGAATTCATGCTGCCCGCCGGCGGAGAAGCGGTGCCAATAGCGCTGACCTCCAAAACTCAGGGAAAGCTCCCGGGAGGCGGCAGCGGCGGGACGGGGTTCGATGGCCTGACTCCAGACGGGGCCTTGCCGCAGACCCTGATCGAGCGCGCTGGCCAGGACAGCCGCCAGCATCAGAGCACCCAGGTCAGGAGTGATTCGTTGCAGGTTCATGGGCAAGCCGCTCAGGGAGCGCGCCATTGCTCTCCCCTCGCCAGGATGGCAGCCTTGAATGAACACGATGGGTTGAGCCCTGCCGCCCTGGCGGCCGATGCTGCGTGCGGCCCGCGAACTGCGCCGGCAACCATCTGTGGGACTGGGCGGCCATCCCCACCACCACCACCGCCGCCGCTGACGTTCGGCGACCGCCTGGCAGGAGAAAGCCCTGAAGCCCTGAATCCCTGAAAGCCTGGGCCCCATACACTTCACAGGCAGGGCCCGAGGCTGATGCGGTGCTGAGCAGACTCCTTGCTCTGATGGCCGCCAGCTGGCTGCTGAGTCCCGCGGTCATGGCCCAGCAGGCCCTGACCTGCCCGAGTCTGCAGGAGCGTTACCGGGTCCTTGCCGACCAGGCGTTGCAGCAGGAAATTCGCCTGCTCAAGGCCGTGCGCCAGCGGCTTTGCCCCACCCTCAGCCTGCAGGTGGACGAGGCCCAACCGGACCAGTCAGTGGCGGAGACGATCGACTTTGATGCGCTGATCCGCTGTCGCCATCGCGCCGAAGCCGAACTGCAGGCCACGCGCGCGCCCCTCTTTCGCAATCGGCGGCAACTGGCCTTCTACACCGCTGCTGGTGCGGACCTGGCCAAGCAGGCCGACGGCTGGCTGGAGCGTATTGATCAGGCCGGCTGTCCCTGAGCCGGCACTGGCGTGGGCCCCAGCGCCGTCAGCAATTGCTCCGCCAGCTGTTCGCCGCTGCGCAGGGCACCTTCGATCCGGCCGAAACCAGGGCCGCTGGTGAAATCACCACAGAAGCCGATCCGGCTCTGTGGGCAGAGCATCAGCTCACTGGACAGACCCGGTGGCTGGTGGAAAGCCGCCCCCCAGCGCATCAGCTGAGGATCAGCCTCCGCCAGCTCCAGCGGAGTGATCCAGGGCTTGACCACTGCCGAGAGGGCTGATGCCAGGGTGTCGATCAGTGTCTGCTCCCGCTGCGGCGACGGGGTGACCCCGGCCAGGCTGGCCATCGATGAGCGCGATCCGATCACGCCAGCCTGAAGCGTGGCGACGTCAGCCGTGGAGTGGGCCACAACTGCGCAGCATCCATCGTCCAGGGGCTGAATCGAGAGCCGCGAGAGCCCCCAGCGCCTCTGGGCTGCCTCTTCGAAGCTCAGCAGGCGAAAGGGAAGCCGTCGCCAGGCCTCATCCGCCGGATGTTGGATCAGGAACAGCAGGGTGCCGCTCAGCACCAGCCAGTCGGCGCCGCCCAGCCGGCGATGGTCTTGATCGAGCAGATCCCAGCCACCGCTCCCGCTTCGGGCCAGACGCCTCACCAGCTGGCTGCTGTTCAGAACAAGGCCGTCGCCGCCGAGCTCCAGCAGCCCCCGGCAGAGTTGATCCATGCCGCCCCTGCCTCGGTAGAGATCCCCCTGCGTGAGCGGATCGGTGGTTCCGGCGATGAGCTGACCCTCTCCGTCGAGTTGTGCCAATGCACCCGACCAGGGCTCGATCCAGCCCGCTTCAAGCAGAGGAGCCAGCAGTGTTGGCGCAGGACCGGCGCTGATCGAGAGCAGTGGCGCTCCGTGATCGAAACGCACCAGAGGGTTGCGGCGGGAGCGGCGGGTGCTGGCACGCCCCCCAGCCCCCCGGCCGGATTCCCAGAGGCTGATATCGGCCCTCGCCAGCCCAGCCGCCGCAGCCGGGCCGCCAGAGCGCAACCAGCTACCCCTGCACCGATCACCGCCAGGGACGGGGCAGCAGGATCAGTTTGGATTTTTTGCTTCCACTCCAACAGGCTCAGACCATGGTTCTGGTCAAATCCGGCTCAGACCCCCTGGCCGGCCGAGGAGGCCTGCTGGTAAAGCTGCTCGAGCCGCTCACGGCTGAGGTCGACCACCATCACTTCTTCACCAGGGCTGGGAGCTTCGGGGTGGCGGCGGCGTGGTGTGGCGACTCGCTCGCTGTTGCGCAGGTTCTGGGCCATCAGCGCGAAGGCGCCACCCAGGATGACGGCGAAGCAGCCCATGTAAAGCAGTGGGCCGATCACGTTGACAAGGGTGGTCATGAAGTTCCGGCTTTCCAATCAGCCTAGTGTGAAGAACTGTTAACCGTGGTTGGCTCTGCGCGGCGGTCCGGTCCCGGCTTCCGGGCCATCACCGCAAAGAAGGGATCTCCATGGCCCCCCAGCCAGCCCAGCGGCCCCTCTGCCCGGGTCGACTCGGCGACCAGCTCCGGCAGCGGCCAGCCCTGGGCTACCAGCACCCGCACCACATACTCCAGGTGATCCCGGTCTCCGCCGTCGGTCCAGATCTGGGGCGCTTTCTGCAGGAACATCCGGTTGGAGAAGGCCACGATCAGCTGCCCCTGGGGCCTCAGGATCCGCAGCAGCTCGGCCGCGATCGCTTCCGGTTGCTGCAGGTACTGCCACCCCGCCACGATCAGTACCGCATCCACACTGCTGTCCTCCAGGGGCAGGCGCTGGTCGCGGTTCAGGTTCTGCAACCAGTGCTGATCCAGGCGCGGATTCGCCTCCAGCTCCCGGGCGTTGAGGCCATGGCCGATCACCCGCTCATAGCGGACCTCCTCGGGGAGATGGCTGACCCAGCTGCTCATCAGATCCAGCACCACCGCGCAGGGCGGGATCCGCTCGCGGTAGAGCGCCTTCAGCCGGTTGCGAAAGGCGCCGTCGAGGTGCTGCACGAAGCGGGGCTCGGCGTAGAAGGCGGCGTCATCGGAGCGGTCGAGCTTGAAGCGCTCCGCCTCGCTCAGCACCTGCACCACCATGGTTCGCTCCCCAACGTCATCGATACGCCCCATGCTGGCCACAACAAAGCCCGGTGGCGGGGCCACCGGGCGCTTGTCTGCGGAGCGGAAACCGCTCCACGATCGATCAGATCGTCGGTTGGGCATGGAGACCATGCCGTTGCGCGTCTTCAGTTGTGTGTCCGTCGGTGATGCGGTTGTTCAGGACTGGGATCGATTGGGTGGTTGTTCAAGGGCGGAGCCGCTGACGCTGGCACCTGGGGCCAGGGTTCCAGTGGGGTTTCCCAGAGAGTCCGGGGCACCTGAGACGGTGCAAGGACAAAGCGGCTGAAACCGCAGGGGAAACCAGTGATCCGATGAGAGTGTTGGAGCAGGGTCCGGATCGTCAGCGAGCTCCTGGATGCTGCTCAGGGGGGGGTGTCGTCCATCGCTTGGAGCCTCCGAATCCCGTTGCTGTCACTCTCACCCCGCCGGCCGGCCGGCACAAGGCTCCGGCCCCCAGGCGACACCGCTCGTCACGTCGGGACATCTGCCGTCATGAAGCGGCCGTCATGAAGCAGCCGCCATGAAACGAAGGCCAGTACAGATGCACTACTCTGGCGATCCCTGAGTGGCTGCCCATGACCACCGACCCAGTCACTCACCCAGTCATTCACCCAGCCACCCAGTCGGCCGTCATCGCCGGCGGGTTCAGCGAACCGTTCACGCCCCTGCCGCTGCGCGAGCGCCGCCGGGCCCTGCTGCTGCCCCTGGCGGGTGGCAGCGTGGCGGCCGGCTTCCCCAGTCCCGCCGACGACTACGTCGAGACCGGCATCGACCTCAACGAGCAGCTGATCGCCCGCCCCAGCAGCACCTTCTTCCTGCGCGTCAGCGGCGATTCCATGATTGGCGCCGGCATCCACCACGGCGACCTGCTGATCGTTGATCGAAGCCTCGAGCCCCGCCACGGCCGCGTGGTGGTGGCGGTGCTGGAGGGGGCCTTCACGCTCAAGCGCCTGGTGCGGCACCAGGGGCGGCTGCGGCTGGAGGCCGCCCATCCCGCCTATCCACCCCTGGAGCTGACCGACGCCGACGACACCCGCCTCTGGGGGGTGGCCATCCACGTGATCCATCCGCTCTGAGGTTCTCCCCCATGGCCTGGGCCACTGTGCTGATCGACGGCAACAACTTCTACGCCTCCTGCGAGGCGGCCCTCGATCCCTCGCTGATCGGCCGGCCGCTGGTGGTGCTCTCCAACAACGACGGCTGCATCGTGGCCCGCAGCGCCGAGGCCCGCGCCCTGGGCATCCCCATGGGCCAGCCCTACTTCCAGGTGCGGCGCGAGCTGGAGCGCCTCGGCGTGGTGGTGCGCAGCTCCAACTACGCCCTCTATGCCGACATGAGCCAGCGGTTGATGCTCACGCTCGAGCCCTGGGTGGAGGAGCTGGAGATCTATTCGATCGATGAGGCCTTCGGCCGGCTGCAGCGGCCGAAGGCGCAAGCCGGCTCTGGTGGTGGCCCCGCTGATCTCAGCGCCTGGGGCCGCGCCCTGCGTCAGCAGGTGCGGCGCCACCTGGGGCTGCCGGTGGCGGTGGGCATCGCCCCCTCCAAGGTGCTCGCCAAGCTGGCCAACAAGCTGGCCAAGGCCGATCCGGCCCACGGCGGTGTGTTCGACCTGGGGGCGCTGGCCGATCCCGACCCCTGGCTGGAGGCCGTGGCGATCGAAGATGTGTGGGGCATCGGCCGCAAGCTCGCGCGCTGGTGCCGCCTGCGCGGCGTGGCCAACGCGCTCCAGCTGCGCGAGCTGGCCAGCGGTGAGCTGCGCAGCAAAGCCGGTGTGGTGGGGCTGCGCCTGCAGCAGGAGCTGCGGGGCCACAGCTGCCTGCCCCTGGTGGCGGCCCCGCCCGCCAAGCAGGAAACCTGCGTGAGCCGCAGCTTCAGCGAACCGATCCGCGAGCTGGGCCCGCTGCGCGAGGCGATCGCCACCTATCTCAGCCGTGCCGCCGAGAAGCTGCGTCGCCAGCACCAGCGCGCCGGTGCCATCACCGTGTTCGTGCGCAGCAGTCCCTTCAACGGCACCCGCCTCTATGCCAATGCCGCCACCGTGTCGCTGCCGCTGGCCAGCAACGACACCGCCGTGCTGCTGGCCGCCGCCCTGCCCCTGGCCGAACGCCTGTTCAGGCCCCACAAGCCCCTGCAGAAAGCCGGTGTGCTGCTGCAGAACCTGCAGCAGCTGGAGCAGCTGCAGCACCATCTGCTGGTGCCGCTGTCGCCGCAGCAGCAACGGCGCCGGGAGGAGCTGATGGCCACCATCGACGGCCTCAACCGCCGCTACGGCCGCGGCACGGTGCAGTGGGCGGCCTGCGGCCTCCAACCGGCCTGGGCGATGAAGCGCCAGCGTCTGTCGCGGGCCGCGACCACCCGCCTGGCCGACATCCCGGTGGTGCACAGCGGCTGAGGGACATGCCCAGGTGGATGCACCGGTGGCGATGGCCCGGCAACCGTTCAGCTCCTGTTGCGGGGCGGGCGGTCGCTGCCGGCCAGCAGCAGGCGTTCCCACTGGCCGAGCTTCCAGAAGCCGGTGCCTGCCAGGCCGGCCACGCCCACGCCGGCGGCCAGGGCCAGGGGGGTGTGGAACCAGGCGATCGCCAGCAGGCTCAGCCAGGCCAGGGGCGGCAGCAGGGGCCGCCAGCGCCGGATCCGGCGCAGGGCACCGGAGCAGCTGCGGCAGTGGCGGGTGTGGCTCTCGTAGCGCTCCACCAGCGCGCTGCGACCCAGGCGTGGCGGCAGCGGCTGATCCGGGAACGGCTCGCCCGCCCCACTCACCACCCAGTCGCGCAGAGCCTTGACGTAGGTGTCGGCGCCGGTGGCCAGGTGGCAGGCGCGGCTGAGGGCCGCACTGCCGCCCCGGGCCTCCAGCACCCGCTCCTGCCAGTGCAGGAAGATCTGATCGTCTTCCAGCACGGTGTGATTACCGATGTGCTGGAGCCACTGGGGGCGCAGGCGCAGCAGCCGGCCAGGCCAGGGGGACTCGAACTGGAACGGGAAGCGGGCAAACAACCGGCACTCCCCCGGCCGGGTCGGTGTGGCGTACACCACGGTGAGGATGCGGGCGAAACCACGGGCCGTGAGGTCGTGCCACATCAGGCCCGGAGCCAGAAAGGTGGTGAACTGGCTGCCGAGCTTGCCCCGGCGCGGGCCCTCCTCCCAGACGCCGCTGAACCCCCCGGGGCCGGCCTGCTCAAGCCGCAGGTCCACCGGGCCGGCCGTTTCGCGCCGGCCCACCGTGGCGTGATGGGTGAAGGGCACGTGGCTCACATCGAGCACGTTCTCCAGCAAGGTGAGGGCGTCGTAGGGGAGGTCGCGGAAGGTGTCCTGCACCAGCCAGCCGGCTTGCATGTCCTCCAGGACGGGAACAAGGGGCAGGGGCACCGCGACGGCCGCCTCGGGTGCGCCGGCAAACACGAAGAGCATGTCCTGGCCGGTGGCGGTGGCGTAGGCGCGGCAGGAGCTGCGCCGGTCACTGGGCTGGCTGCCGGCGCTGGCCTGGGGGATGGCGGTGCAGCGGCCCTGGCCGTCGAAGCTCCAGCCGTGGTACGGGCACTCCAGCTCACCGGCGGCGTTGAGCCGCCCCGCGGAGAGCGGCACCAGACGGTGGGGGCAGACATCGGCGAAGGCCCGCCACTGGCCGCCAGCCGCTTCAGACCCGGCCGTTCCTTTGCGGTCGAACCAGAGCACCAGGTCGTCGCCAAGGAGGGTGAACCCCGTGGGCCTGTCCGGATCCAGATCGCGTAGAAAGGCCACCGGATACCAGGCGTTGCGCCAGGCCAGGCTCTGCTGAGCGGAAGCCGTGGGGAGGATTTCGGCGCTGGCGCTGCTCACAGCAAGACATGCATGCAGGCTGAATCGTGGCAGGCCCGAGCCGGCGACCGTGCCAATCGTCCTCAGGAAAAGCCCCCGGGCTTGGGGCGGCGGCTGGAGAGGGAGAGGTTCACATTGGCGTTGGGAGTGGAGCTGGCCGTGGCGCTCGGAGGCCGCAGCCCGGCCGGTTGCGGCACGGCCATCACGTTGAACGCCAGCGACCAGCGCACTCCCTCACCTCGGAATGGCGGCACCGAATGGGGCTGCCAGGCGGGAAACACGTAGAAGTCACCCGGTACCGGATGGGCGTAGTGGACCATGCCGGTGTGGAAGCTCTGGATGTGCCAGTCCTCCGGTCCGTGGAAGCAGAGCTGACCGTCGAAGCTGTCGGGCCGGATCTGGGGGGGCACCTTCAGGAACACCACCCCGGAGAAGCTGCCTCCGTGGGTGTGGACCGGGTTGTAGTCGCCGCCGCGCTGGGCATTGAGCCAGACATCCACCAGCTGCAGGCCGTATCGCCCGGGTATCCAGGGACCACGGCCCTGGGGGGGCTGCCGCTCCATCACATGGCGGATCCAGTGGTCACATCCGGGCAGGATCACCGTGCTGGCCAGGCTGGTCACGGCCGGGTGCTGGGGGGCCAGCTGTCGCTGCTGATCCAGCTGACCAGCCAGCTTCACCGAGGCGTCCGGAGAGGACTCCGGATCGGCGAGCACCTGCCCCGCCAGGGTGATGAGCTCGGAGAGCAGACTGTCCGGCAGATGCCCCTTGAGCACGTAGCGGGGGAACAGGGTCAGCATCTCCATCGAGGGGGCGTCCTGCAAACCCGTTCCAGCAGCGGCTTTTCAGCCTAAGGGAGCCCCCTAGAGGCCTTCGTAGCGCACGTTGAGATTGAGCTTGCCAGGAGCGAGCGCCGTGGCCTGCAGCACCAGCACGGCGGTCTTGCCGTCTGGGGTGCCATCGACGCTGGTGCCAGCTGGTGGATCGAAGACCAGATTCAGGCCCCATGGACCCGAAACGGTGTTGATCGTGCGCTCCCGGTAGCCCTGGCTGCTCAACGAGGCGCGCAGCTTGGCGAGCAGGCCCTCGGGGGTGCCGCCCAGCTGGCCGTTGAGGCTGATCTGCCCCACGGCATTGGCGGCGAACAGGCTGGGCAGAGCGCTTGGGACCGGCAGCTTCAGCCCCTTGAGCAGGGAGGCGGCTGGGGCGGCGAAGGCAGCCGTGGCGGTGAGAACCACCGACGCGGTGGCCGTGAGCAGCGTGTGCAGAACGGTCAAGCGGGGAGGTGCAGCAGCGATCAACCTACGTGGATTGGATGGAGGAATCCTGCGCCGCTGCCCTGGGCGGCCTGGCGTGACGGGCGCTGGGGATGCTGCCAGCTGAGCCAGCCCGATCCACTCAGGCAGAGCGTCATCAGCACGCCGGCAATCAACCACCAAGGCGGCCGGGGCGGTCGGTGGTGGCGGTGGAGATCAGGCACGGGCCCACGTTGCCGCTGACCTGTGGCTGTGGTGTGTTCCTGGGGGCCACAGCTGTGGCCGGATGTGACCGAGGCCACTTCACGCTCTAGGAGAGCATCAGTACTTCAGCAGAAAGGCCACAGTTGTCCGGGGCTTTTTGCTGCACCGTTCCCGTGCTGCTGAGACTGATGAAGCAGCCTGTCGCTCGCTGGTGCCATTTGAGTCTCGCCCTTCTCGTCCCGGATTGGGGTGTGGAGCGTCACCTGCTTCGATTGCGGCAAGCCCCGCCAACCCGATCCGGTGGCTGGCCCATGCTGGTCAGTCCTGGAGTGGCCCTCAGCCGACAGCAGCGGCGGCGCGATCGAAGTAGGTGCCGATCTCGGAGGCGAGGGCGGAGCAGTCACCGGGGGTGATGCCGTTGCGGTCGTTGACGAGAGCCATGGCGGCATCCTTCATCTTGCGGACCCCTTCAGCCACGGAAGCGCCGGGGACGCCGAGGGCGAGATAGGTTTCGCGGAGGCCGTTGAGGCAGCGATCTTCCAGGACGGAAGCATCGCCGGTGAAGACGGCGTAGGTGACGTAGCGGAGGATGATCTCCATGTCGCGCAGGCAGGCAGCCATGCGGCGATGGGTGTAGGCGTTGCCGCCGGGGGCGATCAGGGCCGGCTGCTGATCGAACAGATCGCGAGCGGCGTTGGTGACGATCTTGGAGGCGTTGGAGGTGATGCGATTGACGGCATCCATCCGCTTGTTGCTGCCGGAGACGATGGCGCCGAGGGCATCAAGCTGGGCGGGGCTGAGAAACTCGCCACGGGCATCAGCCTGGGCCACAACCTTGGTGAAAGCGTCGAACATGGAGGGGAAACATCCAGGCCAGACGCTAGGAATCAGGGCACCGCAGCGCGAGAGGCCGGTCGTCGGCTCCTAGCCTGAAGCCACTGAGATCATGGGATTGAACTGGTGTGGATGGCCCCGACGCCTGAGTCCTCAGGCCCCCTCAGCTGGGAGCAACTGACGGCGCTGGCACCGGCCGAACCCGACCGGGTCAACGGCTCCTGCAACGCCCAGGCCCTGTTGCGCCTCTTCGGTGCCAGCGAAGCGGATGTGAGGGTCACCCTCTTCCGTGATCACCACGCCTGGTGCCCCTACTGCCAGAAGGTGTGGCTGTGGCTGGAGGAGAAGCGGATTCCCTACCGGATCCGCAAGGTCACGATGTTCTGTTATGGCGAGAAGGAGCGCTGGTTCCGCCAGTTGGTGCCCTCCGGCATGCTGCCGGCCCTCCAGCTCGATGGCCGCACAATCATCGAGAGCGACGACATCCTGCTGGCCCTGGAGCGGGCCTTCGGCCCCCTGGCCCTGGGCATGACGGACCCGGCGGTGCTGCCCTTGCGCCAGCTGGAGCGTGTTCTGTTCCGGGCCTGGTGCCAGTGGCTGAGCAGCCCAGGGCTGAGCCCGGTCCAGGAGGAGCGGGCCGCCGCCCAGTTCGATCGGGTGGCCGGGTCGGTGGATGAGGCTCTGCGCTCCACCCCGGGCCCCTACCTGCTGGAGACGTTCAGCAGCGCCGATGTGGTGATCACCCCCTACATCGAGCGCATGAGCGCCAGCCTCTTCTATTACAAGGGCTATCACCTGCGCTCCCGTCACCCGGCGATCGGGGCCTGGTTCGCCGCGATGGAAACCCGACCCAGCTACCTGGGCACCCAGAGCGACTTCCACACCCACGCTCACGATCTCCCCCCCCAGATGGGCGGCTGTCACGCCTGGACCACCCCGGAGCAACAGGCTGCCCAGCGCCGCGTGGATGAAGGACCCTGGCCCGTGGCCAGCCCTGATCCGGAAACCTCCCAGCCGGAGCCGGAGGACTCGGCGCTGGTGGCTCTGGCACGGGTTGTGAAGCATCGCCAGGCGATCGCAGCGGTCAACCCAGATGCACCGGAGCGCTTCGATCGGGCCCTGCGCTGCGCCCTCACAGGGCTGGTGGGATCATCTCTGCCCCTGCCACCGGCGGGGTCCGCCGCGGGCCTTGGCTACCTGCGCGATCGCATCAGCGTGCCCCGCGACATGCCCTTGCACGCCGCCCGGCGGCTGCGCCAGGCCCTCGGGGCCACCATGCTTGCGGCAGAGGGCCAGAAGGACCCGTTGTCGGTGCTGCCGAGCCGGCACCGCCGCGACCAGGACCCCAGGCCATTTCAGCGCCAAGAGCCAAGCCTGGAGCCGATCAGCCGATGAGGGCCCCGCAGCGCGGCTTCAGGGTCCTGGCCGCCTCGGCCGCCGCCCTGGCCTTCTGGGCACCGTTCCCGCTCGTGCCCGCACCGGCCGCTGCCGTCGAGCTGGGGGAGCAGACGTTCTTCCTGCGCGCCCCCTGGAAATTGCGCTGGCGCACCTACAACTCCACAGTTTTTGATCGGGGCGGAGAGTATTACGTCACGATCGAGATGCCCGAGGAGGCCGGAGCGGGTCTGGGGGCACTGGAGATCCGTCAGATCTCGGGTGCCGACTGGCGCTTCTCCTTCGATGACTCCCGCACGCGCGCCTTCCTGGGCCAACCCAGGCGGGAAGGTCCGCCGGTGCCGGTCCAGGCCAACTTCGACGACGCCACCCGGTTGTTTCGCATCACCTTCCCGTCGCCGCCCGCGCCTGGGCAGACCGTGACGGTGGCGCTGCGGCCCTGGAGCAACCCAGCCAGCGCCGATGTCTATCAATTTGCAGTGGTGGCGTTCCCGGCCGGTCCGAATCCCGTGGCCCAGCAGGTGGGGATCGCCAGGATGTCGATCTACGAGCTGGTGGATTTCTGACCACCGCCAGCTCAGGAGCGATCTCCACGACGCTCACCCACCAGTGGGTGATGCTCCAGGCCGGTGATCGCCTCAGGGTTGCTGTAGTGCTTGAACTCCAGCCAGTTGCCCGAGGGATCGATCAGAAACACACTGCGGTGCTCCAGGGGGGTGCCGGCAAAACGCAGGCGCGGCTCGCCCCCCAGCCGCAGGCCCTGGGCGCGGGCCCGCTGCTCAAGGGCATCGAGCTCCTCGGCGCTGGCGAACACCAGACCGAAGTGGCGGGGGTAGATGCCCGTCTGGTTCTGGGTCGTCCCCTGCTCCAGATGGGCCACCAGCTGATGCCCGCCCAGCTCCAGCACCAGGGCCTCGGCGCTGCGGCGTCCGCGCCGGCAGCCCAGCCCCTGCACGTACCAGCGCTCGGTGGCCTCCAGGTCGACGACGGGAAAGGCCAGATGAAACAGGGGCGTGCCCGGCATCGCGGCGGGGGCGGGAACCGAAGAGGTGAGGGGGATCTCAGAGGCGACGGCGGAAGCCATCGCTGAAGCCCACCGAGGCGGAGGTGCGTTCCTCACCAGCGCGGCTGAGCTGCCAGACGTTGCGGCTGAGGCGCTGGGCGGTGATGCCGGCCCGGCGCACCACGGCGGTGCCGGGCCGGGCCCCCAGCAGCAGGGTCACCTCCTGGGTGGTCAGGGGGGCTCCGGTCTGGACAGCCAGGGAAATCGCCTCGAGGCGGCCCTTCAAGCTCGAAACGGTGGCGGATCCCTCGGCTTCGGCGTCGAGCTCGAGCAGGGGCAGCTCAGCGCCCGTGCTGGCCATGCCGCGCATCAGACCCAGCCCCACCACGGCAAGGGCCTGCTCGGGCTTGACGCCCTGCTCGATCGCCCCACTGATCCATTCGGAAAAGGACTCCTGGGTTTCGCTGCGGACGCTGCCGGTGGGATTCACCGTGGTGGCGGTGTTCACCGTGCTGCTGGATTTCGAAGCCACGGCGCTGATTCTCAGGGGTCTTGAAGGCGAAGGTATCGGCTGAGCCCGGGCGCGCAAGGGGGCAGGGGCTCCGGAGCAAGAAACCAGAAGGGGCCGAAGGGTAGGATCCGGCTGCTTCCTCGAGAACCCAGTCCCCTGGGGATTCGGCCTGTTCGCCCAGGTCGTCGCACCATCCATCCCACAGGTCGCCTTGATGCCCCGTTCGTCACGGATGGATTCCCGCCCGCCGAACGATTCAGGTCGAGGTCGTCAGGTTCGTCTCACCGGCAGCCACAGTCCCGTGGTGCAACCTCGTCAGGCGATCGAGCTGCGCGCCTACGTCTTTCTCGACTCGCTGCAGCCCCAGCTGGCCGCCTACATGGGCACGGTGTCCCAGGGCTTCCTGCCCATTCCCGGCGATGCCTGTCTCTGGCTGGAGGTGGCCCCGGGCATGGCCGTGCACCGCCTCACCGACATCGCCCTCAAGGCCAGCACCGTGCGCCTCGGCCAGAAGGTGGTGGAGCGCGCCTTCGGGTCGCTGGCCCTCTACCACCGGGATCAGAGCAGCGTGCTGCTCTCCGGCCAGGCCGTGGTGGAAGCGATGGGCACCACGGTGGAACGGCGCGGTCGCTGCGAGGTCACCTGGGAGGAGATCATCCGGGCCATCACCCCTGACCATGCGGTGCTGATCAACCGCCAGAACCGGCGCGGTTCGATGATCCAGGCCGGCATGAGCATGTTCATCCTCGAGACCGAACCGGCTGGCTATGTGCTGATCGCCGCCAACGAGGCCGAGAAGTCGTCGAACATCACCGTGGTGGATGTGAAGGCCGTGGGCGCCTACGGACGGCTCACTCTGGCCGGCCGCGAGGGGGACATCGACGAAGCCGCTGCCGCCGCATTGCGGGCGATCGAGATCATCAACCGCTGACTTGCATCAGGTCGCCAGCTACGCACCGTTCAGCCCCAGCACCTGAGGCAGATCGACCGCCAGAGCGTGCAGGGCCTTGGCGCGGCTGCCGAGCTTCTCCAGCTGATGGGGGGGCATCTCAGCGAGAGTGCAGCCCGCTTCACGCACGTGCAGCAGCCGGTTGTAGCCATAGCCGGCGGCGGCCACAGGCTGGCGCAGGATCTCCCCCCGACAGATCCCCTCTGCTTCGAGGATGGTGCTGCCGCTGGGGTCGGCCACGGCCAGGGCAGTGATCAGGGCAGCGCTGCGGTAGGGGGTGTCTCCCATCTCCCCCAGCAGGCGGGCCATGCGCTGCTCATCGCCCTGGGCGTAGCGAGCCGAGTACACCCCCGGGGCGCCACCGAGGACATCCACCGCCAGACCCGAGTCATCGGCCAGGGCCCAGCGGCCGGTGATCCGGGCCACGGTTTCCGCCTTCAACCGGGCGTTCTCGGCGAAGGTGCTGCCTGTCTCCTCCACCTCCAGTCCCTCGGGCTGGGGAGTCATAACCAGCTCAAGCGGGGCCAGCAGGGCCTCCATCTCGCGGATCTTGTGGCGGTTGCCGCTGGCGATCACCAGCACAGGTCGTGGCACAGCCGCTCAGCTCTGGGTGGCCAGAGGCCGGGATCCCTGCCTGGGCACGGGACCGTCTCGGTCGGAGCGGAAAATCAGCTCCAGGTCGCCGGCGTGTTCGGGAAGGAGGGAGATCAGCTCGGTGAAGGCCTGCAGGGTCTGGGGCGCACCTTTGATCATCGTCTCGGAGCTCATCAGCACCACATCCAGCTCGGGGCCATCGGCCTGGGGCTGCACATCGGCGAAGAGCTGCACCACCATTCCCTGGGGAGGAACGCGCATCACGCCGCTGAGATGGGACGGACCCTGGTGGTCGAATTCGGGATCCAGACGCTGCAGGGCGGGCATCAGCTTGGGGATCAGCTCATGGCCCGCTGCCGGCCCCCGGGGCTTGAGCACGATGATCAGACGAGCCATCTCCGCCGCTGCGTTCAAGGTTCGCATCCTTGCGCAGCGCCGCCCCTTGCTTCCCCTCACTGTTCCCGCTGACAGCTGATCGCCAGTTCAAAGGGCACGGCACTGGCAGGTAACGCCAGCAGAAGGCTCACCTGGGCGGCCAGATCCTCCGGCTGGGTCATGTCCACGCGCGCGATGGTCTGCACCGCCGCCGCCATGTCGGTGTTCACCCAGCTCGGGCAGATGGCCGTGACCCGGATGCCCGCATCCCAGCCGTCCTGGCGCATGCAGTCGCAGAGGGCCATCAAGGCGAACTTGCTGGTGGCGTAGGCCGCCAGGCCGCCCTTCACCCGCCTGCCACTCATCGAGACCAGCGTGATGATCCGTCCCTCTCCGCTGCGTACCAGCCAGGGCCAGGCCGCCCGCGTCAGCCACCAGGGGCCCATCAGGTTCACGGTCCAGAGCCACTCCGGCTCCGCCGCTTCCGCTGCGCTGAACAGGAGCCCGGCGCGGGAGAACACACCCGCGCAGTGGATCACCCCGTCGATCGCTCCAAAGCGCTCGACACTGGCATCGACCCAGGCCTCGGCACTGGTCGGGTCGCTGGCCTCGTAGGGATGCAGCAACAGTTGGCAGGAGGTCCCCAGCGGCGTGTTCTCCAGCCGCTGGGGGGAGCGCACCCCCAGGCTGAGGCGATGGCCCTCAGCCAGCAGGCGGGTGGCGATGGCCTGGCCGATGCCGCGGCTGGCGCCACTGATCAGAAGTGTGCGAGGCATTCAGCCCTGGTGGAAGGCTGGATTGAGCCAGCAGCGAGGCATCTCCTCATCCGAGGGGAACACCAGCTCTGTTTTGATGAACGCCTGGGGCTCCTGGATTTCTTCGCCCGCATGGAAGCGTCCGGTCACGGAGCTGGCGAAGGGGTCCATCAATTGCTTGATGTCGAGCACCTCCACCAGGCTGGAGTCGGGACGGAACTTGAGAAACATGGGCCCTCCGTGGGATCTGTCTCTGCTGTAGATCCGCCCCAGCCATCTGGAGCATCAACGTGGTGGAGCGTCACCGATTGAGCGGGCGCCATGCAGGGAGCGCCGTTGCCCCCAGGCTGCGGCGGCGAACACAGCCGCCATCACCAGATATCCCAGGGCCCACTCAGCCCCTGTGCCCCAGCCCAGGTTCAAGACGGTGTCGGCGGGGGTGAAGCGCCAGGCATGGATCAACCCGAACCAGGAACCGCCGCTCGCCAGAGCCGCGCAGGCCGAGGCCGCCAGGAAGCGCTGCTCGATCACGTAAACCAGCAGGGCCGAGAGCAACATGGCCGCCACGATCTGGCCCTGCTCAAGGGCAAAGGCTCCGGCCGCCCAGACATCGGCCTGCTGCAGCGGTAGCAGCAGGGCAGGCCCGAAGGGTTCCCCTGCCCCCCCGGCACCGCCGGCCCGCAGCCCGGCCTTGAGCAACAGGGCACCCCAGCCCGCCAGCCCGGGGAGCAGTCCCAGAACCACGGCCGGTGCATGGGCCGCGGGTGTGGCCTGGAAGCTCTGGGCGGCGATCACGATGCCGATGTACAGCACGATGGCCATGCCCGCCTCGATCGGCAGCAGCTGCCCCACGAGCCCAAAGAGGCCGAACAGGCAGCCCAGAGCCATCAGCAGCCCGTTCAGCCAGGAATAGCCGATCCGGGCACCCATGCCTTTCCAGCCGGGATGGCCGATGTAGATGGTGGTGGGGAAGCAGGAGCCCAGCAGCGCCGCCGCGATCGTGCCCACACCGTTGATCAGCAGTGATCCCTTCACGGGGTAGCGGTCGCCAGCGGCTTCGGCGCTCTCCAGGTTCTGCAGCGAGCCGAGGATGTTGAACAGGCCCATCGGGACGATCACGCCGATCCAGGGCAGCAGCTGGTCGCGGGCCTGCCAGAGCGCCCCAAGCTGAAACCTGGGCAGGTGCCAGCCGATCTGGGCGGCATTGGTCTGCCAGCTGACGGGATCCAGGCGCAGCAAGCCGGTGGCCGCCGCCAGGGCGATGCCGAGCAGCACCGCCAGCAGGCCGCCGGGGATGGGCAGGCGCAGGTTGCCGTAGTAGGTGAGCAGGATCACAGCCAGTACCGCCAGTCCCACCACGGGATGGGCATAGGTGCGCAGCAGGAAGCCAAGGGCGATGTATCCCAGGGCGATGCCGGCCAGGGTGGAGAGCAGGGCTGCTCTCGGCAGCCAGCGCCGCAGCCCCCCCACGCACCAGGCCCCCGCTGTTTCGATCACTCCCGAGCCCAGGCAAGCCATCAGTCCCGCCTGCCACGAGAGCCGCACGGCTTCGGCGTCGCCCAGACCCTGGCTGAGGGCCGTGAGCTTCACCGGCAACATCACCAGGAACACATAGGCGAACAGGCTCACCGTATTGATGCCGTAGGGCAGGGCGGTGCGGTCGGAGCGGCGCTCCAGCCGGCCGAGCCGATGGGCCTGCCAGGCATAGGCGGCATTGCCCACCACCAGGCTCACGCCGGTGGCCGGCAGGATCACCCCGAAGATCAGGCCATCGGGATAACTGAGCACGCCACGGCAGAGGCTGAGGATCAGCAGGATCTGGATCAGGTTGTCCAGTCCGAGTCCGAGCAGCCCGTCCCAGTCGCCGGGCACCAGCCAGCGGGGTCCCCTTTCGTCCATGGCCCTGGCCCCTTGCTCGCCCCATGATCCTGAAGGCGGAACCGGGGGCTGTGAACCCTTGTGACCCTGGCGGTCCGGTGCCCCTTTCATCCCTGAGGTTCAGGGCTGGAATCCCGCCCGAAGGGCCGTGATGGAGTTTGTGCTGGCGCTGCTCGCCCTGATCGGGTTCACCGTCCTGCTGCTGGTGTTGGCGGTGCTGGGCCTGGGCTGGCTGCTGAACAGGGGGCGGCGGGGGAGTGCGGGAGGCGTGATGGCGCCAGAGCTGCTGGAGCGGCTGGAGCGGCTCGAGGCACGGCTGGAGAGACTGGAGGGGCTCGAGGGTTTTGATCAGACCGAGCGGTTGCCGCTCCGGGGATTGGAGGCGCGGCAGCGACCTGAGACTGGTGTCGGCTCAGCCGGCATGAGGCCGCCGAGGCTGCCGCCGCTGGCGTTACCAACACCCTCCGCTCCACCCCCACCTCCCGGGTCTTCCGCCCAGGGGCGTTCGTTGGCCAAGCGGCTTGAGAGTGGCATCGAGAACTGGACTGGACGGCTGGGGGCCGCGGCGGTGGTGGCCGGGGTCACCTTTCTGTTGCTGCACAGCGCCTACCGGCTGGAGCCCGCCCAGCGGTTCCTGCTCACCCTGCTGGCGGCGGGGGCCCTGGCGGGGCTCTCCCTCTGGCTGGCCCGGCGGCCCAGCTGGCGGGAGCTCTCCGAATGGATCCGCAGCGCCGCCGGGGCCATTGTCCTGCTGGCCTGCGCTGCGGCAGGGGGATTGCCAGGCCTGGGGATGCAGTGGATCGACCAGCCTCTGCCCGCTCTGGCGATGCTGCTGCTGGGCATCGGTCTGAACCTGCTGCTGGCCTGGCGATCACGGCGACAGGCCCTGGCCGCCGCCCACCTGGTGTTCTCGCTGGTGCCACTGGCGATTGTGCCCCCCTCGGCGATGGCCCTGGCCACAGCCAGCGCCATCGTCCTGATCGGCCTCGTTCTGGCCCAGCGCCGCCGCTGGGATGGGGAGCTGCTGATCGTGAGTGGGGCCGCGGCGCTGCACCACTGGGTCTGGTATCTCCAGACCGATCTGCCCTTCCGCAACGAAGGCCTGCGACCCGTTGGCCTGGCCGCCGCCGTGGTTGTGTTCGGTGCCGGTGTGCTGGTGGTGCATGGACACCGGGCCAGGCCCGCTGCCTTCAAGCTGCTGCCCCTGCTGGCCCTGCTCACCAACTGGCTGGCCCTGGCGCTCGCCTTGCTGGCCTATCCGGCCAGCCCGTGGGGCCGTGCCTTCGGCTGCGGCCTGGCGGCCCTGCTGGCCCTGGCTCTGGCCCGGCGCGCCGACCGCAGCGGTGAGGTCTGGTTGCAGCGGGGCGAGCAGTTGATCGCCCAGTCGTTGGTGATCAGCGCACTCTTCAGCCTCGGACCGCTGCTGGCCAACGGGCTCGTGCTGCTCCTGGCCGTGCTGCTGGCCTGCCTGGTGTTCCTGCGTCTTGCCGGTGCCGGTGGTGATCGCTGGTGGCCACGGATCAGCTGGGGTCTGAGCCTGGGCTTCGGAGTGGTGCTGGCGCTGGTGGGCCTGATCCCGTCGATCGGACCGAGCAGCACCCAGAACGCCATCACTCTGCTGCTGGGGGCGGCGGCAGCCCTGGCCGCCTCAGTCGATCTGGCCAGGGCAACTCCGGACAGGCCCCAGGCCCGACCCAGGCCGAGCCTGGGCTGGCTCAGTGCTGGGCTGGTGGTCAGTGCGGGGGTGCAGGCCCTGGCAGGCGGTTGGATGGAGTGGCTGGCGCTGGTGGCGCTGGGCGCGATGGTCGTGCTGGCGAAGCGGCTGCAGGCGCCCGGGGTGTTGGCGGGAGCCCAGGCCGCCGGCCTGGTGGTGCATGGGCTGGCCTGGCTGAATCTGCTGCTGACAGCTCCCTGGCTGCCCGCCCCCTTGAGCCTGCGCCTGCTGCCCCTGCTGCTGCTGGCGGGGCTGTTGCTGCAGGTCGGTGCCGGTGGGCGGGCCCGCCAGGCCGCCATCGTGCTTCTGGCGGTGGATCTGGGGCTGGCCGCTCAGCTGCTGCTCGCTCCGCTCTCAGCACTGCTGCCGGCCACGGCTTGGTTGCTGCTGGCGCTGCCCCTGGCGGATCTGGCGGCCCGGAGCTCGGCGCGGACGGCACGAACCCTGCTGCTGGTGGGTGCGGGGTATCTGCTGACAGTGCTGATGGTCTGGCCTGTCTGGGTGCTGCCCTCAACGGCGCAGTTCGGGGTGATGCTCTGGAGATGGCCGCTGGAAGGGCTGGGCCTGGCGGTGCTGCTGCGCTGGTGGCGAATCAGCGACCACCAACCCTTGACCACCTACCCCGGCTGGAGGCGCCTGCGCTCCTGCCTGTTGGAAGCGGTGCTGCTGAATCTCAACCTGATCCTGCTCTGGGAGCTGTCCCCTGCGGCGCGGGCTCCGGCCTGGGCCGGGTTGGCCCTGCTGTTGATCAGTCGTCATGGCAGACGCTTCGTCAAGTCACGTGGGAGGCTCTATGCCCTGCCGATCAGCTGGCTTGGCCTGCTGCAGCTGGTGCTCGCCCTGCGTCGCCTGCGCCTCGATGGCGGCGACTGGGGCGCGGGCGATCAGCTGCTGATCGGGCTGGCTGTGTTGTTGCAGATCGCATTCGTGGTGCTGCATCACCGGCAGGCTCCCAGGCAGGTCATCGGTTCTGCACAGGCTCTGGCTGGTCCCTTGGGCCTGCTGCAGCGGCTGGAGAGTCAGCGGCTCGTGGCCATTGATCTGCCGATGCTGGTGGGGCTCGCCCTGGCGATCTACTGGCGCTTTGATGCCGGGCTGCTGACGTTGCTCTGGTCGGCCCAGGCCTTCCTGGTGTTCTGCCTGGGGACCTGGTTGCGCAACAACCCCCTGCGTTATCTGGCCCTGGCGGGGCTGGTGCTCTGTTTGCTTCGGCTGCTGCTGATCGACCTGGCCCGGGCCGACCTGGGCCTGAAGGGGGTGGTGTTCGTGGGGGTGGGGGTCCTGCTGATCGGTATGAACGCCCTGGTGAACCGTTACCGCGACCGCTTTGGCTGACCCACCGCAGCCGGGCTGAGCCTGGGGACTCAGCGGTGCTTGATCAGCTCCGCCAGTGGATAACGGACCTTCGCGAGGCTGGCGTGCTTGTCGTCGGCGCTGCGGTAGCCGGCGGCGCAGACCACGCAGCTGCGGTAGGGGGTGCCGTCAAGGGAGAGCAGGCGGTCGTAGTCGGGCGGGGAGAATCCTTCGATCGGACAGGTGTCCACCCCGAGCAAGGCCGCCGCCGTCATGAACGAGCCCAGGGCGATGTACACCTGATTGCTCGACCAGGCCCCGATCTGGGCGCTGCGTGGGCCCGCCACCAGGTCCTTGTGCATGAGCTCGCGGTAGCCGGCCAACTGCTCCGGTGTCTGCCCCCGGACATCGGCGGTGGCGGTGATCAGGCGGTCGAGATCACTCTCCTCAATCTGGCGTCGAGCCAGGAAGACCACCAGATGGGAGGCCTCGGTGACCTGGGCCTGGTTCCAGGAGAATGGCCGCAGTTCACTGCGCAGGGCCGGGTCGTCAATGACGAGGAACGTCCAGGGCTGAAGGCCGTAGGACGAAGGGGTGAGCACCAGGGCTTGCTCAAGGACATCCCAGGTTTCCCAGGGAATCTTGCGCTCGGCATCGAACTGCTTGGTGGCGTAGCGCCAGGCCAAGGAGTGGAGCAGATCAGAGCTGGCTGAGGACATGGGTTTGACGTATGAAGAAAACCTTAAGTGGGTCAGGTCAGCCGGTGGAGCTTGTGCCAACCTTGATGTCGGCACAAGGGCTCCTGTGGCCCCACTCAACCGCCTGTCAGCACCGATGGAGCACGGTTCCTTCACTGACCAAGCGACCTGGCTGAAAATGTCCAGGGTCGAAGCGTTGCGCAGTCGTCTGCAGCATCTCCAGGAACGGCTTCAAAGCCAGATTCAGAGCCTGCCACTGGGCAACGAGGGTTGGCTCAACACAGAGCGGGAACTGAACGCTGCTGAAGCCGCCATGTCCGAGCTAGGGGACTGGCGACTGGGCTGAATCCAGCCATCTCAGCGCCTGCATGGAAACTCTTCACGGGAGCCCACCAGCAGGCTCAAACTGGGGTGATCAGGGTCAGCGGCAGACCAGAACCACTTGCCATCGGAATAGCTGGGAGTCCCGTTGGAGTTGCTGCGAGGCAGCTGCAGGCTCAGGTCGCGCCAACGCAGAACAGTGAATGCCCCGGGAGCAGTGCCGCCACTGGTGTTGGGAATACCTACCGCGTCAACGGCGCCGGCATGGGCTTCGGCCACCAGGGGATCACCAGCGCAAAAATAGTGCTCCAGCGGAGCTGCCCAGGCCGCTGAAACAAAAGAGCCGCCCAGGAGAAGGGCGGCCAGAAGAGAGGCAAGGCATCGCATGGCAGCGCAGAGGCTGAGGCTGAGCCAAGGGCTGAGCCCGGCTCGCATCAGCCGATGCCGAGCAGACCGCGGGTGAAGGCCTCGCCACCCAGGGCGAATTCGGTGGCCAGCAGGGCGATGAAGCCGAGCATCGCCATGCGGCCGTTCAGCTTCTCGGCACGTTCGTGGAAGCCCCAGCCGCTCTCGGCGCTCACCACTTCCATGCGGGGCTCGGTGGCGAAGGCATTGAGGCGACCACCGT